>CAJUND010000010.1:0-133757 GCA_910587655.1 uncultured Agathobacter sp. | reverse complement strand
CAGCCAGCCAGCCAGCCAGCCAGCCAGCCAGCCAGCCAGCCAGCCAGCCAGCCAGCCAGTGGTAGAGTAGGCTCTTTTTTTACTGTCAATATTAATGGTCCATAAATAAAAACATCTGCTGTCCGGAAATTTAATTTTTGGAAAACAGATGTTTTTTGCGTTTCAGGTGTTTAAAAAGAAAACCGGACATTTATTGACAGGGAGGAGAGTCAGATGAAAAAAGGAATGAATCATGTAAAACAAAAAATTATGGCGGTGTTTCTTTCCATGGCGCTGCTTTTTGGAACGGTATGGGGAAATGACTTCCAGGCACTGGAAGCCGGGGAAATGCAGGGTACGGAATCCCCGGTGGAAAAACCGGCGGACAGCACAGGGACTGAAAGCACGGAAACTTCCACGGAAAATCCCGCAGATACGGAAACCGGACCGGAAACGCCGGAAGAAAATCCGCAGCCGGATGGCAGCGGGGATACGGAAGCGGATGAACCGGAGAAACCGGGGGAACCAGATGGACCAGACGAATTGGAAACTGAGGAAATAACGGGGGATACGGAAACGGACAACGGCATTGCAGCTGTGGAAGAACCGGACAGCGACACGGAAATAATTAATGGGGTGGAATGCAAAGTACGGGGAAACTGCGGCAAATATGGTGATAATGTGAAATGGGAATTTGACAGTACCACGGGGACACTCACGGTATACGGCGAGGGAGAGATGGAGGACTATAGGGGTTATCCCTATAGAGATGATCCCGGTACTGTTAAACAACCATGGTTTCGTTTACTTTTTGAGATTGATGTGATAACAACGGTCGTGATTAAAAATGGTGTAACGAAAATTGGCACCAATGCCTTTCATAAATATGCAGTGAATTCAGATTGGTCAAACATAAGAAAGGTAATAATTCCGGATTCCGTGGAAGTCATAGGGGAAGGTGCATTTTGTTATTGTGATAAACCTGACAGCATTACAATACCTGCCAGCGTAAGATATATCGGAAGCATGGCATTTCATGCCGGTACTGAGGAGTTAATTATGGAGGGACCGAAACCAGAGGCGGCATCGGACTTCCGGGATAATCAGATGGTTCGCCAGATTAGCGTACCATGTAATTATCTGAAGGAATATAAAAGTGATCCTATATGGAATTCTGATTATATGGAAGGTCAGCACAAACCGGTCTGTGAATTAAATGAAAGCGGGGACACCATCACATTTAAATGCGTGAATGAAGGCTGCGGGGCATATGCATCCATCACCCTTATAGCTCCCGACAGGCCCCAGTCATACACAGGAAATGAAATTAAGCCGGTTACCATAAAAGTGGGCGGCTCAAATGAAAATGAAACCGATAACATAAACCTTTGGAATGACCTGACCGGACAGACGGCAGTGCCGGATGACAGCCAGATAATATATGAAAAAAACATTGACCCCGGTACAGCATCAGCCAAACTTGTTATCAAATATAAGGAAAATGATGAAAATGGACAGGAAGCGGAAAAAGAGATAACGGCAGGTACCAGCTTTGAAATAAAACTTGACATAGGAAGCGCCCGGATAACGCTGCAGGACCTGACATATAACGGGACCCTGCAGACCGTAAATCCTTCTGTCAGTATCGAGGAAAACGGTGTGACACGGCAATTAACCAGCGGTAAGGATTACACTGTGACAGGAAACAGCGGGACAGATGCCGGTACATATACCGTGACAGTCACGGGGATGGGAGGCTTCACCGGTGAACTGAAAATAGAATTTAAAATTAAACCAAAGACGCTGACAGAAGACAATATTCAGGTACAGAAGGTCCCCCACTGGGATTCTGATGTCAGTGCAGTGGAACCTGGTATCATTGTGAAGGACAAGGATACGGTTTTAACCCCTGGTAAGGATTATACACTGGCTTATTCCGATAACACAAAAATAGGAACGGCAACCGTGACAGTCACCGGGCAGGGAAACTATGACGGGACACCTTCCAGAACGTTTGAAATCGAAGGGCATACATTCAGGACAGAATGCAAAGATGAAAACACACACTGGGAGGTATGTGGGTGCGGAAAGACAAAAGATCCAGAGCCGCACAATTATGACGGCGACACGGACATGGACTGCAATGACTGCGGCTATAACAGAACCGGCGAGGATAAAACCGCTCCTGCGGGAAGCATTGAAATCACACTGAACGGGAAAACGGAAACATGGAACAGCTATACAGCTGCAAAAACCCCGTATACCCTGTTTTCAAGGACCACGGAAGACGTGATGGTTACCGCGTGGGACGTGACGGACGGCGGGGCGGTTTCCGGCATAAAAGGCGTGTATTATTACATTTCGGAAAGTCCGCTTTCGTTGCCTTGGCTGGAGGATTTCGGAAATGCCAGCTGGAGCCCGGCGAAGATGGAAACGAAAAAGGCGCGGACAGGCACGGGCAGCGTGCAGGCAGCGGTTCCCACGGATAAATGGCAGGACAGCGCGTGCATTGTCTATGTGAAAATAATGGACAACAACGGCAATTCCGTGATCCTTTCCACGGACTGGCTTGTGTTTGACGGGACAGACCCGGAGTTTTCCGGCATAAAGAACGGGAAAACCTATTACACCCCGCAGACGGTAACCGTTTCCGACAGCTGGCTTGCATCCGTTACCGTAAACACGGAGGCTGCCATAAAAATTGACAGCACGGCTTCCGCCGATGAGGGAACATGGGAACGCAAACTGATTGCCGAGGTATACAAAAAGACAAAACAGACCATTACCGCAGTGGATGAGGCAGGAAACAGCACAACCGTAACCTTTTACCTGGAAATTGATCCGGTGAAAGTGGTGCAGGAGGCGCTGGACAAAATGGAAATGACAGGAGCCACCACGGAAGCGTATATTGAAAAGGTTTTAAATGAAGCGCTGAAGGAGGCAGGGACTGACATGACGGTAACCGTGGAGGATTTTAAGAATAACGGAAAATACGTCAGCGGGAAAGTCATTATTAAAACGGGGACAGAGGATGAACCCGTGGTGTCATTTAACAAACCGACAGGTGCTGAAGACAGCAGTTCCGGGACGGGGAACTGGCAGGAACCGGCCGGACCGCAGCATAAACACAACTACGGAAAGGAATGGAAATCGGACAGGAAAAAACACTGGCACGAGTGTGAATGCGGAAAGAAAACGGATGTGGGCGAGCATGCGGAGGACAACGGTACCGTGACGAAAAAACCGACAGCCACGGAAGCCGGGGTCCGGACATACCGCTGCATCCTATGCGGACGGGTTCTCCGCACAGAAATCATTCCTTCCGCCGGAAAGAAGGATGAGCCGGTATTTGTATTAAAACTGGAAAAAGCGGAAAAGAAAATCCCGGAGAGTAAGCCTTCCGGCACATACATCCGTTCGCCAAAGACCGGGCAGGAACCATGGGGACCATACGCCCTGCTTCCCGCCATGGGATTCTTCCTCCTGCCGGTTTTGTTCCGGCGGAAAAGGAAGAAGGAAACATATGGAAAATAAAAGATAAGGAAAACTGAGTCCGACCGGACAAAGAACCGAATCCCCTGACCGTTGCAGCACAGTCAGGGGATTTTTTTCTGCAAAACAGCAGCAAAAACCCTAAAATACTACCCTGAATCCCAAAGATAGTATAGACCTTTCTTCCGTATAGTCTTAAAATAGTAAAAAAAGAAGGAAATTTTAAGGAAATATTAAAGAAAAAGTTTAAGACATTACACAAAAAATATGGTATAGTACAGAATGTAGTAAACGAATCCTTCCGGAGAATAAAAATGAAATTTCTAAAATTTGAAAAAATATTACCGCGCTATGCATGGATTCCGGCGCTGACACTGCTGGCGGTCAATATGGCCGCATATTTCGGAACACGGATATTTACGCAGGGACTGACGCATTATGATATATCCCTGCCGGTTGACCATATGCTGCCGTTTGTTCCGGCAATGATCAGCATTTATATCCTTGCATATGTGCAGTGGATTGCAGGGTATATTATGATTGGACGGGAAAGCCGAAAGCTGTGTTACCATATGTATACCGGCGAAATGCTTGCCAAGCTGATGTGCATGTTCTGTTTTGTGGTGTATCCGACCACGCTTGTACGTCCGGAAATTACCGGCACAGGCGTTTTTGATTCGCTGACGAAGCTGATTTATGAGCTGGACGCGCCGGACAACCTGTTTCCGTCCATTCACTGCCTGGAAAGCTATGTATGTTTCCGGGGGGCGCTGAAAGTAAAAAAGGCGCCGGGCTGGTACAGGTGGGTGATGCTTGTTATGACGCTTCTTGTATTTGCATCCACAGTGCTTGTCAAGCAGCATGTAGTGGTTGATATGTTTGGTGCAGTCCTCGTGGCAGAGCTTGGATTTTTTCTGTCAGGGAAATTTCACATGGAGAGAATTTTTAAAAGAAGAAAACAATGAACAGAAAAAAAGGAATCTGGGCAGTCCTTTTTCTGGTAATTGCAGCGTTCAGTATCTGGGCTGTGATTGCACAGTGCAAGGATTTTTCCCTTGAAAATTTTAAAGAGTGTGTCAGGAATGCAAATCCCGCATGGCTGGCTGCCGCATTGCTTTGTATGATGGGATTTATTGTGTTTGAGGGACTTGCACTCCAGAGCATCATAAAGGCATTTGGCTATCCCAGGGGCTGGCGCAAAGGCTTTGTCTATTCCTCTGCGGATATTTATTTTTCAGCAATTACGCCGTCTGCCACAGGCGGACAGCCGGCAAGCGGATATTTTATGATGGCTGACGGGGTTCCGGGTGCAGTTGTGACGGTTTCACTGATTGTAAACCTGATTATGTATACGGCGGCATTTCTGGTTGTGGGAGCTGTCTGTCTGGTTGTGAGGCCGAAGATGTACCTGGGATTTCACCTTCCCGGACGGATACTGATAGTCGTTGGTTATGCAATTCTGCTGGGACTTGGAATCATGTTTTATCTTTTTATAAAGAAAGAGAAGGTAATCTTCGGGCTTGCGGACCGCGTCATGGTTTTTCTTGCAAAAATCCATATTCTGCACCGTATCAGCAAAAGACGAAGAAACCTGGTGAAAACCATGCAGGAATACAGGGAATGTACAAGAATGATTGCAGGACACCAGAAAATGCTGTTCCAGGCGTTTATTTTTAATCTTCTGCAGCGTGTATCGCAGATTACCGTTACACTGTGCGTGTTTCTTGCCACAGGAGGGGCTGCGGACAGGGCGCTGGATATCTGGGTGACACAGAGCTTTGTGGCGATTGGTTCAAACTGTATACCGGTTCCGGGTGCGATGGGAGTGGCGGACTACCTGCTTCTGGATGGTTTTTCAAATATGATGAGCGCACACTATGCAACAAACCTGGAACTGCTGAGCAGAAGCCTTTCCTTTTACAGCTGCATTATCATAAGCGGAGTTACAGTGGTTACCGCCTGGCTGCTCCGGAATATTACATCAAAGAAAGGATAAACCGCAATCAATGATAGGATATTTTAATTACAGTGAAATACTTACGTATCTGTCTGCAATTTCCGCGGGGGTGGGAATTATTGTTGCCCTGCAGGGAAACGGGCATCCGTATCTGGGCGTGTTCTTCCTGCTGTTCTGCGGTTTGTGCGATGCGTTTGACGGAAAGGTTGCCCGCATGAAAAAAGACAGGGAGGCACAGGAACAGAAATTTGGAATCCAGATAGACTCCCTTTCGGATCTGGTTGCATTCGGCGTGCTTCCGGCATGTATCGGTGATGCTATGATTCGCGTGTGCCCGACGATTACGGAGGTTCCCCGGCTGAAAAAGGGGGATGAATTTTCTTTTCCGTTTGTGGTAATCCTGTTTGCGATTTTAATGCTTTATATTCTGGCAGCCCTGATAAGGCTTGCATATTTTAATGTCATCGAAGAGGAGCGGCAGAACACCGAAGCCGGCGTGCGCAAAAGCTTTGTCGGTCTTCCTGTGACTACGGCGGCGCTGGCATTTCCGACGGTACTGCTGTTACAGTATCTGATTCCGGCGGATCTGACACTGCTGTATTTTGCGGTCATGTTAGTAATGACAGTCCTGTTTCTGGCAAAAATAAAAGTGCCAAAGCCTGGAACACGCGGTATGATGGTTATGGTAATTTTAGGGCTGATTGAATTTATATTTCTGATTGTCGGACGGAATGTACTTCACTGAATAAGGAGGATGGAATGGCTAGAAAATCAGTTCCTGCCCCGCAGGAGGGGAGGATGCTCCACTTTTTATACCATACGGTACCCGGACGCATGCTGCTTAAGCCGCTGACGGGACGTGCGGTATCAAAACTTGTCGGAGGGGTTCTGGACTTACGGATTTCCAGGGGATTCATCCCGCATTTTATCAAAAAGAACCATATTCCGATGAGCCAGTATACGGATGAGGAATATACCTGCTTTAATGACTGTTTTACGAGGAAAATCAGACCGGAGTACCGCAGAATCTGTATGGATGCGGACGCCCTGATTGCCCCGTGCGACGGTCTTTTGTCCGTTTATCCCATAAAAAAGAACAGCGTGATTCCGGTGAAACAGAGCCGTTATACCGTTTCGGAGCTGTTAGGCCATGCGGCTGTTGCAGAAGAGTTTACAGACGGCGTCTGTCTGGTGTTCCGTCTCTGTGTGAACCATTACCACCGCTACTGTTACCTGGACAGCGGGACAAAGGGGGCAAACCATTTCGTGGAGGGAAAACTTCACACCGTGCGTCCCATAGCGCTGGAAGAGACTCCGGTTTTCACGGAAAACTGCAGGGAATATACGATTCTTGACACCGACCATTTCGGAACCGTGGCGCAGATCGAGGTCGGGGCAATGCTGGTAGGCAGGATCAAAAACCACCATGGCTCGTGGCAGTATGAGAGGGGCGAGGAAAAAGGGATGTTTCTTTACGGCGGTTCCACGATTGTAGTGCTGCTGCAGAAAAACCGGGTGAAAATCCCGTCCTATGCATATGAAGCAACCGCCCGCGGCGAGGAAATCCCGGTGCATATGGGGGAGAAAATTGGGCATTGTAATGCTCCGTAAGGAGCATTGCCTACGCAAATCACAGAAACAGTTCCGCCAGAAATACGGCTGCACACGCCGCCGCAGCCACAACCGTCAGGCTCTGCCTGCACAGTGCAAGAACCGCCGCAGCAGCCAGTCCCAGAAAAGCTGACAGCGGGTGTGATGTGGCATAAAAGATGGCGGGAATCGTCATGGCAGCCAGCACCGCATACGGAATATAATACAGAAACGACTGGATAAAGCGGTTCTGTATTTTTTTTCTGACAGCGGCAAACGGCACAGCCCGAATCAGATAAGTGGAACCAGCCAGAATAAGCAGGTAAATCCAGAATGAAATTCCATTCATAATATATTTCCCTCCAAATATAATCGTAAATCCTTATGATTCTTCCACCGGAAACAGGGCTGCGGCGGCTGCGGCAGAAACCACTGCGCAGACGGTAATTGCAATCCCGTCCGAAACATTTTCCAGAAACGGAATATAATCAAACGCACACCGCATCAGAACCGCACAGAGCACGGTGCAGACGACCGGATGCGAGTGTTTCATTTCCGGCACGACAATTGCGATAAACATGCCGTATATGGCAATGCCCAGCGCGCTCATCAGCCTGTCCGGCAGGACGCTTCCAAGCAGTGCGCCAATCAGGGTTCCGCCCGTCCATCCCAGATACGGAAGCACGCACAGTCCCGCAAAAAAGCTGCGGCATACCACATCCTCTGCAGACGCCACTGCAAAAATTTCATCAGTCATCATAAACCCAAAAATCCACCGCCAGATTCCGCGAAACTTTGTATCTGTTTTCTGTGACAGGGAAACTGACATAAAAGAATAGCGGATATTAATGGTAATTTGCGAAACCAGCATCTGAAAATACTGTCCCGGGTGAATCATCGTTCCGATTCCGGCAAGCTGCCCTGCCGAGGTAACGGTCAGCATGGAGATTAACACCGCCTGCCACCAGTACAGTCCGTATGAAACTGCCATAATCCCGAAAGTAAAAGAAACGGACAGATAACCAAGTCCTATGGGGATTCCGGCTTTTACTCCTCTTTTGAAATGTTTCATAAAAATGCTCCTTGTCAAGTGCTGCTTCTGCAGTCTGTTCCATATTATACATGCTTTTCAGTTTTTTCGCAATCCTGCCGTTCCAGGGCTGTTGTAATATTGAATAAAAAATCTCGTAAAATTTAGTAAAAAGGATGAAAAAGGAAAAAATCGAAAAATACTGTTGAAAAATCCCGAATTTGTTCTTATATTATAAATAGAAGTTGCAAAGTAAGAAGTGGACTGGTCAGAAAGACCAAAGAAGAAAGGGGTAATTTACATGGGAAAAGGAATAGGCAAAAAGCTTTTGAGCCTGATTATGGCTCTCGCACTGGCGATTACAACGCTTGCAGTGCCCGGAAACTGGGGAGGGGGGGGTGGAAACCTATGCGGCAAACAAGAGTGCATCCGTAAGGCTGTATTTTGAACTCCCGTCAGGAACCCAGGCAGGAGACTGGGGATTTAATTGCTGGCAGGCCTCTGACATTTCGGTAGTATCAAGTGGTGAAAAAAAGGCTGTAAATGGCACATGGGGTGCTAATAATATGCAGCCAAGTCTTTTGGCAGGTAACAGTGGATGGGGTTATGTTGATGTTAGTATTACGGGAACAGTAGGAGGAATCCAGTTTGTAAAATATGTAACATCAGGTAATGAAAACGAAGCGCCGGAAGTGTATGAGAATATATGGAATGATGCAATTCTGGCGCAGGGTCTCACAGCGGCTTATTTTGATTCGGCGAACCGTAAATGGTATGAGGATGAAGCATTGACGACCGAAATCAAACCGCTGGCACCGGCAGTGACGAGTACAGATTTAACGATACATTTTCAGAACTCAAAGAACTGGAACAAGGTATACAGTAAATTTGGTTCCGGCGGCAGCTGGAGTGCAATCTCCGGTTTGGAGTACTGCAGTAATGATATGGGCGGCATTATAAACGAAAACGGAAAAAATGCCGGCTGGTACAGCTATAAAGTAGTCAAACAGGATGGGAATACGGTAAACGGACTGTTTAACAATGGAAGCTGGGGAGGTGACAACCAGACCGGTAATTTCAGTATTCCTGTCACAGCAGAAACAATGGAAGTCTGGATTACCTACGGTTCCGGGACAGACTTAAATGTATCATCCAGCAAACCGTCCGGCTGGACAAGCGGTGCGGCAGTATCAGCCCCTGTCAATCCGGCAGATTTCTCTGCTGTAAAGAGTCCGGTCATCAATGATGACGGTTCCGTTACATTTAATTATGAAATCAGCGCAGCCAAACTGGATGGAAATAAGCTGTGCCTGATGGGTACGCTGACAGACTGGGATAATGGAAAGGAAATGACAGATGCTGATGGTGATGGCATATACTCCATTACGATTCCGGATGTAAAGCCTGGGAAATATCAGTACAAGTTTAAATATGGAACTACATGGGTTACGGATCCGGCAAACACTAAGCAGGAAGGCGGTAATTCTTTACTGGTGGTAGAGGGCTTTTTGATTGACTGCGAGAATCTGGCAGGTACAGGAAACTTTGATGTAAATGCAAATGTAACAGATTCGGTCAAGAAAAGCAGCATTCAATGGTCCGTAAAGGATCATCCTGCAGGACTCAGCATTGCAAAGAATGACAGTGATCCAACGAAGGCAGTAATTACAACGACAGATGCGGCTGTAAACGGTTATTATACTGTGGTGGCAGATTACACAGATATGAAAGGAAAGTCCCAGCAGGCGGAACAGACGGTGTATTATACCAGAAAAGCATTCCTGTATGAGTATGAATACAAGAGCGGCTCGAAGTACGAAGGACAGTCTGACATTTATACATGGTCTAATTCACCGGCAGGAAATACCGGGGTGAAATTCCATGAGGTAAATGGTAAAAATATCGCCTATATTACACTGGATGACACAACGAAGGATTTTGGTTATATCGTGCGTCTTCCTGGTAAATGGGAAGCAAGTGAGTCAGATGACAGGGAATTTACAGACCGTTCCTTAACAGCATATGCAGATGACCGTTATACCAAAGTCAAGGGCGGTGAAGGTATTGAAGTTCCGTATCTTCTTCCTTCCGGAAAGACATATTATGATGGCGGCATTGTATTTGCATGGCGTGATGACAACAGATTCTACAACAACACAATGGATGAACTTTCAGGTAAAACGGTTCAGGTAGTCATTCAGGACAATGCAGGCACGACGATAAAGACAGAGAATATGACATATTCTGCAAAGGATGAGCTGTTTTCTTATAAATGGACAGATGTTTCTGATGGAACCTATCGGTTTTATTTCATGGTTGACGGTACAAAGACAGAAGACCAGTACTGGGGAGGTAAGATTGAATATAAAAAACCTGTACTGGATATTACTGCAAAAGTAAGTCCGGAAACAGTAAATTATAATCAGAACCCGGTTGTCTCATTTACCATTAAAGATCAGGATACCGGAAAAGATGTAGAGGTAGCTGCCATAACAGCAGACCTTACGAATCTTGGATATTCAGGGCAGACTGTAGAATTCCAGCCGGTTTCCAAGGAGGGAGTTCTTTATATAGACCGCAGTGTGGCGGCAGGAACATATCAGGTTCCGTTTACCATTAAGGATCTTTATGGAAATAAGACAGAAATCAATGTTGATGTCAAGGTGGCGGAAAAGACCGATTCGGAACCGTCATGGGACGAATCAAGAATATACTTCCTGCTCACGGACCGTTTTGTGGACGGGGATGCATCCAACAATTACAATGTGAACAAGGCAAAGATAGAGAGTTACCACGGCGGCGATTTCAAGGGGCTTACAAGCAAGCTTGGCTATCTGCAGAATCTTGGGATTAACACAATCTGGATTACTCCGATTGTGGATAATATTGATAACGTTGTAAATGTTGAACTGAACCAGCAGGGCTATCATGGATACTGGGCAAAGGATTTTACAAAGACTGACGAGCATCTGGGGAATACTGCGGATTTGGATAATCTGATTGATGAGGCCGAGAAACGTGGCATTAAGATTATGGTTGATATCGTTGTAAACCATGCGGGATACGGCATGGAGAATTCTTCCAGTTTTGCAGGAATGATTCGTCCGGAAGAGGAAGCTGTTGAGAGTGATTTTATTCTCCAGTGGCAGGGAGGACTGCCGGACTTCAAGACAGAGGAAGCGGCAGTACGTGCAAAGCTGATTGCATGGCAGACCGCATGGGCGAACCATACAACACCGTCAGGAAACCGCATTGCATATTTCCGTGTGGACACCGTAAAACATGTTGAGCATGAAACATGGCAGGACTTAAAGACATCACTTGCCAGTGTGAATCCTGCATTTAAGATGATTGGCGAATATTTTGGAGCCGGGGTATCCAATACAGGGGATTACCTTGGCAACGGACAGATGGATGCACTGCTGGATTTTGATTTTAAAGGCACAGCAAGAAGTTTCGTTAATGGAAATATTGATTCTGTGGAAAGCACGCTGGAGAGCAGGAATACCAGATTATCCAACAGCTTTACCATGGGACAGTTCCTGGGCAGTCATGACGAGGATGGTTTCCTGTATAGTATTGGAAATGATACATCCAAGATGAAGGTTGCTGCAGCGCTTCAGATTACTGCAAAGGGAATACCGATTGTTTATTACGGGGAAGAAATTAATCTGACCGGACCAAATGATTTTGGTAACCAGAATAACAACCGTTACGACATGCAGTTCGATAACCTGACGGATGACCAGACAGCAATGCTGAATCATTATCAGAAGCTTCTGGCGGCAAGGGCGATGTATTCCAGTATATTTGCGACAGGAACAAGGACTAAGGTGACAGGTTCGGATGGCGATGGTTATCTGGTATTTAAGAGAACTGCCGGAAGTGAAAACGTATATGTAGGACTGAATACAACTGATACGGAAAAGCAGGTAACATTCAGCGTATCAGAAACCGGGCTGACCAATGTATACAGCGGTGAGGATGCGGAGGTATCCGGCGGTTCCGTGACCGTTACGATTCCTGCAGCCTCCGATGGCGGCACGGTAATCCTTGCAAAGGGGAAAACGCTGACTGGTGTTTCTTTCCAGGGACCGGCAAAAACATCCTACTACGTAGGGGAAGAGCTGAATCTGGATGGAATCTCTGTGACAGGCATATATGACAGCACAGTAAAGGTTCCGATTTCAACTGGTTATACGGTGGACGCTTCCGGATATGACAAGACGAAGACTGGAACGTATACGATTACCGTTACCTATGGGGACTACAGTCAGGAATTCCAGGTGAATGTTTCCGACAGACCACAGTCGTCCGGCGGTTCTTCTGACAGCACAGATTCCGATGTTCAGGTAACTGTTCATCCGGACGGGAGCGTTACGGAAACAAGGACATGGAATACGTCAAACGAGGCAGGAAATGAAGTAAGCAATACGATGATAACGGAAAAGGATGCATCGGGTAAAATTACGGAGAGCAGAAAAATCAGCGTGATTGCCGATGCTGCAGGAGCTATAACGGTAACTGTCGTAAAGGATGCCGATGATAAAATTACCAGTGCCGCGGCGGAAGTGGCAATAGCCGGGAAACAGGGAAAGAAAAACATAACCGGAACCATTTCCGGGAATGTGGTTTCGCAGGTAACCGAAGCCGCCGGTACGAAAGAAGTTAATGTTTCTGTGAAGGTTCAGACGGATAAAGGCAGTTATACGGTTAGTGCAGCAGCTGACGGTCTTACAGCCGGTACAAAGCTGAAAGTGCTGGCAAAAGACAAAAAGACCGGTAAGTATGTACTGGTTAATGCAAAGACTTATAAAGTAAGCGCAGATGGAAGCGTTACACTTGCGCTTCCGTCAGGAACGAATTATGAACTGGTAACAGAAAAGCAGGCTGCCAAAATCGAGAAGGAAATTCTTAAGACAGTTAAGCTTAAGAAATCTTCTGTAACAGTAAAGAAAGGAAAGACTGCAAAAGTTCAGCTGGGCAGCAAACTGGATATGCGTAATGTATCTAAAATTACGTATTCATCCAGTAAAAAATCAGTGGCAACAGTAACCAGTAAAGGAAAGATTAAGGCTAAGAAAGCCGGGACTGCAGTTATTACGGTAAAAGTCACATTAAAGAATGGAAAGACAAAGACCATTAAGCTGAAAGTAACAGTTAAATAAGAAAGCGAAAAGCTTTTTACAGGGGAGGAGGTGCATGCACCTCCTCCCCTGGTCTTGACACTTTTTTCTTATTATCATAAAATGAATCTGTGATTTTAAATAATAATAAGAATAGAACTGTGAAGACATGAAAACAGTCCGAGAGAAGGAGAACACCATGGCTAAAGAGAAAAAACTTGTAGAAGCCATTACTTCCATGGAGGAAGATTTTGCGCAGTGGTATACCGATGTGGTAAAAAAGGCGGAGCTGATTGATTATTCCGCAGTAAAGGGATGCATGATCATAAAGCCCGCAGGGTATGCGCTCTGGGAAAATATACAAAAAGAACTGGACAGGCGGTTTAAGGAAACCGGGGTGGAAAACGTATACATGCCGATGTTTATTCCGGAAAGCCTTCTGGAAAAGGAAAAAGACCATGTGGAAGGCTTTGCGCCGGAAGTCGCATGGGTGACGCACGGCGGTGCAAACCCGCTTCAGGAGCGTCTCTGCGTCCGTCCGACGTCTGAGACATTATTCTGTGATTTTTACAAAAACCTGATTCAGTCCTACCGCGACCTGCCGAAGCTGTATAACCAGTGGTGTTCGGTGGTAAGATGGGAAAAGGAAACAAGACCGTTTTTGCGTTCCCGCGAATTTTTATGGCAGGAAGGACATACCGCCCATGCCACGGCAGAGGATGCACAGGAAAGAACCATCCAGATGTTAAACGTCTATGCCGATTTCTGTGAGGATTTTCTTGCAATTCCGGTAATCAGGGGGCAGAAAACCGAAAAAGAAAAATTTGCCGGGGCAGAGGAAACCTATACCATCGAGGCGCTGATGCATGACGGAAAGGCACTGCAGTCAGGAACCAGCCATAATTTCGGGGACGGCTTTGCGAAAGCATTCGGTATCCAGTATACCGACAGGGAAAATAAGCTCACCTATGTCCACCAGACTTCCTGGGGCTTAAGCACCCGCCTGATCGGGGCAATCATTATGGTACACGGGGATGATTCCGGTCTGGTGCTTCCGCCGAAGCTGGCGCCGGTACAGGTGATGGTGATTCCTGTACAGATGCAGAAAGAAGGCGTACTGGAAAAGGCAGGGGAAGTAAGAAGCCGTCTGGAAAAGGTATGCCGCACGAAGCTTGACAGTTCGGACAAGAGTCCGGGATGGAAGTTCTCCGAGCAGGAAATGCGCGGGATTCCGCTCCGCGTGGAGCTGGGACCAAAGGACATAGAGGCAGGCAGCTGTGTGGTCGTCCGCAGGGATACCAGGGAAAAAATAAAGGTTTCCCTGGATGAGCTTGAAACAGAGATTCCAAAGCTGCTGGAAACCATGCAGAAGGATATGTATGAACGCGCGCTTGCACACCGGGATTCCCATATATACGACGCACATAATTTTGCAGAGCTTGAAGAAGCAGCTGAAAACAAACCGGGATTTATCCGCGGGATGTGGTGCGGCAGCCAGGAGTGTGAGGACAGGATAAAAGAAGAGCTGGCGGTAACCTCCCGCTGCATTCCGTTTCACGATAAGGAACAGATTTCCAGAACCTGTGTCTGCTGCGGGAAAGAAGCGCATACGCTGGTTTACTGGGGAAAGGCATACTAGATAACACGTGAAAATCAGACTACCGGAACACGTACGGCAAATTATACTAAGACTCGAAAAAGAAGGATATGAAGCCTATGCAGTAGGCGGATGCATCAGGGATACCCTGCTGGGGCGCACGCCGCAGGACTGGGATATCACAACCTCGGCATGTCCCCGGGCGGTCAAGGAGCTTTTTTCCCATACCGTTGATACCGGAATCCGGCACGGGACGGTCACCGTTTTGTTCGGGCGCCAGGGGTATGAAGTGACGACCTACCGGATTGACGGGGAATACGAGGACGGGCGGCATCCGAAATCCGTCACCTTTACCGGTGAGCTTGCAGAGGATTTAAAACGCCGTGATTTTACCATTAATGCAATGGCATACAATGAGACGCAGGGGCTGGTGGATGAATTTGACGGAACCGGTGATTTAAAGAGGGGGATTATCCGCTGTGTGGGCAGTCCCCTGGAACGGTTTGAAGAGGATGCGCTTCGTATGCTCCGGGCAGTGCGATTTGCGGCCCAGCTTGGTTTTGACATTGAGGAGGAGACACGGGCGGCAGTCCTTGCCCGTTCCGGTACGATTGCAAAGGTAAGTGCGGAGCGGATTCAGATGGAGCTGGTGAAGCTGCTGTTATCCCCGCATCCGGATATGATTCAGGCGGCGTATGAGCTCGGACTGACAAAGGTATTCCTGCCGGAATTTGACCGGATGATGGAAACGGACCAGCGCAGTATCCACCACTGTTACACGGTCGGGGAGCACACCCTCTGCACCCTGAAAGAGGTTCCGGCGGATAAACGGCTGCGTCTTACGATGCTGCTTCATGATGTGGCAAAGCCATGCTGTAAGACCACCGATGAAAACGGACAGAACCATTTTAAGGGGCATCCGCAGGAAGGCGAAAAGCTTGCCGGGGAAATTTTAAGACGGCTGAAATTTGATAATGATACCAGGGCGCAGGTCTGCCGTCTGATCCGTTACCATGATGACAGGCCAAAGCTGTCGCCGCGGAATGTGCGGCGCGCCGTAAGCCGGATTGGTGCAGAAAACATGCCGGATTTATTTGCCGTCAAACGTGCGGACACGCTTGGACAGAGTATGCACCAGAGGGATGAAAAGCTTCAGTATATCAGGGATTACGAAGAGCTTTTCCATAAAATCCAAAGGGAAGGACAGTGCGTGTCAAAAAAGGCCCTGGCAATTGACGGCAGGGACTTAATAGCCATGGGAATGAAACCCGGAAAAGAGCTTGGCATGATGCTGGATACGCTGTTTGAACATGTCCTGGAGGACCCTTCGTTAAATACAAAAGAGCGCCTGTCAGAACTTGCGCATAAATTGGACTCCCGTCTCATATGATAGGAACACAGCAATGTCATATGGGAGGGGTTATTTTGTATAATCAGCCGGAAACAATATTAGAGCAGTATGACCTGGAAATAAGACAGGTGACAAAAGGGAGGGGAGCCTATATATGTGACACAGACTGCGGCAGAAAGCTGCTTGTACCCTTCCGTGGCTCGAAAGAACGGGCCGCTTTTTTGCGGGAAATTCTTATGGAACTGGAACGTCTGGGATTTCCGGCAGAGCAGGTCTGTATGACAAAAAATGATGAGGCGGCTGCAGAGGATGAATGGGGAACACGTTACTGGCTGAAGGATTTCGTCTCGGGAAGCGAGTGCAGCGCAGGCAGGGAGGCAGACATGACAGCAGCCATAAAATGTCTGGCGAAGCTGCATACGCTGCTTCTTTCCTGCCGGATGGAAATTCCCGAATTTATGAAAAATGAGCGGAATGAACCGGGACCTTTGTACCGGAGGCATTACAGGGAGCTTGTAAAAGTAAAAAATTATGTGCGTTCCAGAAAAAGCCGCAATGCCTTCGAGCTTGCCTTCCAGGCGCAGTATCCGCATTATATCCAGAATGCGAAGGATGCGCTTGAAATTCTGGAGGAAATAGAAAACGAAGACACACCGTCTGAAATGCATCTGTTCCACGGGGATTTTAACCAGCACAATGCACTGCGGACGCCGGAAGGAATCCGGATTGTCAATTTTGAAAATATGGGCTGCAATGAGCCGGTGGTGGACCTGGCAAATTTTGTCCGGAAGATGATGGAAAAAAACAACTGGGAAACCGGGCTTGGGATGCGTCTGATTGAGGCATATGACAGCATACGGACAATTTCTGCAAAGGAAAGGAAATTTCTGTATCTTTCACTGCTGTTTCCGGAGAAATTCTGGAAGCTGTCAAATCATTACAGCAATTCCCACAAGGCATGGATATCCGGCAGGGATATTGAAAAGCTGAACCGCATGATTGAAATTGAGCCGGAGCGGATGAAGTTTCTTGAAAATTTATTTTCATTCCAGTAAAAATCGTGTATACTAAGGATATGGATAAGAATAAGAAAAAAATACACTGGTTAATTACATATGGATTACTTTTTGCGGCAGTACTGCTGCTGTCCTGCGGCTGCGGAACAACGGATGAAGGGGATGGAATTACCTATTTTCATCAGTCAATAGCGGATAAAGAAAAAGAAGAAGGGACGCAGGCAGCAGAGCCTGAGGAAGGGGCGGATTATTACCTGGTGACAAATGTAAACCAGGTTGAGGAGACGCTGCTGTTATACCGCTATGAGAATAACATGGAGTACCGGTATTTCTACGGGCAGGATACCCGCCTTTACAATAAATACGGAAACCGTGCAGTCATTACGGATTTTACGCCCGGACAGCTCGTAACCCTTGGGGAAGTGAACGAAGAAGGAATTCTGACAAAAATGCAGATTTCAGATACGGCATGGGTGTATAACAAGGTGAAGCGTTTTTCCGTTAATTCCAATCTGAATGTCCTTAAGATAGCGGATACCAGATACCGGTATGATGAAAACACGTTTGTTTTTTCCGGGGAAAACCGTCTGCAGATGACAGATATCGGAGAGGGGGACATTCTGTCCGTTACAGGTGTGGATAAACAGATTCTTGCAGTCAATGTCACGACTTCCGAAGGGACGCTGCAGCTCCAGAACACGGAGCTGTTTGAAGGCAGCTTTGTGCAGGTGGGAATGCGGATATTCTCACTGATTACACCGGATTTGTCCATGCAGGTGCCGGAGGGCACATACACCATAATGGTTGCAAACAACGGATGGGGCGGCAGCCAGGAAATTACCATTACAAGAGGGGAAACCACCGTGGTGGACCTTAACCAGCTGAAAGGAAAGGGACCGAAGAAAGGAAAGATACAGTTTGTGGTGGATGTTGCGGATGCAGTGCTGATGATTGACGGAGAGCAGGTGGACTATTCCAAACCGGTAAAGCTGACATACGGAAACCATGACCTTGAAGTCTATGCCGCAGGTTATGATGTATGGAGACGTTCGCTCTATGTCAATTCCAAAGAATCGACAATTGCAATTGCGCTTGCAGATGAGCCGTCAGGGTCAGGCGGAAGCGGAAACAGCACAGGCTCATCTGAATCCCAGAGCAGTCAGAACAGCCAGGGAAGTTCACAGTCCCAAAGCAGCAGTATCAGTGAGAGCGAACGGCGGCAGAGGGAGCTTGATACGATTAAGAGCCTGATTTCCGGCATGACAAACGGGAGTACGTTTACAATCAACTAAAAAGGGCAATTTTCCGCGCCCTGGCCGGTGATTATGCCAATGTTACAATTCTGTGACTTTTTAATTACAGAAACACCATAAAAACCGCTTTTTTCCTTGACAAACAGGGAAAAAACAAGTATAAATAGATTTGTAGGTAATTTGAGAAAAGGAACTCGAATTATATAATTTATAGAATCCATAGGAGGAATTTTAACATGAACAAAGCAGAATTTGTTACAGCAATTGCGGACAAGGCTGAGATTTCAAAGAAGGATGCAGAGGCAGCTGTTAAAGCTTTTACAGAAGTTGTTGCAGAGGAGCTTAAGAAGGGGGAGAAGATCCAGTTAGTTGGATTTGGTACATTTGAAGTGTCTGAGAGAGCAGCCAGGGTCGGCAGAAATCCGCAGACAAAGAAAGAAATTCAGATTCCTGCTTCCAAGGCACCGAAGTTTAAGGCAGGTAAGGCATTAAAGGATTCACTTAACTAATAGTTTATGGCTGTAAGAGCATCCGGCGGGTGCTCTTCTTTTTTTATGCGCAGGGAGTCCCTGCCCGATTTTGAAAGGAAAGAAGGAAAAAGTATGAGGCTTGATAAATTTTTAAAAGTTTCCCGGCTGATTAAAAGAAGAACCGTGGCAAATGAAGCATGCGACGCCGGGCGTGTGATGGTAAACGGCAGACCGGCGAAGGCTTCCACAACTGTAAAGGTGGGAGATGAAATTGAGATTCAGTTTGGAAACAAAAGCGTGAAGGTCCGGGTGCTGGAACTTCTGGATACAACCAAAAAAGAGCTGGCAAAGGATTTGTTTGAATATATTGCGTAACCCCTGCCGTTTTTAAAACATGTACCTGTGAGGTTCTAAACCTGCCTGCATTTCCATATACTTTTATATGTAATGCCCGTGAGGGCTGCATGCAAAACCGCGAGGGGGATATTGTATATGGATGAAAAACCGATGAACGGGCAGCACAAACTGGTTCTGAACAACCGGAAATCAGGCAGTTTTACGGGGGTGCTTGATGTTGTATCCTTTGACCTGGGTGAAATTCTTTTGGAAACGGAGCTTGGCATGCTTCATATTAAGGGAAAGGACCTTCATGTGAACCGTCTGGACCTGCAGAAGGGGGAAGTGGAAATCGACGGCCAGGTGGAAACATTAGTTTATTCACAGGTTCCGGGATTCCATAAAAAGGGCAGTATGCTCGGAAAGCTGTTTACCTGATGGATGTAGTTGCAGGCCTTGAGGTACAGCTTGGGCTGTTTTTCCAGGCAGTGCTTCTGGGCGCGGTGATGGTTTTTCTTTATGATTTGCTCCGGATTATCCGGCGCGTGTTTTTGCATGGAATCATCTGGATTTCAGTTGAGGATTTTTTTTACTGGCTGGCAGTGTCAGTTTATTTTTTTCTGCGGCTGTGCCAGGTAAATGACGGGATTATACGGGCATTTATCGTGCTTGGAATGGTTTTTGGGGCATGGTTATATTACCTGCTTTTCAGCCGTCATTTTATGCGCTGGCTTTCCGGAATCATCTTTCTGGTGAAAAAGCAATTGAAAAAATGGCAGAAATTAGTTACAATAAGAATTAAGAAGCTTAAAAGACCGAAGAAATCGGAAGAATCGGAGACAGAGAATGAATAGACGAAGAAAACGGCGCAGGAATACAGGAACAGTCGCAATCACAATCATTGTCCTGGCATTTCTTGTGGTTATGTCCATACAGATCTACAGACTTAAGCTCAAGGACTCAGAGTATGCGGCAAGGGAGCAGGAACTGAAACAGGAGTTTGAGGAAGAGACACAGCGTGCCACAGAGATTGACAATCTGGAAGAATACATGAAGTCATCGGAATACATCGAGGACGTTGCAAAAAGCAAACTGGGGCTTACCTATAAAAATGAAATTATTTTTAAGGAAAAAGACGAATAAATAAAAACATCATGGGATATTACATGATAGTAACCTGAAGAATCCGGCGGGACCGGGTTCTTCTTTTTTAATGCATTCATGAGATATTTTAGGGAAAAGTTTTCCGGAATCCGTAGAAAATCCGACAAGGATTGCCAGACGTGCCGTGTATAATCAGGTGCTGAATATGGAATGTGCCTGTTTTGCATCCCTTGCAGGGGTATGACCAGGCATAAATCACAGAATATGGAGGCGTGTTATGGATGCAGGAAACAAATGGATGGAACTGACAGGAAAGGCTGGGTACGCGGTGCTTGCGGCATTGTGTTCTGCTGTGTGTATTATGGGATATTATCCGCTGGTACCGGCTTTTTATGCTGTCAGCTGCATGGACCGGAAGAAAAATATACTGATGTACATAGGATTATTTGCAGGAATGGGATTTTGTATGAAACCGGGAGCAGTCATTAAATATCTGTTTGTCCTGCTGGTGCTTGGAATCGGAATCCGTTTTTATATATGGGCAAACCGGCGGTGCGGCGGATGGGTGGCAGCGATTATAGCCGGAATCGCTTCGGCCGGAATGAACTGCTCCGGCATGGCGCTGACAAGGCTGGAGCGTACAGAGCTGGTTATGGGGCTTAGTGAGGGCGTGATTGTATTTGGCGCCACTATTCTGCTTCATTATCTGCTTCACATGGCTTCGGAGTATGGAAGGACACTGTTTCCGGAACCGGGGAAATGGGAAATGGCTGTTTCAGAGCCTGTGTTTATGCAGGATACCACGGGACGGATTCATGCATTTGCAGAGGCTGTGGACGAGCTGTCCGTCGCGTTTGCCGCAATGGGAAGCCGTACACAGATGTCGGAGTATGAGAGTGTGGCGGTACTGGAGCGCGAGATTGTGGACAGGCACTGTTCCTCCTGTTCCGCCTGTACTTCCTCCTGCGTCCGCCGGATGCTGCAGGCAGTTGTGGCGCATCATTCCAAGGAAGAGATTTTAAACAGAAAATATATGGAGGAATGCCCGCGGTATTCCCAGATGGTGGAGGAGGCTGTGTCCGCGTTTTCCCGTATGGAATTAAATGAGGCGTGGTATAAAAGGCTCAGGGAGAACAGGCTTGTCATTGCGCAGCAGCTTGACGCAATGTCAGACGCCATGCAGGACTGGACAAAAGGGCGGAAATGTCTCGACCGGGAATCGCGTCCCCTTCTGGCGCGGGTTGCCTTTGAGGCAAGGGAAAAGGGCCTGATTGCATATGATGTGCATATTTATGAGGATGAAAACAAAAGGCGCTGTGTGAGCGCCATGGTAAAAAGCAAATGGGGCGGCGGCATTCCGAGCAAGAATTACCGCAAGGCTGTGGAGCGCGCCATGGGTATGGCGATGCGCCTGCAGAAAGACGCCCGCTCCATACTGACGGTGGACGCGGTGCCGATAACTGTATATGAGGATACCTGTTTTTATGCTCTTTCGGGCGTGGCGGCGGAGCCAAAGGACGGCATGCGGGTAAACGGGGACAATTTTTCCCTGTTTACCAGGGAGGACGGCAGATACCATATCTGTCTTTCCGACGGAATGGGCAGCGGCCCGGCGGCAGGCAAGGAAAGCGACATGGTTGTGGACCTGATGCAGAAATTTATTGAGGCGGGCTTTCCGGGGGATACGGCAATCCGCATTATGAATTCGGCAATGGTGTTAAAAGGGGAAAACGAATCCTATTCCACGCTGGATTTTGCGGAGCTGGATTTGTATACCGGGGAACTGGAACTGACAAAAATCGGTGCGGCGGCTTCATTTTTAAAACACAGGCAGGAAGTTACCTGCCTTTCCTGCGCATCCCTTCCGGCGGGAGTGGATGCGTCCTATGAGGGGGAACCGCTCCATGCAAAAATGACAAACGGAGATTTTCTTGTCATGGTGACAGATGGTGTGTTAGAATATCTGCATGTAAAAAATCCGGAAAACAAACTTTCGGAAATGATCAGCGATATTAAAACGGACAACGCCGGGGTGCTTGCAGACACCCTTCTGGAGCATGTCATGCTTTTTACCGGCGGACATGCGCTGGATGACATGACAATTGTCGTTACCGGCATCTGGGAGAAATAATGATAAATAAAGTCAGAAACTATATGGAAAAACACCATATGGCAGAGCCCGGGGACAGGATATTCCTCGGAGTGTCAGGAGGCGCGGATTCGGTATGTCTCTGCCTTGTCCTGGCCGAGCTGTCAGAACAAATGGGATTTGCGCTGGAAGCGGTTCATGTGGAACACGGCATCCGGGGGGAAGAAAGCAGGCGGGATGCCGCGTTTGTGCAAAAGCTGTGCAAAAAGCTTGGCGTGCCGTGCCGCAGGAGGGATGTGGACGTACCGGCTTATGCCCTTGGTCACCATCTTGGTGAGGAGGAGGCTGCAAGGATTTTAAGGTACCGGGAGCTTGCCGGGGCGGCAGACAGCGGGGCGCAGCAGGGGAAGACAAAAATTGCCGTTGCCCACCATATGGAGGATAATGCCGAGACGGTGCTGTTTCAGATGATACGGGGCTGCGGTCTGGACGGTATGTGCGGCATGGCGCCGGTACGGACCGATGCTGAGGGAAGGGTGTATATCCGTCCGCTGCTTGGCACAGGCAGAAAGGAAATAGAAGCTTTTTTAAAGGAGCGCGGGCAGGAATACTGCAGGGACAGCACAAATGAAAGCATGCAGTACAGCCGCAACAGAATCCGCGGCAGGGTGATGCCGGAGCTTGCAGGCATTAATCCGCAGGCAGTCTGGCATATGAACCGGATGGCGGAAGGAATGTCAGAGCTGAGGGATTATATCGGGCACGCCGCAGAGCGGGAATATGCGGAAACCGTAAAGAAACAGGAAGGGAACATACTGGTCTGCACAGAAAAACTGCTGGAGCTTCCGGCATTTTTGCAGAAACAGATGATCCACAGGGCTGCCGGTGAGGCGGCAGGCTCAAAAAAAGATATTGCAGCCGTACACATACTGGCGGTGCTGGAACTCTGCAGAAAACAGACCGGGACCAGTATCAGCCTGCCTTACGGGCTGGTAGCGAAGCGCAGCTACGGCTGGATTGTGATTGGACGTCCTGCAGACAAAACGCATACCGTCCTGCGGGAAATTTCCCACGGACAGTTGGCGGATTTAAAGGAAAACAGGACAGGACGGCTGGACATAGAAGCGGACGGACAGACGTTTGTTTTCCGCGTTTTTGAATTTAATGGAAATTTTGGTAAAATTCCTCAAAAAATGTATACGAAATGGTTTGATTATGATAAGATAAAGAATGGTATTTTTATCCGCAGCAGAAGACCGGGGGATTATTTTATCATGGATGCGGGCGGTCACCGCAAAAAATTAAAGGATTACCTGACGGATGAAAAGGTTCCGGATACAGAGCGCGACAGACTGCTTCTTCTTGCAGAAGAATCCCGGATCCTCTGGATTACGGGCAGGCGTATGGGATACGGGGCACAGGTGACGGAGGATACCAGAACCATTCTTGAGGTTACATGGAGCGGATCAGGTGAAGGCCCGTCTGTGCAGAGCTGACCTGCGGGGCATGACATTATGGATACAGGAGGAAACGTGTGATGGATGACAGGGAGAAACATCATATCTCCGTCTATCTTACGGAAGAGCAGTTAAACCGCCGGATTGCGGAAATTGGTGCAGAAATCACCAGGCGTTTTGCCGGGCAGCCGGTATACCTGGTATGTATTCTGAAAGGCTCCGTCTTTTTTACGGCAGAGCTTGCAAAAAGGATTGCCCTGCCGATGACGATTGACTTTATGTCAGTTTCAAGCTATGGGTGCAAAAAATGTTCTTCAGGCGTGGTAAACATAAAAAAAGACCTGGAGCATTCAATTGAAGGGGAAAATGTGATTGTGGTTGAGGATATCGTGGACAGCGGACACACCTTAAGCCGTCTGCTTGCCATTTTTGAAAGCCGTAATCCGAAAACGCTTACCATATGCACGCTTCTGGATAAACCGGAGCGGCGCGAGGTGGACGGACTAAACGTGGATTATACCGGGTTTGTGATTCCGGATAAGTTCGTTGTGGGATTTGGAATGGATTACGACCAGAGATACCGCAATCTTCCATATATCGGTATTTTGGAAGAGACAGAATAGAAAAGGAGAACATCGTGAATACAAATAATAAAAGTGGATTTCGGGGATTTGGCATTTATATCATGCTGATACTGGTGGTTGTCATTATCTGGTATGTGTTAAGCGGCAACACAACGACAAGCGCTTACACAAAGGCTGATTTTGAAGATGCGCTTGAGAGCGGCAGCGTTTCAAAGGTCAGGGTGGTGCAGAACCGCGAGATTCCGACAGGAAGCCTGCGCATTGAGCTGTCAAACGGTTCGCAGGTATCCCTCTATACCTCGGATGTCAATGAAATGCAGAAACTGATGGAGGACAGCGGATTTGAAAAATATACGCTTGCGGATGTGCCGACAGAAAGCTGGATTATGACGCTTCTGCCGTACCTGCTTATTTTCGGGGCGATATTTATACTGTTTATTATCTTAAACAATAACGCTGCGGCAAATAACAGCGGCGGCAGGATGATGAACTTTGGAAAGAACCGTGCGAAGCTATCCACGGAAGAGGACAATCACACGACCTTTGAAAACGTGGCAGGACTGCGGGAAGAAAAAGAAGAACTGGAAGAACTTGTGGATTTTCTTCGTGACCCGAAGAAATACACGAAGCTTGGCGCGAGAATCCCGAAGGGCGTGCTCCTTGTCGGACCTCCGGGAACCGGTAAGACACTGCTGGCAAAGGCGGTTGCAGGCGAAGCAAAAGTGCCGTTCTTTAGCATTTCCGGTTCGGATTTCGTGGAAATGTTTGTCGGCGTGGGCGCTTCGCGTGTCAGGGATCTGTTTGACGACGCCAAGAAAAATGCGCCGTGTATCGTGTTTATTGATGAGATTGACGCGGTTGCCAGAAGACGCGGAACCGGAATGGGCGGCGGACATGACGAACGCGAGCAGACCTTAAACCAGATGCTTGTGGAAATGGACGGTTTCGGCGTCAATGAGGGAATCATTGTCATGGCTGCGACAAACCGTGTGGATATTCTCGACCCGGCAATCATGCGTCCGGGACGTTTTGACCGTAAAATTATGGTCGGCAGGCCGGATGTGTCAGGCCGTGAGGAAATTCTTGCCGTACATGCCAAAAACAAGCCGGTCGGGGACGATGTGGATTTAAAGCGCATTGCACAGACAACTGCCGGATTTACCGGCGCAGACCTGGAGAACCTTCTGAACGAGGCTGCAATCAATGCGGCAAAGACGAAACGTGCGTTCCTGGTGCAGGAGGATATCGAGAAAGCGTTTATCAAAGTGGGTATCGGAACAGAAAAGCACAGCCGCGTGATTTCCGAGAAGGAAAAAAAGATTACGGCGTTCCACGAATCCGGACACGCAATCCTGTTCCATCTGCTTCCGGATGTGGGGCCGGTGCATACCGTATCCATTATTCCGACCGGAAACGGCGCGGCGGGCTATACGATGCCGCTGCCTGAAAGAGACGAGATGTTTAATTCCAAAGGCCGCATGCAGCAGGAGCTGATCGTGGACCTTGGCGGCCGCGTGGCGGAGGAGCTTGTATTTGACGATATCACGACAGGAGCGTCGCAGGATATCAAGCAGGCGACCCAGATGGCGCGGGATATGGTGACACGTTACGGAATGTCGGAAAATATCGGTCTGATCTGCTACAGGGATGACGACGACGAGGTATTTATCGGACGTGATCTCGCACATGCGCGTAATTACAGCGAAGGCATTGCTTCCGCGATTGACACGGAGGTACGGGCGATTATCGACCATGCATACGCTGAGGCAAAACGCATCATCAGCGAAAACCGCAGCGTTTTAGACCGCTGTGCCGAGCTTCTGCTTGAAAAAGAAAAGATTACGCGGGAAGAATTTGAAGCGTTGTTTGAATAGTGTGGTTATCAGTACGAAAAACGGGGGATACAATTTCGGTCCTCCGTTTTTTATGGTTTATTGTGCAGAATTGGATGGATTGCTGGAAAAATAGGGCAAAGGTACTGTATAAATTATACAAAAACAAAGGCGTTTTTTTGTGCGATTTGTGCACACTTCTTTGTACTGCCGTGGTATTATAATAACTGTAAAAACCCCCAATACATTATATAGTTTTTACTATACCCCATAGTAAAAATACCTTCTCCTAAAAAGACAGCTTTGTGGCTGTCTTTTTTATTTTCAGCCGAAATCATTTCCGGCAGATGAGATTTCTGATGGTACATATCTGATGCAGTTCTATACAGATTTTCCCGTATAAAGATATAATTGTGGTTTATTCCGTTGCGGCAGTTCGTTCACGTCAAATGGTATGTGTAATTTGAATAAAATACTTCCAGTAATTTCTTATATATTATAAACATTTCATTTTGTTACTATGATATTATCGTAGTTGTAATCCCAATCATGCATAATTTTTATATGAAATAAAATGAATGTTTGTTATTTATTATAGGATTTGTTTTGTGGATGGGTGGATGAGTGGGAAAAATATAAAATATCTGGAGGATAAGATGAAGGAAAAAATTTTAAGGAACATGAGGAAATGTTTGTCAGGGATTATTGTATTTGCAATGCTTATTACAATGATACCATCATACCCGGCAATGGCGGAACAAGGGAAAACATATACGTATGAAGGACTTGAAATTCAGTATCTTGTAACGGGTGCATGGGAGAACGGGCAGAATATTGAAATAACAGTAAAAAATACTGGTTCAGAATCTGTTTTTAACTGGGCGTTTTTGTATGATGCCAAAGGTGAGATTACAAATATATGGAATGCGGATATTGCAGAAAAAGAAGGAAACAGTTATGTTATAAGAAATGTAAAACATAATTTTGAAATTGCCTCCGGACAGAGCGTAAATTTTGGATATACACTTATCCCGGCGGAGAACGGCTTTCCGGAAAAATTTGAATTATGCTCAAAAAGGGAACAGATGGAAAGCGGCTGTAATGTGAAAATGGCTGTAACAGAGTCCTGGGATGCCGGTTTCAAGGGTGAGATTGTAATTGAAAATACATCAGAACAGCCGCTGGAAGCATGGGATTTGACTTTTGACACTAATTTTGTAATTGATAATTTGTGGGATGCAAGAGTAATTGAGAATACAGATAATCATTATAAAATTGCAAGTGAAATGTGGACGAATCCAATTCCTTCCGGGGAATCTGTAAAGATTGGGTTTGTTGCTGCAAGTCCCGAAGGAACGGAAGCATCCATTGAAAATGTGGTGATGACTTCGGTTTTGATTGACTATGAATTTGAAAAGGAGCCGGAAGTTAAACCTGAGATTAAGGGAGTCATTGATTTATCAACAGACGAAACGGAAATTCCAGCGGAGCCGGGAAATAAAACCATTTTCTTTTATGCCCGCACAGAAATGGTTGTGCCTTCAATTACGCTGGTTGACAAGGAAACCGGTCAGGGAGTTGGTACATTTACGGATGACGGGGATTACAGCTTCAGCGGGGATGACATGAAAGGCGACGGGGTATATACATGTAAGGCTGATATTGATATTTCAAAGGAAAAAGATTATGTTTTTTGCGCGGAGTATGAGGATATTATATCAGAGCCTGTGGAAATTTCGGTGTTTGAAGGGTTCACTGATCAGGAAAATGGGGAAATGGATGAGGTGGATGCTGTGTTATCAGCCTGGTTATCAGGTGAAGGGTTCAAAGAGCTGCCATTGGCGGAAAAAGAAAAGCAGGGGGTTTCTATTCTGAAAACACTTGCTACAGAAGGTACAAAAGATTATTCTTATGAACTGATAAGGGAAGATACGATTTATTATAATTCAGATGTGCATGGGTATTTCTTTACATATGCATGTGGCGTGCTGGGAAGTGTGTTTCTTGAAGAATGTGAAGATGGATGTAATGGAGTGGGAAACAGTGAACGTGGTGGTGGGATGGATTTGCATGAAAAGGTATTAAAATCAGCCCTTGCAAATTCCGTGAAAAAAACTAATCCGGTGCAGGTGCTTTATGCTTTCAGAGAAGATGAAAGGGATAGGTATGCATATTATGAACAGTATAAAAAAGAGTGGAAAAGTATGGGGGTGAATACCAAGATAGATGATAAGGTGACGGTTTCGGATTTTAAAAATAAGCTGAAAGGTAAATCAGTAATTGTATTTTCGATGCACGGCGGTTATTATTCATATGAAAATTCAAAAAAGAAGGAAATATCAGTTCCGGCGTTATTTACGCGAGACAAAGTTACAAAAAAGAAAAATGATAACTATAAAGAAGATTTGAATAAGCATCGAATAGGGAGAACGGCAAAAGGAAAGGGCGGTTATTATGTGATTTTACCGGGGTTGTTTTCCAGTACCTATAAGAAGAAAGAACTTAAGGGTTCTGTTGTGTTTATGGAAAACTGCAGTGGGTTTGGATATGATTCCGGTAAAGATGATACTCTGGCAAAAGCAATCAAAAAAGGCGGTGCAGAGTTTATTATGGGATTTCATGGTTCTGTGGATGGAGAATATTCCCGTGAAATGTTAAGAACATTTGTGCTTGCCATGACAAATGGCACAACAACAGGAGAGGCATTTAAAGAGTGTGTTCTCAGGTGTGGGATGAATGATAGGGAATATAAAAAGAAATATCCGGATCCGGATGATATTGCGTACCCAGTGTGGTATGGGGATACAGAATTTACGTTATGGAAAGGCGGGCTGTTAAAGGGAAGTTTTGAAAAAGAACCTGAGGAAACCGAGGAGGAAACTCTGCGGGGGTGGATAAAAGAAGGGGATGTGAGAACGGTAACAATGCTTGGAGAACTTGCGCCGGTTGATGGGAGGTATATGGCAATTCTAACCACAGGTATTGGCTCTGGCGAAGAGGAGTATCTGGATGATGCTGTGGGCAGTACTATGTCCCAGAGATTTAAAGTTCCGGAAGAGGCAAAGCAGCTGTCATTTAGCTATAATGTTGTTTCAGAGGAACCGATGGAATATGTGGGGTCAGAATATGACGATACATTTTCGGCGAAAATATATAATGCAGATGGAGATGAATATAAGGAACTGGTTCATGAATCTGTAAATACCGCTGACTGGCGCAAGGTATCCGGGGTTGATTTTGCCGGAGGGGATCACACGGCATATCAGACTGGTTGGAAGACAGTGGAATTTGATGTAAGTTCCTATTGCGGACAATATGTGACTTTGTCATTTGAAGTCTGGGATGAGGGAGATTCTGCATTTGATACGGCTGTATTAATAGACAACGTTAAGATACAGGGGGTGAATTAATGTTGTGGAATGAAAAAATATTTGTTCTTCTGCTGGCTGGCGTACTGGCGGTATATATTCCATTCATTCAGACAGGATACATATGTGAGGCAGCGGCTGCCAGTTCGGCTGCCGGAAAAAACAAAGCAGCAGCTTCTTTTGATGAACAAACGGAATATACCATAACCATAAAAAAGGAAGGGAAAGAACTTATCCTGCAAAAAAATGCAGAAGTAGAAATTATTCAGATTATGGAGGCGGCGCTTGGAGAAGTTCCTGTATTATGTAACTGCGTGCTGCCGTGGGACAGGGTGAGATTGTTTGAAGAGAACGGAATAGTAATTACTGTGAAATATCCTGCCGGGAAAGAGCTGACAGTCGCGGACATATCTACATGTTATCCATGCACTGTAAACAGCCTTACGGTTATGGCGGCTGGCAGTGATATATATATGGCCTGTAATGGTGGCGGAAGAAGATATCTGTCAGTTGAAACTTATGAAAAAATATGTTTATGCCTGACCAGTGAATACATAGTATCCGCAGAACCGATTGACTACACTGCCCCGAAAACCAACATCAAAAACGGCAAAACCTACAAACCCGGCAAGAAAATCACCTTTTCCGACAAAGGAAGCGGAATGAAATACGCGAAAATGGACGGGAAAAAGATAAAGAGCGGTCATATTGTGCGCAAAAAAGGAAAGCATAAGCTGGTACTGATGGACAAAGCCGGGAACAAAAGAACCGTAAAGTTTACAATTAAATGAGAATCACTGTAAATAAGGTCAGGACCTGGACTTTACATGGCTGGCAAATTTATGTATACTCTGTGGTGTAAAATATTTATTAACATTCCTGGTTTTTCTTTGCTGTAAAAGCGAAACCAGAAAGAGAAAAAGCGGAGGTTATTGTCATGAAAACAAAAATATTAAGAAAGTTTAGCAGTCTGGTACTGGCGTTTGCCGTGCTGTTTACCACGGTAATGGCAGCAGCGCCGGCAGATGCTGCTGTAGTCAGGGCTCCGGGAAAGACAGTGAAGGGTGAGTCAGCAACGCTTGCATCAAAATCCGGAACGGCGTCAGCAGGCGAAGAAGTTCAGGTTCCGTTTGCAGTAGAGCAGAAAGGTAAGGTTCAGATAGCGGTCTGGGTGAATAAGCCTGTATCAACACAGACAGCTCTTTACACAGGGGACAGGAAGCTGGTGGAAGATAAGAATAACCCGGAAACCTTTCCGGCAGACGCCTATTATGACCGTACGGACAAATATGCCGAAAATCCGTATGTACGCAGTGAAACATGGAGTACGCTGCAGCCGGGAAATTATATTCAGGTGTATACATTTGCGGAGCCGGTCACTTATGAGGTTTACGTTACACAGCCGGATGTGCCGGAGCTGAACCGGGACAAGACCGTTATCACGAAGGGATTTACCCAGAAGCTTTCAGTCAGCGGCGGGAAAGTGGAAAAATGGTCCTCAGACAATAAGAAAATTGCATCCGTGGACCAGAAAGGAAAGGTTACCGCAAAGAAAAAAGGAAAAGCCGCGATTACCGCAACACTGACGAATGGCAATACATTAACATGCGTGGTTACTGTAAAAGAGAACAGGTACACAGATGAAAAACTGACGTCTTCGAGTGTGGCTTCGGACAAGTATGGCAGAAAGGCATACAGCGCTTATTTTGACAAAAAAGGAAATCTGGTGGTAAAAGTTATCATTGTGAATGGCGGTACTGGTATCATTACAGGCATTCCGGACTTTAAAGTTACAGTATATGACCAGAATGGCAAAAAGGCTGGCTCCTATAAGAAGAAGCTGTTTAAAGTTCATGTTGGAAACTATGGGGAAAAGACCTATAAAATTACGATTAAGAAATCCTCGAAATTGTCAGCCCAAAAGGTGGATTTGAGAAATTCAATTATTAAGACAGAGGGCGGCACAGCTACTGTATATTAAAAGTTGTTACTTTTTTCGTTCGGTCCATCCGTTCACGTCAAATGGCGTGTGCAATATGCATAAAAAACATATGGAATTTTTGTGCGATTTGTGCACACTTCTTTTTGCCGGCATGGTATTATAATAACCGTAAAAACCCCCCAATACATTATATAGTTTTTGCTATACCCCATAGTAAAAATACCTTCTCCTAAAAAGACAGCTTTGCAGCTGTCTTTTTAATTTTCCAAATTCATGATTCTGGCAAATCTCCATACAGAAGTGCTTTTAAACAATCATAAATTTTACTTTTCAAACAATTGAGAAATGGAAAAAAATGTGCTAGAATAAGAAATAAAACTATAAAATAGTACTAGTCGTTGATTCGCGGAGGCAGCATGGATGGACGATCTTGAATTAAAAAAACTGAAACGCAGCGAGCTGCTGGAAATGCTGCTGGACCGAAGTAAGGAAGTAGAGCATCTGAGGAATTACCTGGAAGATGCCAACCGCAGGATTGCAGAGTACGAATCACAGATTGAGCAGGTTGGTTCCGTTGACGAGGCAATCAGGCGGATGAGTGTGGTAATTGACATGGCGAATAACGTTGCGGAGCAGGCGCGCAGGGCGGAAAACAAAGCCCAGGAAGTGGTTGAACGCACGAATCTTATAGCGGAGGATGCACAATATGCAGTAAACCGTGCCAATGAGGCGGCGGAAGAAGCGCATACAGCCGTGGAGGAGGCAAACCTTGCGGTTGCACAGGCCAGTACGGCTGCCAGCCAGGCATATACGGCTGTGGAAGAGGCGAACACAACACTGATGCAGGCACATTCGGCGACAGAGCAGGTAAAAGAAATTGCCAGACAGGCGAATACCGTGGTGGATGAAGCGGGAGAAATCGTCAGGCAGGTAAAATCGGTTGCTGAACAGGCAGGTGAAGAGAGGGAATGTTTAAGAAACGAAACACAGAGCCAGTACAGACAGACGGTCAGGGAGCGCAATCCAATGAAGTGGATCAGGAGGCGCTGAAAGAAAAACATGCAGACCTGAGGGTAAAAGAACTCAGGACAGAGCTGCGCAGGGTAAAATACAACCAGCGTTTTCTTGCAACGCTTTATAATACAGTCGGGACACTGCTTGTGGCAGCAGCGGCAGCAGTTCTCATCGTAAATTTCTGGCTTCCGGTCATGCAGGTGACGGGAAGTTCCATGACGCCGACCTTTACGGAAGGACAGGTGCTGGTTGCATCAAAGCTGGACCAGTATGATACAGGCGATATTATCGCTTTTTACTATAATAACAAGCTGCTTGTAAAACGGGTGATTGCACGTTCGGGAGACTGGGTGAATATCACAGAAGACGGTACGGTTTATGTAAATGACATTGCAATAGAAGAGCCGTATCTGACAGAAAAAGCCCTGGGAGACTGCAATATTGAGCTGCCTTACCAGGTACCTGAAGAGCGTATTTTCGTTATGGGGGATCACCGGAGCGTATCGCTGGATTCGCGGAATACATCTGTGGGATGCATATCCGAAGAACAGATATTAGGAAAAATCAAATTTTGTATCTGGCCGCTGAAGAGATTTGGAAAGGCAGGCTGAATTAATGTCAGATGGCATTACATTTAAAAGGAGGATGCAGCGTGGATAAGGAGTTGTTAAAACAGGGACAGAAGCGATTGTCCAAACAGCGGAATAACAGACTGTGGTGGGAGATTGTTACACTGATCGCGGTAATTGTACTTGCCGGAACCATGTATAAGCTGACTTATTCAGCAGCCGCGTATGCGCCTGACAGTACAGAAGGCGGTGTGCAGGAGACAAACTATGCGGCGGAGGATGAGCCGGATGCAGATCCGCAGGAAGAAGAGCAGCCGGATGAAAACGGGGAAACGGTCGCCCGGGCAGAGGAAATGCTTCCTCTGGATAAATATATAGCGGATGTTACGGCTGATTCCTATTCCTACATAAAAGACGGCGACGAGTTTCTGGCAAAAAACTTAAGGATTGAATTTGAGTTTGAAGACGGTAAGGACCTTGATGTAAACAGCGTTTATGCATATACCTGCCCGGATGATATCGTAATCCAGGATGCGCTTTTAAACCCGGAAGGCGGGGATAAGGATGCATATTCCATGAAGTTTTCAGACGGCACCCTTATGGGAAAATACCGTCTGGTTAAAACAGATGAGGGAAAATTCCAGATTGTCATTCATTTCACCGGAAAGCCGGGCAAAAAGGTTTCCGGTTACGTCCAGTTTAACGGTACGCTCAAAGCAGACTCTTTAAAGGACGACGGCAAAATTCATGTGGACTTTACGGATGAGGTGGAGCTTGTGGCGGATATGAGCCAGATTGTGAACCCTTCCGATAATGTCAGTGTAAAATATGATATCCGAGCAGAAAAGAAATCCAGTGTGGATGAAAAGAACAACCGTATCAACTATACCGTTAATATCTTTTCCACCAAAGGGACGCCGGATAAAATTACACTTACCGACCTGCTGGACAATTCAGACGGTATGCTGGATGCGGATAAGCTTACCATAACCAGCATTGTAAAAGAAAAATGTAAGTACTGGTATGCAGAACTGAATAACGGAGTTTCCTATGAGTCCTTAAGAACCGGAGGAGAGGAACTTTCCGTAAGACCGCAGAATGCCGCAGACGGGCATTTTACACTGGAGCTTCCGGGACTTGCCAAAGCAGAGAAGGACAAAAACGGCGTACTGCAGGGCGAGTTTTACACGATTGAATACAGCTATCCCCTGGAACAGTGGGCCGGAGGCATTAAGATTGTCAGCAATGAAGTGACAGTAACTGCAAAGAATAACAAAACCGGTGAAACTGTTACGGACACGAGAAAGAGCAACAGTTCGGTTGACCATTCCTATACCCTTGCAAAGAGCGGTTCCATGGATTCAGACCGCGAAGAAATCACATGGACGATTCGTGTCAACGAAAAAGAGGCGGATATTGCAGAATGTAATATTACGGATGACATGTTCGGAAAAGTAACGCCGGAGCAGATTCATATTACGCATGCAGACGGCAGTCCTGCCGGTGAGGATGAATACGAAATCAGTACCACTTCCTCCGGCAAGGTTAAAAAAATAACTTTCTGCGGTCTTGGCGAGGATGAAACAAACCGTAATTCTTATATTATTACATATACGACAAGCATTAAAAACGAAACAAGTGCTTCCATTATTAATAAGGCGTACCTGAAAACCGGAGAAATAACGCTGGAACATAGTACGGCAAAGCTGCAGAACAGTCTGATCAGCAAAAAGCGTGAGGGCGGATACCAGGGAAATCCGAAAGAAGATACCGCAACGCAGAAATGGTCCGTGGAGGTAAAGGTTCCGTCAGACGGCATTGCAGAAGGTACAAAGATATTCGATTACAATAATAATTCCAGCAATAAGGAGCTCGACCAGTACATGACCGCGCAGCAGTTAAACGAGCTGCAGGAAAGCACAAAGAACCACTGGAACCTGTATGTCTGCAAAAAGAGCGGGGAACGGGCGACCTATTACCAGGATACGGGAAATTACGAGAAATACTCCGGTGCAGACGGAAAATACTATGCTTTTTATCTGAAGGCAAAAGATACCGTACCGAGGGAAAACGGTTCGTCCGTGCTTACCATTACATACAGTACGACGTTTGACTGCAAGGGAATTTCTTCCTGGAGCGACCCGTATTTCCAGAACTTTGCATATATGAACGGTCAGGAAACGCATGCGGAATTCTGGTACCACAAGGGCGGAATCATTAAGATGGATGAAAACTGGAATACGGCGCATACCACGGTTTCCAATGCAGATGGTACCATTGTCTGGCGTGTAAAAGCAGCGGCTGAAAAGGCAGACTCTTACAGCAGCCTGAAAGTGACGGATTTCCTTCCGGAAGGAATTGAAGTGGAGTCCATGGATATTTCGTATCAGGGAGAAGAGGCAAATGTCAGCAGGTCAGGACTGAATGAAAATGCACAGAAGAAGCTGTCGGATATTAATTATACCTGCCAGATGTCAGGAAACCAGCTGAAAGTGGAATTTGTAAAGCAGGACGGTGCAAAGTTTGATCCGTCACAGGAAATTATCCTTACCTACCACTGTAAGGTTGCGAATACAGAGTCGGTGCAGACGGGGGAGACAAAAAGCTTTACCAACCGTGCGAAGCTGGAAGAAGAAGGCAAGGAGATTGACTCAAACGACCAGACGCAGGACTGGACAAAGATAAAAGAAGAAGAGCCGGAGGATAAGCCGGAAGAGAATATTATCAGCAAGAGCGGAAAATGGGATAATAATTCCCAGAAGGTTTCCTATTCCGTGATTATTAACAAAGCGGCAAAGCAGCTTGGAAACGGAACCGAACCGTTAGAGCTGGTGGATACCATGAAGGTAAACCGCTATTCCCATGGGTATACCGATTATCCGCTTGAAACCAAGGCTGTGATTGATTATGCCAAGGTGAAACTGTACGCTGCAGTAGTTGATGAGGATGGAAACTGTACGCCGGGAGAGGAAATCAGCACAGACCTCTGGAGCTTTTCATGTAAATCAGAAGAGCATGACGGTGATAAGAGCTGGACATATCAGGACAATATTTACACAATTACTGCGAAAATCCCGGACGGCAGGGCACTGATTCTGCAGTATGAGTACAATATTACCGGGGATTTTGAGGGCTGGATTAAGGCATACAAACGTGCGAATAATATCAGCGGCTGGGAACCGAAGCCGCAGCTTAACATCCGAAACGGCGTAGGCATGACCGGTATCCAGAATTCGGATAACAATAACGATATCAATGAGTCGTGGTCTGTATCCGAAACCTCCGGAGCGCTCCGTACCGACTGGAACTATGAGATTACCAAGGTGGAGACCGGCAATTTTGGAATTCTTCTGGAAGGGGCATCCTTCGGCCTGTATGAATACAGTGACAGCGGAAAGGACGAACTGCTTGATACTTATGTGACGGATGAAAACGGTAAGTTCTATATTAAGTATAACGCCAAGAGACCGGACGGGGAGTCCCTGTTTCAGCAGGATACGCTCTATTACGTCATGGAGACGGAAGCGCCGGCGGGCTACCTGACGCCAGAGGAACCGGTAAAGTACTATTTCTATTTCTCAAAAGCCGGAAAGACCATAAAAGCGCCGGAGGACGCCGTTTTAGGATATGACAATGAACCAAAGAATTTAAGCGATGAGGTGAAGCGTTCCGTAATTGAAAATGATCTGGATGCCACATCCATTACTGTGAATAAGCTGTGGAAGAGTGCGGGAGGAAATGACATAAACCGTCCGGATGGCTCCGTTTCCATAGAACTGTGGCGGATCAAAGAGGATGGCACGAAAGAACGTGTGGAATACGGCGGGGCGTCATCTGTCAAAATTACGCCGAATGCAGACAAAAAATGGAGTTATACATTCAGCCGGCTTGCAAAGCATTATAAAGATGAAGAGTCGGGTGCGGATTGTGAATACCGTTACTTTGTAAAGGAAGTCGGGGTTGACGATGCAGGCGGAACAGGACGTTACATTGTCACTGCCAGCAATGATGAAAACTCCGCGGTTGGAAGTGGTGAGATTACCATCACGAACCAGGAAAACACCTATGCGCTTCCTGCGACAGGCGGCACAGGTACAGATTGGTATACATATGGCGGACTGCTGCTGCTTTTTATGGCAGTATCTGTCATGGTATATAGAAGCAAAAAATTCTAAGATTAAAAAGAAAGGAAGAGGATGATGAAAAAAGCAAAAAAAATTGTTGCAGCAATGATGGCGCTTGTACTTACATTTGCCATGGCTATTACAGTATCTGCTGCACCAAAAAACACGTTCGATGTTACGATTAAGGACGCTGACAAGGGACACACATATGAGGCATACCAGGTATTCAGTGGAGAGTTAAGCGAGGATGGAAAAAAGCTTTCCAATATTAAATGGGGCGAAGGCATTTCCGAAGAAGGCAAAAAAGCCCTGGGCGATGCGACAGAATATGCAAACAAACTGGCTGGCGATGGCGTCAGTGCAGAGGCAGAGGCTGCCGTAATCGCTTCTTACCTTACCAGTCCGACAGCATCTGTTAGCGAAGGTGCGGAATCTGACGGCAGGTATACTTATGTTATCAAAGACCTTCCGGCAGGTTACTATCTGATTAAAGATGCTGACAACAGCTTAAACGGTACAGAAAGCGCATATACTTCCTATATCCTGCAGGTGGTTAAGGATGTTGAAGTTGAGCCGAAGGCGGACGTTACATCTGTTGCAAAGTTTGTAAAGGATACCAATGATTCAACAGGTGATACCACTGACTGGCAGAAATCAGCAGATTATGATGCAGGCGATACAGTTCCGTTCCGTCTGGTTGCAACCATGCCGTCCAATATTGACGACTATGAAACCTTTAAGCTTGTATTCCATGATACATTATCCGCAGGACTGACCTATACAGACGCTGATGCATTTACTGTTAATATCGGCGATGCTGTAGTGGAAGGCTTTACAAAGACTGTTACTGCAAATGATGACGGAACAACTTCCGTGGATTTTGCCTGCGATGATATCAAGGCACTCGGCAGCGTGAAAGCAGGAACAACGGTTGCCATTGAATATTCAGCAGTATTAAACGAGAACTCTGTGATCGGTGCGCAGGGTAACCCGAATGAGGTTTATCTTGAGTTCTCCAACGATCCGAACCACAGCGGAAAAGGTGAGAACACACCGACCGGAACAACACCGAAGGACCAGGCTGTTGTATTTACATACAAGGTAGTAATCAATAAGGTTGACCAGGACCAGAAGCCTCTGGCAGGAGCAGAATTTACCTTATACAAAATGGTAAACGGAGAAAAGACTGCGGTTTCCACCACAACGGTTTCTGAGGACGGAACAACCTTTGAGTTCCTTCGTCTGGATGACGGTGAGTATGTTCTGGAAGAGACAAAAACTCCGGATGGATACAATTCTATCCCTGAGGTGGCATTTACTGTTGTGGCAGACCATGGCACAACACTGGATGCATTAACAGCAACACAGACATCCGAAGGCACAACACTGGTTAGATTTGCAGAAAACCTTGCAGAAGGTGCACTTGCCACTGACGTAATGAACGCATCAGGCGCAACCCTTCCGTCTACCGGTGGTGCAGGTACAATAGCTATTTATACAATCGGTATCATTCTGGTACTTGGAGCAGCTATTTTCCTGATAACCAAAAAGCGCGTAAATAAATAATATCTACTGTTATATCGTGCCGCTGCTGCCAGCGACTGGCAGCAGCGGCTGATACAATAGTAAGGAGAACCTTATGAAAAAGCATCTGACAACAATTGTACTAATCATTATGCTGATAGCAGGGCTTTCCTTATTGCTGTATCCAACGATAAGCGATTACTGGAATTCATTTCACCAGACAAGGGCAATTGCCAGTTACGAGGATCAGGTAAACAATATAGATGAAGAACAGAAGCAGCAGATGCTGAAACTGGCAAAAGAATATAATGAACGGCTGGTAGGAATGGTTGACCGTTGGAAGCTGTCAGCTGAGGAATATGAATATTATGAAAGTATTCTGGATGTAACCGGTACTGGAATTATGGGATATGTTGAGATTCCGAATATTAAGGTACAGCTTCCGGTTTACCACGGGACGAACCAGGAGGTTCTGCAGATTGCCGTCGGGCATGTGGAGGGCTCGTCGCTTCCGGTGGGCGGCATTGGAACACATTCCGTACTTTCCGGGCACCGCGGACTAAGTTCTGCAAAACTATTTACGGATATTGACCAGCTTACCGAAGGGGATATTTTCCGTTTCAGTGTACTGGGAGAGACACTGACTTACCAGGTGGACCAGATTCACATTGTTCTTCCGGACGAAATTAATGATCTGGAAATCGACAGGGACATGGACTACTGCACGCTGGTTACCTGTACGCCCTATGGTGTAAATTCGCACCGTCTGCTTGTACGGGGGCACCGTATAGAAAATGAAAATGATGCGAGGATTATCGTGGCGGACGCATCGCTTGTGCCGGATACGCATGAAGCAGCTGCGCTGACGGTTGTTCTTCTTGTTTTATATGCACTGCTTCGGGCTGTGCTTGCAAAAATTGACTGGGAATATCTTTGGGAAACAGTTTCCGGGAGGATCAGAAAATGAAAAAAATTTCAGGAAAATTTATGGGAAAAAAGAGGGCAGTATTCTTTATGGCGCTGGTGCTGGCTGCGGTGCTTCCGCTGACCAGCGCATGGGCAAAGGGGTATGTGGATACGGGCAGGCGGTGTTCGGTGTCGGTCAGCATCAGTGAGGACAACAGCTTTGGCGAGCTGAGGGACGTGGAAATTACAGTGAAATTTTTCCGCATTGCAGGCATTGACGCAGACGGAGAGTACCGCGCGCTGGAGGCTTATTCAGACATACAGGAAAAGCTGGATGCGGTGGATAAAAACACAAAGGCGTCAGACTGGAACCAGATTCTGGAACTGGCAAAAAAGGATGCGGCAGACCAGAAGGAAAACGTTTCCGCCAAAGTAAAAAACGGCAGGGCGGATACTTCCGACATGGAGACAGGTCTGTATCTTGTTACAGCAGATTCTGTCAGTACCGGGGCATATTCCTATCATTTTACCAGCGGTCTGGTTTCGCTGCCGGATAATGAATTTTATTCCATGGGACAGGGAAAAGACGAGTGGATTTACGACAATGTGCAGGTATCCTTAAAGCCGGAGCGGACAGAGCGTTCCGGAGAACTGGAAATCAGAAAAACGCTGAAAAACTACAACCCGAAGACCGGCACGCCGATGTTTGTATTCGATGTGGAAGTATATAAAGGCAGTGAGGTGGTATACAGCAATGTGGTTTCCATGTCTTTTGGAGAAAAAGGTACCCAGTCGGTGAAAATTACCGGACTTCCGGTCGGGGCAAAGGCTGTTGTAAAGGAAATTTATTCAGGTGCCAGCTATACGGCGGAGTCTTCCGGGACAGTAACCATAGACAGTATCCGTGCAGGACATACCGAAGTCGCCAGCTTTACCAATGACTATAACAATAAGCTCGTGTACGGCACAGGGGTTGTCAACCACTTTACCTATGACGGAAACGGTTACAGCTGGACACAGCAGAAGGATAATTCTGCAATGGCAAACGGAATGACGGAATAAGCGAGGAGGAAAAGGATGAAGCTGTTTTGGGAAAAGGCAAAAAAATCTGTAAAAACACACCGCTTTACTGCTGCTGCTGTGCTTGCACTCGGACTGGTGCTTGGCTCCCAGGTGCAGGGGGCGATGGCGTATTTTACAACATATGCTTCCGCGAAAGGCGGCATGAAGATTTCTCTGGGAGATTCAACGACGATTACCGAAGAATTTAAGGACTGGAAAAAGATCATCAGAATTGAAAATACCGGACATGTGGACTGTTATGTAAGGGCAAAGGTTCTTGCGGGTGAGCAGTATACCATTAAGGCTTCCGGCTCCGCCTGGTCGCAGGGCAAAGACGGTTACTGGTATTATGCAAATCCGCTGGCGCCGGGGGCAAAGACCGAACCTCTGACTGCCTCCATCCAGGTGCCGAAGAATCTGAACATCAGCTTTGACGTGGCAGTGGTGCAGGAATGCACGCCGGTCATTTATGACAGCGACGGCAATCCGGCAGGAGCAGAGGCAGCGGACTGGAGCCGTGCGGCACAGTATGTGGAAGAGGAGGATAAAGATTGAAAAATAAAAAGATTAAAGAAAGGAAAAATGTTGCAGGTCTCGTACTGATTGTACTGGCACTGGTACTGCTTGGCGGCAGTATCGTCGGAAGCGCGCGGGCAGCGCTTACTTATTACAGTGAGGATTATGTGGCACAGATGGATGTAAAATCCATAGGTGTTTCCCTGGCGGAAAACGGCAAAGTAATCAGCTGGCGTGATTACCTTCACAAGGATGATGCGTGGACACAGAAAACCGGTGAGCTTCTTACGGGGATGCTAGGAAAAGATGAAAAGCTGCTTCTTGGCAAAAAATACAAGGAAGAGCTTTCCGTAACCAATTCCGGTTCCATTGATGAATACGTCCGTGTGACCATACACCGTTACTGGGTGGACTGTGACTCTTCCGGGAAGCCGACAAAGAAAAAGCGGACAGACATGGACCCGGCGCTGATTCAGCTGAATTTTCCGGAAGGAAGCGGATGGATCATTGACAAGGCAGCGTCCACGCCGGAGCGTACCGTGCTTTATTATAACAGGGTGCTGCCGTCCGGCTCATCGTCTTCCTTATTTGCAGATACGCTTGCGATTGACAGCAGTGTTATGAACATAGTGACAAAAGGCAGTGACCCGTCATATTTTTACCAGGATGTACAGTTTATGATTGAGGCAGAAGTGGATGCCGTGCAGACACACAATGCAGAAGATGCGATAAAGAGTGCCTGGGGCGTGGATGTAAATGTAGGAAGTGACGGCTCGTTAAGCTTAAAATAACAGGAGGGGAAAGAGTGAAAAAGAAGTTTTTTGGTCTCGCCATGGCTTTGCTGCTCTTTACAATGACAGTATCCGTGGCAGCGGAGACAACAAGAACAAATGCAGGCACGGTTACATTTACCGGTTCACGGATGAAAAGCTCATTTTCCTCCAGCAAACTTGCAGCTTCGGTATCCGAAATGCAGCCGGGCGATGATGTGGTTTTTGAAGTGAAACTGGCAAACACAGCGGATTTTACCACGGACTGGTATATGTCCAACGAGGTGCTTTCCTCTCTGGAGGATGCGCAGGATGTGGCGGAAAACGGCGGATACGCCTACCGGCTTTCCTATAAGGACCAGGGCGGCAGTGAGACGGTACTGTATGACAGCGACAGCGTCGGAGGAGACAAGGAACAGAATGCAGGCAGCGGGTTAAACGAGGCAACCGATTCCCTCGGCGACTTTTTCTATCTGGACCGTCTGGCAAAGGGAGAGGGCGGAACCGTTACCCTGGAAATCAGTCTGGACGGCGAAAGCCAGGGAAATATTTATCAGGATACCCTTGCAACCTTAAAAATGAACTTTGCGGCTGAAAAGGCGTCCGGTGACGGAACACCGGGACCTCCGGGCAGCTCGGTTCACCTGACAAACCAGGTACAGACAGGTGATATCTGGACAGGCGGCGCGTTGATTGCACTTGTGGCAGGAATCATTCTTTTAATCATTGGACTGGTTGCAATGAAGAAAAAGGAGGCGGATGCAGCATGAAACGATTGAAAAAAGCAGTCATGTGTTTACTGGTCTGTGTGCTTCTGGTTCAGGGGAAGACAACCGGATATGCCAAGGATTACACCTATACGGTAACGATATATGCGGGCAATCAGGGAACGGTAAAAAATGCCTCCGGCATTAATGTGGCTTCCAGACACCCGAAAAAAGTACATATGTCAGTTGGAAAAAGCAAAATTGTCATTACCGGCTTAACCTACGGGGACAATATCAGCTGCAATGCACAAAGAACAGTGTCAGTTTCCGACAGCCGTTACTATGTCATGGGCATCCGTTTAAGCGGCAGGGATAACAATACCATTGCAAAAAATGCAGCGTTTACGGTTGCAGAGAGCCAGGATTATGTGATTGCCTACGGGATTGCGGGAGAGATGACGGAATATACGGTAAATTATGTGGATGAGCAGGGCGAAAAGCTTGCCGACAGCCAGACCTACCAGGGAAATGTCGGGGATGAGCCGGTGCTTGCCTATCTGTACATTGACGGTTATGTCCCGGTCAACCGTAATATCACAAGAAAGCTGGAATCAGATGCATCCAAAAATGTATTTGAGTTTGTATACAAAACCGGAGTGGAAAGTGATGTACAGACCGTACAGCGGGAAGAGGAAAACGGCGGAAATGAAAATGAAGCCGGAAACGAGGGCGGCGGTGAAAATAACGAAACAGACAACGCAGCCATCGGAACCCTTGATAATGCAGGCGGCAACGAAGAGGAACGCGAAGAAGAAATCAACCAGCCGGTAGACATCGAAGACGAACTGGTACCGCAGGCGGCAGGAGGCAGCGGCGCTTCTGACAAAGAAAACACGGTCGGCCGCATTGCAGAAAACGGAATGCTCGCCCCGGTAATTATCGGCTCAGTTGCAGCGGTCATCATGATTACGACGCTGGTTCTGTTTGTGATACTGAAAAAACGGAGGAAAAACGTTTGAAAAAAGCAGCGGTTCCCGGATTCATCAGTAATCTGATACTGTTTGCCGTGATTATACTCTGTATTCCGGTCACAGTTCCGCGGTTTCTGGGATACCAGTCCTACAATATCGTCAGCGGAAGTATGGAGCCGGAAATTCCGGTGGGCAGCCTTGTTTATGTTAAAAGCGCCATGCCGCAGGAAGTGGCGGTCGGGGATGTCATAGCATATTCCAGCGGTGCTTCGGAGGCGGTTATTACCCACCGTGTAACCGCAAATCATGCAGATTTGCGTGAGTTTACCACAAAGGGGGATGCAAACGCCAGGGAGGACCTGGCGCCGGTTGGCTATGAACGCCTGATTGGAAAGGTGGAAATCCATATTGCAGGACTTGGCAGGGTCTGCGCACTGTTTGCCAGCGCATCCGGCAAAATGAGTCTTCTTGCGCTGGTTATGCTTGCAGTCGCGCTGCGCCTGTTTACGGTCGTACTGCAGAAGATGTTCCAGAAAGAGGAGCAGAGTGCCGTGCGTCCGAAATCAAAGGTAACCACACTTTTAGTTCCTGCCGGAATACTCATGATTGCAGCAGGCGGATATGTGCTTGCCAGCACACAGATGAATTACCAGAATTCCAATGAGCTTTATGAAGATTTAAACGAGGAATTTGCAGGAACCCGGACCGGCAGTGAAACGTCCGGCGGGGAAACAGAAACAAAGGCGGACTGGACGGTCGGGCTTGCGGTTGATTTCAATAAATTAAAGGAGGTCAATCCGGAAGTCGCCGGCTGGATTTACTTTGAGAATGAAGACATCAGTTATCCCGTGATGTATTCCGGGGAAGATGACAAGTATCTGCATACTGCGATGGACGGAACGTCTGCGGTGGCAGGCTCCATCTTTATTGAGGGGAAAAACAAACCGGATTTTTCGGACAGCCATACCATCATATACGGACATAACATGCGTAACCTGAGCATGTTTGGAAAACTGCGGTATTATTACCGGGAAGAAGACTACTATAAGGACCATCAGTATTTTCAGGTTATTACGGAAGATAAGGCATACCGTTACCGGATTTTCGCCTATGAGAATGTCAGTGCGGACAGCTTTATATATTCCGTGCCGTTTGCGGCGGATGATTCGTTCGGGGAATTTATTGATAAGCTTTACGGTCTGTCCCTGCGGGACACCGGAGTAAAGGCGGATAAGAACGACCATATCATTACCTGCTCCACCTGCTCCACCACGGGAAACCGCTTTGTGGTACATGGAGTGAGGGTCGGGGAGCAGTAGGATGTGTGCTGCGGTTCTGTTTGCGAAGCAGATGCAGCATGGTCTGATGTTCAAAAGACAGGGGGGAAGAATGGATATTTTTGAGAAATGTCCGGTACTGGAAAATGAAAAATACATGGTAAGGCTGATTGAAACAGGCGATGCAGAGGACCTGATGCAGGTATACAGCGACAAGCTGGCACTGCCGTTTTTCAACAGCGACAACTGCCATGGCAGTAATTTTTACTGTTCAAAAAGAGAGGACATGGACAACACCATTATATACTGGCTGAAAGAGTACCATGAATACAGGGGATTTGTGCGTTTTTCAGTGGTTGACAAAAAGACCGGGCAGGCAGTCGGGACAATAGAGATGTTTAAACGTTCATCAGAGGATTCCTACGACGGCTGCGGACTGCTGCGGCTGGACGTCCGCAGGGACTGCGAGGAAACCGAAGTCCTGTACAGGATTCTGTCACTGGTAACAGTGCCGTTTTATGACTGGTTCGACTGCTCAAAAATTGCTACCAAGGCGGCGGTATATGCCGTGGACCGGATAGAGGCGCTTAAAAAAGCCGGGTATACAAAGTCTGAGGAGCCGGTAATCAGCCCCCAGGGGATTTCTTATTACGATTACTGGGTGATACAGAAAGTATAGAGAAACACTTGACATTTGATTAGTATTTATGGTACTATTTTATAGTAAATGGGCAGATTCCCGAGTGGCCAAAGGGGACAGACTGTAAATCTGCTGCAAATTGCTTCGGTGGTTCGAATCCACCTCTGCCCATGAAAAAAGAACTCCGCATGGCGGAGTTCTTTTTTATGTGCAGGAGCGTATAAGGAAGTTCATTTATTCCTTCACGCGCTCCGTTGACTCCCGTACAATCAGCTTCGGCCGAAGCAGGGTTTTACTAATCGGGATATGGTTGATCAGTGAATTCAGGCTTATATATGCACATCTGCCGATTTCGTTCCGTTCCTGCCGGATTGTGGTAAGGGGAGGGTCAAATGCTGCAGCAACCGGGATATCATCAAATCCTATGACACTGATATCCTCCGGAACGGAAAAACCGCGCCGTACACATTCCTCAATGACTCCCTGGGCAATCAGGTCATTGCCGCAGACAATTGCCGTGGCTCCGGCGGCAAGAAATCCTGGTACATGGTATTTGGCACTGTCAGCCACATAATAGCCGAATGCCACCTGATCTTTGTTCAGGGGAAGCTCCGCAGCCTTCATGGCATTTTCAAAGGCCTCCTGCCGCTGGTCTGTTACCATGGAATACAGGGAACCGTTTAAAAATGCAATACTTCTATGGCCTAATGTCAGAAGATGGCTGACAGCAAGGGCGATTCCTTCGTAATTATCAGTGCCGATATAGCAGACATTCGGGTTGTTGCTGATAAAATTATCAAGCAGGACTGTGGGCATAGTGGTCTTTTCCAGCTGCTTCATCCATGGATCATGAAGCGCAAAGCCTAAAAGGAGAGCGCCGCAGAAACCGTTTTTCAGAAGGAAAGTGTCATAGCGTTCCTCATCCTGAAAGGCGGGAGTTACCGGAATAATTTCTACATTCCACTTGTGCCGGAAGGCATTCTGTTTAAAGCCCAGCACAATGTCATAACCAAATTCGTCAATGGATTCATAACTCATGTTTTCTATAAAAATGCAGAGTTTCCGGTTTTCTTTTTTTCTGGACCGTTTGGTGGAATAGCCCATTTCCACGGCAGTATCCAGAACCATCTGCCGAAGCTCGTCACTGATATCACTTGCGCCGTTTAAGCCTTTGGAGACCGTGCTGACGGATACTCCGAGGCGGTTGGCAATGTCTTTAATCGTAGCCATATGTTTTCTCCTGAAACGTGTCATATGCTATGCAGTCCGTCTCCGGGGAACTGCATATGTAAAACGTAAATTATTAGTAACTTTATTATAATACAATTATGATAATAGTGCAATTGTTTTGGTATAATTTAAAAAAATAAATTGTTTACGTTCAGCTCCTGATACTTTTCCTTTTTTACGTAAAATGACGTTAATAATTTAAAAAACAAGTTTTTTTCGAAAAAAGATGGGAATACTATTGGCAATATGTACGAAAAAGGAGATATAAATACGTGAAAAAGGCTGAAAAAGTTTCGCTAACTGCAAAAAATATTGACAAAATGACGAAAAGATACTAAAATTACTTCAAGAAACGAAAAAACACGAAACACATGAGTGGGTGCAGAGACAGGTGGTGCATAATGCAGATACGGGAAGCAGCCAGGGGTTCTGGAATCCTTCTTGCAATTTCCAGTCTTCCGTCCAATTATGGAATTGGTACGCTGGGGGACGCTGCATATAAATTTGTGGACCTTCTGGTGGATTTGAAACAAAAGTACTGGCAGGTTCTGCCGCTGAACCCGACCGGGTTCGGAGACAGCCCGTACCAGTCATTTTCCGCTTTTGCCGGCAATCCTTATCTGATTGACCTGGATGAGCTGGTGGATGAACATCTGCTTTTGCCGGAGGAAATCCGCGGATATCACTGGGGGAGTAAAAAATCAGAGGTTGACTATGCAGCACTTTTTGAAAACCGCTTCAATATTCTTGAAAAAGCGTTTGGGCGGTTTGACGAACAGGAACATGGATTTCAGGAGTTTCTGGAAAAAAACAGGGACTGGATAGAGGATTACAGTCTTTATATGGCACTGAAAAAAGCCAACAAGTACAGGTGCTGGACAGAATGGCCGGAAGAAATTAGAAATAAACAACCGGTTGCGCTTGCAAATTGCCGAAAAACGTTGTATAATGATATCAGGTTTTGGGGGTTTTGCCAGTATAAGTTCCATGAACAATGGTCAAAACTCCGGGAATATGCAAGATTTAAAGGAATCGGACTGATTGGGGAACTTCCCTTTTATGTCGGGGAGGACAGTGTGGATGTATGGATGCATCCGGAATGGTTTCTTCTGGATGAAGACGGAAAGGCAGCCTGCGTGGCAGCCGCAGTTCCGGACCGGCATTCAAGGAAAGGCCAGAAATGGGGGCTTCCCCTTTACGACTGGATGGCGATGGGGGAGGATAATTTTTCCTGGTGGAGAAAACGGATACAGAAAAGCACAGAAATGTATGACATTATCCGCATGAATCATTTTTCCGGTTTTGTTAAAAATTTTGCCGTACCCCGCAAAGCTTCAGGCACAGCTGCCGGAAAGTGGATTAAGGGGCCGGGCAGAAAGCTGGTCGAGGCAGTCAACCAGGAGCTGGGAAGTGTTCCGGTGATTGCTGACGATTACGGTGGTAAAACACTGGTTCCGGGAGTTAAGAAGCTGCTGGGAAAGACAGGCTGGTATTCCACGAGGGTTCTGATGTTTGCATTCGGTGATGATCCGGCAAACGAACACCTTCCGCATAATTATGAGAACTGCCATATGGCGGTATATGCAGGAACGCATGACAATGAAACGGTTGCAGGGTATTTCAGGGAGCGGACAGATTATGAAATGGCTTACCTGTATGCATACCTTGACATAGATAAGCAGGAAGACATTCCGGATGCACTGATAAGGTGTGCTTACGCAAGTACTGCGGATGTTGTAGTGATACAGATGCAGGATATTTTAAAACTGGGAAATGAAGCGAGAATGAATGTTCCCGCAACAGTTGGGGAAAACTGGAGGTGGCGTTTAAGCAGTGAGCAGCTTCCGGAAGAACGCAGGGTATGGCTCAGAAACCTGGCGGCTGTATACCGCAGATGAGGAGCCCGGTATGATATGAAACGCGGAGCGTTTTATATAGATTCTTTTAGAAAATATTCATTGTAAAGGAGAGGAAGAATATGAAGAAGAAAGTTTTAGCAGCATTACTCGTTGGCTGTATGACAGCCACAATGTTTGCCGGATGCGGCGACAAGAAGGAGGATGAACCTTCAAAACCTGACACACCATCCACCCAGGGAGGAGCAGAAACTCCGGCTACAGAGGAAGGTCCTGTTGATTACGGCGAGGGTACACTTACACTCTGGGTTGCGGAGAACGCAGTGGACTTCACAAAGGAGCAGGTGGATGCATTCCTGAAAGAGAACGCACCTGGATATACTGCAACTGTTGAAGCTGTCGGCGAGGCAGATGCAGCAGGAAATATGATTACTGACGTAGAGGGCGGCGCTGACATTTTCTCATTTGCACAGGACCAGCTGGCACGTCTGGTTGCAGCAGGAGCTGTACAGCCGATTATCGATACCTATTCTTCATGGATTGCAGAGAACAATGATGAAGGTTCTGTTGCAGCAGTAAAATCCGGGGATATGTCTTACGCATTCCCGATGACATCTGACAACGGATATTTCTTATTCTATGATAAGAGCGTTGTAACAAATCCGGAGTCTCTGGAAGATATTCTTGCAGACTGCGAGAAGGCAGGAAAGAACTTCTACATGGAGATTAATGCAGGATGGTATATGCCTTCATTCTTCTTCGGTACCGGATGTGTCGGTGAATATGAGGTAGATGTTGATGGTAACTTTACCAAGTGTACCATGGACTTCGCTTCTGACAAGGGTCTTGTGGCAATGAAAGAGCTGATTGCAACTGCTGAGTCAAAAGCTTTCCAGAACGGTTCAGCCGCTGATAATGCATCCAACTATGCAGCTATGGTTACAGGTACATGGAACGCAGCAACAATCAAAAAAGAATTCGGCGACAATTACGCATGTGCAAAGATGCCGAAATTCAAAGGTTCTGACGACCAGGAATACCAGATGAGCGGATTCAAGGGATACAAGATGCTTGGTATCAAGCCTCAGACAGAAGAAGGCAAGCTGGCATTATGCTACAAGCTGGCACAGTACCTGACCGATGCTGACAGACAGGTAGCACGTTACGAAAAGGTAGGCTGGGGTCCTTCCAACCTTCAGGCACAGGAAAATGAAGCAGTTCAGGCTGACGTGGCTCTGACAGCTTTAAGAGACCAGTTTGAGTTCTCTATTCCTCAGGGACAGTATCCGAATGATTACTGGACACTGGTAACATCATTCTCTGATACAATTATTTCCGGTGATATTTCATCCAAGACAAGTGATGATGACCTGATGAAGAAGCTTCAGGAGTTCCAGGATACCTGTGTGGGATATGCAAAATAATTAGTCCAAGATGATGCCGGGCGGTAAGGGGGAGAAATCCCCCTGCTGTCCTGCTTTTTCCAAATGGGGCGATGGAGGTATTATGAAAGATAGTAAAAAAAGCGGCAAAGCTGCAGGTTTTTTTAAATGGATTGGGAGAGACATTGCAGATATCGGAGTCACTTTTAAGGAAGGCGACTGGAAAACAAGGATTTCTTATCTTATCATGGGATTCGGACCTCTGATGCGCAAAATGTATGCAAGGGGGATTGCTTTTCTTGCATTGGAAGCGGCATTCATCTGGTACATGGTGGCATTTGGATGGGACTATCTGGCAAAATTCACGACGCTTGGTACGGTGGAAACCGGAATTGACATGAAGACCGGGCTGCGTGTATACGGTGACAACAGTTTTATGATTCTGCTGTATGGTCTTCTGACAATTGTTCTGCTGCTGCTGTTTATCTTTGTCTGGCGCATGAACATCCGGGAAAACAGGAATGAAGAGCAGAAGTTAAAAGAGGGGCATCCGCTTCCTACGCTTAGGCAGGATTTGCATTCCCTGCTGGATTCCAACTTTGACAAGACATTACTGGCACTTCCGGTTGCAGGAATTTTCCTTTTTACGGTGCTGCCGATTCTGTTCATGGTCTGCGTTGCATTTACCAATTATGACTATAATCACCAGGCTCCGTCAAAGCTTTTTACATGGGTGGGACTTGAGAACTTTAAAAATCTGTTCAGTTTCGGTTCTGCAGGTTTTGGTTCCACATTTTTCCGTGTGCTGGGATGGACATTAATCTGGGCATTTTTTGCCACATTTTTAAATTACTTTGTCGGCATGGCAGTTGCGATTCTCATTAATAAAAAGGGCGTGAAATTTAAAAAGCTCTGGAGAACCATTCTCGTTATGACGATTGCAGTACCGCAGTTCGTTTCCCTGCTGTATGTATCTAAAATGTTTGACAAGGACGGACTGATTAACGTATACCTGATGAAGTGGGGGTGGATAGACTCGGCAATACCGTTCTGGCAGAACCCGATGCTTGCAAGAATTGCCATTATTATCATCAACCTCTGGGTAGGTATTCCTTACATCATGCTGATTACTACCGGTATTCTGATGAATATTCCGGAGGACTTATACGAAAGCGCGCGTATTGACGGTGCAAATGCATGGCAGATGTTCCGTAAGATTACACTGCCGTATATGCTGTTCGTAACAGGCCCGTTCCTGCTGACACAGTATACCGGAAACCTGAACAACTTTAACATTATTTACCTTCTGTCGGGCGGCGGGCCGAAGAACCTGAAGCTGACCGGAGGCGCCGGAGGCACTGACCTTCTGGTTACGTGGCTGTACAAGATGACGATTAATGATACGAACTACAGTATGGCAGCCGTAATCGGTATTATGGTATTCGTGGCTACGGCAGTTATATCCCTTGTAGTTTATGGTATTTTACCATCAGTCAAAGATGAGGAGGGATTCCAATAATGGCAAAAGAACGAAAATTACACAAACAGCATACAAAGGCAAGCAATGCGGTAGCGCATATTGTCCTGGTTCTTATCAGTATTATCTGGCTGATTCCTTTCGTGTGTGTCGTACTTCAGAGTTTCCGCTCTTTTGAGCTGGAAAAGGGGGGGGATGGTAGACTATCTGCTCCCGAAGCATTTTTCACTGGATTCCTACAAGTGGCTGTTCAGCGGGGAAAGCCAGTTCTTCCGCTGGTATGGCAATACACTGATTATTGCATCGTTTGTTGCAATCGGCCAGACCATCATGGTGCTTATGGTAAGTTATGCGCTTTCAAGAATGCGTTTTAAGGGACGCAGCCTTTTGATGAGGGTATGGCTGATTCTGGGAATGTTCCCGGGATTCCTTACCATGATCTGTCTGTACTTCCTGTTAAAGAATTTTGGTCTGACACAGGAAGGCGCAATTCCTGGTTTGATATTAATCAGTGTTGCAAGTTCCGGTATGGGATATTATGTATGTAAGGGCTTTTTTGATACGATTCCGAAATCCCTCGATGAGGCGGCTCGTATCGACGGAGCGTCCAGGGCGCGGATTTTCCTTACAATGACAATTCCGCTGTCCAAACCAATTATTATTTATACAGCACTGACAGCATTCATGGCTCCATGGTGTGACTATATTTTTGCATCCTATGTTGCATTCGGCCACAGCAAGAGCTACAACGTGGCAGTCGCTATGTACCGCTGGTTAAAAGTGAATGATTACCAGGGATATTTCACCAGGTTCTGTGCCGGTGGTATTCTGGTAGCAGTTCCAGTTACAATTCTTTTCATGTGCCTGCAGAAGTACTATGTAGAAGGTGTAACCGGTGGTGCGGTTAAAGGGTAGAGTATTTTATTTATATTTTTGGCGGCTCCTGATCAGGGGCCGTCATTTGCTGTCGTACATCTTTGATGTACGACCCAGTTAGTTGGCAAAAGAATAACAGACAGATTTCCTGTGGACTGATATCAGCGGCAGATTGGGGAGGATACAACTATGAAAAAGAGACTGATCAATGCAGCCGTAACGGCTGCGCTTGCAATTGCACTTGTATGCGGTTCCCTGGCAGGCACACGGACCGGGGGACAGCAGGAACTGAATATTATAGAGGATAATTACCGGAACTACTACGAAATTTTCGTTGGGTCTTTTTATGACAGCGATGGCGACGGCATGGGGGACTTTAATGGGATTGTGGAAAAACTGGATTACATAAAGGAGCTGGGATTTAACGGAATCTGGCTGATGCCGGTGATGCCGTCTCCGACCTACCATAAATATGACGTGACGGATTATGAGGCGGTGGACGCTGCCTATGGTACGGTCGATGACTTTAAAAATCTTGTGGATGAATGCCATAAGAGAAATATCCGCCTTCTGACGGACATGGTGATTAACCATACTTCCTCGCAGCATCCGTGGTTTCAGGAAGCGTGCAGTTATCTGCAGACACTGGAGGAAGGAAAAGAGCCGGACCTTACGGCATGCCCTTATGCGGACTACTACCATTTTGCAAGGGAGCAGGTGAACAGTACCTGGTACCAGGTACCGGGAAGCTCATGGTGGTATGAGGGTTCTTTCTGGTCGGAAATGCCGGATTTAAACCTGGCAGACACAGCGCTGCGCGGGGAACTGGAAAAGGCGGCGGATTTCTGGCTTGACCTTGGTGTGGACGGTTTCAGGATGGACGCAGCCCTTCACTTTGAGGAAAACGACACGCAGGGAAACTGCGAAGTCTTAAACTGGCTGTATCAGTACTGCAGGAAAAAAAATGAAGACTTTTATATGGTGTCCGAGGTCTGGGCGTCAGGACAGACGATTGCGGATTATTACGGCAGCGGCACGCCGAGCATGTTTAACTTTACGGCAGGCAGCGGCGAGGGAAAGCTGGTTTCCGCCGTGCGCCAGGGAAAGATGACTTCGCTGCTGCAGACAATGGTGGAAAACCAGGAGAACTATTCCGCAAAAAATCCGGATTATATAGACGCCCCGTTTCTGACGAACCATGATATGGGCAGGGTGGCAAATGCCCTGGTGTCCGACCCGGTGAAACTGAAAATGGCGGCCGGGCTGCTTCTTACCATGAGCGGAAGCCCGTTTGTCTATTACGGGGAGGAAATCGGCATGAAGAGCGCCGGTACAAAGGATGAAAACAAAAGGATTCCCATGTTCTGGTCAAAAAGTGACAGTACCGGTATGACGGACGGTCCGGCGGGGATGGACGCCGGGATTGAATCCTCGCTTCCTGCCGTGGACGAACAGCTTGCGGATGAAGGCTCGCTTCTTAATTATTATAAAAAGGCGCTGACGCTGCGCAATGTACATCCGGAACTGGCAAGGGGGAAAATCACCGTACTGGACAGACTCTGTGAAGGGGGAACGGCTGCAGTTGCAAAAACATGGGAAGGCAGTACCATCGGGGTACTGTACAATATCGGGGATGAGGAAGTTTCGGTGCCCCTTTCGGGAACGGAGCTTTCAGGAATGCAGCTTTCCGGCATGCTGGCAGCGGATGATGCTGGGGCCGTTTTAAAGGATGATACCGTCACGCTTCCGGCGCACAGTATTGCGGTTGTAAAGTGACGGTGGGGAATGGTAAATTTAGGCGATTTGTAAAACATGCAAAAATGAGATTGTTGTTTTAGTATGATTATAGTATAATATTTCTAATAAGGAAGTTGTATGACCTGACTGGGGGCGGATACCATGGGGAAAAAGTCAAACAGAATTAAAAAACACACAAAAGAACGTATCTCTTCTGCTAAAAAAGATAAACAGGGAAAAAGACAGAAAAGCCGGGTGGAAATTCCGTTTTACAGAAGTGTCGGAATGCGCCTGATTTTGAGTTTTTTTATTCCGGTTGCGGGAGTGGCTGCCCTTGGAATTGTGTCTTATTCGCAGGCTTCCTCTGCGATTATCAGAAATTACAAAGAATCCATCCAGCAGACGACGGTGGCGCTGCAGCAGTATGTGTCCCTGGTGCTGGACAGCGAGAAGGATGATTTCAAAACATATCTGACGCAGGAGTCGTTCCGGGCATATTTTCAGGGGGTTCAGACGGAGGAAAACGAACGCAGCACGGGCAAGGAATACCGGGCCTCTCTCCGGAACAAGCAGGCGCTTGATTCAAAACTCCACAGTGTATATTTCCTTGGAGATGGAAGACACACCATTACCGCGGCGCTCGGGGTTATTGACGGGGATAAATTTACGGAGTATTCCAGGTGTAAGCAGGGGGAAAATGTATGTAAAGACGTCAGCGGCTGGTATGTGTTCGGACAGGATGACGAGTCGGATCAGGTAATCGGTCTCAAAGACAAGAAGTACTGTATCAGAATTGCCAAGAAGGTTAATACAAGTCCGGGGGTCATGCTGATTAATATCAGTTCTGAATATATCCGGGAAGCCATGAAATCACTGGATCCGGGTGAAGGCGGATATGTTGCGCTCGTTACAACAGACGGCGGGGAGTTTTATGCGAATCCAAAGACAGCCCCGGAATCAGCAATGCTTTACGGCACGGATTTTTACAGACAGGCGCTGGAGAGTGAAGAAACAAACGGCAACCAGATGGTCAGGCTGAATGGAAAAGAATATATGTTTGTGTACAGCAGGATTGAGCTGGGGGACGTTATGGTTGTTACCATGGTTCCTTCTGCAAGGCTTCTGCAGGAAACCGCGGGCATCAAGCAGCTGACAATTATTCTGTCCATTGTATGCGCAATCATTGCGCTTGTGCTTGGCGCGCTTATTTCCAGACAGATTTCCGGAACCATCCGTTATGTGATGCATGAGCTCCACAAAGTTTCCACAGGGGATCTTACGGTACACCTGAAAACGAAAAGAAAAGATGAATTCGGACTGCTTTGTACCGGCGTCAATGATACTGTCGAGCACATGAAGGGACTGATACTGGATGTAAACGACGTCAGCAGACAGGTCGGGGCGGCGGCGGAAAATGTTGCGGAAGCATCGGGGACCTTCCTGATGACGTCGCAGGACATCCGGAATGCCGTGGAGGAAATTGAAAGCGGCGTAAGCAGGCTCGACAGCGGTTCGGATAACTGTATGAGCCAGATGGATACGCTCTCCGGCAAGATTAATAATGTCAGTACCAGTACGGGGCAGATCCAGCAGCTTACGGATAAGACCAGCGCAACAATTAATGCAGGAATTGCATCGGTCCAGACACTGACACAGAGTGCCGAGCGGACAGTGGATATCACAAGGGACGTAATAGTTTCCATTGAGGAGCTGGAGAGAAGGTCCAAGGATATCAGTAATATTGTACTGGTAATCAATGAAATTGCAGAATCCACCAATCTGCTGTCGCTGAATGCGTCTATTGAGGCGGCGCGTGCAGGGGAGGCAGGACGTGGTTTTTCAGTTGTTGCAGAAGAAATCCGCAAGCTTGCCGACGAGTGCCTGGACTCTTCCCGGCGTATTTCAGGTATTGTGGATGAAATTATTGGAAAGACTGAGGATGTGGTTACAATTGCAAGGGAGGCGGAAGCTGTGGTTAATTCCCAGTCAGATGTGGTGGAAAACACGACTGATTCCTTCCGGCAGATAGAGGATCTGGTAAGTAATCTGGTGACGGCGCTTGGTACGATTTCAACCGACGTGCAGGAGATTGACGGTGCAAGGAATAAAACACTCAGTGCAATCGAGAGCATTTCCGATGCTTCCACGCAGACCGCAGAATGCTCATCTTCCGTACATTCAGCGGCAGGAACACAGATGGAAGCAATCAGAAACCTGGATGAGGCGTCCCAGAGCCTGACTAACAAGGCGGAAAGCCTGCTGGATGCGCTTTCAAGTTTCAGGGTGTGATTTAATGAGGTAAGTAAGGTATGAGTGAAAGAGAACAGTTAAAACAGGTGATTGACCGGCTGCCGGAATATAAACTTGCTTATGTTGCAAATTTGCTTCTTTGCCTTGAAAAAACAGAGATTGAAGAGGTAGAGCCCGATGAATGGGACTTAAAAATGATTGCTGAGGCAAAAGCCGGAAATGATGGTTCGGCAGTGTCGCTGGAAGATCTTCTTGAGAAAGAGGGACTGACTTATGCCGATTTATAAAATAATTTTTGAGAAAGAAGCCCAAAAATTTCTCGACAGACAGGAAAGGCAGGTTCATTTTATGAACCTGCCTTTTCCGGCATTTCTCCAAGCTCCTCCAGCAGCATATCCTGTATGATTTTCTGGCAGTAGGCGCCCAGGTGCTTCTGGTCGTCTTTGGACAGGGTGGAAATATCAATCGGCTTGCCGTAGGTTAAGGTGACTTTGGAACGGTGTACCCAGGGAAACTGCTTTTCAAACAGATCTGCAGTCCCGGTCAGCACCATTGGCACAATCGGGCAGCCGGTTTTTTGTGCAATCTTAAAAGAGCCGTCCTTGAATGGAAGCAGCGAAGCAGGATTTTCATAATCCTTATTGCGTGTTCCTTCCGGAAAAATACAGATGGAAATGCCGTCCTTTATGTGCTGGATTGCCGTCAGGATGACTTTCATTCCCTGCTTGGGGTCAGTACGGTCTAAAAACAGGCAGTACAGACGCTTCATCCAGAGCCTTAAGATTGGAACCTTGTTCATGCCGCTCTTGGAAATGTATCCGGTCAGTCCCGGGCAGCGTGCATAGGTGATGATAATGTCAAAATAACTCCGGTGGTTTCCGATATAGAGCACCGCCTGGTTTTTCGGGACATATTCCTGGTTTTTTACGGTCAGCTTTACGCCGGCAATGGCGGAAATGCACTTAAATCCCCACTGGACCATCCTGAGCCTGCTTAAGTCGGCGTGCGGCCGGTTGAATTTGGAAATGACCCATTCAAGCCCCAGAAGCGGGAGTCCCAGTATCAGATACAGCAGCAAATATATACCTATAAGTATAGTTCTCATATTTTACCTCTCTTTTGTATTATACGTCATTCTGTTCTTAATTATAATAAAAAACACGTATGAAATCAATCCATTTGGCATAGGATAGCATAAGATATTATTCGGATGGTTACAGTGTAGTATGGGAAAAAAGAAAAAATATATCAGTGTTCTGCTGTTTCTGCTGTTTTTTTCGCAGCTTCTGGGAGGCTGTGTGGTCAAACAGAAAACAGACAAAGTGGAGGATTTGGAATTTACGGTGGCATGCATGCAGGATCTTCCGAAAGCCCTGCAGGAGCAGCTGGAACTGAAAAGGGAAGAGGATTTTACACTGACCTACAGCGACAATGAATATTTATATATTGCACGGGGGTACGGGGTACAGGAAACGGGAGGCTACAGTATTTCCGTGGACGCCTGTTACCGGACGGAAAACACCATTGACGTGAAAACCACGCTCCACGGCCCGCAGGCAGGGGAAAAGGTTGAAAAGGCGCCGAGCTGCCCGTTTGTGGTGTTAAAAATGGAACTCCGTTCGGAACCGGTAAAGTACTTATGACCTATTGTCAAAACTTTCACACTCTGCTATACTAAAAAACAGCTAGATATAGTATCGCTATTCGACAATAAACGCAAAATAGAGGAGGCAGAAAATGGAACAGGCAGAATTAAGCAAGGTTCGGGCATCCGTTCACCAGCAGTGCGGAAACAGAGTCAAGATCCAGCTGGACCGTGGAAGAAATAAGATTGATATCCAGGAAGGGGTTATCCAGGGAGCATATCCGAGTGTTTTTACGGTGCTCGTGGACGATGAGCGTGATGAGAATCCGCCTCAGTTACTATCTTTCAGCTATACTGATATCATTACAAAGGATATCCGGATGAAGCTCTGCTAGTACACCGCTGGCAGCTGTACCGGGATTCAGTAAAAGGAAAATTGCATACAGAGGAATAAAATTCCTTCTCTCTGAATAAGTATTTCTATACGAAATTGGAAGAGAGGGAATTTTTTTGTTGGAGTTAAAGAGACAGACATTAAAACAGAATTCGCAGAAGGGCAGGGCCTTTACGCAGGTAACACTGGATGATGACTGTATTGTAAAAGACAATAAACCGGACGTCATCAAAATTATACATACGAAAGGACAGGTGCTGTTTGAGGAGGTCAAGGTGAGCAGCCAGACGGTCTGGGTGACGGGGCAGCTGCGCTTTACCATTCTTTACAGGAGTGAGGAAAACCGGCTGGAAACCATGTCAGACTCCGTAAATTTCGGGGAGAAAATTTTTATGGACGAGGCTGAGGAACTGGATACGGTGAAACTTACCGGAAGCCTGGAGGATTTAACAATTTCCGCCATTAATTCGCGGAAACTGGCAGTCCGTGCCGTGATTGGCATAAAGGCGGTCTGCGAGCAGATGACCGAGGAGGAGCTGGTAAATTCCATCAGCGGGGATCCGGGAATCCAGCAGAAACAGGACAGCCGCCAGATGCTTCTGCTTGTAACTTCCAAAAAGGACATTCTGCGGACGCATAATGAGATGACCCTGCCGAAAGCAAGTCCGAATATCGGAAAAATCATCTATTATAACGTGGATATCCGGAATAAGGAAATTACGCTGACAAATGACCGTGTGCAGGTACAGGGAGAGGCATACTTAAGCGTGCTTTATACCAGTCCGGAAGGGCAGATGGAGTGGTATGAATCCATGGTGCCGATGAGCGGGACGATGGACTGCGAGAATGCCCAGCCGCAGTCACTGTACTGGATCAGCAGCAGAATCACGGACACCGAGCTGGAAGCTGCAAACGATTATGACGGGGAGCAGCGCAACCTGGTACTGGACATGAATTTTGATGTGGATATCAAAATCTGGCGTGAAGAGGAAGTGGAGATACTTTCCGACGCCTATTCGCTCGGACAGAACCTGATACCGGAAACAGCCCCGATGAGTGCGTGGAAGCTGCTTGTAAAAAATGAGGCAAAACTTCGGATTTCCCAGCAGCTGAAACTTTCCGATGACAAGGAACGGATTCTGCAGCTTTGTTCCTATGAGGGAAGTGTGGATGTGGATGCTGTGGAGCCGGTGGAGAACGGACTTCAGGTAGAGGGAATCCTCTCGGTACATATTCTTTATGCAACAACGGATGACAGTTTTCCGGTTGCGCATTCCTTTGAGCAGATTCCGTTTACGCAGGTGATTGACGTACAGGGCATGGGAAAAGACGCAGCAGGGATAAATTATGAGTTTGAGCCGGGAATCGACCAGCTGGTGGTAAGCCTTCTGGACAATGAGCGGTATGAAATCAAGGCGTCCCTTTCGCTTGCCGCACTGGTGTTAAAGGAGGACTGCTTTGACAAGATTGTGGAAATCAGGGAAGAGCCGCTGGATGAAAAGAAGCTCGTGGCACAGGCCGGTGTGACCGGGTATATTGTGCAGGACGGGGAGCAGCTGTGGGACATTGCCAGAAACTACCATACCACGGAGGAGGAGATTGTAAATACCAACGGTCTGAAAACTCCGAAAATCAAGGCAGGGGACAAATTGATTATTGTAAAAAGTGTCTGCTAGTGGTAATATCTTAGGGAAACACTTTTTATTTGGAAAATACAGAGGAGTAAAAACATGGATAATAATTTTATGGGCAGCAGTAATCCGGAAAATGGTTCAGATAACAATGGTTCGGGCAGCAGCCCGCGCAGTGATTATTCTGCGCCGGAGCAGTCATACGACCCGGATGCGCAGTACGGGTTTTCGTCAGCGGACACTGCAGGAAGCACGAATGATTACTATGGCGGGCAGGCGCAGGACGGTTATAACCTGAACGGGCAGTATTACAGTAACAGTTCCGGAAGCTATGGCACAGATACCGGGAATGCGGCAGGCGGCGGTTACCAGTACGGCAGTGGTTATAACGGCGGAAACTATCAAAACGGCATGAATTTCGGACAGCCGCCGCTGGATCAGAAGGGGCGGCCGGTTCCGAATAACTTTGGCATGAAGCTTACGTTTGGAATCATTGAAATTGTGGCTTCACTGTTGATAACACTGGGATCGAGCTGGTGCGTGGGTATCGTGCCCCTTGTCCTTTCCGTTATTGCCACGGTTTATGTCTGTCTGCAGAATTCGGAATACCACGCGCAGCACTGGGATTTATTTGTTTCCAGGCGTAAGGTTTCCAATGTACTGCTGTGGGTTTCCTTCGGTATCATGGCGGCGTTTGTTCTGGTTGTCATAATTCTGGCAGTTCTGATTGTTGCGGGGGTTCTGTCGTTTTCTGATTACCTGAACCGTTCAGGGCTGGATCTGGATAAACTGAATGATATTTATGAGAACCGTTCGGATTATGATGACCTGAAAGATGATTTAAATGACGATATCGATGACCTGCTTGATGACCTTGGCGACCAGCTGGATGACCTGGAAGACGGCGGGCTGGATGACGATTATGACGATTATGATGACGGGCATGACCACGACAGCAGCCATGCAGGTCCTGCGGACATTGAGGACATGCATGGACAGAATGTTCCTGATGTGGACGGCTTTGAGAAGTTTACCCTTGGCGGGGAGCAGATATCCCTTCCGGTTTCCTGCAAAGATTTCCGTGCGGCAGGCTTTACGCTTGGAACAAATGCGGATGATGAAAAGCTGGATCCGGGGGAAAGCAGCGGATATGCTTACTATGATGCAGAAGGGGAAATGCGCGGCACAGTATTTATATACAACACAAAGGAAAAGAAGATTAAGGCAAAGGACGGAATCATTGGCGGTATCACCATATCTGATGCGGGGAAGGATGACCTTGAAATGGTCGGGGGACTGCGTTTTGATTCCGCAGTGGAGGACTGTGCAGAGGTGCTTGGCGCAAAAGTAACCTCCGAATATGTGGGAAACAGCTATAATTCCTGCTCCTGGTGGTTTGAAAAGGGCGGATATTTTACCAGTATGCAGTTCCAGTTTGCGGAAGACGGCGGGACGAACGAAGTGTGGATTGTGAACATAAAAGATTTGATGTAGTATGCTTACTCCGGGCGGTTTCGTCCGGAGTAAGCTGTTTTTACAAAAATTTCTATTAAATATAAGAAAAAGCAGTAGAAAAAAAGTGGTTTTTGTGCGAAAATAGAAAAGGAAATGTGAAAATAAAAGGAGGCAGAACATGCATTTTAAAAGAAAATATAAATATTACAAAAAAATCTGTGCAGCCACTCTTGTTTTTGCGCTGGCAGGAGCACTGACGAATGCCGCATCCGTGCCGGAAATCCAGGCAAAATCCGCAGCCCAGAAGGAAGCGGAAGAAAAACGGGACAAGGCAAAGGATAAATTAAAAGACACGAAGCAGGATATCGAAAATATCAAGGTGGACCAGATTGATATCAAAAACGACTTAAAAACTGCATCAGCAAAGCTGGATGACCTTGTGGCAAAGCAGAATAAATTAAAGACAGACATCAAATCCAAGCAGGCGGAAATCGAAATGGCCGACCAGGAGCTGATTGAGGCAAAGCGTGAGGAACGCGAGCAGTACGAGGCAATGAAGCTCAGAATCCAGTATATGTACGAAAACAGCACGGACAATTCCGCATGGACGGCGATAATTGAGTCCAGGGGAATCTCAGACATGATTAACCGGATTGAATACGCTTCCGATATCCACAGGTCGGACCGTGAGCTGATGGATTCCTATGAGGCTTCCGTAAGAAAAGTGGAGGACTGGTCCGCGCAGCTTGCGGTGCAGATGGATGAGCTTCTGGGAATGAAAGCTACCTATGAGGACCAGCAGGGAGACCTGAATGTACTGATTGCCGCCTTAAATGATAAAAAAGAAGAGTATGCCGAACAGCTTGCAAACGCACAGAAACAGGCAGAGGATTACCGGAATACGATTTCTGAGCAGGAGGCAATTATCCGGGCGGAGGAAGCAGCGGCGGCACAGCAGAATGCGGATACATATGAAGGCGGCGGTTCCGGGGCGAGCGGCGGACTGGGGGATGACTCCTATCTGCAGGATGACAGTTATAACCCTTCCAATGTAACGAATGTAAGCGGCGAGGCGGTTGTTGCCTATGCGCTGCAGTTTGTCGGAAATCCGTACGTCTGGGGAGGTAACAGCCTGACACACGGCTGTGACTGTTCCGGCTTTGTGCATCTTGTTTACCAGCATTTCGGCATCAGCACGCCGCGTTATTCCCAGTCGTTTAAGACGGTGGGACAGCCGGTGGCATACAATAATATGCAGGCGGGGGACGTTGTGGTTTATCCGGGGCATGTGGCGATTTACATCGGAAACGGATGTATTGTCGAGGCACAGTCCACAAGGGCCGGAATCACAAGCTACCGTCAGGTCAACTGCCATACCATTACAGCAATCCGAAGACTGGTGTAATCTGCGATGGCAGCGAAAAAACAAAGGAAAAGATATAATTATGTTTTAACTTTCATACTTCTGATAGTGGTCTGTGTTATGGCGTTTTACTCCAGGGAGCTGGGGCAGCAAAGGGACGCCATCGTTTATCCGGATTCCCTGGAACTGGTGGCGGCGGAAATCAACGGCGAAGAACTGACGCTCAGGGAGCTGGCATTTTATGTGGCATATGAGGAAATGCAGGTGGAGGAGCAGGCGGTGCTTTATGATTCCGAGGATCCGGGACATTACTGGAATATACGGACGCAGGAGGGATTTACAAGGGTCAATGCACGTAAAGCCGTTATGCAGATGGCTCTTCATGACGAACTGTTTTACCAGCTGGCGCAGGGCGAGATTGAGCTGGATGAAGAGGAGGAAAAAAACCTGGAATACGTGGAGCAGGATTTCTGGGAGGATCTGACCGAAAGGGAAGGGGATCTGCGTCTTGGCGTTACGAGGGAGGATATCAGGGAAACCCTGCGGAGGATGGCATATGCCCAGAAGTACCAGTCAATCTATGCGGCAATGCATAACAAAGAGTCCGGGGAGTATGATTATACCGAAGAAACCTACCAGAAGCTTCTGGAAAAGCAGGATTATACCATCCATAAGAAGGTCTGGGACCGGGTCAGCATTGGAAGCGTGACACTTGAATACTGATTACAAAAATAGAAAGAAGATTTAATAATTATGGCAGCGAAGATGGGAAGAAATGATCCGTGCTGGTGTGGCAGCGGAAGAAAGTATAAAACATGCCATGCCGCATTTGATGACAAAATTGCGCGTTTTGCGCAGCAGGGGCATAAGGTGCCGGGACATGAACTGATTAAGACGGCAGACCAGATTGCGGGCATTAAGGAAAGCGCAAAAATTAATATTGCGGTGCTGGATTATGTTGCGGAGCATATCCATGAAGGGATGAAGGCGTCGGAAATAGACAGTATGGTCTACCGGCAGACGACCGCCATGGGCGGGTATCCCGCCCCGCTCAATTATGAAGGGTATCCGTACAGTGTGTGTACCTCTTTTAACAGCCAGGTATGCCACGGATTTCCGTCGGAGGATGTGATAATAAAGTCCGGGGATATTGTAAATGTGGACTGTTCCACGATTCTAAACGGCTATTTCTCTGATTCCTCGCGTATGTTCTGTATCGGCGAGGTTTCCCCGCAGAAAAAACGTCTGGTGAAAGTGGCAAAGGAATGCATGGAGGAAGGGCTTGCCGCCATGAAGCCGTGGGGCTTTCTGGGCGACCTGGGACAGGCCGTAAACGACCATGCAAAAAAGAACGGATATACAGTTGTACGGGAGATCGGGGGACACGGGGTCGGACTGGAATTTCATGAAGACCCATGGGTCGGCTATACAACAAAACAGGGGACGGAAATGCTGCTTGTACCCGGCATGATTATTACCATTGAGCCGATGGTAAACATGGGAAAGGCAGATATTTTTGTGGATGAAGTAAACAAGTGGGAGGTTTACACAGAGGATGGGAAACCGTCCGCACAGTGGGAGATTATGGTTCTGGTTACAGAAGACGGAACTGAGGTTTTAAGCTGGTAGGGGTGAAAGAAGGCAATGAAGGAATGTATTACAACTTTTACAAAGATTCAGTTCAATACATTTAATCCGGAAGCGGAAAAAATCTGTATTGAGGATATCGCACATGCACTGTCCATGATGCCGCGTGCAGGCGGGCATTTTCCGGAGTTTTTTTCGGTGGGACAGCACAGTATCCAGTGCTGCCGGGAGGCGGCGGCAAGAAATTATGTGTCGGAGGCGGCGCTTGCCTGTCTTCTGCATGATGCAAGCGAGGCGTACCTGTCGGATCTGACGCGTCCGGTAAAGAGAAATATGACGATGTACCTGCAGGTGGAGAAACAGCTGCAGGATATGATATATGATAAATATCTCGGTCATGTGCCGCAGGGGGAGGCGGCGGTACTCGTCCAGAATATTGACGATGCATGCCTGTATTACGAATTTTTACATTATATGGATGAAAAGCTTTTTGAAACGGAACCAATGATGATGAGTGAACCGGTTTTTGAGGTACGGCCGATGAAAGAGGTGGAGTCAGAGTTTCTGGCTTTGTTCCATAAGCTGATGAGGGAAATTAATGAATAAGAAAGAAGTACTGGAACTTAAAAGAAGATTTAAGAAAGAATCCGCTACATTTACCAGGGTATGCGGGTGCTATGTGGATGGAAACCGCAATAAAATCTGTAAGATTGGAAACACGTTCTTAAACCTGGAGGAGGAAGAGTTTTACAAGTATCTGGAGATTGCAAATAAATCGCTTTCCGGTACGCTTGGAAATAACCTGCTGGAGCTTTCCTTTCCGATGGAGGAAGAGGAAGTGGGCGGCAGACAGCAGATTCTGATGGCGCTGCGCGAGACGAAGCTGGAGGATGAGGCACTGCTGGATACTTACTATGATTTAGTGATTGATTCCTATGAACATGCAGGAAACTATCTGATTCTGCTGTTCCATGACGCTTATGACGTACTGAGCCGCACGAGTGACAATTTAAATCTGGACGAGTCGGAGGAGGTTTATGAATACCTGATCTGTGCCATCTGTCCGGTGGATTTGTCCAAACCGGGACTTGGATACCTGGAGGAGGAAAAGCGGATTGGCGCGCGTGTCAGGGACTGGATTGTGGGACCGGTGGACACGGCGTTTCTGTTTCCGGCGTTTAATGACCGCAGTACTGATATCCATGCGACGCTGTTTTACACAAAAAATACCAAAGAGCCGCATGCGGAATTTATGGCAAACGGGCTTGGCTGCGCTGTGGAGCATACGGCAACAGAGCATAAAATGGCGTTTCATTCCATTGTCCGTAATGTCTTAGGACCGGAGGATGAGCAGACCGGTGAAGCTTTACTGGATATCCAGCAGAATTTAAGTGAAATGATTGACGAGTACCAGGAAACACATGATGAAGATGATACATTTCTTCTGGACCGTGAGGTGGTCGGAAAGCTTCTTGCCGACAGCAGCATCCCGGAGGAAAAGGCGTCGAGGATTGAAAAATCGGTGGAAGAGGCGTTTGGGGAGAAGCCGCCTGCTGCGGAGCATGTGATTGATGCAAAGGCACTGGCGCAGAATGAACTGCGGGTGGAAAAGCTGGCGCTGGAGGATCAGGTCGGAAGTCTGACCGTGCAGTTAAACCAGAAGGAGGACGAGCTGAAGGAGCGTACCAGCCGCCTTGTGGAAAAACAGGAGGAAATTGACAGTTACATAGCAGAAACAAAGACATACGACGTGGTACTGCGTGTAAAGCCGGAGAAGGCGTCACAGATTAAATCGCAGGTCATTGACGGGCAGAAATGCCTGGTAATTCCAATGGAGGAGGATGAACATGCTGCCATTAACGGAATCAATACAACGGTTTAGACAGCATGTTTTTATGCAGGACATGCATGGCTGGTGTTCGGGAAAGACTGGAAGATGGTTGTAGGAATTGTGGCGCATGTGGATGCGGGAAAGACAACTTTATCAGAGGCGATGCTTTATGAGACCGGAGTCATCCGGTCTCTTGGACGTGTTGACCATAAAAATGCGTACCTGGATACAAACGAGCAGGAACGGGAACGCGGGATTACCATTTTTTCCAGGCAGGCAAGGATTGCCGTGGGGAAAGAGTTTTTTGAAGGAAGTGATATTCCGTTTCAGGAGGATTTGGTAATTACGCTCCTGGATACGCCGGGGCATGTGGATTTTTCCGCGGAAATGGAACGCGCCCTGCAGGTTGTGGACTATGCCGTCCTCGTTATCAGCGGAACGGACGGCGTGCAGGGGCATACCCGCACGCTCTGGCGGCTGCTGCGCCATTACGGTGTTCCGGTGTTTTTGTTTATCAATAAGATGGACCTGGACGGCGCGGATCAAGAAAAAATCCAGAAGGAACTAGAGGCGGAACTTTCGGACGGCTGCGTGGATTTTTCCGCTTCGCCGCTGCTTTTGCAGGAAAATAACGGGGACATAGAACAAAAGCGGCAGAAGTTTTATGAATCCCTTGCGGTCTGCGGGGAACGGCTGCTGGATGAATATATGGAAACCGGACGGATTGCGGATGAAAGTATTGCAGATGAAATCGCGGCGCGCCATGTCTTTCCGTGCTTTTACGGCTCGGCATTAAACAATGAGGGAGTACGTGAACTGCTCTGCGGCATGGCATATATGAAACAGCCGGATTATCCTGATGAATTTTCGGCGCGTGTCTATAAAATCGGGCGGGACCTGCGGGGAACGCGGCTGACCTGGATGAAAGTGACGGGCGGCACGCTAAAGGCAAAGGACAGGATTGTTATATCAAAGGACGGAAATAAAACAGAAGAAAAGGCAGACCAGCTCAGGCTTTATTCCGGTGATAAGTATGAAACCGCGGAGGCAGTACCGGCGGGGGAACTCTGTGCTGTGACCGGAATGACTGCCACGTATGCAGGCCAGGGACTGGGGGCGGAAGAACATCTTGTGGTTCCGGTACTGGAACCGGTGTTAAATTACCGGATTTACCTGCCGGATGATGTTTCACCGGCGGAGATGATGGGAAAACTCAGACAGCTGGAAGAGGAGGACCCGCAGCTTCATATTTTATGGAATGAAAAACTGCAGGAAATTCATGTTCAGATGATGGGACAGGTTCAGATAGAAGTACTGACCCGATTAATTAAAGAACGGTTTAACATAACTGTTACATTTGGCAGGGGAAATATCGTATACAAGGAAACCATTGCCCGTGCCGTGGAAGGTGTGGGGCATTTTGAGCCGCTGCGTCATTATGCGGAGGTGCATCTGTTAATCGAACCGGCAGAGCCGGACAGCGGCGTGCAGGTGGAAACCGCATGCCCGGAAGATGTGCTGGATAAAAACTGGCAGCGGCTGGTTGCCGCGCATATCGGGGAGCGGGAACATGCGGGGGTACTGACAGGCGCGGCGCTTACGGATGTGAAGATTACGATTCTGACGGGAAGGGCGCATACGAAACATACAGAGGGCGGGGATTTCAGGCAGGCAACCTACCGTGCCATCCGGCAGGGATTAAAATCCACGGAAAGCGTGCTGCTGGAGCCGTATTATACGTTTTCCCTTGAAGTCCCGCAGGAAAATGTGGGGCGTGTCATGACGGATTTAAAGCAGCGGTCCGCGGTTTTTGGCCCGCCGGAGTATGTGGTAAAAGACCAGGAACTGGCGCGCATTGCCGGACGTGCACCTGCTGCCGCCATGCAGGATTACATGGAAGAAATCCATGCCTTCACGAAAGGCAGGGGACAGCTGCTGCTGGAGTTTGCGGGTTATGACGTGTGCCACAACAGTGAGGAGGTCATAGCAGAAAAAGGCTATGACAGCGAAGCTGATGTGGAAAACCCGACGGGTTCGGTGTTCTGTGCGCACGGGGCTGGTTTTATCGTGCCCTGGGATGAAGTTGCAGACTATATGCATCTGCCGTATGTGTATGATGCAGAGGCTTTTGCGCCAGAGGATGGTTTTTCCTATGATACCAAAGGCGCGCAGTACGGGGCGGCGGAGACTGCTGCGCTGTCAGCAAAAAAGCCGGAAGCAGAAAGCTGGGAAAAATCCGTGGCAAACATGAGCTCCATGGAACTGGACAAAGAGCTTCTGGACGTCTACCAGCGGGAGTTTGGCATGGATCAACATGCGCTGGAGGACCAGGAGCGGCGCAGGTGGAAGAAAAAACAGGAGAAAAAACCGCCGGTGACAAAGCTTGACAAGAAGGGAAATCCGATTTATCCGGCAAAGGGACCAGGCGGGCAGCTTCTGGTGGTGGACGGCTATAATATTATTTTTGCCTGGAAAGAATTAAATGACCTTGCAAAGATAAACATTGATTCGGCACGCGACCGTTTAAAAGACATTCTCTTAAACTACCAGGCATATGCGCACTGCCGTCTGGTGCTTGTCTTTGATGCATATAAGGTAAAGGGGAACGCCGGAAAAAAGGAAATCTATGACGGAAGAAGCGGAAGGGGGCGGCAGAAGAAGGAAGATGCTGCAGAAATTGAGGTGGTCTACACCAGTACGGATGAAACGGCGGACGCCTTTATTGAGCGGTTTGTGCACGATGTGAAAGGGAAATACCGTGTGAGCGTGGCAACGAATGACGGTCTGGAACAGCTGACCGTGATGAGCCAGGGGGCGCTTAGGATGTCGTCGGAAAACCTGCGGGAGGAGATAGAACGGGTCAGCCGGCAGGAGTATGAGAATTATATAAATATGAATAAGAATAAAAATTAAATTAAATTTTAATATATCAGGGAGGGAATACAATGATTGTAGCAGAAGATATGTACAGGCTGGGCAGCCAGCGTTCGGTGATCCGCGACCTGTTTGAATACGGCAAAAAACTGGCGGCAGAAATCGGGGCGGAAAATGTGTATGATTTTTCCCTTGGGAATCCTACGGTTCCGGCGCCGGACTGCGTAAATGAAACCATCCGCAGTCTGACACAGACGCTGGACGGCATGACACTGCACGGTTATACTTCCGCGCAGGGGGACGAAGAGACAAGGCAGGCAGTGGCGGATTACCTGAACCGGACGCACGGGACTCGTTTTAAGGCGGATGACTTTTATATGGCAATGGGGGCGGCTGCGGCATTATCCCTTTGTTTCCGCGCGCTGACGGTGGACAGTTCGGATGAATTTATTACCATTGCCCCGTTTTTCCCGGAATACCGCGTATTTGTGGAAGCAGCAGGTGCAAAACTGGTGGTTGTTCCTGCGGATACCAAAAATTTCCAGATTGATTTTGAGGAGCTGGAAAAAAGAATCAGCAGACATACGAAGGGAATTATCATCAATTCACCGAATAATCCGAGCGGGGCGGTTTATTCGGAGGAAACAATAAAAAGGCTGGCGGCATTACTGGAAAAGAAGGAGCAGGAATTTGGCACGGTGATTTTCCTGCTGGCGGATGAGCCGTACCGTGAGATTGTTTATGACGGGGCCAAAGTGCCGTTTATTACGAAATATTATAAGAATACGCTGGTGTGCTATTCGTTCAGCAAATCCCTGTCGCTTCCGGGAGAGCGTATCGGCTATGTGCTTGTCCCGGAGGAGGTGGCGGAACATAAGGCGGTTTATGCAGCCATTGCAGGTGCGGGCCGTTCCCTGGGATATGTCTGTGCGCCGAGCCTGTTCCAGAAGGTGCTTGTTTCCTGTATCGGGCAGACCGGGGATATTAAAGAGTATCAGAAGAACCGCGACCTGCTTTATGTCGGACTTACAAACATCGGCTATGAGTGTTTTAAGCCGCAGGGGGCGTTTTACCTGTTTGTGAAATCGCCGTCAGAGGATTCCGAGGCATTTTGCGAGCTGGCAAAGGAGGAACACCTGCTGCTCGTTCCGGCGGACGGGTTTGGGTGTCCGGGGTATGTGAGGATTTCCTACTGTGTGGATACGGAGATGATAAAAAGGGCGCTTCCGGCGTTTGAGAGGCTGTTCGCAAGGTGTAGGGTGACTTTACCAATTTTTTAGATTTATTTTCTTGACACTCATAAAAGGGAAGACTACAATAAAAGCCTAACCTAGTTAGTAAATTATGTGTCAGTTTTTTCGGGAACCTGGCATAAAATAATACCGCGGGGTGAACACATGGCGACGGAAGAGCAGATTAGGCTGATGATGGAGCTTTTACGCGAAGCAGGACCTGCTGATTATTTCAAAACACTGGACCAGAGGCAGATGGGCATGGAGGCAATTTTACATATGCTGCTGGAGTCCCGGAAAACGGTAACTGCCGGAAGCATCAGTGAGGAAATGGGCGTCAGTACCGCAAGGGTGGCAGTCCTCTTACGGAAGCTGGCGGAAAAGGGGCTGGTTACGAAGGAGACGGATGCCGTTGACGCACGTGTAACGGTTGTCCGGCTGACGGAAGCAGGCAGGAAAATTGCAGAGGAAAAACGCAGTATGGCAGTCCGCCAGATGGGTGCAGCGATTGACAAGGTGGGCATGGAGCGTATGCTGGAGTTTGCCGCGGTACTGAAAGAAATTAAAGAGGCTATGAAATGCCCGAAGAAAGACTGAGGGGAGTTTCCGGAAGCGCGGCACGTTTTACCCGGAATACTAACCGGGTTAGGATTAGGTTAGCATTTACAAGGCACACCCAGGGAGCGCCGCTTCGCAGAATGGTGTGTTAAGACTAGTGAAAAGGAGCGGATGAAAGAATGAGGAAACTTTTAAAGAACCTGACAAAAAAAGAATGGACGCTGGCTGCCGTGGCGTTTGTGTTTATTATTGTGGAAATCTGGCTGGAACTTACGATGCCGGAATATATGGCGGAGATTACCCGGCTGGTGCAGACAGACAGTTCCATGTCAGAAATCCTGGCGGCCGGAGGCATGATGCTGCTGTGTGCGCTGGGCAGTCTGGCAGGCACGGTGGTAACGGCAGTCTGTGCAGCAAAGATTGCAGCAAATTTCAGCGGTGAGCTCAGGGGGAAGCTGTTTCGGAGGGTACAGTCTTTTTCCATGGAGGAGATCGGACGTTTTTCAACAGCAAGCCTGATTACCCGTTCTACCAATGACGTGACCCAGCTGCAGATGATTATCGTCCTGGGACTGAATATTATGCTCAAGGCGCCGATTATGGCGGTATGGGCAATCGGAAAGATTGCGGGAAAGGAATGGCAGTGGACTGTTTCTACAGCGGCTGCAGTTGCTGTACTGCTGGTTGTGGTGGGAATCTGTTTACTGCTTGCACTTCCGAAATTCAGGCAGATGCAGCAGCTGACGGACGACTTAAACCGTGTGACGCGTGAAAACCTGACAGGGCTTCGTGTGATTCGTGCCTATAATGCGGAAGACTACCAGGAAAAGAAATTTGAAGGCGCCAATCATGCGCTGACATCTGCAAACCTGTTTGCCATGCGCACCATGTCGTTTCTGTTTCCGAGCATCCAGATTGTCATGAGCGGGCTTTCACTGGCAATATACTGGATTGGCGCAGTGCTGATTAATGATGTGGGAATGGCGGGAAAGATTACCCTTTTTTCTGACATGATGGTATTTTCCCAGTATGCGGTTCAGGTTGTCATGTCCTTTATGATGCTGGTCATGATATTTATGCTGCTGCCGCGTGCGCTTGTTTCAGCAAAACGTATCTGTGAGGTACTTGACACAGAGCCGACCATCCATGAAGGGGAACAGACGGACGGACAGCCGGAAAAGACCGGGGAAGTGGAATTTAAAAATGTTTCCTTCAAATACCCGGATGCGGAGGACTGTGTGCTTAAGAACATTACGTTTCAGGCAAAAAAGGGGGAAACGGTTGCATTTATCGGTTCGACCGGATGCGGCAAGAGCACGGTGATCAATTTAATTCCGCGGTTTTATGATGTGACGGACGGTCAGGTGCTTGTGGACGGCGTGGACGTCCGGGAATACAGCCAGAAATCCCTTCGCAACAAAATCGGCTATGTGTCGCAGAAGGCAACCCTTTTTACCGGAACCATCCGTTCCAATGTGGCTTACGGAGACAATGGAAAAGGAGAGGAGATGCTGGACGGCAATGTGGAGTCCGCGGTAAAAACTGCGCAGTCGGCAGAGTTTGTGGAGAGCATGGAGGACGGTTACGACGGTTACGTGGCACAGGGCGGCGCCAATCTTTCCGGCGGGCAGAAACAGAGGATTTCCATTGCCCGCGCAATCGCAAGAAAGCCGGAGATTCTGATTTTTGACGATTCGTTTTCCGCGCTGGATTACAGAACCGACAAAAAGCTCCGTGAGGCGCTGAATCAGGAATGCGCAGACACAACAAGGCTCATTGTCGCACAGCGGATTGGAACCATCCGTGATGCTGACAGGATTATAGTCCTTGATGAAGGGAAAATGGCGGGAATCGGCAGGCATGAGGAACTGATGAAGAACTGCGAGGTTTACCGGCAGATTGCATTTTCACAGCTTTCAAAGGAGGAACTGGCATAATGGACAAGAAAGAATACAGACCGGCATCCGGCGGGGGACCGGCAGGAATGAGAGGACATGGCGGCAGGGGCAGCGGGGAAAAGGCACATGACCTTGTCGGAACATGGAAAAAATTACTCGGCTACTGCAGGAAATACTGGGCGGCACTGATTATTTCCGTTATATGTGCAGCAGTCGGAACCGTTTTTACACTGGTGGGACCGGATCAGCTTTCGGAAATCACGGACTGCGTGACGGCTGGAATCGCACCGGACACGGAAAAACTGGAGAAGCTTGCAGGGGCGGTATCTGAAAGCGTGTCTGCAAATATGGAACAGGTAATGGGCAGCATTGCCGCAAACATGGATATGGAAAGCCATATGCCAAAGGGGGAGCTTGAAGTAAACGGGACCGTAATCAGCAGCGAAGACCAGCTGCAGGCGCTTGAACTGATGAACGGCATGCAGAATGCAGGCGGTGATACGGCTGAAGCGGCTGCTGCAATGGGGAAACTTCCGGATTCGGTGAAAGAGGCACTGTATACGGATGTGACGTTTGACGGCACCGTGATACCGGGCAGCGACCAGATGGAAATGCTGGATATCTTTACCGGTACTGACATGGAGGATACGGAAGCGGCAATGGAGGCGTTTGACCGTCTTCCGGATTCCGTGGGCAGTCTGGTAAAGCCGTCCATTGACCTTGACCGGGTGTCTTCTATCGGAATGCTTCTGGTGACACTGTATGTGATTGGATACATACTGTCCGCGGTGCAGGGATGGATTATGGCAACAGTTACCCAGCGGGTATCCATGCAGCTGCGCTCGGATATTTCCATAAAAATCAACAGACTTCCGATGTGGTTTTACAACCGCACGACCACCGGGGACGTCCTGTCCAGGGTGACGAACGATGTGGATACCATCGGACAGTCCTTAAACCAGAGTATCGGAAGCCTTGTTTCGCAGGTCGTGCTGTTTGCAGGAAGTTTTATTATGATGCTGGTAACGGACGGCTGGATGACGCTTACCGCAGTGCTGGCAAGTCTTCTGGGATTTGTGATTATGTTCTCCATTATGGGGCGGAGCCAGAAGTACTTTATGCGCCAGCAGAAACACCTTGGCGAAATCAACGGGCATATTGAGGAAATGTATGCAGGACATACGGTGGTTAAGGCGTATAACGGCGAGGAAAAGTCAGAGGAAATTTTTGAACGGATGAACAAAAACCTCTGTGACAGCGCATTTAAGGCACAGTCCCTTGCGGGTCTGATGCGGCCGATTATGATGTTTGTCGGAAACCTCGGATATGTGGCGGTCTGCGTTGTGGGCGGCGCCATGGCACTGAGCGGAAAAATCAGCTTCGGGGTTATCGTTGCATTTATGATGTATGTCCGCTTTTTCACACAGCCGCTGTCACAGATGGCGCAGTCCCTGCAGTCCCTCCAGTCCGCCGCGGCAGCAGGCGAGCGTGTGTTTGAGTTTCTGGAAGCGGAAGAGATGGAGGATGAAAGCGGCAAAACAAAGTCCGTTGAAAAAGCAGAGGGAACGGTTGAGTTTTCCCATGTGAAATTTGGTTATGAAAATACGGACCGCACCATTATCCATGATTTTTCCGCCGTGGCAGAACCGGGACAGAAGATTGCCATTGTCGGACCTACCGGGGCAGGAAAAACGACATTGATTAACCTTCTGATGCGTTTCCACGAAATCCAGGGCGGGGACATAAGCATTGACGGGGTTCCGGTCAGGGAGATGACGCGTGAAAACGTGCATGAGCAGTTTGCCATGGTGCTCCAGGACACCTGGCTGTTTGAGGGAAGCATCCGGGAAAACCTGGTTTACTGTGCAGGGGATGTGCCGGAGGAAAAAATAAAGGAAGCATGCAAAGCGGTCGGTCTGGACCACTTTATCCGTACCCTGCCGAAAGGATATGACACGGTTTTAAACGACCAGCTGAATCTTTCCCAGGGGCAGAAACAGCAGCTTACGATTGCCCGTGCAATGATAGCCGACAAACCGATGCTGATACTGGACGAGGCAACCAGTTCCGTGGATACCCGCAGTGAGCAGCAGATTCAGGATGCGATGGACCAGCTGATGGAAAACCGGACTTCCTTTGTGATTGCGCACCGGCTGTCCACGATTAAAAATGCGGATTTAATCCTTGTGTTAAAGGACGGCGACGTAATCGAAAGCGGAAACCATGAGACACTGCTGGCGAAAAAGGGATTTTATGCAGATCTTTACAACAGCCAGTTTGAAACAGCAGGATGAAAGGAACGGTAAAAAATGAAGGCAGTAATTGCAATTGAAAGAGAGTACGGAAGCGGCGGAACGGAAATTGCCCGCACGCTTTCCAGGGAAACCGGCATACCGTGTTACGGGCATGAGATTCTGGAGGCTGTGTCAAAAATGTATGATATTTCTGTGGATGCCATCCAGAAATATGAGGAAACGGCGACAGGAAGTTTTCTTTATTCCATTTACGTTATGGCAAAGGCTGCGGCGGGGGATGCGGACATGGTGACGGGCGAGGGGCATATCTACCTTGCGGAACAGAAGGTCATCAGGCATTTTGCCATGGACGGTCCGGCTATTTTTCTGGGACACTGTGCATCCGAGGCGTTAAAGGAAATGGAACATGTCGTCAGGGTGTTTGTTCGCTGCAGCGACGAGGCGCAGAAAAACCGCAGGATTGAAACGGACTACGGGATTTCGCGTGCGGATGTGGAAAGCACGAAAAAGCGCTTTGACAGGAAACGGTCAAATTATTATTATGCAAATACCACACAAAAATGGGAGAACCTGAAGAATTATGACATTGTGCTGGACAGTGCGGTTCTTGGGACCAGAGGGTGTGTGGATCTGCTGAAAGGGATTGTTTGAAAATCTGATACATATGAAGATGAAGGAACATCCGTCCATGAAAAATCTGCCGGGAACTGTCCCGGCGGATGGGGCGGATACTACATATCAGGTTTTCTTTGAAAATCTGATACATTGTCCACATAAGGTGTGATTTTGCCGGATGTGGTTTTTTTATTTTGTATGTGGAAATTTCTATATAATTATAAAAATGAAAAATCAGACAGAAAATAAAAATATAGTAAGAAGTCAGAATATAAAAGGAATATTTTTCGCAGAATACATAGTTCTGCGAAAATATTGTACTCAATTCAGGTGAAAAAATCAAGATATTTATCTTATTTCTATAAAATTTCTTTACAATTTCATAGGTTCCCAGAATTTTTGTTCAGTTCACGTCAGAAAATTGCATGTTATGCCACAAGTGCTCTGAAATCTTTTTGGGATATCCCCTTTTTTATAAAAAATTCCACGAAAATTTTTCGCAGAACTATGTATTCTGCGAAAAAACAGGAAACACAAATACAAAAATCTTCCAGGAGGAAGCAGCGGCAGGAGGTGATTCCTGCCGGAAAAAATATGTCGGAACGGAAATTTCATTACAGTGTCCTGTTCACCCGGACGGAGCAGCAGACAAAAGCGCTGCATATCCTTTCAGAAGCGTTTCCCGCGGGGCGGGGAAGGGTTTTTCTGCCAATGCGGGAGTACTACAGACGCGACAGAAAGGAAAATGACACAAAACCGCTGTTTCCGGGGTACTTGTTTGTTTATTCGGACATGGACCGTCAGGAGCTGCATGAATTTCTTGCGGGACAGAGGGAAAAAATCCCGTCATTCCTGCGGGAGCTCGGACTGGGACGAAAGGAACTGTCCGGGGAACCGGACTGGGAAAACGAAAATGCCGTGGCAGACCTCACGGATGATGAATGCCGCTTCCTTGACCTTATGCTGGATGAAAAGGGAATCCAGCGGCTGTCGGCGGGCTACCGCGAGAACAGCGGAAACATTGTGGTCATGGAAGGACCGCTCAGGGAATTTGCGCAAAAGATTGTCCGCGTGGACAGGCATGAACGGCTTGCCTACTTAAACCTTAGGTTCCGGGAGTTTGACGTGATGGCAGGACTGGAAATCAAGCCGAAGAAGCATTATTTCCCGGATGATGAAAACGCACCGGCGGTGCTTTCGGACGGGACGGAAGTGGATATACAGGAACTGAAAAAAAGGATGACGGAAGGGTAGTCGGTTTACCGCTCCCTTTGCGGGTTTTCCGGACATACGGGCAGGAAATGCAGGTACTGCCTGCATTTTTATGGCGACCGTGGGGCATATGCCGTACGGATGGCGGAGCCATGCCTGTAAATCCGGAAGATACAGGGCGGAAAAAGTATGGCGCACAGTCTTTATGTGAAGGCTGGCGGCATGACGGAAGGGAAAGTAAAGTAAGGAAACACACGGGACAGAAATGACGGAAACAGCAGCCGGATGCATAACGGGCGAACCCCGTTTTGCGGGCATCAGAAAATTTGAAAAGAAAATCTGGCTTTCCTCCCCGACAATGCACGGGGAGGAAATGGAGTATGTAAAGCGTGCATATGAAACCAACTGGATGTCCACCGCCGGGGAAAACATAGACGGGCTTGAACAGACCGCGGCGGAATACACCGGCGTGAAACATGCCGTTGCCGTTTCGTGCGGGACAGCCGCGCTGCATCTTGCCGTGAAGCTTGCGGCGGAACGCCTATACGGAAGCAGCAGCGGAATTATGACGCCGCAGGGGCTGGGAACGGGCGGATGCCTTCGCGGGAAGCGGGTGTTCTGTTCGGACGCCACCTTTGCCGCAACCGTAAACCCCGTGGTCTACGAGGGCGGGGAGCCGGTGTTTATTGACACGGGGGACGACTGGAACATGGATTCGGATGTGCTGGAAGCTGCCTTTGAACTGTACCCGGACGTAAAGCTGGTGGTTTTTGCGCACCTTTACGGGTTTCCGGGGGAGATTGACCGGATAAAGGAAATCTGCGAAAAGCACGGCGCGCTCTTAATCGAGGACGCTGCGGAAAGCCTCGGTGCGGCATATATGGGAAAACAGACGGGAAGCTTCGGGGATTACGGAATCATAAGCTTTAACGGGAACAAGATTATTACCGGAAGCTCCGGCGGGATGCTGCTGGTGAACGACCGTTACAGCGCCGAAAAGGCAAGGAAGTGGGCGACACAGAGCCGGGAGCATGCGCCCTGGTACCAGCATGAGGAACTGGGGTACAATTACCGCATGAGCAACGTTGTTGCGGGAATTGTGCTGGGACAGTGGAAACACCTGGATGAGCATATCGCGGCAAAGAAGCGCATTTATGAACGGTATGAGGACGGGCTTTTGGGTCTGGGCGTGGAAATGAATCCGTATGACGCCGGCACCACGGAGCCGAACTACTGGCTGTCCTGCATGAGGCTGGATGAAAACAGCCTGTGCGAAATGACGATGGCGGATGAAACATACACATACAGAAGTGTCCACGGCAGGACCTGCCCGATGGAGATCCTGGAGGCGCTGGAAGCGTTCGGTGCAGAGGGGCGGCCGTTCTGGAAGCCGATGCATTTGCAGCCGGTGTTCAGGAACCATGAATTTATAACCTGCCGTACATCTTTGATGTACGACAGGGATTGCCATTCATCAGAGATATGTGATAATGAAATGGCAGTATTTCAAGGCAATGGTCGCAGGACATACAAAGATTTTTACAATAACATGTTGAAACGCCCGGACTGCGGCAGGGATTTGTTTTCGCAGTGCGTGTGTCTGCCGAGTGATATTAAGATGACGGAGGAGGAACAGGACAGGGTGGTTGATATTGTGGCGGCGTGTTTTGATGGGCGGGAGTGATGATTAAAATGGGAATGAACAGCAGGATAATTGTCAAAAAAGATTGCTATTATATGTTTTGTTGCATATAATAGAAATGTAAAGAAAGTAAAGAAAACAGTTATTCTGAAAGGATGATGTAGTATGGAAATAGCAAAAATTTCCAGCAAAGGGCAGATTACCATTCCCGTATCTATAAGAAATGCGCTGAAACTGAAAGCCGGGGACAAGATTGTAATTTTAGAGGAGAACGGCAGGTTTTACTTTGAAAACTCTGCAATGCTGGCATTTAAGAGGGCGGAAGAGGCTTTTGCCGGGGAGGCGGAGAAAGCCGGATTTCAGACAGAGGAAGAAATGCAGGACTATATGAAGGAAATCAGAAAGGAAATAAGGGGGTATTAGTTTGCGGGTGATGCTTGATACCAATATCTTTATTTCCATGATTTTCTTTCCGTCTGCACAGACAAGGGAACTGGCAAAAAGACTGACGGACAATCACCAGATTGTAGTATGTGATTATGTAATTGGGGAATTACGGCTTGTAACTGACCGTAAGTTTCCGGAGAAGCGGGGAGCCCTGGAACGATTTTTTCTGGAACTGCCGTTTGAACTGGTTTATACGCCAAAGGCTCTGGATCTGGGCGGATTTCCTGAAATGCGTGACATAAAGGACTCACCAATTCTGGCCACGGCAATCATGGAGGGAATTGATATATTTTTAACAGGGGATAAAGATTTTCTGGTTTTGGACGTGGATATGCCTGAAATTGTTACAATGACGGAATTTCTTAAACGGTATTAACCGGATGGAAAGATTTGGGATAACCATGGAGAGTAAAATAAAAAATACAGGAGTTACGTAGCTTTCCGGCAGTACTGCCGGGGGCTTTTTTATGCAGAAAAGAAGTAAATAACACTTATGGGAAAAAAGACAAAGATATATTTATTTATGATGGCAGCCGTAACGGCTGCTGTTTTTGTGTGCAGAAAAACAAAAGTAAAACAGCATATGGCGCGTGAAAAAGGGCGACATGTCCCATACGGACCATACGAGGCAGTTATCAAACGTCCGCTTGACGTCACCATCACGGCAATGGCGCTTGTTCCGCTGCTTCCGGTTATGGGAATTGTGGCACTGCTTGTGAAACTGAAACTGGGTTCCCCAGTTTTATTTAAACAGGAGCGTCCGGGACTGGATGGAAAAATATTTACACTGTACAAGTTCCGTACCATGACGGATGAAAGAGATAAAAACGGACAGCTTCTGCCGGATGAGAAACGGCTGACGAAGTTCGGGAAGTGGTTAAGGAGTACAAGTCTTGACGAGCTTCCCGAACTTTTTAATATATTGCGAGGCGATATGAGCCTTGTGGGACCGCGGCCGCTGGCAGTAGTTTACCTGCCATATTATACAGAAGAGGAAAAACACCGCCATGATGTAAGACCGGGACTGACAGGACTGGCACAAGTAAATGGGAGGAACAGTTTAAGTTGGGAAGATAAATTCAGATATGATTTGATGTATGTCGGAGGCATTTCCTTTATGGGTGACCTGGAGGTTTTTCTGCAGACAGTAAAAAAGGTATTGCTCAGGGAAGGAATCGGACAGGCAGAACAAGCACCGGTTTCGCTACATATTGAGCGGGAAGGGAGAAGTGGGAATGAACATATATGGGAAGAAAACTGTGTTACGGGCATTAACGGGTGATGATTCGGCAATGCTGGTGGAACTGGTGAATGACCCGCAGACAGAAAATATGATAGGTGGAAAATCGTATCCGGTTTCCTTTGAAGAGCAGTGCAGATGGATGGAAGGACAGTCAGGGCGCACGGATATTTTAAGGTGTATTGTGGCTGATAGAAATTTGCCGGGAGAGGGACTGGGAACGGTTATCCTGGGTGACATTGATCATATCAACGGAACCGCACAGGTTCACATTAAAATGGATGCAAAAAAGGGGCGAGGAAAGGGATATGGTTTGGACGCGTTAAAAACACTGACTTGTTATGCATTTGACGAGATGCGGCTGAACTGCATATATGCAGTGATAGCCAGTTATAATAAACCGTCCATCGGGCTTTTTGAAAAAGCTGGATTTATGAGGGAGGGGGAACTGCGTTCCCGTCTGTTTAAAAAAGGGAGTTATCATAGCTGTTATATGTATTCAGTGATAAAAAAGGATCCGAATCCGGAACAGGATGGTGGGATAGTTGCAGAATGAAATTGGAAGTGAATTCTGTACTGTTCCGGTAACAATTTCAGAGAATGGTTTTTTCAGGGGGGACACAAAATGGTTTCAGTCCGGACGGACGGCATTAAGATATATCATAAAGGATATCCGGAGTAAAAAAAACATCCACTCGGCAGCACTTCCGGCCTGGTGCTGTGAAACGATGGTCATCCCATTTCTGGAGGCAGGAATAAACGTTGAATTTTATCCCGTGTACATGAAGAATAAAAGGTTGGTGCAGGAAACGGAACGGGCTGGCAGAACGGATATTATCCTTGTCATGGATTACTTCGGCTACACATCCGATGCAGATTATGGCAGTTATCCGGGAACTGTAATCCGGGATATGACACATTCCTTATTTTCAAAAAAATATGTGGATGCAGATTATTATTTCGGAAGTCTTAGAAAATGGTGTGGTTTTTATACCGGGGGGTATGCATGGACAGATGACACATTTTCAGTTCTGAATGACGGCGAATTAACAGAACCGGAGGAGTATATAAGGATGCGCAGGCTTGCCATGGAACACAAGCAGTTGTATCTGGAGGGCAGAATAAAGGAAAAGAATTATCTGGACGAGTTTGCACTTGCGGAAAAAATGCTGGAAAGGGAAGTGGGGATATATCCGGCAGGCAGGAGGGATATTATGTTTGCAAAAGCTCTGAATATAGATTTTATCAAAAAGAAGCGGAGGGAAAATGCGGGATACCTATTAAATCGGCTGCAGAATATGGCCGTGTTTCAGGAAATAAGAAAAGATGACTGTCCGATGTTTGTCCCAGTGCTGACAGATGACAGGGACAGGATCAGCCGGAAGCTGACGGAGGCGGGGATATACTGTCCAAAGCACTGGCCGCTGTCAGAATACCAGAAACCGGACGGAAAGTCACGGGAACTGTATGACAGGGAAATCAGTATTGTTTGTGACCAGCGCTATACAGTCAGTGACATGCAGAGAATCTGTGATGTTCTGCTGGAAGGGGAGGCATAAGGTATGGGATTGCAAGTGTATACGCTTGAACAGGACAGACAGTGGGATGCCATTGTCCGGTCTTTTGAAAAATATGAGGTTTATTATTTGAGTGACTATGTGAGGGCGTTTCAGTTGCATGGTGACGGGGAGCCGCTTCTTTTTTACTACAGTGATGAAAACTGCCGGGGTATTAATGCGGTAATGAAGCGTGACATTGGGCTTGATGAACATTTTAAGGGGAAGTTGCCTGAAGCTACATATTTTGATTTATCCACGCCGTATGGTTATGGGGGATTTATTTTTGAGGGAAGTGCTTCGGAAGCGGTATATGATGCCTATGAGGATTACTGTAAGGAAAATAAATTTGTGAGTGAATTTGTAAGGTTTGGACTTTTTAATGGATATCAGAGATTTTATAAAGGTGAAGTTGAATGCAGAATCCGCAATGTTGTCAGAAACCTTGAACTCCCAATAGATGAAATGCTGGCAGATTTTGAGCATAAGGTAAGAAAAAATATAAGAAAAGCAGTGAAGAATGGACTGGAAATTATGGTTGAACAAAGCGATATCCGGTTAGAAGATTTTCTGAGGATTTATTATGCAACAATGGATAGAAATGATGCAGAAAAACAGTTTTATTTTTCAAGAGAGTTTTTTGAAATTTTAAACCAGATGAGAGACAACACAGTGTACTTTTATGTGAGGCACAAAGGTGAAGTTATTGCAGCAGAATTGATTATTTATGGAGCAGAGAATGCGTATTCGTATCTGGGAGGGACAGACAGCACTTATTTTGATCTGCGTCCCAATGATTTTTTGAAGTTTGAGGCAATTAAGTGGTTAAAGGAAAAGGGACTGAAAAATTTTGTGCTTGGAGGCGGATATGGATCAGATGATGGAATTTTTCGGTATAAAAAATCATTTTCACCAAATAATATTATGAATTTTTATACAGGTAGAAACATTTTTAACAAGGATGTATATGAGGAATTGGTGCAGATGATGGAGGGGAAGGATTTTAATAAAGAAAGTTCTTATTTTCCCCTTTACCGTGCGGAGTAACAATTTTATAGGTGATAAATGAAAATACTGTTTTTGACATTATCAGATTTTAATTCAGTATGCGAACGGGGCATCTATACGGATCTTTTGCGTGAATTTATAAAACACGGACATCAGGTAAGGATAATTTCTCCGGCAGAAAAAAGAACCGGACAGAATACACATATAATTCGTGAGAACAATTGTATCATTCTGAAATTAAAAACCGGAAATACACAAAAAACCAGCATTATTGAAAAGGGAATTTCAACAGTAATGCTGGAGCCGCTGTATGTCCGTGCCATCAGAAAATACTTTGCAAAAGAGAAGTTTGACCTTGTTCTCTACAGTACGCCTCCAATTACTTTCTGTAAGGCGGTGGAATATGTAAAAAAGAGGGACAGGGCAAAAACATATTTACTGTTGAAAGATATTTTTCCTCAGAATGCAGTGGATATGGAAATGCTGAAAAAAAGCGGTTTAAAGGGACTGCTGTACCAGTATTTTCGCACAAAAGAAAAGAAACTGTACAGAATATCAGATACCATAGGATGTATGTCAGAGGCAAACATTGCATATGTTCTGAAACATAATCCCCAGATCAGTCCATTAAAAGTTGAGGTCTGTCCAAACTGTATAGAACCTGTCGATTTGAGTCTGCCTGATGAAAAACGAATGGAAATCAGGAAAAAATATAGTATTCCGGAAGACAGAATGGTGTTTGTATATGGCGGCAACCTTGGGAAACCGCAGGGAATCGGGTTTATGTTAAAATGTCTGCACAGCCAGAGAAAAAACCGGAAGGTGTTTTTTTTAATTGTGGGAAGCGGTACAGAATATCCTCGAATTGAAAAGTACATTGAAAAATACCAACCTGAAAATATAAAACTTATGCCATGGATTCCAAAAGAGGACTATGATAAAGTGATTGCTTCCTGTGATGTAGGGATGATTTTTCTGGATCATAGGTTTACAATTCCGAATTTTCCAAGCAGGCTGTTAAATTATATGGCGGCAAAACTGCCGGTTCTTGCCTGTACGGATGTGAATACGGATATTGGGAAAGTGATTGTGGATAATGGATTTGGGTGGTGGTGCGAGAGCTCCAAAGTGGATTTATTTTCCGGAACGTTGAAATTGATTATTGAATCAGATTGTAAACAAGCAGGAATAAAATCATATGAATATTTAACGGAGCATTATTTCTCCGGGGAGGGATATGATATTATCAATGCCGCAATAGGTTGAGAAGTTGTGGTTTTTAATAGGAATACTGAAAAATGTCAAATTGTATTTAGGAACAACTGATGCGGAAAAAGAGATGAAAGAGCGGAAATGTTAAAAAAACATATCAGAGTATTAAAAAAGAGAACAAATATATCGGATGATTACGAGGAGTAATTAACTAGAAAAATGAAAATATTACTGGTATCCCCATATCCGCCTCCGGAAGGCGGCATAGCCTCATGGACACTGCGATATTGCAAATACTGTAAAAATCATAATATAGACCTGGAGATTGTCAATACCAGTATATCCGGAAGAAGAACAGAAAATCTGAATGGGAAAAGGCAGATTTTAGATGAACTGAGAAGAACAATTAAAATAGTTTCTGGTGTAAAAAGGAAAATAAAAAAGTTTTGTCCGGATATTGTACATATTAATACTTCGTGTGAGAAACTTGGAAGTGTGAGGGATTATATATGTGAATGCATCGCATACAGACATGGAAATATTCCTGTTGTGCTGCAGTGCCACCGTGATGTAAAGAGTGCAATATCATGTGGAACATCCACGAAACTTTTAAAAAAAATGTTTTCTATGGCATCAGTTGTATTTGTACTGAACCAGGCTTCTAAAATTGCAGTAGATGATATAAAGGTGGGAAGTTCCATACTAGTTCCGAATTTTTTGGATGATTCTTTTGCAGAAGGAGATTTTTCAGTATGGGATGATGTAAAAAGAATAATATTCGTTGGACATGTTCAGGCTGAAAAAGGAGTGCTGGAAATCAATGAAGTCGCTCGGAAGTTTCCGGAAATGGAATTTCATCTGGTGGGTAGTGTTGATAAAACACTAAATATCGTCTGGTCACAAAATGTTAAACTGCATGGTGTACAGAAACCGGAAAAAGTCAGGGAATATTTAAAACAATCGGATGTTTTTTTATTCCCGTCATACAGCGAGGGATTTTCCATGTCCCTGTTGGAGGCAATGGCGGTCGGTCTGCCGGTAATAGCGACTGATGCTGGAGCTGGAGCTGAAATGATTGAAGATAAAGGAGGAATTATTATTCCTATTGGAAATTCCGGTAGTATTGCGGAAGCATTGGAAGGAATCAGAAGCAGAAGCATCCGTGAGGAAATGTCTGAATGGAATCGGAAGAAATTTTGTTTGAATTATACGACAAAAGGAGTAATGCTGAGAATAGTGGATGTTTATGAAGATTTAATAAAATATGAAGATTCGGGTAGTGGGATAGAAAGATGAGATGAATTTCAGAGACTGGAAGCATGTTTTCCAGAATATATTCATATAAAGGAGAAGTTCCCTTTACGATAGTGTAGATATTTTGAAAAGTTATTTTGCATTGTTGTTTCTTACTAGATTTTATACAGAGGGGATTACTGGAACTGTTATTGATGCATATGCAGCTGGAATTCTGGTAGTGGCTTCAGAGTGGGAGAATTTCTCAGAGCTAATTGATAATAGCATTATAGGGATAGGATATAGAATTTTAGATAGGAATGGTTTATTTGATATTTTGTCTGATATTGCAGATAATCTAAGTCATATACTGGATATGAAGCAAAATTGCCTGTTAAAAGCATTAGAGTTTCAACCGGAAAATGGTATTGAGGAACTAAGAAAAGATTTTTTTAAATTGATTATAATAATGATGTAATGAAAGAGATAAATATGAGTATAGTGTATTTTTATAAGACAAAACAAAAGAATTTAGAGGTTACAAGCAAGTATGTATCTATAATACGAATGGCACTGACAAATCTTGGATACGAATGTGTAGAAGTTGACACAATAACACATTGTAATAAAAGGAGTCAGTATGGGATAGTAACAATTGATGTTATTCACGCATTAGATGCCATAAAAAAGGGGTATAAACCGGTGATTTGCTGGATACAGGGGATATTGCCGGAGGAATCATATATGCGTAATGAGTCGAATCTTAGAAAATATATTTTATCCAGTATAGAAAAAAGAGCACTTAAATCTATAGATTTTACCATTTATGTTTCACGGAAAATGCAGGAGCATTATAAAGAAAAATATGGAGTTTATTCTGATAGGGCATATATCATGCCTTGTTTTTCAATGGAAGCATCGGAAGTTGAACTGCAGTCGGAAATAATAGAAAAAAACATTTTTTTATATTCAGGACGGCTTGACGTATGGCAGTGCTTCGAAAAAACAATTTACTTGTATAAGGAGATTGAAGATAGGTATGGTGATACTAAGTTTTTGGTAATGACACATCAGAAAGAAGATGCAGAGAGAATAATTCAAAACAGTGGAATAAAACACTATGAAGTAGACTATGCAACTGGTTTGGAATATCAAGAAAAAATTAAACAATGTAAGTTTGGATTTTGTATAAGAGGAAATAATGTAGTGAATCATGTAGCAACGCCAACGAAATTTTCTGACTATATTGGAAATGGGATTATTCCGATTTATTCAAAAAATACAGTTGATTTTTATGAGAGGGCAAAGGACAATCCGTACTGTATTTGCATGGATGATGACAGCTGGAAGAATAAGTTGGACTGTCTGCATGAACAAGAGATAGATATACCGGATTTAAAATTTCATTTTATGAAAACATTTGGAAATTATTATTCATCAGAATATCATGTTAATGAATTAATGAAGTGTTTTCAGAGGGCAGGATTATAGGGGAACAAGGGATTGAAAACTGTATTAAAAGAGAATTGTATGTTTGCTCTTTCTGTTAGTGTGGCAATTTTTGGTGGAATATGTTTTAAAAATTTTTCTATTACAGTATTTGCGTCCATCTATTCAATCGTACTTTATTATATAGTAAAATTTTTATTTAAAAAGAATAAACATATTATGAATAGAATATTTATATGCTGGTTCATTCAGATGGCATTTGTGATAATTGTGTATTTCATTATGGTGGCGGCGTATGGAGTTCCATATGATATGGTTGGAACAGATGATTATTATTCAGATACAGAATGGACAGATGGTTTAATACAAAATGGAATATATAGTATTTCAGAGATGAAGGGAAATTGGAGATACGTACTTTTTAATAATAAAATACATCTGCTTTTGATTGTATATATGAAACGGATCTGTTCTTATATCGGAGGATACCATACTCTCAATATAAGATTTTTTAATATGTTGCTGCTCCTCATTATTGCCATGTTAATGGGAAAGTATGCAGAAAAAAACATGGATGCATCAGAACATGACATTATAAAAATTGTGACATTAAACGCATTATTCCCCAATGCATTGTTTATTTCATCCCTGGTTTACAGGGATATCATTGTCACTTTTTTTATTGTGGTGTCTTTTTATTTATGGGGGACAATTAAAAAGAAAAAAAGACATGTCCAATTTCTTATAGTTATTTTTACGGTTGTCATCATGTATTTAACTTATTACACTCGCAGTCAGGCAGTGTTATATGTGGGAATGGCAATTGTGCTGGGATTTGCAAGTGATACAGAAGAGAATTTCTTTACGCATTTTAACTATAGGAAAATGCTTGTTTTGATGGCTGGGGTGGGGTTTTGTTGTTTGTTTGGGAATAAGCTACATTCGGAATTTAATAGGTATTTAATTGGATATAATGGAATTCATTTAGAGGGGGATGGTTTTCAGAAGATTATTGCGGGTATTCCTTTATTTCCATTTGGATGGATATTAAAGGTTCTGTTTAATATGATTCAACCATTATATTATCGTGACATAATACCAGTTGCCATGTTGGAGGATCCGGTCGCTTTATTACGGTGGTTTGTTTCGTGGGGAACAGTGGGATTATTGTTTATGTATCCATATATCATATCCTATTGGAAACAAATGAATAATATAGTGATAATGTATTTGTTTATTTTTATATCTGTATCCGTTCTCACAAGTGGATTTCGACATGTAATGATGACATATCCTATGTTATTGACAATGGGAGTTCTTGGTGAAAAAGATACTTCATTGAAAAGCCGGAAAAGTAATATGCTTGTGTGCAGTACAGCGATTGGAATATGTGCTGTTATATTGATCACATTACGTATAGGATTGTAGAAAGGCAATTTATGAAAATAGCATTTGTATATACAGGTTTTGGAGAAGGTGGTATATCCTCGGCATTAGCTGCATTATTGAAAGAAATTGCAAAAGATAAAAAGCTTGATATTACACTTTATCTGTTTGGAAAAGATAATGAATCCAGATTTGTTACTCCTGATAATGTGAAGGTCGTTTTCCCATCAGAGATTCTTGCTTTATGGTTTAAAGATAAGAAAAAGTGTTCCCATAAAGATATTCTATTATGGTATATTGAGCATTTTATAGGAATAAAAATTAGCAGGAGGCCGATAGAATGGCTGGCATTACGGAAAAAGCAAAAAAAAAAATATGATATTGCAATCGCGTATGTGAATGATATCAATGAGCCAGCATATATAAATATGTTTGCTAACGATTTTGTCTTAAAATGTCTCATTGCAAACCATAAAATTGCATGGTCGCATAATGACCCGTATCGACTTGGATATACAAACAAATACATATTAGACAGATATGAGAAATTTGATACGATTGTAAATGTGAGTAATGCATGTAAAGTAAAATTTGATAAAATTGCTCCGGAGTTTATAGAAAAATCAGAGGTAGTTCATAACTGTATTTATGAAATAGATGCGGATTTGTCTGGGATTGAAAAGCAGAATAAAGATGGAAAATTCCATATCGTATCCGTATGCAGGATTGATAATAAACAAAAGAGAATTGACCGCGCGATTGACACTTGTATTTATCTAAAACAAAAAGGATATGGAAATCGATTTGTCTGGCATCAATATGGAAGTGGAAGTGATGAAGCGGCATTAAAGGTATATGCACAAGAAAAATGTGCAGATGATATTTTTCTTTTTGAAGGCACAACCAATAAACCATTAGAACGTATGGCAGAATCGGACGTGTTTATTATGACTTCTGATTATGAAGCTTGCAGCTTAACATTACTTGAAAGCATAAAAGCGATGACGCCAGTTATTGTAACTGATTTTCCAGAGGCATGGGAGAGTATTGAACATGGAAAGAATGGATATATTGTGCCAAAGACTCCAGAAGCAATTGGAGATGAAATTATCAGAATGCTTGAAATGCCTGAAAGATTGGAAAACTGCAGAATTTATATGAAGTCCCATCCATTGACAAATGAAAGAGCATTAAGGGAATTTTATAAAGTGATATATAAAGAAGGATAAATAGAAATTTATATTTAAATAAAAAGGACAGAGATAGAATGAAAGAAATAGGACAGAAAGAATTTAAAAATCTTCTTTTGGACGCTATGGTACATTTTGACAGGTACTGCAAGGAAAATAATTTGCAGTATTTTTTATTTTATGGCTCATTGATTGGAGCAGTCCGGCACCACGGTTTTATTCCGTGGGATGACGATATTGATGTGGCTATGCCAAGAAAGGATTATGAACGGTTGGTGAGGGAATATAAAAATGATGGAAGATATAAATTGGTTTCCATACATAATAATAAAGAGTATAACCTTCCGTTAGCCAAGCTGATTGATTCAGATACGCTATTGCTGCAAAGCTATAATCGAATAGAACCGGTAGAACTTGGGATTTATATCGACATTTTTATTTTGGATGGGGTTCCTTTCGATAAAAATGCAAGGAATAGCTTTATGAAAAAGGCCATTCATTATGTGAAATCATGGGGGATAGCCAGTCTTAAATTTCATAAAGCAGGAGAACCATTTATCAAATCTGTCGCACGACGAATCATGTATCTGCCGGCTTATTTGATGGGGGAGTCTTACTTTTTAAAAAAAGCTGATATATATGCGAGGACATATGATTATGAAAACAGCGACTTTGTGGGGAATGTTTCCTATATGCTAGATGATAAGAACTGGTATTATAAAGAAGATTTTGAACCTATGCTGATGGAGTTTGAGGGGAATGAGTTTATTATTCCGAAGGGATATGACCGTATTTTAATGAGGTATTACGGAGATTGGAAAACCCTGCCGCCAGAACATGAAAGGAAATCTACACATCAGTATGAGGTTTTTTGGAGAGAGTGATTATTTTCTTTATGTGTATTTTTAAAATTGGGAGAGTTTAAAATTGGAAGAGAAAATGAAAATTGTTTTTGTGGTTTCTGCCTCACTTCCGGTTCCGCCGGTAAAGGGAGGAGCTGTGGAAAGCTTAGTGTATTATTTGCTGGAAGAAAATGAAAGAGAGAAGAATTTTCATTTTGTGGTTATAAGTCCGTATGATATAAAGGCGTGTGAGGAAGCGAAAAAATTTAAGGAAACAGATTTCTTTTTTATTAAGATACCGATATGGAAATCCCTGATTGAAGAATTTTGCAGTAAGATTATTTTTAAATTATTTCACAAATCTATTCCACTCATGCAGTTGGCATATGCAGGAAAAGCAAAAAAATATATTCAAAAGAAGTATAAAAATGCAGATTCCGTCATTGTGGAGAATAATATAGCGTTGATAGATATAATCGCTAAAATACAAATACCATTATTCTATCATCTTCATAATGATAGTTTGAATATTGATATACCTGATGCGGATAAGATACTTTATAACTGTGAGGGAGTGATTGCGGTGTCTGAGTTTATAAAGAACAGGGTTGCCACAATATCAGGTGGAGAGGATAAATGCAGAGTGCTTTTAAATTGCACGGATACCGAAAAATTTAATGCAGGATTGTATCAGGAGTTTCGTCTGCAATATAGGAATTCAAAGGGGATAAAATATGATGATATCGTATTGGCATTTGCAGGGAGGCTGCATCCTACAAAAGGATTAAGAGAACTTCTTCTTGCATTTAATAAGATAAAGTCAAAAAATATTTATCTTATGATCATGGGAGGCATATGGTTTAGCTCAAATAAAACAGATACGTATGTGGAGGAAGTGAAAACTCTGGCATTAGATAAGCGGGGACGCGTTGTCTGGACAGGCTATATTGCCCATGAAGATATGCCGAAGTATTATGCTTGTGCAGATATCGCTGTATTTCCATCCATATGGGATGAGCCGGGTTCTCTGGCGGTTCTCGAAGCCGAAGCTTCCGGTTTGCCGCTGATAGTTACAAAAAGTGGTGGTATTCCAGAAAATACGAATACAAAAGCAGCTTTATTTGTTTCAAAGGATGATAAAGAGTATATGGTTGAAGAATTAGCGGCAGCTATTATGAAGCTTGCAGAAGATTCAGATTTGAGGTTAAAAATGTCAGAAGAAGGATTGGCATATATGGGAAAACGTGGGGTGAAGGATTATTATATAGATTTTAAAAAATTGATGGAAGGTTGGAAAGCGAAAAAATGAGTGATATTCATATAGCATATGCGAGTGACCATGCATACGCGCCGCAGATGGAGAAAAGCATTATTTCCGTTTTGGAGCATGTGGACTTGAAAAAGGTATATATTGACATATTGGACAATGGGCTTACAGAAACAGACAAAAGTTGTTTAATAAGTACTATTGATGGATATGGTGGAAATTATAAAGTACATGATGTAACGAACGTCGCTGATAAAATGGGGTTTATTCCTCCAAGATTTCAAGAATCGTTAGGCTTATACTGTAGAATATTTTTGCCGGAACTATTAAAAGATTTGGAAAGAGTTATTTATCTGGACTGTGATACCATTGTTGATGATGTTGGTCTGGAAAAATTATGGAATGTGGATATAGAAAATTATTGGGCAGGGGGGGTAAAAGATACCATATCTGAAGTTTATAAAAGAAGTATTGGATTAGGGAAAGAAGATTATTATATTAATTCAGGAGTCCTTTTAATAAATTTGTCAGAATGGAGAAGAAATAGTGTGACAGAACAATTGATTAAATATATCAGGCAGCATAGAGATGAGATGTTTCTTCCCGATCAGGATGCCATTAATGTGGTATGCAGTGGGAAGATTAAGATTTTGGATGTGAAATATAATGCAATGAGCCCTATTTTTCTAATGTCTTACAGTAACCTGACAGGATATTTTAATATTATGGATTATTATAGCGAGATGGAAATAAAGGAGGCAAGAAAACATCCCGTAATCATTCATTTCACTGGCTATCCGGATGTGCGCCCATGGGAAGAGAATTGTCATCATCCTTTGAAGGGCAGATATAAGCATTATGCTGAAAAAGGAAGGCTTTATTTGGGTATGTCAAAGAAGAAACTTTCATGGAGGAAAAAAATACAACTGTTAAAAATGAGGTTTTTACCATTTAAAGTATATGAGGTTTTATTAAAATGGAAAACAAAAGGATAGTGAAAATTAACAAAACTATATTTTTGTATCTTTATATTTTCATTTTTTCTGCATTTTGTCTTTTTGCCGGAATGAGGGGAATCTATGTGCATAGAAGCTGCTTAAGCAGTATGGTAGCATTTGTGATAAGCATAGGCTGTATCATTGGATTGATTTATTTTAAAGAACGAATTTTAAAGTTCCCGATTCATAAGGCGATGTTTTATTTTATCATATTTCTGGGAATTGCTTTAAGAATTGCTTATTATGTGTATTTGTCTCCGCAGCAGAGTTCGGATTTTTTTCAGGCAACGAAATTTTGGAATTATCTTCAGGAAAATGGAGAATATCAGAATTATACCGTATTATTGTCAGAGATGGATGATTTTCAGAAATATTATTCATTGTATCCTGCATGGGGATATTATATGCTGCTGACCCATTGGATATATAGATTGTTTGGATGCAGTACGGCTTATATGGTCATACTGAATCTTGTGTTTAATGTTCTGTCTTTTATTATTTTGTATTTTATGGTACGGGAGTTTGCGTCAGAGTGGATGGCAATGATATGTGTAGCAGTGGCTGCGTTATGGCCGCAGTGTATCCTATGGAGTTCCGTGACATCACCAGATCATATCATTATTTTCTTTTTGCTGCTCATGGGACTGTTTTATAAGAAATATGCAAAAAAGCGGAATGAAATAAAAAGGGGAACGTCATATTTACTGCTTGCAATATTTTGTGGTGCAGGTGCATCCATATTTAAGCCGATATCCGCATTTGTTTGTGTGCTGTTACTCTGTTCTGAAATTTTGAATATGATTATTGGAAACTTTTCGGGGATTAGAAAATCCTTGGTATATGGCACCGAAATAATTGTTCTTTCGCTGCTTGTGACTTGGGGGGTTCCGGTTGTTTTAGAGCCTGCATTAGAGCAGTATATCAGGACAGATGTGCAGCAGGCGACGGGATACTATTTGTTGTGGGGATATTCTGTGGATGAGAACGGTAATTGGGATGCAGACCAGTCAGGGGAAGCAATCAGGGAGTGTGAGGAATCTGAAACATTAGCAATAGGACTTGAGAAGGTGAACATTGCAGTACATAAGACATTGAGAGAAAATTTTCATTTATTTCCGAGAATATGGAAACAGAAGTTTGAGCTTTTATTTTATAGCGAAACATGGCCCGTTTACTGGTCTGTAAATAATGCAGATGGCACGGTCAATCAGGAAGCAGCAGATACGTTTAGCAGTTGGACGGGCATATGGACAATTTGGAATTCATTGCTGATATTGCTGATGCCTTTTGCATTGAAGAGGAAAGATGCAGCCGTATCTTTTCTTTCCTTATGCTGGCTTGGGTATATGATGTATTTGATTGCAGGTTCTGGAGTACAGACCAGATATAGGGTGATTGTTTTTGTGTTCCAGGCGGTGCTGGCAATCTGCGGAATTAATGAGTTATCAAAAATGATTAGAAAATTAGTATTATTAGAAAAGGTAATGGATATGGATAGGTATATGTCCGTTTCATGTATAGTTTCGGTGTTTAATGGAGAAACAAGCATTGAAAAATGTATCAATAGCGTATTAGTGCAGTCGTATCCGTTTGATAAGCTGATTGTTTATAATGATGCATCTACAGATGGAACAGTTGCATGTATAAAGAAGCTGATGAAAAACGAGATGGCAACTCCGATTATATTAATTGATTCTGATGTAAACAGAGGACCGGGCGGTGGAAAAGATTATGCTGTGCAATATGCAGATACGGACTATTTTATGTTTTTGGATGCGGATGATTATCTTGAGAACACATTTTTGAAAACCCTGGTGGAAGAAATTCACTACAGGCAAGATGCACTACCGGATATTGTTTTTGCAAATTTTACCAGTGTAGACATAAATGGGCAAATCAGATACTGGAGGAAGTTTAAGGATGAGCAGGAAGCATTATATGGGCATATATCTAATTGGGGAAAGCTTTTCAAGAAGACGTTCTGGACAGAACATCATCTAAAAATTCCCGAAGGGAAGGTTTTAGAAGATGTTCTGTTGAGGGCTTATATTGTGGGCTGTAATCCTACAGTATGTTATGCGGAAAAAACATATGGTTATTATTATGTTTCAAATCCTAAATCTGTCAGCCATACATATATGAACAGTTTTATAAAGGGAGTCGGTGAAAAAGAATTTTCTTATCTGCATTTGCATTATTATGATATTGCAAGGGAAAGAAAAGAAGAATATGTTTACTGGGTTTATAAGATATATTGCTGGCATATGCTAAAAAGCGGTTCCAGTGTGGGAATGCATGCTATGCGAGAAGAATATCACGACATGAAATATATGCTGAAACAATTTTTTCCGGAGTATATCAAAAATCCATACTTATATGGCAGAAATAGCTTAAAACCTGAGAGAAGGATTGTACGGATTGCGGTGCGGGGAATGTATTGGCTTGATGTGCTGCATTTGCAGTCGCTTTTTTTATATATTTATGGACTGATTGATTTAAAAAGATGGTGGCCGGACTTATAGAACTTTGGGAAATGTAGTGCAGAAAACAAATGATGTGAAAAATTTTGTAAAATATATAGTTGTCAATGGTAGCGTTACGGTTTTAAATTTTATTATTTATTTTTTTTCGATTGAAATATTTCATGTTTGGTATGTGGCCGCGAATGTACTGGCATATATGATTGCTGTAATAATTGCTTTTTTATTGAACAAACGGTTGGTATTCAAGCAGCAGGGAGGAACTGCAGCAGAGGCCGCAGAGTTCTTTGTAATGAAATTAGCTATGGGTGCAGCCAGTACATTTGTATTATGGATACTGGTTCATTATGCTGCGATGAATCCGTATATCAGTGCAGTTATTGTTACCGGCGTTTTTTTCATGGTGAGCTATTTTGCAAGTAAAATGATTTTTGTATTACAGGATAAAATGATTGATTGGCTGAAACTGCTGCGTGTAAATCATTGGATTAAGAATATACTGGTTTTTCTTCCTCCATTATGCGGTGGGAGATTTTTAGAGGATGCGAGGAGTCTTGAATGCTGTGTTTTTATTTTTGTGGCTCTTTGCCTGTTGTCATCTACTGTATATGTAATAAATGACATTTGTGACTATGAGAATGATCGGTACAATCCCAGAAAGCAGAAAACTCCTTTGGTATCGGGGAGGATAACGAAAAGAGAAGCAAAAAACTGTTTAGCGGCAGTACTATTATTGTCTTTTGGATTTTTTGTGCTGTTGTATTTGTTTGTTTCTATAGATATTTGGATTGAAATATTTTTACTGGCGATTTTATATCTGGCGATCAATATTGGATATAGTGTATGGAAATTAAAAAATGTTCCTGTGGTGGAAAGTATGATACTGGTGGTAGGATATATCCTTCGTTTGGAAATAGGGGGGTGTCTTACCAAAACTCCGATATCAAGCTATCTGTTGTTGACAATGTGCGGGCTTGCGCTTTATATGGTAATGGAAAAACGGCTTGCTGAAAAAAGACTGCCAGAGGAATTTCAGAGAAGCTGTATTAAAAGATACAGTGAATCATGGCTGGCAAAAATAATGAATCTGGGGCTTACAATGTCAATGGTCTTTTTTTCATTGTGGGCTCTGGAACGTTTTCAGACAGCATATACAATATTTTTAATTATTGGGGCGCTGGTTCTTTATTTGAGATACAGTTTTGACGTGGATTGCTATGAGGAAGCAGACCCTATGACAGTGATATATAAAGACAGGCTTCTTTTGTTTATGGGAATAGCGTATTTCTTGTTTGTTGCAGCATTGTTATTATATGTTCGATAACAAAGGAGCAGTTATATGAGAAAAGTGCTGATTAGATACTGGAGAAAAATCCAGAGAAGTAAACGCTTTGCACTTTTTGCAAAATTCATGATGTGGTTTATTGATACAGAGATATTTAATTGCTGTATGGATTTTTTTGAGATGAACAAACAGCGGATTCAAAGAAATACGAAACTCTTTGCTGATGAAAAGAGCAGGGCAGTATATGTAAATGCGATTAGATACCAGTGTACGTTAAAACGGAAGTATTTGTCATGTACAAGCCGGGCAGACGAAAAGTATTTTGACAGTGAAATAATCAGGTTTCATGAAAATGAGATAATTATGGATTGTGGTGCTTATACGGGGGATACCGTATTATTGCTTGAAAAGAAGTGGTCCAATTGGGGGAAGCCAGATGCAGGATTAAAGATTATTTGCTGGGAGCCGGATAGGTTTAATGCTTCTAAATTAGAAAAAACATTATCTGGCATGACAGAAAGACATGAAGATTTTTCATATCGTATTATAAAGAAAGCAGTTTGGAAAGAAAAAGCGAAACTATCATTTGATTTAGGAGCGGATTATGCAAGCAGGATTGCGGATGGGGGGGTACAAGTGGAAGCGGATTCTATAGATGCTGCAGCAGATTATATGGGAATTTCCTTTATTAAAATGGATATAGAGGGAGCAGAGCCGGAAGCATTGGAGAGGGCGGAGAAAACGATAAAAAATAATCACCCGACACTGGCAATCTGCATTTACCATACAAATGAACAAATGCTGGGCATAATAGAGTATATTCATAAAAAGTATCCTTTTTATAAACTTTATGTCAGACATTATGCAAGGGCATGGACAGAAACAGTATTATACGCTATAGACGAAACGGGAATTGTAAATGAATAGAAAAGTACTGTTAAATTACATATATACGGTTATTTACCAAATATTATTAATATTGCTGCCGATTATTACCACGCCATATATTTCAAGGGTACTCGGTGTGGAAAATATCGGGAAGGAAGCATATGCGGGAACGGTCGTATCTTATTTTGTTTTGTTTGAACTGATGGGACTGAATCTTTATGGAATGAGGGAAGTTGCATATGTACAGCAGGATGAAAAAAAGAGAAGTTTTATTTTTTATCAGCTTTCATTTATCCGCGTATGTCTTTTTTTTGTTGTTGCTATTGTTTATGGTATATTTGTTATACTTAACCATGGAATTGATAAAAAATTGTTTTGGATTAGTGGAATGGCATTATGGACAAACCTAATCGATATAACATGGTTTTTTCAAGGAATGGAAAAATTTAAACTTATTACAATAAGGAATTTGTTGATCCATTTACTTAGTGTGTTTGCTATTTTTTTAGGAGTCAAATCACGAGATGACTTATATTTATATGTTGCAATAAGTACGGTGGGAAATCTTGTGGCGCAGCTATGCCTTTGGCCTTCATTAAAAAGTATCATAGTCCGTGTGAAATTTACGGTCAGGGGTCTGAAAAAACATTTTATTAAGGTCTGGGTTATGTTTATCCCAACAATTTTCAATACCTTATATACCAAACTTGATAAAATTATGTTGGGGACATTGGCAACGGAAACAGAGGTGGGATTATATTCGCAGAGTGAAAGGATAAATAATTTACTGTTTGGTGTGATTGGTGCTATGAGTATCGTATTTATGCCGAATTTAGCAAATATGCTGTCATCAGGAAATGATAAGAATGCCGTGGGGAATACGTTGAAAATGAATGGAAAACTTATCTGGGCAATCGGGATTCCGTTGACCGCTGGGATTATGGGAATCTCAAAAGTGTTTACAAACGTTTTTTTTGGTGCAGGATATGAAAAGGTGGAATACCTTCTTTATATACTGGGTCCGGTTGTGTTAGCATGTGGGATAAGCAATTTGTATGGAGGGCAGTATTTGATTGCCTCAGACCATCAGAAAGAATTTAATCTGTCAATAGCTGCTGGCGCTATTTTAAATATATGTATGAATTATTTTATGATTAGACAATGGCAGTCGATAGGTGCTGCTGTTGCAACATTGATTACAGAGGTTTTTATTGCATTTATCCAGGCACATATGACAAAGAAATATATACAATTCAGCATAAAACCTGACTGGTATTATATTTTTGCGGGTGTGCTGATATTTGGTGTTACAAAATACATGGATATTGTTTTGGAGAAAAACGTGATTATTTTAGTGTCACAAATTATCATTGGCATGATAATGTATTTTTTTATATTATATATTAATAATGACATAATTTTTGTAAAATGCATTCAGGAAGTAAAAAGGAGATGGAGAAAAAATACATGTGGCAAATGAAAATTGTAAACAGAGGATGTTTTAAAGAATGAAAGACAGGAATGTGACAAATGCGGAATGGATTGGTCAATTAGATTTAGAAACAATAGAGTGTATTTCTCAAATACTTCAAGTTTCATCATATGAAATAGAAAATATTACAGCATTAAAAAGGGGAATGACCAACTGCTCATTCCTTTTTTCGTGCAGAAATATTAAATATATTATACGGGTTCCGGGGGAAGGAACCGACCAGTTGATTGATCGGAAACAAGAAGCTCAAGTATATCAAGCGATTGCAGACAAAGGATTGTGCGATAACGTAGTATATATAAATCCTAATAATGGGTATAAGATAACCAAATTTCTTGAAGGGGTTCGGGTATGCAATCCTAATGACGAGTTTGATGTGAGTAGGTGCATGGAAAAGCTTAGAAATTTTCATAATATGAAACTTAAGGTTGCACACGAATTTGATCTTTTTGGTCAGATTGCGTTTTATGAGAGCCTTTGGGACAGAAAACCTTCTGTTTATGGAGACTATCAAAAGACGAAAAAAAATGTATGGTCTTTGATGGATTATATTGACAAGTATGCTGCCTCATATTGCCTGACGCATATAGATGCAGTACCGGATAACTTTTTGTTCTATGTGGATGAAACTGGGACGGAAAATCTGCAATTGACTGACTGGGAATATGCGGGGATGCAGGATCCGCATGTAGATATTGCCATGTTTTGTATCTATAGTTCCTATAACAGGGGGCAGATAGACAGATTAATTGACATTTATTTTGAAAATTGTTGTCCGCAATCCACCAGAATAAAGATTTACTGTTATATTGCAGTGTGCGGACTTTTATGGAGTAATTGGTGTGAGTATAAAAGACACGTCGGGGTTGAGTTTGGGGAATATGCTTTATGCCAGTATGAGTATGCCAAAGGGTACTATCAGCTTGCAAAAAGAGAAATGGAGATTAGCAATGAACAGGGTGGATAAGGCAATAATTATGGCGGCGGGATTTGGAGAACGTATGTGCCCGGTTACTTTGAAAATTCCGAAGCCCTTGATTCGTGTGAATGGAGTGAGGATGATTGATACCGTAATTCATGGACTGCATGTGAATGGTATCTATAAAATTTACGTGATAGTCGGATATAAAAAAGAGCAGTTTGTAAATTTGCCAGTTGAATATCCCGGACTTGAGTTGATTGAAAATCCGTATTATGAATTTACTAATAATGTCTCTTCTCTTTATGTTGCGCGAAAATATATTGGAAATTCCATTATTCTGGATGGAGATCAGATGGTTTTTAATGATAGCGCTTTATCACCGGAGTTTGAATGTTCCGGCTATAATGCAGTGTGGACGGAGGAACCGACGAACGAATGGTTAATGTCTGTTGAAGATGGAATTGTTACACATTGTTCCAGAGAAGGCGGGAAGGGAGGATGGCAGTTATATAGTATTTCAAGATGGACGTTCGAAGATGGAAAGAAACTTGGCAGATACATCGAGATCGAGTTTGAGGAAAAAAGGAACTACCGGATTTATTGGGATGACGTTGCCTTGTTTTGCTATCCCCAAAATTTCCGGCTGGGGATTAGACAAATGGAAAAAGGAGATATTATTGAACTTGACAGTGTGGATGAACTGGCTACGGTGGATAACAGCTATTCAAAATATGTATGAATATGGAAAACGACAAATATGAAAAAGAATGAAAGAAAGACAACAAAGAAAATCAATCCGGCAACGACAGTTATACCATTTGTTATTATTTTGCTGCTGTGTATATTGTTTGTCGTGGAGCCGGAAGGTTCTGCAAATATACTATCGGCAGTCAGAGGGTTTCTAGGAGATGTTTTTGGCACATATTATCTTGTGATAGGATTGGGATTTTTTATAGTTTCTTTGTGGATTGCTTTTTCTGATATAGGGAAGATAACGTTGGGAAAGAAAGGAGAAAAACCAAAATATAGTTTCTGGTCATGGGGAGCGATGGTATTTACCTGTGGATTGGCAGCGGATATTCTTTTTTATTCGTTTTGTGAATGGATGTCATATGCACGGGAGCCACATGTGGCGGAGTTGGGAGCTATGCAGGACTGGGCGTCAACATATCCGCTGTTTCACTGGGGACCGATTCCGTGGAGTTTTTATGCAGTGCTTGCGGCATGTTTTGGATTTATGCTGCATGTCCGGGACGTAAAGAAGCAGAAATATTCGGAGGCATGCCGCCCATTGCTTGGAGACAAGACGGATAAGCTTATGGGAAAATGTATTGATGTTTTGGCAGTTATCGCATTAATTGCTGGAACAGCCACTACATTTTCGGTTGCAACTCCGCTGTTGTCTACGGCATTAATGAACTTGTTTGGAATTGGAAACTCGAAATATGTAACAATTGTGATTCTTATTATCACATGCCTTGTATATTCATTTGCAGTATTGAAAGGGATTAAGGGGATATCATGGCTTGCAAATTTATGCATGTATCTATTTGGGGCATTGCTAGCGTATGTGCTGGTATTGGGGGGCGAGTCCAGATACATTATAGAAACCGGATTTACGGCAGTCGGAAATGTTATCCAGAATTTTATTAGTCTCAGTACATGGACAGATGCTCTTAGGGCATCATCGTTTCCACAAAACTGGACGGTGTTTTATTGGGCGTACTGGATGGTTTGGTGTGTGGCATCACCATTTTTTATGGGGAGTATCAGTCGGGGAAGAACCGTGAAACAAGTCATTCTTGGAGCATATGCATTTGGTATGAGCAGCACGATGTTTTCCTTTATTGTGCTAGGCAATTATGGGCTTGGTTTGCAGATGCAGGGAAAAATGGATGTGCTTGGGCTTTGGGAAGAATGCGGGGATTTATATGAAACGGTGGTAGCCATTATTGGAACACTTCCTTTACATTCGCTTGTATTAATTATATTGATTGTGGCAATGGTTGCCTTTTATGCAACCTCGTTTGACAGTATCACTTTGGTGGCGAGTCAGTATAGCTATAAAGAACTTGACGAGGGGGAAGAGACAGATGGCAGGCTGAAATTATTTTGGGCGGTTTTGTTGATTCTGTTGCCGATTGCACTTATTTTTGCGGAGGGCTCTATGAGTAATTTGCAAACTGTGTCTATAATAGCGGCATTTCCAATAGCAATGGTTGTTGTATTGATTGTTCTTAGCTTTATTAGAGATGCAAAAAATTTTTTGAGTGAAAACAGTAAATAGCTTTGGCGTACATAGAGTATTAGGATGACGATTATATTGCTTTTATTAAAAATAGTTGATGGATAAGGAGTAGAATAGTGTCAGATAATTCTATAACTAATGTAATCAGAACAGTAATGGTGGTTTTTGGCACCAGACCCGAGGCTGTCAAAATGTGCCCACTGGTTCTCGAATTACAAAAACATAAAGAAATAGATTGCCAAGTCTGCTTGACAGGTCAGCACAGAGAGATTCTTAGGCAGGTTATAGAAGCGTTTAATATTAAAGAAGATTATAATCTGGATATTATGAAAGAATGTCAAACCCTCACCACAATTACAACAAGTGTACTGGAAAAGATGGATCCGGTTTTGCGGGAAGCAAAACCGGATATTGTTTTAGTGCATGGGGATACCACGACTTCTTTTGCGGCAGCACTTGCCGCATTTTACCAGCAGATACCGGTTGGACATGTGGAGGCGGGACTTCGGACTGGAAACATCTATTCCCCTTTTCCGGAAGAAATGAACCGTCTTCTGACGGGACGGATTGCTACATACCATTTTGCACCAACAAAGAGAAATGAAGAAAACTTAAAACGGGAAAATGTCGGCGGGAGTATTTTTGTTACAGGAAATACTGTTATAGATGCATTTAAAACAACCGTAAAAGATGATTATTTGTTTTCAAATCTTATCCTGCAGGAAATGGATTATAATAAGTACCGTGTAATTGTTGTGACAGCCCACAGAAGGGAAAATCTGGGGGAGCCTCTTGAGAATATTTGTAGGGCAGTCAAAAACCTGACAGAAAAATACGATGATATCAAAGTGGTTTATCCCGTTCATCCAAATCCGGCAGTGAGGGAAATGGTTTATGGGATTTTAAGCAATAATACGCAGGTAGAACTGTTGGAACCATTAGATGTATTGGATATGCACAATCTGATTGCAAGAAGTTATATGGTTATGACAGATTCAGGAGGGTTGCAGGAGGAAGCACCAGCTTTTGGAAAGCCGGTGTTGGTTATGAGAACGGAAACGGAACGTCCCGAAGCTGTGGAGGCAGGGACAGTGAAAGTTGTTGGGGTTAAGAAGGCGGATATATTTAAGAAGGCGGATGAATTATTGAGTGATTCGGAGAAGTATGCGCAAATGGCAAAGTCAGTCAATCCGTATGGGGATGGATGTGCTTCGGAGAAGATTTGCAATATTTTATTGAAATGGTGAGCGAAAGTTCACACTTTAGTGGATTGTTGTTTGGCAAATTAGATGATGCTTTCAGCGTCACATTAAATGCAGCTGTTTTGTGCTGAAACTACACAGATGCAGCAGATTATATAAAGCTGGATGGTCACTTTATTTAAAGGTTCAAAATCCCCTGCGCACATTAAATGCGTGAAGGATTTTTGGTCGGCCAAGCTCACAGTTGTTGATTGCCTGCATGGCTATGTTTGCGGTAATGATTTCAGATTTGCTGCTGTCGCCAATGAGCAGGCTGGCATTACACAGCTTATTGATAATGCGGGGGGCTGTCAGCGGCGTTCAGGATTGCTTCCACGGCAGCTTCATGGAAAAGGGTCTGGTTACATCCTGCGCCTTTTAACTTTTCATGGATGTAGGAGCGTCCTTCCTCTTTGGACATCCCCTCCAGGTTATAGTTCATAACCAGCCTCTGGTAAAGCAGCTCATGGATGGCAAGCCGCAGGGTGGAATTCGGTTTGGGAAGCCCGGCAAGGAGAACGGCGGTTCTGTCCCTGGAATCCATTTCACAGTTGAATAGGATTTTAAGGTCGTTTAAGATGGCATTGTTGATGTAGTTGGTTTCGTCAATGATAATAACCGGGGTCTTTCCGCTTTTCAAGGGAAAGGCGGGCGATTTCTTCCTGAATGATCCGGAAGTTATCGGGCTTTCGGAAGGAAGGCTGTGCACCCAGCTCTTGTGCGAGGTTCCGGTAAAAATCGTTTGCCGTCAGTGTGGAAAGGCTGGTATCAGCGTTGAGGAATAAAAACTTTTCGCAATAAAGCAGTCAGATTTCATGCAGGATATCTTCCTATGCGGTAAAATAGAATTAAGAAATTTTTCGCACGGAGGATAATGCAAATGAGAAAAAGGGAATAACAAAATTATTTTAGTGCAGGTGGTGGTTGAATGGAAGATGAAATAACAGAATAATTTTCCACAAATTTCAAAAACCGGCTTACTGGATCCAGCATATGTGGATATCAATTAAAAAAGATTGATAATTAAGAAAACATGCAGGGAAACGCATGAAACATTGTAATAATAAATTTTGTTCCTCACCGCTGATAAAACAAAAACATACTGGGATTATTTCTTGTGATGTGGTAGAATAAGCAAAAGACGCTTATTCTACTGCGCGGACAGCCGCGCATATAGCATCGTCAATCTGAGATTGACGATATGGTATTACTACGGCTATTAAAAGTCAATGTTTTAATATACCAGAAAACCATTAATTTTTAACCGCCAAAGTAATATAATAGTTACCAGGTAAGTATAATTTTTTGTTTTGAATTAACAGGGGGAGCAGATGCAGGATTTTACTGGTAAGACATGTAATAATCCGGAGAATGCAAAGGTTACATTATTGGAAATTCTTCAGGATGAAAAAGTAAATAAATATTCCGGCGGTATCTATCATAAAACACAGATTGATTTGACGTATAACTCCAACTATATGGAAGGCAGTCGCCTGACACACAATCAGACCAGATATATTTTTGAAACCAATACAATCGGTGTGGAAAACGAAGTTCTCAGTGTGGACGATGTAATTGAAACGGCAAATCATTTCCGCTGTATTGATATCATTATTGATAATGCATAAACCGCTTTGACAGAGAAATTTATCAAGGAGCTTCATCTTATTTTGAAAAATGGAACCAGTGATTCCAGAAAAGAAGGGTTTGCCGTGGGTGAGTATAAGAAAATTCCAAACGAAGTCGGAGGCATGGAAACTGCACTTCCGGAAGAAGTTTCCGATAAGATGAAAGCATTACTGACAGAATACAATTTTCAAAAAGAAGAAAAGACACTGGAAGATATTTTGGAATTCCATGTAAAATTCGAAAGAATACACCCATTTCAGGATGGGAATGGGCGTGTGGGCAGACTGATTATGTTTAAAGAGTGCCTGAAATATAACATTGTTCCGTTTATCATCGAAGATAATCTGAAGATGTTCTATTACCGCGGACTGAAAGAATGGGACAATGAAAAAGGTTATCTGACGGATACCTGCCTGACGGCACAGGATAAATATAAAACATATCTGGATTATTTCAGGATTGGATACTAACAGCGGTAAAGAATAATAAGATTCTTATGCAGGATTCCTCCTGGTGCGTTAAAATGAGCAAAAGACCGTGGAATTGTTGACCTGATGATGATTATACATTATTTTTTCAGGGAACTGCCTGCATGGTTTGATGATGACATAGAGGATGATTTATATTGTAAGATTTTCTTGAATCTCTTATTCTTCCATGATAAAATACATATAAGAATATTTTGATATGGGCAGTTAGTATGGATTTATATTTGGGAGGGGTATTATGGTATATCCTTATGCAACATTAAGCGACACAACAGAAGTTGTTCATTCTGAAATGAAGCCTGATGGTAGAGTTAAAGTATATATTGAAAAAGCAGTTTATGATGGTTTTTATAACGCGACCTGCTATTTACCAGACTATACATGGGAAAATATAGTGGGGTTTTCTGATGCTGAAATGGATTATTATAAAGAGTTTGTAGAAAATAACGCCCATTTAATTATGGATTTTGCAAAAGAAGGGGGATTTGCGAATGCCTCAAATTTTTAAATTCGGGGGATATATTATTTTCTTCTGGTCAAATGAGAATAGACCAACAGAACCTGTTCATGTTCATATTACGGAACATAATCCAGGAGCAAATGCCACAAAAGTGTGGATAACCAGGAAAGGTAAAGCATTACTCTGTAATAACAATTCCCACATTCCTTCAAAGGATCTAAGAAAATTAATGGCATTTATTGAATCGAACAGTCAAGAAATAATAAAACAGTGGTATAAATATTTTGAAGAAATCAGCTACTATTGTTAATTGTAGAAAAAGGACACCAAAGTCCTGCCTTTTCTTTTTTGGATGACTGATTCTGCATAAATATGATGATTCATTTTATATAGTGCATTCAGGTGTAGAACATAATTACACAGTGACATTTTTGAAATCGGAAATAACAGAAAGGTGGAGGATTGTCTGACAATCCATGGGATTTTGTGAAATGGATGAATATATGAGTGAAAGAGAGCAGGCAAAACAGATTATTGATCAGCTTCCTGAATATAAGATAGGAAATTTACTGTTATTTTTTAAAGGGATACAGTTTGATGATGACATAGAGGATGATTTATATTGTCAGAAACTGTATGAGGATTACCTGAACAATCCAGATCCTGAAAAACACGAAACAATAACGCCTGAAGAACTGGCAGCACAGGAAGGTATAGAATTATGAATTAGGAAACAGGAAAAGACGCCCCCGGGGTGTCTTTTTTTAATACCATAAAACAGGAAAGGAACACAAATCAAACATGAACACTTTCAACAACGCAACCCTCCTGATTACCGGGGGCACCGGCAGCTTCGGGCACACCGTCCTGAAGCATTTTTTACACACGGACATCGGGGAAATCCGCATCTTCTCCCGCGACGAAAAAAAGCAGGACGACATGCGCCACGAGCTGCAGGCACTGCATCCTGATGAAGCATCAAAAGTAAAATTTTACATTGGAAACGTAAGAAATCCACAGTCCGTCCATGATGCCATGACGGGTGTGGATTTTGTATTTCACGCGGCAGCCCTAAAGCAGGTGCCAAGCTGTGAATTTTTCCCGATGGAGGCAGTGCAGACCAACGTGGAGGGGACAGACAACGTGCTCCACGCCGCAGTGGATGCAGGCGTCAGACGCGTGGTCTGCCTTTCCACCGACAAGGCGGCATATCCGGTCAATGCCATGGGAACAAGCAAGGCAATGATGGAACACGTCGTGCGGGCAAACGCAAGGACTGCCGCGGAACGCGGCGGTACCGTCATCTGCTGCACCAGGTACGGAAATGTCATGTGTTCCAGGGGCTCGGTCATCCCGCTTTTTATCAGCCAGATAAAGGCTGGAAAACCTGTAACGGTTACAAACCCGGACATGACAAGGTTTTTAATGAACCTGGATGAGGCAGTTGACCTTGTGAAATTCGCATTTACACACGCACAGCCGGGCGACCTTTTTATCCAGAAATCTGATGCTTCAACCATTGGCGTGCTGGCAAAGGCAGTCCAGAGGCTTTTCGGGGATACGGGAACAAACATCATCGGCACACGCCACGGGGAAAAACTCTACGAAACCCTTATGACAAGGGAAGAGCGGCTGCGATCCGAGGACATGGGAAACTACTACCGCGTTTCAGCCGACAACCGTGACTTAAACTACGACCAGTATTTTGTAAAGGGGCAGGTGGAAACAGAAGCCGACGAGGCATACACCAGCCATAACACAAGGCTCCTGGACGTGGAGGAGACCGTGGAAAAAATACTGGCAACGGATTACGTCAGGGAACAGTTAAAAGGAGAAACACATGGACATTAAATGGAAAGAAAACGGCAGGCTGAAACTTTTAATCATTGCCGGCACACGTCCGGAAATCATACGCCTGTCCGCCGTCATAAAAAAGTGCAGGAAGTATTTTGACACCATACTGGCACATACCGGGCAGAATTATGACTACAGTTTAAACGGCATCTTTTTTAAGGAGCTGGAACTTGGCGGGCCGGAGGTATACCTGGATGCCGTGGGTGCAGACCTTGGGGAAACCATGGGAAACATCATTGCCAGATCCTATAAGCTGATGGCGGAAATAAAACCGGATGCAGTGCTTGTCCTGGGGGACACGAACTCCTGCCTATCCGTAATCAGCGCCAAACGCCTGCACATCCCGGTATTCCACATGGAGGCAGGCAACCGCTGCAAGGATGAGTGCCTGCCGGAGGAAACAAACCGGAGGATTGTGGACATTATTTCGGATGTAAACATGGCATACAGCGAACATGCCAGACGCTGGCTGGCGGAATGCGGACTGCCAAAGGAGAGAACGTTTGTAACAGGAAGCCCGATGGCGGAGGTGCTGGAAAACAGCCTGCCAGAAATCCTTTCCTCGGATATCCATGAAAGGCTTATCGCGGAAACAGGGGTGGAAATTGAAAGGAAAAAGTACATCCTGCTTTCTGCCCACCGGGAGGAAAACATCGACACGGATAAAAACTTTCTGTCACTTTTTACTGCAGTAAACCGCATGGCGGAAACCTATGACATGCCGGTACTTTATTCCTGCCATCCCAGGTCGGCAAAAAAACTGGACGCTTCCGGGTTTGTGCTGGACAAAAGGGTAATCAGGCATGAGCCGCTTGGCTTTTTTGATTATAACTGCCTCCAGGTGAATGCATTTGCCGTGGTGTCGGATTCCGGAACGCTGCCGGAGGAAAGCTCATTCTTTCTTTCTGCAGGGCATCCGTTTCCGGCAGTCTGCATCCGCACCTCGATGGAACGCCCGGAAGCGCTGGACAAAGGCTGTTTCGTCCTGGCAGGGATTCAGGGGGATTCCCTGCTGCAGGCGGTGGAACTTGCAGTCACCATGAACAGAAACCATGACGGCGGCATTCCCGTTCCTGATTACACGGATAAAAATGTTTCGGACAAAGTGGTAACAATTGTACAGAGTTATACTGACATAGTAAACCGGACGGTATGGAGAAAAGACAGATGAACATTCTTATCACCGGCGCAAAGGGCATGGTGGGAACAGCCCTTGCCACAAACCTGTACAGCATAAAAGAGAAAAAGAATACAACGCGGCCGGACCTTCACATCGGCGGTATCTATGAATACGACAGAAATTCCACACAGGAGGAACTTGAGGAATACTGTGCAAAGGCAGATTTCGTATTCCATCTGGCAGGGGTGAACCGTCCAAAGGAAAAAGGGGAATTTATGAAAGGAAACTTTGGGTTTTCCTCTGTTCTTCTGGACACATTAAAAAAACACAAAAGCAGTGCGGTGGTCATGCTTGCCTCATCCATCCAGGCGTCCCTTGTCGGGCGCTATGCGGATTCTGATTACGGGAAATCCAAACTGGCAGGCGAGGAGCTGTTTTTGGCTTACGGGAAAGAAACAGGGGTTAAGACAGCCGTATACCGGTTTCCTAACCTGATGGGGCACAGCAGACCGGGATACAACAGCGCGGTGTCAACCTTCTGCCATGCTATCGCAAATGACCTGCCGTACACGGTGCATGACCGCACCACCGAACTGGAGCTTCTGTATATTGACGACCTGGTGGAGGGAATGCTTGATTTGCTTGAAGGAAAGGAGAAACACTGTGAGTATGAAGGGTTTACACCAGTGGAAAGGCAAAACGGGCGTTTCTGTTACGTGCCCCTGACTTATAAGGTTACACTGGGAAAAATCGTGGACCTGCTGCTGGAGTTTAAGGCACAGCCGGAGAACCTGGTGATGCCAAAAATGCCGGAAAACAGTTTTGAAAAGAAGCTGTATTCCCTGTACCTGACCTACCTGCCGTCCGGTAAATTCAGTTTTCCGCTAAAAATGAACGCAGACAGCCGGGGAAGCTTTACGGAGCTGCTGCGCACAAGGGACCACGGGCAGGTCAGCGTCAACATCAGCAGGCCGGGCGTCACAAAGGGGGAACACTGGCACAGTTCCAAATGGGAGCTGTTTATTGTGGTATCCGGGCACGGGCTCATACGGGAGCGGAACATCCACACCGGGGAAACTGTGGAATTTGAAGTGGACGGTGATAAACTGGAAGCCGTGTACATGGTACCGGGCTGGACCCACAGCATTGTGAACCTGAGCGAAACGGAAGAACTGGTTACCATCATGGTCTGCAATGAGGTTTTTAACAGGGAGAAGCCTGACACGTTCCGGGAGCCGGTGTGAAAGTTTTAGAGAAGATGGTGAAGGAGAGTGGCCCGTGAAAACAGCCGGACGGTATATTGCTATCATATCAATATTACTATCCGGCTGTTTTCAAAGAAGTTAGTTTTCCTGACTGGAAGCTTCAAGGGCGGCAAGCCGTGCTTTCAGGTCGGCAATTTCCTGGTCTTTTCCAGAGAGTTCCTGCTGGTAGAAGCTGTCTTTTTCCGTCAGCTCCTGCCGCAGTTTAGCCAGCTCCCGTTTATGCCCGTTTTCCCTTATGCGTTCCCAGTACTCAAAATCCTCCCGTGCCTGGCACTGCTGGCGAATCTGTTCATCCTTCGAGAGGACGGCAATGCCGGAAACGGCTTCCTTCAAATATTCATTCTGTTTAGCAAGCATATTGATTTCCTCCCAGCTTTCCGTTTTAAATGCCCGTGCCCAGAGGTCAGTACTAAAGGTTTTGTCTTCCTCCGTGGCGAGTTCTGTATGGTTTAAGTTTACCACAGAAATGCGGAATTTGTCACTGTATATTTGTCTGTTTTTCGTGTCTGTGAGCAGGTAAGTGGAAAAGAACTGCGGATGTTCCGGAAAAAGGTCATAGTCCAGAAAGCCAACGTGGATGACGGGAAGTACCATGCCGTATTCAGCTCCGCGGTTTAAGTTGTCAAAGCTTCGGCAGGTGTAGGAAATAGAACGGTCTATCCAGTAATTGTCATGATACATCTGCATCTCAAGATTAAGGAACATGGAATCATTGATGATTACTGCAAGGTCAAGGATGAATTCCTTGTTTTGAATTTGTTTTCCGAGTTCAATCGGATTGCGCAGGGTAACTTTAATTGTATCTTCCGGCGATAAATGCAGAATGGAACGGCACAGTCCTTCCAGTGCCTTTGGTCTCGACTGGAAGACAGCCTGGAATAAATAATCATTGGTCAGCCGGTATGGCAGCGGAGTCAGTGTGTTCATTGTGTCTGGTGTTTTCATAAGATGTGTCCTCTCTTTCGTGATGGGGGCTGCCTGCACTGTTTGTGTACAGTGGCTTATCGGGTTCTGGATAAACGGTAATACCTGAAAGGAAACTGACAAAAGTTTATCCAGCATCTGCATACGGATGCGGGCAGTTAATATAATTAAAAATAAGTTGGAAACAAGGCAGAACCTGCCAAACAGGCGGTGTCTGCAACTGGACTGCTGCAGAACCTGCCATATTTTTATCATAGCAGAATCTGCGGAAACGGGCAAGTACCAAAAAAATAATATTTGCGCAGATTAAGTGTTGGTACGAATATTGTATGTACTATTGACATGACATTTCCGGGATAATATCATACTATCAAGGGTGAATGTTAAGACAACTTTTTTTATAATATCAGCAAAACAAGCAGTCAGGGAACAGAGAATTCCATTTAATATTTCTATGGACAATTCCAATGAAAAAATTTGTTTTAAGCAGATGGAAGACCTTGAATGTAAAAAGGAACGTGTGAGAAAAGAGCATGGATAAAAAATACCAGAAATCAATTACGGATGTCCTGCAGGCATCCGATATGTCAAACTTCAATTTTTTACAGTCAGAAATCAGAAAAATTGAGTACCACGAACCATTTCTTGAAAATGGGGAACCGAATCCGGAATATGATTCAAAAAATCCATACCGCCATACCATGCACCTGGAATGCGGTGAAGTAATGAACGGCAGTGTCCCGCTGTCAAAGTCATGGGTGGCAAACAACATTCTTATCTTTACCGTTTTTGACGGATGGCTGGAGGAGAAATACGGACTGACGGAGGGGGAGAGTTTCCGGAGGCATTACCAGGAACTGGAAGCCATGGCATCGGTTCCTCTGGATATGGTTGCATTGAACTGTTACCGGATTTTAAAAGTAATACGGAACGGAATCCAGCACAACCTCGGAAGCGTGGACTTCGATGAACATGGATATCACATTGCATACACAAATAAAATGGGGACGGATTTTCTGCTTGAGATTACGAAAGAGGCCACAAATCTGCTTTATACCATTGTGCTTGCCCTGATTGAAGAACGGATTTCCGGTATTGACCGAAAATATCATACCATAGGGCATTATGAGGGAATCCTGCTTTCCTATTACAGGAGCGTCTGTGACGGGATAGGAATTTTGGAGGACGACATTACTGTTTCCGGAACTGTTAAACCGCTGGACACAGTAAACGGACTGCAGCTTGCGGCCGGGGTAAGATACCTGGTTGTGAATCCGTTTACCGTCAGTGAAGACGAACATTATGTGACTGTCACGGGGTATCCTGTACATACGGCCGGGGAAGCTGTTGATTATATCATCTGTATGGATGGGAAAAGATACCTTATGCCGGAAGCATCCGGACGCATGGTAATGGGTGCGGGCAAAACGGTATTGGATGCAGAACATAATTCCACAGTGACATTTTTGAAATCGGATATAACAGAAAGGTGGAGGATTGTCTGACAATCCATGGGATTTTGTTAAATAGCTGATTTGTTCATTCTCCGTGGCAAGTGATATCTGGTTTAAGTTTATAAAGGAAATACAGATTTTATCACTATAGATGTTATGAGTTTTGACATTGGAAATTTTATAGGTGGAGAAAAACTCAGGGTATTCCGGGAAAAGGTCATAGTCCAGAAAGCCAGCGTGGATGACTGGAAGGAAACGTTGTCCTCTGCGGACAGAGGCTGTACGGAACGGCATAAGCCTTCCAGGGCTTTTGGTTTCGACGGAAAGACTGACTGAAATAAATAATCGTTGTTCAGCCGGTATGGCAGCGGAGTAAGCGTTCAGGAAAATTTCTCCTGCATCAGCCGATAACACATGGTAAAATCAATTCATAATAATAGATACCTTTCATTTTTCCAATGGGCAGGCAGTGATATCATTCAGTTTTTAATATCCGCGAATTAATCAAAATGAATATGGCAGCAAAATATGTTGTGCTATCTGAATATTTCGTATATACTAAAAGGGAAAATGTGCAGGTAAAACAAATGCTTACCCTATGTATAATGTGTTTTTTGAGGTTCTTACAGATGACTGGGATTTCTGTCAGGAACTTTTTTGGCAGCGGGGACAGGTGCAATGTTGAGGTACAGAGGGCGGATGAAGAGAATTGCAGCCGTGAGAACGCTTTGAAAAGATATGTAATGTACATGTTGTGTATATTTTGGTATTTGACATAATTGGAAAAGGATACTAAACCAGACAGATAAACAGGGGGATAACACATATATGAATGTAATAATACTTGGCTCCGGCGGCTGTGTCAGTACACCGAGGGCATGCTGTAACTGCCGTGTATGCACAGAGGCGCGGCTGAAAGGATTTCCTTATGCACGGACAGGCTGCAGCCTGTTTATTGAAGAAGCGAATATACTGATTGATACGCCGGAAGATATCAACACATCGCTAAACAATGCAGGCATACAGAAAGTGGAACATATTTTATACAGTCACTGTGACCCCGACCACACAATGGGAATGCGCGTGATTGAACAGCTGAACATGGACTGGCTTGCCGCTTCGCAGGGAAAGAAACCGGATCATCCGATTGAAGTTGCTTCCCTGCCTGCGGTTCTTGAAGATGTAAAAAAACAGGGGACAAAGTATGGATCAGCCCTGGGATATTATGAAGCAAAGGGGCTTGTATACACAAGGGAAATTTATACTTTGCAGGCTGGCGGTATTTTGATAGAGCTGATTCCGACAGATGAGCAGGAGCATGTGGCGGTATTTGTAATTTCTTCTAATGGCAAAAAAATAATTTACGCGCCATGCGATGTTAAGCCATTTCCAAAATCGGAGAAATTTCAGGATGCGGATGTTTTAATCATTGGCAATACAATTGTAGGCGACGTCTTAAAGGACGGGGGTGTGTTAAACGGGGATAATCCTCTGAGAAAAGAGCTGTTTACGATGGATGAAATTGATGATATAAGAAAGCAGTATAAAATCAAAAAAGTTATTATTACTCATTTAGAGGAGGACTGGGGAAAATCTTATGACGATTACAGGGAACTGGAGAAAACGCTGGACGCAGTATATTTTGCGTATGACGGATTGAAAATACAGCTGTGATTCTCAAGAACAATGTACCAGGATATCTTGTTATTGATTTTAGTAAGGCAGAGGATGATACCATTGCATCTGGTGAAGATATATTGAGTATTTCAAAAAGATTGATTGAACAGAACAGAGAGGCCTGTGAGGTACTGGCAAAATAATTTCATGGTAACAGCTGCTTTCCATTTTTCCAATGGGCAGGCAGTGATATCATTCAGTTTTAATACCCGCAAATTAATAAAAATGAATAATTAAATTCACTTGCATTATACCCCATGGGGGTATATAATAATATAAAGCATATACCCCTATGGGGTATACAAATAAAACCATGGAGGTGTATACCAGTGCCCGAAAAAGGAGAAACTTTACAGAAAGAGGAAACGTGTGAAAGCTGCCGCAAAAAACACCGTCCAAAAGAAGAACACAGGGATTTAATCAACCGCCTGAACCGGATTGAGGGGCAAATCCGCGGTATCCGCGGCATGGTGGAAAAGGACTGCTACTGTACGGACATCATTGTGCAGGTGGCAGCGGCAAATGCAGCACTCAACAGTTTTAACAAGGTGCTTCTGGCAGATCATATCCGTACCTGTGTGGCAGACGGAATCCGTGCAGGAAGCGACGAAAAAGTGGAAGAACTTCTGGAAGTTCTGCCAAAACTGATGAAATAACTGTCGTATCCCGTCAGGGATACGACCCACGCAAATCACTTTGCGAAGCAAACTTTCATGTGATAACTGTCGTGTTCCTGCGAAGCAGGGACATGACCTACGCAAATCACTTTGCGAAGCAAACTTTCATGTGATTTGCTCCATAACTGTCGTATCCCGTCAGGGATACGACCCACGCAAATCACTTTGCGAAGCAAACTTTCATGTGATTTGCTCCATAAACTGTCGTATCCCGTCAGGGATACGACCCACAGGAGGAAACATATGCAACAGTATCATATAACAGGAATGAGCTGTGCCGCGTGTTCTGCGCGGGTGGAAAAAGCAGTTTCAGCCGTAGAGGGCGTAACTTCCTGCGCGGTCAGTCTGCTGACAAATTCCATGGGTGTGGAAGGCAGCGCCAGTGAGCGCGCAGTAATCGAAGCTGTGGAACACGCCGGCTACGGCGCAGCGGTCAAAGGAAAACAGGAAAAAGCCAGCGGACATGACGCAGGCGCCAGGTACCAGGAAGCGGAAGAAGCACTCCGGGACAAGGAAACGCCGCGGTTAAAGAAACGGCTTACTGCATCAGTATTTTTTCTTATCATTCTTATGTATTTTTCTATGGGATATATGATGTTTGACTGGCCGCTTCCGGCGTTTCTAGCAGATAACCATGTTGCCATGGGAATTTTACAGCTTCTTCTGACAGTAATCATTATGGTAATTAACCAGAAGTTTTTTGTCAGCGGTTTCAAAAGTCTGTTACAGGGTTCCCCGAATATGGACACACTGGTGGCGCTTGGGGCAGGAGCTTCTTTTCTGTACAGCACCTATGCACTTTTTGCCATGACGGATGCGCAGCTGAAAGGTGATTCGGCGGCAGTCATGGAATATATGCATGAGTTTTATTTTGAATCGGCAGCCATGATTCTTGCCCTGATTACGGTTGGAAAAATGCTGGAGGCTTATTCAAAGGGAAAGACGACCGACGCGCTGAAAAGCCTGATGAAGCTTGCGCCAAAAACCGCCACGGTTCTTAAAGACGGAAAGGAAATGACGGTTTCCATTGAAGAAGTTAAAAAAGGCGATATTTTTGTAGTCCGTCCCGGTGAAAATATTCCGGTGGACGGCAGGGTGGTTTCGGGAAACAGTGCAGTAAACGAGGCAGCATTAACCGGTGAAAGCATCCCGGTGGACAAGGAAGCGGGCGATAAGGTCAGTGCTGCCACTGCCAACCAGTCCGGATTTTTACAGTGTGAAGCGACGCGGGTCGGGGAGGATACCACGCTTTCCCAGATTATCCGGATGGTGTCAGATGCGGCGGCAACGAAGGCGCCGATTGCCAAAATAGCAGATAAGGTGTCGGCGGTGTTTGTGCCGGTTGTAATTGGAATTGCGGTGGTGACAATCCTGGCCTGGCTTTTTGCAGGGCAGAGCATCGGATTTGCACTGGCACGCGGAATTTCCGTGCTGGTAATCAGCTGTCCGTGTGCGCTGGGGCTTGCGACTCCTGTGGCGATTATGGTTGGAAACGGGGTTGGGGCAAGAAAAGGAATTCTGTTTAAAAATGCTGTTTCCCTGGAAAATGCAGGGCGCACACAGATTGTTGCGCTGGACAAAACCGGAACTATCACAAGCGGGGAACCGAAGGTGACAGATATTATTCCGGCTGACGGAGTCACGGAAACATACCTGATGCAGACGGCGGCGGGGCTTGAGGAAAAAAGTGAGCATCCGCTTGCCCGCGCCATTATGGATGATGCAAGGGAAAAGCTGATTACCGGGCGGTCCGTTGAAAAATTTGAGGCGCTTCCGGGAAACGGATTAAGGGCAGAGGCGGACGGGAAGGCGTTGGCTGCCGGAAGCCTGAAATATATCAGCTCGCAGGTAAAAGTTCCGGAGGAGATAAAAACGCAGGCCGGGCGCTGTGCCGGTGAAGGTAAAACGCCGCTTCTGTTTGCGGAAGACGAAAAGCTTCTTGGAATTATTGCCGTGGCGGACACGATTAAGGAAGACAGCCCGGATGCGGTCAGACAGCTGAAAAACCTGGGAATCCACGTTGTGATGCTGACCGGTGACAATGAGCAGACGGCAAAGGCAATCGGCGCCCAGGCAGGAGTCAGTGAGGTCATCGCAGGTGTGCTGCCGGAGGGAAAGGCAAGGGAAATTGAAAGACTTCGCGCCGGCGGGGCAAAGGTTGCAATGGCAGGGGACGGAATTAATGACGCTCCCGCGCTTACCAGTGCAGATACCGGTATTGCCATAGGGGCAGGAACGGACGTGGCGATTGATGCTGCATCAGTCGTTCTGATGAAGAGCAGTTTAAATGATGTTCCGGCAGCAATCCGTTTAAGCCGCGCAACGCTGTGGAATATCCGGGAAAACCTTTTCTGGGCGTTTATTTATAATATCATAGGGATTCCGCTTGCCGCCGGAGTGTGGTATCCTTTATTTGGGATTAAATTAAACCCGATGTTTGCGGCAGCGGCAATGAGCCTGTCAAGTTTTTGTGTTGTTACCAATGCACTGCGGCTGAATCTGTTTTCCCCGCATAAGGAGGGGCGGAAAGTAAAAGCTGCGGATGTCATCATAAATAAAGAAAGAGAGGAAAAAACCATGACAAAAACAATGAATATTGAAGGGATGATGTGCGGACACTGCGAGGCGCGCGTAAAGAAAACACTTGAGGCAGTTTCCGGCGTGGAAGCAGCAGAGGTAAGCCACGAGGCAGGAACTGCAGTTGTGACCCTGACGGAGGAAGTAGCGGATGATGTGTTAAAGAGCGCGGTTGAGGAGCAGGATTACAAAGTAACTTCTATCGTGCAGGGCTGATGTTCAAAATGTGACAAGCAAAAGGGAGGAGAAACGAAAATGCAAAATAAAGTAAAAAAGGTTCTTTCAGTACTGTGTACCGTTCTGGCGTTTGGTATTTTATTTACCGGAATCCAGCCGGTCCAGGCGAAGGAGAAACTGCAGGCGCTTCATGTGGAGGACACCGTACTGTGCAATGAGGACGGGAAAACAGTCCAGCTTCGCGGGGTAAGCACCCACGGGCTGAGCTGGTATCCGCAGTATGTAAACGACAAATGTTTGAAAGAACTTCATGACAAATGGGGAGCAAATGTTGTACGCCTTGCCATGTATACCGAAGAATACAATGGATACTGCACCGGAAATTCCGCCAATAAAAAGGAACTGAAAAAGCTGGTGAAAAAAGGTGTAAAACTGGCGGAAAAACATGGCATGTATGTCATTATTGACTGGCATATTTTAAGCGACGGAAACCCGAAAAAGCATAAAAAAGCAGCGAAAACATTTTTTCAGGAAATGTCGGATGAATTTTCTGATTACACGAATGTGATTTATGAAATCTGCAATGAACCAAATGGCGGGACTGACTGGAACACGATTAAGTCCTATGCCAAAAGTATAATTCCGGTTATCCGCGAAAATGATAAGGACGCGGTGATTATTGTCGGAACGCCGACATGGTCGCAGGAGGTGGACAAGGCGGCTGCGGCTCCGCTGAAAGAGGATAACATTATGTATGCGCTGCATTTTTATGCCGGAACCCATCAGGATGCCCTGCGTAAAACTGCAGAAAGTGCAATAAAAAGCGGGCTTCCGCTGTTTGTCAGCGAATTTGGAATCTGTGACGCCAGCGGAAACGGCAGTATTAATAAAAAGCAGGCTGACAAGTGGATGAAACTTCTGGACAAATATAAGGTAAGTTATGCGGCATGGAATCTGTCAAATAAAAGTGAAACCTCTGCAATGATTAAAAGCAGCTGTAAAAAGAAGAGCGGCTTTAAGCGCAGTGACTTAAGCGCAAGCGGCAAGTGGATCTATGATATGCTGAGGAAAAAGGCTGGAAAATCATAAAATAAGAATAAAAAAAGTGTAAAATAGGAATAAAGTCCCACTATACAAAACCTCCGAAACCCTGTATAATGTTTGATGTTACTTGTGCAGATTTTTTCGTATTTTGTAAGAATGCGGTATTCTGCACTGCAATCATACAAATGAATAATAGGAGGATTTAGTTATGAACCAGTATTTTAACGCAGCACAGGGGCTGAAAAAGATGTTTATTGCCCAGATAGGAACGATTATCTGTACTGTGTGTACATCAATTGCGGCGGCAGGAACATTAGTTTTTGCAGCAGCAGGCTCACTGGGACTTACCGGTCTTTTTGGACTGCTGACAGTTGTGGGTGCAATTGGAGCAATTGTATTTGCCATTATCAACCTGGTAGGGCTGAACGGAGCAGGAAAGGACATTGAAGGATGTAAAACAGCATTTACCATTGCAATCATATCGATTGTTGTAAGTCTCTGCGGCAGTTTTTTAAAATCTCTCGCACTGCTTTTCACACTTGCCGGATTAGTGCTTTCTTTTCTGATTACCTATTATGTGTGTACATCCGTTTCAGGGGTGATGGCGTCAATCGGTGCGCGTGATATTGCAGACTCAGGAAATAATGTATGGAAGATTTATCTTGCATGTAATATTATTCAGGCTGTCATTGCAATTCTGAATTTAACACCAGTACTGAGCCTGCTTGCAGGTATCGGTTCAATTGCGAATCTTGTTGTTGCATTAGTCGGGTTAATCCTTTACATGATTTTCCTGCACAAAAGCAGCAAGGCGCTTGGAGCCTAATGTAATATTCCTGCGCAGCAGGGATATTGCCTGCGCACCTGCTTCGCGAAGCGAATTACCGTGCAGGTGCCACCCGTGTAATATTCCTGCGCAGCAGGGATATTGCAAGGGTGAATTATAAAAAACAGCCGGGAGCTGCGGAGTCCCGGCTGTTTTTTTATATCTCATTTCTAATTTGAAAACATCAGTTTTTCACTGTTGAAAATACGGGTAAGCCCCCAGGTACACAGCACTGTATATACAAGATTGCTTATGACCGTAATAATCATTGCGGCTGCATCTGCATTTCCGGCAAATATACAGGTCATGTTTTTGGCAAAGTTGTAAAGCGGAATAAAACTTGTGGCTATTCCGGTATCAGCTGCAGCCATGTATCCGCCTGCAATTCCCACAACCATAATAATAATATTTAACGGTCCCATTGCGGTAGCGGCTTCCTTGACGGTTTTTGCCTGCGCAGAAATCAGGGACAGCACGGAGACTAACACCAGGACAACAGAGAGAACCAGCAGTAACAGCAGTGCGTATTCCGGAATTCCAAGACCGGAAAAATCAAACATACTGTTTCCGTTTTCCCCCATGTTTGCCAGCTTTGGCAGCGACAGCATTACACCAAGGAAACTTGAGAGACCGCTTAATAATGCCATGATGCTCATGCTGATGATTTTTCCGAACGCAAGGGAGCTGCGTTTCATCGGTGTTACTAACAGCGTTGCCACGGTGCCGCGTTCCTTTTCCCCTGCGATAAAGTCCGGGGCAATTGCACAGCAGCCGGAGAAAAGCAGTGTCAGAAACAGCATAGGAATCAGTGCAAACATCATGCGGGACATCAGATCGGAACCGTCTGCCAGGTCGAATGTTTTGTCAGAGGAGTTGATGTCAAACTTGTTAATCATACTGTTTTCATAGGCATCCAGCAGACTGGTAAAGGTCTGGTAGCATTCATATGATGCAGTTTCACCGGAGTTGTAATAAATCTGGATTTCAGGCGCGGCAGTTCCTGACTGGCTGTCATAGCTTTCAACCACGGAATCAAAGTTGTCAGGAAAAACAATGCAGAGGTCTTCGGTGCCGTCCGTGATTTTATCCTTTTTTGCCATTACGTCATCCTGGCTGATTTCCTTGTATGGGATGTCGGCTTCTTTTAACACGGCTTCGATACTCTGCGGCATGCCAACGGCGGAAATTTTGTAGACGTAACTGTCATCCGTAGTCAGCAGGCTGGTAAATACGCTTCCCATCAGCGTGTAAATGATGTAAATCATCAGACCGGGTATCAGGACTGTGTTAAGAAGCAGTTTTCTGTCCATAAAAAAACGGGACAGTTCTTTTTTTATAATTGTGGCTAAATTACTCTTCATCAGTTCCAACCTCCTCAACATAGATATCGAAGAATACATCTTCAAGGCATTTTTCTGCCGTGATGTTAGCAAGTGAATCACAGCAGACCATTTTTCCATTGATAATAATACCGACACGGTCTGCCAGTTTTTCCACCAGGCTGAAAATATGGGTGGATACGATGACGGTTTTCCCCTCATTTTTTAATGAAATCAAAAAATCGGTAACAGTTTTTGCCGTAATCACGTCCAGTCCGTTGGTAGGTTCATCAAAGATGATAATGTCCGGATTATGTACGAGTGAGATGGCAATGGAAACCTTCTGTTTCATACCGGTGGAAAGGTTGGAAACCTTTACTTCTGCAAACTGGTCGATGCCGAAGGTATGAAAAAGCTTCTCTTTTCTTGCCATGCGTTCGGATTCCGGAACGCCGTGGAGGTCGGAGAAAAAATCATATAAATAGTTCGGGGTAAAGAAATCCTCCAGTTTCAGTTCGCTGGTAAGAAAACCGATTTTACTGCGGACGGACTCCGGGTCAGAGACAATACTGGACCCGTCCACCATGCAGTCTCCTGCATCCGGTTTGATCAGTGTGGAAATCATGCGGAGGGTTGTTGTTTTTCCTGCGCCGTTTGGTCCGAGCAGGGCGAAAACCTCCCCTTTATAGGCTTCAAAGTCAAGTCCGGCCACGGCAACTTTTGTTGTTTTGTGGTCTTTTTCAAGTTTCTGCTGTTTTTTGGACAGCTTAAATGTTTTTTGCAAGTTCTGTACGGATAATATTGTTTCCATAAAATGCCTGCGTACTCCTTTCTGTCTGTTTATGTAAAATATATACACCTATTACAGTGTCTTGTCAAGACGGGAAAGTGGATATTGTTACATTTTAACAGGGTTTTTCGCAGAATACATAGTTCTGCGAAAAAATGCGCTGCTATTAATAAATAATAATACGATCCGACTTAAACAGACTGAAAATTTAGGGGATAATAGTACAATAATTGTATAAATCAATCAGAGAGCCGGGGAAAAATCCATAAGAAGGTAATTATAACTTGATTTATTTGTAAAATTTGTATAATATAATTATCGCAGAACTATGTATTCTGCGATAATTATATTGTTTTTTCGGCTCAGAGGAGATTAATAGCTTATGAAGCACGGTGACAAAAATACAGCCATACTAATGATGACCGCTTTTTTTCTGGTATTTCTTGTGCTGTGGGAAGCGGCTGATCTTACAGCAAGGATAAACTATCAGAAAAGGGGCGGTGAAGCTTATGAATTTGCACAGACAGTTCAGCTGGAGTTTCCAGAGATAACAGAATTAAATAAAAATGGTGAACGAAAACAGATGGAAAAAGTTGTGGAGGAATATCTGGACAGAATATATCGGGCGGCAAAACAGGAGAACACATGTAATGTGGCCCTTACAAATCTCACGATGTTTGTGCCAGACGAAAGGGACGGGTTTTTTGCCGAGATTGTGGTAAAGGAAAATATTCCCCTGCCATACAACCTGCAGGAGAATGGTACCGGTCCGATTCTGGTTGGGGAAAGCACTGTGTTTAACCATGTTTCCGGAGAGGGAGAAATGCGGAGTCTGACAGTATCCTTTGACGGATATTCCGGAGAAGATTATTCTATTGGCGGTGTTCTGGAAAATTACGGGATCAGTGGACAGGATGACAGAATTATCATGTTGTATGACAAAATGACGGATGTACAGAAAAAAAGCCTGGATAAGAAACTGCAAAAGTTTTATTTGGATTTTCTGGTATATTGCGCTCTGGATGGAATCCAGATCAGTTTTGGAGGAGAGAGCGAGGCGGCTGTCCAGATGGCATGCGATGTATTCTGGGAAAATCTGGGAGCTCCGGAACAGGTGGGTATGACAATTATGCCTGTAAAAAAGCCGGTATTTATCATGAATTTCTGGTATGAGGAATTTCATATGATTTTTGGCGGTATATCCGTCTTTTTTGCGCTTTTAAACGGCATTGTGGTATCGGGACTCTGGTTCCGGCAGCATAGAAAAGAGTATGTCATCCGCCTTGCTTTCGGGTATTCGGGTATGAATATATGGAAAAATCTTTTTATGGAACTTGGCAGGCTTTCCCTTTATCCCCTGCTTGCAGGCACAGTCTGCCATATACTGTTTCTTCTGGTAAAGGGACGCAGCCTGCCGGTATTTGTTATCATTGGACAGGGACTGGCAATGCTGGCGGGGACGCTGGCTGTAATCTTTTTTTCCGTGCTGTACCAGTACCGGAAAATTACAAAACTGGATCCGGCAGAGAGTCTTGGCAGGTATGGGAGGTGAAACAGTGAAAATACATACAAAAATCAGGTTTGCGCATGATATGATAGCAGAGGATTTCTGGAATTTTATACTGTCGGTGATTTTAAGCGGAATTGCGCTTGCCCTGTTCGGGTTTACCCTTATGGTTTTTATCGGGGGAGGAAACGGAAAGCGTTCTGCGGAAAACGTTTTGTCGGAAGGGATAGAACATACAGGTCTTATTGTTCTGGAGGAACAGTCCGGAAAGGAAGCGATGAAATTTCGGCGGGAAGCTTTTTCCTCAGAAACAGTAAAAAGTATTGGGGCATATGAAATGTGGACGATGGACAAAAATGCATTTGCCAGTTTATACAGTATTCAAAACGGCAGGAGTGTAAACAGCGGACAGGGCAGTATGTTCAGTGACGGATTCCAGATGCTGACCGTTGATAAGGAGCTGCTTTCCTTGTGCAGGCTGGAACTGGAGAAAGGGACGCTCCCGGAAAAGCTGGATTACACACAGAAGGACACAGAGTACATTTATCTTGGGAGCGCGTATTCCGGCATTCCGGTTGGAACGGAATTTGTGGATGACGGGGCAGGACTGGTTTACCGGGTGGCGGGGATTCTGGACAGGGACAGCCGTTTCGCTATGGAGGATTTAAAATATGATGAAAATTATTCCAGCCTGCGAAATGACATGGACATGGAATACGAAGCCATACATATAAACAACGGGATATCCTATTCTATGCCGTGGCTGTTTTCGGCGGAACGGAGCTGTACATTTGCGGATGCAGAGGAGACACTTTACCGGCTCGCAGAAAAAAACGGTGTGAAAATCAGGGTGTATCCCCTGCAGTCTTTGTTTGAAAAAGTGGAGGAGGAAAACCGCGTGATGCAGGACAGCCTGGTGGAAATGATCATCCTGGTACTGCTGGTTATAGCCGCGGTTTCCGCAGTACTGCAGGTCGTCCAGATTATGAGGCAGGAACGGTTTTACGGAATTATGTATGCAGTCGGTTTTTTAAAACCGGAAATACAGTCCATCATGGTGGTGCGCAATATTGTCTGGCTGCTTTTATCACTTGGATTTGGCGGGGGAATGATTCTGTTTGGACTGCCAAGATATTTCGTGACACATAACATTCAGGTAAGGGGACTTTTTTACCAGTTCCTGGCGTGGCCGGTGCTGCCTGTATGTGTGTGTTTGTCACTGGTGGTATTTGCCGTGATAACCGTGGTTCCGTGTACTGTATTTGGCAGGCAGGATCCCGTAAAACTGATACAGGGGGAATGAAAAATTGGAGAATATGCAGAGTATGATTAAACTGGAAAACATAGGAAAGATTTATTACGGAAAAAAAGTGGAAACACATGCTTTGTCGGGCGTGAATCTGGAAATCGAACGGGGAGAGTCGGTTGCGGTTACCGGTACATCCGGTTCCGGAAAGACGACGCTTCTGAATATTCTTGGAGCGATGGTTCACCCGACTTCCGGTGCTTATTTTTACAACGGCACTGACGTGACGAAACTCGGAAAGAAAAAATTTCACCAGTTCCGGAAGGAACATATTAGTTTCGTGTTCCAGCATTTTGAACTGATGGACAATTACAGTGTGTATGAAAATGTTGAGATGCCATTACTTGCAAGGGGGATTAAAAAAAGAAAGGAAAAGGTGGAAAAATATCTGGAACTGACAGGAATTTCAGGACTTGCAGGAAAGAAGCCGAACTGCCTGTCCGGCGGGGAAAAACAAAGATGTGCAATTGCAAGGGCACTGGTGGCGGACACGGATTTGATACTGGCAGACGAGCCGACAGGAGCGCTGGACAGCCGGACAACAGACAGTATTTTAAAGGTTTTTGAGGAAATCCACAGTATGGGACGGACGGTTGTGTTGATTACCCATGACCAGAATGTTGCCAGCCGCTGCGGAAGAATCCTGCATATCGAAGACGGGAAACTGGTGGAGTAGTATCAAAAAATATCTGATTTTTTGAATGCCCTGAGTTTCAACAGCCGGATAATCTAAAAAATTTTTCTTGAAGCCCTTTGGCAGACATGGTAGAATACGCTTATGGCAATATGATATAAAGCACCTGAGCCATTAATGGTCTGGGTGCTGTTTTTGGGTCTGGCGTACCTGAAATTCAAAGGAGTATGATTATGCAAAAGAAAAGAAAGAAATTATCCATGATGCAGATGCTGTTGTTAATAGGCATTATGCCGCTGTTAATTGCGATGCTGGTTGTAATTGTGATGGCATCCGGCATGCTGAAAGAGAACCTGATCAGCCAGACGAAATCCAGACTGGCTGCGGTTTGTGAGGATGTGAACTTCTATTTTGGCGTTGACTGGGATGAATGGATGGCGGAGGGACAGCTGGGAGAGGACGACTTTAGCTTTGTGGATTCGCATCAGGATGACGGGATTGACATTACCGTTTTTAATGGGGATACCAGATATCTTTCATCCATCCTGGACAGCCAGGGGGAACGGATTAATGGAACGAAGGCAGGTGATGAAGTCATCCAGACAGTGCTGAAAAACGGGGAGGATTATTTCTCGCCCAGCACAATCATCAATGAAACTTCTTATTACGTGTATTATACGCCAATCTACAGTAATGATGAGATTGTGGGGATGGCATTTGCAGGGGAAACAACGGAAAAAGTCAACCACGCGCTTGCGGATACCATACGCAGTCTGGTCGTTTCTACGATTGTTGTAATTATTGCTGCCATTATAGTAATTGTTTTCATTGCATTCAGTGTCCGCAGACCGCTGACACAGATTACGGAAAACATGAAGGTTCTGGCAGGGGGGAACCTTCACACCGGGCTTGAGACACGGAGTTTTCTGAAGGAAACTTCGGATACGATTGAGAGTGCAAAAGCACTGCAGGGAAACCTGAAAAGCATTGTGGACGATGTCAAGTCCACCTCATCAAACCTGATGGACCAGGTGACGGAAGTGGACAGGCTGAGTGAGGAAAGTTCGGGCAATGCTGTCCTGATTAACAATGCAGTAGGGGAACTGGCGAGTACGGCAATGAGCATGGCGGAAAATGTGCAGAGTGTCAACACCCAGGTTATGCGCATGGGTGAGAGCGTTGCGGACATTTCCGTGAATGTTGAGCAGCTGGCGGCAAGTTCTGAAAACATGCACCGTGTGAGCAGCGAGGCGATGGAGTCCATGGGACAGGTGATGGACAGCAGCCACAAGTCGGTTGAGGCGATTAATTCCATTAACACGCAGGTGCTTGACACAAATAAATCTGTTGGGAAAATCAACAATGCAATTGAACTGATTCTGGGAATTGCGGACCAGACGAAACTGTTAAGCCTTAATGCATCCATAGAGGCTGCACGTGCCGGTGATGTGGGAAAAGGTTTTGCAGTAGTGGCGGAAAGCATCAAGCAGTTAAGCGAGCAGAGCAGCGACGGTGCAAACCAGATTAAAGAACTGGCGGATGAAATTATTTCAAAATCCGGGGACTCTGTGAATCTGACGGAAGTAATTAAAGAAACTATAGCAGCTGAACAGAATCAGATTACAGAAACACAGAACAGGTTTAATAGTCTGAACCTGGAGATTGAGAAGTCCCTGGTACAGATTGAAGGCATTGACAGGAAAACAGAGGAACTGATATCTCTGAAGGATGGTATTATTAGTAATGTACAGGACTTAAGTGCAATCAGCGAGGAGAATGCAGCCTCCAACCAGGAGGTTACCGCCAGTGTGGAGAATATTGCACATGCGATTTCAGAAATTAGTAACAAGTCCGGACTTATGAGTACGATGGCCGAAAAATTCCAGCAGGCGGTGAATTTTTTTAAGTAAAGGTACCAGTAAAGATTCATTTTTACTTCCTGCAATCATATGTGGAAATTACCCTGCATACACTGTACAAACAGACAATGCAGGAGTATTTTTTTGAAATCTTATATTGAAGAGCGGGCAGTGGAAATTGCTAATTATATTATCGAAAACAACACAACTGTGCGTCAGGCCGCAAAACATTTTGGAATTTCAAAATCGACCGTACATAAGGATGTTACCGAACGGCTTGAACAGGTGAACCCGTCCCTTGCGCAGGAGACGAGAAAAGTACTGGATGTTAATAAATCCGAACGGCATATCCGCGGCGGCATGGCAACCAAAGAAAAATATGCGCACCAGCATGGTGCATAGGGTAAAATAAGCAAAAAGATGCTTATTTTACTGTGCGGAAGAACACCGCACATATAGCGTCGTCAATCAAGATTGATGACATGGGAAATTAAATATTGCGATTTTGGAACCGCTGGAATTGTTCAGCGGTTTTTCACTGTTTTGGGAACAGGCTTGACAAGTCTGTTCCCGCATTTATATAATGGCAAAAGAGATAAATGAAAAAGGAGAAAACTATGAGCATACGAATTGGAATTTTAGGTTATGGAAATTTAGGCCGCGGTGTGGAATGTGCCGTTAAGCAGAATCCGGATATGGAATTAGCGGCAGTATTTACCCGCAGAAATCCGGAAGAGTTATCTGTTCTTACAAAGACAGCAGCAGTCTGTCATGTAAAGGATGTGGAAAGCTGGAAGGACAAAATTGATGTCATGATACTGTGCGGCGGAAGTGCCACGGATTTACCCGTACAGTCGCCGGAATATGTAAAAATGTTTAATATTGTGGACAGTTTTGATACGCATGCGAACATACCGGAGCATTATCAAAAAGTGGATGCCGCTGCAAAAGAGGCTGGCAGGGTTGGGATTATTTCCGTGGGATGGGACCCGGGTATGTTTTCCCTGAACCGTATGTATGCCAGTGCGATTCTGCCGGACGGAAAGGATTATACGTTCTGGGGAAAAGGCGTCAGCCAGGGACATTCGGATGCCATCCGCAGGATTGAAGGGGTAAAAGATGCAAAGCAGTATACAATTCCAGTCAGTGCAGCACTGGACGCAGTAAGAAATGGGGAAAATCCTGAACTGGCTGCCCGTGATAAACACACAAGGGAATGTTTTGTGGTATTAGAAGAAGGTGCGGATGCTGCAAAAGTTGAATATGAAATTAAAACAATGCCAAACTATTTTGCAGATTATGACACAACTGTACATTTCATCAGTGAGGAGGAATTAAAGAAAAACCACAGCGGCATTCCGCATGGAGGTTTTGTGCTCCGCAGCGGAAAAACCGGCTGGGAAGAAGAAAACAGCCATCTGATTGAATACAGAATCAAACTTGATTCCAATCCGGAATTTACTTCCTGTGTCATTGCGGCTTATGCAAGAGCGGCTTACCGTCTGTACAAAGAAGGACAGTCCGGCTGTAAGACGGTATTTGATATTGCTCCGGCATATTTAAGTGCAAAGGACAATGCAGAGTTAATTGCAACTTTGTTGTAGATTTTTAATACTCCATCAAATGGACTAATCTTATCCGGGAGGGACAACGGATGAAACTGGAACGAAAAATGCTTACACTATATGCGGTGACGGACAGAAGCTGGCTGAAAAATGAAACACTGTACCAGCAGGTAAAAAAGGCACTGGAGGGCGGTGTGACAATGGTGCAGCTGCGGGAGAAAAATCTTTCCACGGAGGATTTCGAAAAAGAGGCGCGTGCGCTTTTGCCGCTCTGCCATGCATATCATGCACCGCTTATCATTAATGACGATGTGGAACTGGCAAAAAGGACAGGGGCGGACGGCGTGCATATCGGACAGTCGGATATGGAAATAAAAAAGGCACGGGAAATTCTTGGCAGCGGAAAAATCATCGGGGTGACGGCAAAAACCGTTGGACAGGCAAAGGCAGCGGAGGCTGCCGGAGCAGATTATCTTGGAAGCGGCGCAGTTTTTGGCAGCAGTACAAAAAAAGACGCCATTTCCCTGGACCATGAACTTCTGCAGGAAATCTGTGAAAGCGTACAGATTCCGGTTGTGGCAATCGGCGGAATTACTGCGGAAAATGCCATGCTTTTAAAAGGAAGGGGCATAGCGGGAATTGCAGTTGTCAGCGGAATTTTTGCGTGTGACGATATTGGACAGGCGGCGGAACAACTGCGTAAAATTGGCATGGGAATATGTTCAGGGAAAGGAAAAACAGTTAAATGAAAACAGCGCTTACAATTGCCGGAAGTGATTCCAGCGGAGGGGCAGGAATCCAGGCGGATATTAAAACAATGACGGTCAACAATGTGTATGCCATGAGCGCAGTCACGGCGCTGACTGCCCAGAATACCATGGGAGTTAAGGATATTATGGAGGTACCGCCGTATTTTCTGGAGGAACAGCTCGACTGTATTTTTACCGATATTGTTCCGGATGCAGTGAAAACGGGAATGGTTTCTTCTGCACCGTTAATTTCATCAATCGCGGCAAAACTGACAGAGTACCGTGCAAAAAATATTGTGGTGGATCCGGTGATGGTTGCCACAAGCGGTTCGCGGCTGATGAGTGAAGAAGCAGTGGAGACACTGACCCAGAAGCTGCTTCCGCTTGCAGTACTTGTTACTCCGAATATTCCCGAGGCAGAGGTGTTAAGCGAAATGAGGATTACGTCAGCGGAGGATATGGAAAAAGCGGCAGAAAAAATCTGCAAAACTTACGGCTGTTCTGTTCTGCTGAAAGGCGGGCACCAGCTGAATGATGCAAACGACCTGCTTTACAGAACCGGTGAACCGGCAGTCTGGATTTACGGAAAACGGATTGACAATCCCAATACCCATGGCACAGGATGCACGCTTTCCAGCGCAATTGCCGCCGGACTGGCAAAGGGGGAGGATCTGGAGTCTGCCGTCCGGCATGCAAGGGATTATCTTTCCCGCGCGCTTTCTGCCATGCTGGACCTGGGAAAGGGAAGCGGACCGCTGCGGTTTATCTTATAAACTGTTTAAAAGTTATTACTTAACAGTTCCTTACGAAAAGTAAACTGTTTTTCTTGCCAGCAGCAGTATTTACAGATATAATGGTAGAAAGTAAAACGTTTGAATTATCATGCTAAAACATTTTTTAGGAAAAATGCGTGCAGCATCAGCACATTTGATGTAAGGCGAATTTAGTATTAACTGATGTTCAATTGGAGGAAATGGGATGAAATCAGTGACGCTTACGGCGAAGGACGGTTATAAACTCAGCCTTGGCATATACGAAGCAGATAATACGAAGGGCTGTATCCAGCTTATTCACGGAATGGAAGAACATAAGGAACGTTACGGTGATTTTGCAGAAAGGCTCTGCCAGGCGGGGTATACGGTTGTAACCTCTGATATGCGGGGGCACGGGATGAATGCACCGCTTCTTGGATTTTTCCAGGAAGAAAAAGGGGCAAAATATCTGCTGACGGACCAGATGCTGATTACCAGATATATGAAAAAACGTTTTGGAGCTGACAGAGTGAGCCTGTTTGCACATTCCATGGGAACCATGATTGTCCGTAATCTTTTGCAGACGCACTCCATGGATTATGACAAAGTAGTGCTTTCCGGCTGTCCGTGTTATCCGGGGAAACTGCAGATATGCATGGGACGTTTTCTCTCAGGCGCCATCAGCATGATAAAAGGTCCGGAATATTTTTCAAAGCTTTTGCAGAATATCAGCACAGGTTCTTTTAACAGACATATAAAAAATCCCCAGACGAAGATTGACTGGCTGAGCTTTGACCGGGACAATATCAGAAGATATACAGAAGATCCGTTCTGCGGGCACGGTTTTTCTGCATCCGCTTTTTATGATCTTTTTACACTGGCTGAGCGGATGAACCATCCGGAAAATTACAGGAATGTCAATGCATATCTTCCGGTTCTGATTGCATGCGGAAGGGAGGACCCGTGTACCGGATTTGAAAAGGGTGTGCTGGACTCTGCGGAGGTTTTGCAGAAAGCGGGATTTGAAAAAGTCAGCATACATTTTTACGCTGGTATGCGTCATGAAATTTTAAATGAGAAAGAGCATGAAAAGGTTTATTCGGATGTGATTTCTTTTTATAACATTTAGTTTTACGGAAGTACATTTTTCAATACACAGCCGGGACAGATAAGAGACATGATAAAATAAGTAACAGTTCAGCCCGCGCCATTCGCAAAGCCGCAGCTACGCTGCTTTCCCGCTGCTGGCGCAGCTAACTTTGCTCATAATCGGGCGCTCCGCTCATCGTCATTTTGACATGCTCATTCATGCGAGCATGATTCGCCTGTCAAAATGACGATGGCTGAACTGTTACTAAAATAAAAGAAAGGAAAAAGGCTGCAGGCAGGGTCTGCGGCATGGTACAAACAGCGATGGAAAGAGAAACGGTCATAGTACTGGATTTCGGCGGTCAGTATAACCAGCTGATTGCGCGCAGGGTCAGGGAATGCAATGTATACTGTGAGGTGTATCCTTACACCATTGGTCTTGAAAAAATAAAAGAGATGGCACCAAAGGGAATCATTTTAACCGGGGGACCAAACAGTGTTTATGGAGAAGATTCCGCGTTATGCGAAAAGGGGATTTTTGACCTGGGGATTCCGGTTCTGGGGATTTGTTACGGCGCACAGGTTATGGCACTGCTGCTTGGCGGTAAAGTAACAGCCGCACCGGTCAGCGAATACGGAAAAACTGAAGTGGAAACTGATAAAACCGCGGCAGTGTTTGCAGGCGTGTCCGAAAAAACCATCTGCTGGATGAGCCACACGGATTATATTGAAAAAGAGCCTGCCGGATTTCAGGTAACGGCACATACACCGGTATGTCCGGTTGCGGCAATGGAGTGTGCGGATAAAAATTTATATGCTGTGCAGTTTCACCCGGAAGTCATGCATACGGCAGAAGGCGTGACGATGCTTAAGAATTTTGTAAAGAACATCTGCGGCTGCGCCGGCGACTGGAAAATGGATTCATTTGTGGAAACGACAATTCAGGAAATCCGAAAAAAAGTCGGAGACGGCAGAGTGCTTCTTGCACTGTCCGGCGGTGTGGATTCCTCTGTCGCAGCGGGGCTGTTATCCCGTGCCGTCGGCAAACAGCTTACCTGCGTATTTGTGGACCATGGTCTGCTCCGTAAAAACGAGGGCGATGAAGTCGAGGCAGTTTTCGGACCGGAAGGGGATTTTGATTTAAACTTTGTACGCGTCAATGCCGCTGAACGTTATTACGAAAAACTTTCCGGAGTCACGGAGCCGGAGCAGAAACGCAAAATCATCGGAGAAGAGTTTATCCATGTTTTTGAGGAAGAGGCAAAGAAAATCGGAGCAGTGGATTTCCTTGCGCAGGGTACCATTTACCCGGACGTGGTTGAGTCCGGCCTGGGTGGAAAGTCCGCAGTTATCAAATCACACCACAATGTGGGCGGGCTGCCGGAGCATGTGGACTTTAAGGAAATCATAGAACCGCTGCGCAATCTTTTTAAGGATGAGGTCCGCAAAGCAGGACTGGAACTCGGCCTTCCGGAACATCTGGTTTTCCGCCAGCCATTTCCGGGTCCGGGACTCGGCATCCGTATTATCGGCGAGGTGACTGCAGAAAAGGTCCGCATTGTGCAGGATGCAGATGCAATTTACCGTGAGGAAATTGCAAATACAGGGCTGGATAAAGGCATGGGACAGTATTTTGCAGCGCTTACGAATATGAGAAGCGTGGGCGTCATGGGTGATGGCAGGACATACGATTATGCAGTGGCGCTGCGGGCTGTGAATACGGATGATTTTATGACGGCGGAGGCTGTGGATCTGCCGTTTGAGGTGCTGCAGAAGGTGATGGGGCGGATTATTAATGAGGTGAAAGGGGTTAACAGGGTGATGTATGATCTGACTAGTAAGCCGCCGGGGACGATTGAGTTCGAATAAACAAAAATGCTTAGTTAATCCAGTGTTTATGCGGGTTTGCGGCATTTCAAAAGGTCTTTTGATAACAAATTGATAACAGTCGTTTGAGTGCGATTATTCTTGGTGTCTGATGGTTTACAGGTGGCAGAATGATTTGTAAGAGGTTTGGATGGCTGAAATAAATCCATATTAGAAACGCCCTTAGCTGTGGGTAGTAACGCATGGCTAAGGGTGTTTTTGTCGTGTTTGTCAATCGGTTTTAAGTTTGTCCTTGAATACTTCGACTAGGGAATCGCTCAATTCCTTAGAGGGGACTTTCGCCCAATGCTGCGTGGTGTCAAACTTCGGGTAATTGTACCGCCACTGGTCGTAATCTTCCCTGCTGATTTCCTCAGCAGAGAGCTTGTCCGCCTGCTCTTTCCAAGCAGAGAGCATTTTCAGCAGTTCTGCGGCGTCCTTACTTTTGTCCTTGTTGATTTTCAAACAGATTTCTCCGTCTGCTTCGCTGACGGTAAGACCGTAAATATCTTCAAGGACAAATAAGGTGTGCATAAGCCCGATGTAGCTGTCAATGTCGGGTATGTCCAAAGCCTGCGGCGCAACGCCAAGAGCCTGTGCCAGTGCAGCCGTTAAGTCTGCCTTTGGCTTGCGTGAGCCAGTTTCGTACTGTGCCAGACGCACATCTGCTGATTTTTCGGGAAATCCGACAAGCATACCAAGATATTTCTGTGTCATGCCCCGCATGATGCGGAAAAAATGTATTCTTTCGCCAATCGCCATAGTGTTTCACTCCTTGTTCCTGTGTTTACAAGGAGTATAGCATATATGTTTAATGGAAGTCAAGAGAAACAAAGCAAAAAAGTTTAATATTTTCTTGCAAACCTATTGACAGTAGCAAAAATGTTTAGTATTATGAATTAAGCAAAAACGCTTAGAAAGAGAAAGGAGAGGTTGTATGGACAACAAATTTATCCGTGTGGACGAGGTGGCGCAAGAGCTTTCCATATCGAAGCCTTACGCCTACAAGCTCATTAAAAAGTTGAATGACGAGCTGAAGGAGCAGGGATTTATCACGATTGCAGGGAGAGTCAACCGCCAGTATTTCCAAGAAAGGTTTTACGGGGCAGGAGAAAAACAGGGAAAGGAGATGGAGTAAATGCCAGTATTTAAGAATGAGGGCAACGGCACAT
>CAJUND010000009.1 GCA_910587655.1 uncultured Agathobacter sp. | reverse complement strand
CTTCCTTACTTGCAGTCGAAATCTGCTCGCTGACGTCTGCAGCCGCAAAAATCCACTCCGCAATGGAAACACGGTAATCCTCGATAAATACCACCTTAATCTTTCCATTGATGGACGCATCGTTGTTAATCACATCCGCAACGGTATTAATTAACTTAATGGTGTTCTTGGCATTGCGGTATCCTGCCGCTGCCTTTGCACCAAAGATAAAGGTTCTCGGAACAAAATCCATATCCGGGTTTGCCTTTAACTGGTTATACAGGTACATCACATGAAGAATATTCATGAGCTGTCTCTTGTACTCATGCAGACGCTTTACCTGCACGTCGAAAATGGAGTCCGGGTCAACGTCGATTCCGTTATGCTCCTTAATGTACTTTGCCAGGCGCACCTTGTTTTTACGTTTAATCTCCATAATCTCTTTCTGCGCCTGCGGGTCATCTGCCACCTTAATCAGACCCTCAACCTTTGAAAGGTCCGTAATCCAGTCTTTGCCGACCTGCTTTGTCACCCACTCTGCAAGAAGCGGATTTCCATGAGCAAGGAATCTTCTCTGGGTAATACCGTTGGTCTTGTTGTTGAATTTCTCCGGGAACATCTCGTAGAAATCCTTCAGCTCCTGTTTCTTTAAAATATCCGTATGCAGTCTTGCCACACCGTTCACGGAATATCCGGCACAGATTGCCAGATGCGCCATCTTCACCTGTCCGTCATAAAGAATTGCCATCTTGCGGATTTTTTCTTCATTGTCCGGATAACGCTCTTTAATCTCTAATACAAAACGGCGGTTGATTTCCTCGACAATCTGGTATACACGCGGAAGCAGCCTCTGGAAAATTTCAATCGGCCATTTCTCAAGCGCCTCTGCCATAATGGTATGGTTGGTATATGCCACACTGTGGGTTGTAATATCCCATGCATCGTCCCAGGAAAGCCCTTCCTCATCCAGTAAGATACGCATTAATTCCGCCACAGTAACAGTCGGATGGGTATCGTTCATCTGGAACACGACCTTTTCCGGCAGCTGGTGCAAATCAGTGTGATGCTTTTTAAAGCGTTCAATTGCACGCTGGATACTTGCAGACACAAAGAAATACTGCTGCTTTAAGCGGAGTTCCTTTCCTTTTACATGGTTGTCATTCGGATACAGTACCTCGACAAGATTACGGGCAAGGTTTTCCTCCTCCACTGCCTTCTCATAATCACCGCTGTCAAAGGAAGACAGCTTAAACTCCTCCTTCGGCTGCGCATCCCAGATAATCAGGGAATCCACAACATTGTTTCCATATCCCACAATCGGCATGTCATAGGCAACTGCAAGCACGGACTGGTAGTTTACCTGCTCAAAATGCAGCTCGCCGTCGTCATGCTCCCTCTGCTCCACATGGCCTCCGAATTTTACTTCATAGCAGTACTCCGGCCGGCGCAGCTCAAACGGATAGCCGTCCTTTAACCAGTTATCCGGCACTTCCACCTGGAAACCGTCGGTAATCTGCTGCTTGAACATGCCGTAACGGTAACGGATTCCGCATCCGTACGCTGCATATCCCAGGGATGCAAGGGAATCCATAAAGCAGGCTGCAAGCCTTCCCAGACCGCCGTTTCCAAGCGCCGGGTCCGGCTCCTGGTCCTCAATGACGGAAAGATCCAGTCCGATTTCCTCAAGGGCTTCCTTTACCTCGCCGTATGCCCCAAGGTTAATCAGGTTGTTTCCAAGGGCACGTCCCATCAGAAACTCCATGGACATATAGTAAACTGTCTTCGGGTCATCCTTTTCAATTGTTGTCTGTGTCGCCATCCATTCATCCATGACAACATCCTTGACCGCAAGCGCCACTGCCTGGAAAATCTCCTGCTGGCTTGCTTCCTTCAGGTTTTTGCGGTACATGGTCTTAACGCTTTCTGTAACAGATGCGATAAATTCCTTTTTGTTAAACACCTTATCCCTCATAACGCGTTGTCCTCCTGTCATTAATTTGTATGGGTATAAATACCATGAGGGGGAGACAAGCCAGAACCTGCTCCCCCTCTTTTTACTGCTTTTCAACTGCAAGGGTAACCTCCTCACCATTGATGCGCCAGTCTTTCCGGTATCCGTTTAAGGTACCGGACGTAATCGCATCAGCAAGTACTTCTGAACTTATAGCCTCTCCATGTCTGCCAAAAATATCCGTAATCTTCTGCCCGGCAGTGTAGGATACGGCAATATGGTCCATGACTTCAAATCCGGCTTCCTTACGCATGGTCTGTATCTTGCTGACCAGCTCGCGCACAAAACCTTCCTCTATCAGCTCAGGCGTCAGCCTGGTATCCATGACGGCGGTAACCGTATTGTCACCCTCTGTCACAAAGCCCTCAGCCTGTGTCATGGTAATGAGTAAATCCTCTTCTAATAATACAACTTCTTCACTGACACTGTCAAGCTTAAGTGCCCCCTGGTCCCTGAGCTTTGCCATCGCTTTGTTGCCGTCAAGCGCTGCAAGGGCTTCCTGGATCTGCTTTAAATACTTCCCGTATTTTGGTCCCACAGTACGAAGCTGCGGCTTGAACAGATAATCCGTATATGCGGACACATCATCCGTAAACGTAATGTTCTTTACGTTAAGCTCATCTGCAATAATCGCCACATAAAAATCATCCAGCTCCTTTTCCGCTTTCACATACATCTGTCCGACCGGCTGGCGGTTTTTGATATTGGCACTGTTGCGGCATGCACGCCCCATCACCACAATCTTAAGAACCTCATCCATCGAGCTTTCCAGTTCTTTGTCAATCATCTGCGCATTGACAGACGGGAAATCGCACAGATGAACGCTTTCCGGCGCAGACGCGTCAATGGAGCACACCAGGTTGCGGTAAATTTCCTCTGTCATAAACGGAATCATCGGGGCAGCCGTCTTGCTGATGGTGACAAGCGCGGTATATAACGTCATGTATGCGTTAATCTTGTCCTGCTCCATGCCCTTTGCCCAGAAACGCTCACGGGAACGGCGGACATACCAGTTGCTCATGTCGTCCACAAACTCTTCCAGCACACGCGCAGCCTCCGGAATCCTGTAGCCGTCCAGATTTTCGTCCACTGCTGCAACCGCAGAGTTTAACTTGGACAACAGCCATTTGTCCATAACCGTCAGTTTATCAAAATCAAGACTGTATTTTGTCGCGTCAAACTGGTCGATTTCAGCGTAGAGGACAAAGAACGCATAGGTATTCCACAAGGTTCCCATAAACTTGCGCTGGCCTTCCTGCACAATCTTGCCGGAAAAACGCTTCGGAAGCCATGGCGCGCATGCGGTATAGAAATACCAGCGGATCGCGTCCGCCCCGTAGGTTTCCAGCGCTTCAAACGGGTCCACGGCGTTTCCTTTGGACTTGGACATTTTCTGTCCGTTTTCATCCTGCACATGCCCTAAAACAATAACATTTTCATACGGCGCTTTGTCAAACAGCAGCGTGGATTCCGCCATCAGGGAATGGAACCATCCCCTGGTCTGGTCCACTGCCTCGGAAATAAACTGCGCCGGAAACTGCTTCTCAAACAGTTCTTTATTTTCAAACGGATAATGGTGCTGTGCAAAAGGCATCGCGCCGGAATCAAACCAGCAGTCAATGACCTCCGGCACGCGGTGCATCGTCTTCCCGCACTTCGGGCACGGGAATGTCACTTCGTCAATATACGGCCGGTGAAGCTCCACCTTTGCAGCGTTTTCATTCCCTGTACGCTCTGCAAGCTCCGCACGGCTTCCGACGGATTCAAAATTGCCGCATTCGCATTCCCAGATATTTAAAGGGGTCCCCCAGTAACGGTTTCTTGAAATCGCCCAGTCCTGGATGTTTTCCAGCCAGTTTCCAAAGCGTCCGCTTCCGATGGACTCCGGAATCCAGTTGACCGTGTTGTTGTTTTTAATCAGCTGGTCCTTTACCGCAGTTTCCTTAATATACCAGGATTCCCTTGCATAATAAATCAGCGGCGTGTCGCATCTCCAGCAGTGCGGGTAGTCATGCTCAAATTTCGGAGCGGAAAAAAGCTGGTTTCTGGCATCCAGATTCTTAATCACTTCCGGGTCTGCCTTTTTTACGAATAAACCTGCAAATTCTGTTTCCTCCGTCATTTCCCCTTTTTCGTTGACAAACTGGACAAACGGCAGGTCGTAGTTCCTGCCGACACTGGCGTCATCCTCACCAAACGCAGGCGCAATGTGTACGATTCCGGTACCGTCCGTCATGGTAACGTAAGTATCGCAGGTCACATAAAAGCCTTTTTTGTTCTGTCTGTCAGCGACAGTCTTTGCACAGTCAAACAGCGGCTCGTATTCCTTATGCTCCAGGTCCGTACCCTGATATGTTTCCAGTACTTCATAGGCGTCCTGTCCGTCAGCCGCCAGGGAACCAAGTACGGTATCCGCAAGCGCCTGGGCAAGATAATAGGTATAGCCGTCGGCTGCCTTAACTTTCAGATAAGTATCCTCCGGGTTCACGCAGAGCGCCACGTTGCTTGGAAGTGTCCACGGAGTGGTTGTCCATGCCAGAAGATACGCATCCTCATCCGCCACCTTAAACCGGACGATTGCCGAACGCTCCTTCACAAGCTTATATCCCTGGGCAACCTCCTGCGCAGAAAGCGGGGTTCCGCAGCGCGGACAGTACGGCACAATTTTAAAGCCCTTGTAAAGCAGGCCCTTGTTCCAGATTTCCTTAAGCGCCCACCATTCGGACTCAATGAAATTATCATCATAGGTCACATAAGGCTCATCCATATCCGCCCAGAACCCGACCGTGCCGGAGAAATCCTCCCACATGCCCTTGTATTTCCAGACAGACTCCTTGCATTCCTTAATAAACGGTTCCAGGCCATATGCTTCAATCTGGTCCTTGCCGTCCAGCCCAAGCTTCTTTTCCACTTCGATTTCAACCGGAAGCCCGTGGGTATCCCAGCCAGCCTTACGCGGCACGTATTTTCCTTTCATGGTCTGGTATCTCGGAATCATGTCCTTGATGGTTCGTGTTTCCACATGCCCGATATGGGGTTTTCCGTTTGCCGTAGGCGGTCCGTCATAAAACGTATAGGTTTCCCCGTCTTTGCGGTTTTCCATGGATTTCATAAAAATATCGTTTTCGCGCCAGAACTTTTCCGTTTCTTTTTCGCGTTCCACGAAATTCATATTTGTATCAACTTTACTGTACATTGTTTCCTCCCTTAATATATGTAACTCCAAAAAGGAGCAGCGGTTACTGTCCACACTTAAAAATCATAGTAAAAATTGCCTGCGGTGTCAAGGTTTTACGCTCTTTGCCATGACATATTTTTGAATCACGATATACGCGGCAGCCATCAGTACGCCGGTCAGCACCCAGGAAACCGGATAAACGCTCATCAGCACGCCAAACGTATGGTACTTCCGGCAGACCGTGGCAACCCACAGCGGACGCAGCAGACAGGTTCCGAATATCGTTAAAAACGCAGGCGTCATGGAATAGCCTTTCCCCCGGAGCGCAGCGCCCGTAATCTCATAGGTTCCGGTCAGAAATTCAAACAGCATCACATGCATCATCCGCACATAGGCAAATTCCGCCACCTTTGCATCGGAGGTAAAAACACTGATAAACGGCTTTTTCCCAAGAACAAAGACAAGACTTAACACCAGACAGCTCAGACAGCCTGCCAGCAGTGTTTCCTTAAGAACTTTTTTACAGCGCTTATCGTATCCTGCGGCATAGTTCTGGCTGGTAAAAGTCACGGCGGTCTGCGCAAAGGCATTGATGACAAAATATGTCATGTATTCATAATTCTGCGCCGCCGTTGAGCCTGCCATGACATCCGAGCCAAATTCATTGATTGCCGACTGGATGACCATATTTGCCAGCGGAAACACCATGCCCTGCAGTCCTGCCGGTATCCCGATTTTTAATGTTTTTACCATTTCCGCCGGATATATTTTAATATCCTGAAACCTCAGCCGAAACGGCGGGTTTTCATGCAGCAGGAAATATACGACAAGCCCTGCGCTGACAACATTGGATACCACCGTTGCAATCGCAACGCCCGCCACTCCCAGATGGAATACAATTACTAAAACAAGGTTTAAAAGAGTATTGATAATACCTGAAAGAATCAGACAGTACAGCGGACGCTTCGTATCACCCATACTTCTTAAGATAGCCGCTCCAAAATTATAAACCATGATAAACGGCATCCCCAGACAGTAAATGCGCAGATAGAGTACGGCAAGGTCTATGACATTATCCGGTGTTTTCATTAATGTGAGAACAGGACGCGCGATAAACAGCCCTGTCACCAGAAGCACCGTTCCCGCAGCAGCGGCAAGTATGGCAGCAGTATGTATGGCACGGTGTATGCCTTCATTTTCCTTTTTTCCGATATAGCTGGCAATCAGGACATTGGCACCCATGGAAACACCGACAAACATATTTACAAGCAGGCTGATTACCGCCGTGTTGCTTCCCACTGCAGCAAGCGCCCGGCTGCTTGCAAACCTGCCGACCACCGCAACGTCCACGGCATTAAACAGCTGCTGTAAAATACTGCTTGCCGCCAGCGGCAGGGCAAACAGAATAATTTTATCCAGAAGACTTCCCTGCAGCATATCCATATGGTTTTCACTTTTTGTCCTGTTCAAAATAACACAGCCCCTTTCCCCTGATAAAACAGCCCTCCGTTTTCCGGAGGGCTGTCTATGCGGTCTTGATACTTCTCTTTAACTGCTCCTTATTTATGTACATCAGTGTATCTGCCTGATCCACCATTTCCTTCAGCCTGAGCTTGTTTGCATTTTCGCACTGCGCGAATCCGTGCGCAATCTGCAGCTCAAACGGATAATACTGTGCGCTGTTGACCTGGCTGACTGCCTCGTAAAATTCCTCTTTTGCCTTCCGGTATATTTCCTCCGGCCGCTCTTCCTCCAGAAACACACAGAATTCATCCCCGCCGATCCGGTAGGAATTTCCGTATTTACCAAATGTACTTGCAATCACTTCTGCTGCAAGTTTCAGCAGCTTGTCACCTTCTTCATGCCCCAGGTTGTCATTGACGGTCTTTAAATTATTCACATCCAGAAATACCATGCCAAGTTTTTTTATGTGTATTTCATCGTATTTGTTCAGCTGCTCCAGATAAGAAGTACGGTTTCCAAGATTTGTCAGCCCGTCATGGTAGGCAAGGTTCCTTATCAGGTCATACTGCATACCGTTCTGCATCAGCTGGAATGCGTTCAGCTCGCTGCTTATGGCAAACAGAAGGACAAACACCAGCATGCCCGGACGGATTGCCACAGCCCTGTCCATGGAATCCGTATGTGCAAACCGTGCCACTTCAAAAATAGTAATCACCCACAGACTGGCAATTCCAAGCATCTGCAGCGACACCATCAGGTTTTTCTCCCCGCGCCTGACTGCCTGGACAAAATGCTTCACAACCGTCACCATCAGAACCATGTAAAAAATTCCGACAAACGGCAGGGAAATCCGCAGCATATCATGCAGGTCTGTTAATCCCGTAAGCTGGCCAATTCCGCATACGATAAGAAATACGATATCCAGACAGCAGAGCAGCTGCAGAAAACGGTTTTTTAAAATCCGGTATTCACTGTCCAGATACAAAAGCAGCGGCAGAACGGATACCATCATAACGATATTTCCCACCATCTGCAGAAGACGCGCATCGGAAACAAAAAACTGCACGACATTAGTCTCCAGAAGACTCCATATACCTGAAAACAGGGTGTTTAATCCCAGGTAAAAAATACCGTTTCCTTTCTTTATATTTAGCCGGGGAATAAAGTTCATAAATATCATAAACAGTCCGGCGAGAATCATAAAGATACTGATTAAAAGCGCGCCTGTCTTGCCGGTAATCAGACTGGTAATGATGTCTGCTTCTTTTCCCATATAAATATGGTCAACTGTCACGGCGCTTGTATCGTAAGCATATGTTACCTGCATCTCCAGCACTTTGCCGGAATACTCCGGCATAATATCACAGGTATTCCAGAGATTTCCCGGTGATTTGCTGTAAAACCGGGACTGCGGCATCTGTGTTTCATACAGGACATCACCGTCCGCAACCAGTCTGACAGACACATCCTTTGTCCTCCAGACCAGACTCTGCACCCTCTCCATCCGGGGCAGCCTATAATAAACGGACACCACATCACTGTCCCCGGAAAAACTTTCTCCCAGCTTCTTCATATCCGCAGGAATGCTGCCGGCTGCATCCAGCGTCCATGCATCATCCGTCTGTATAAATGATTCGCTGCCGTCTTTTTTTTCCGACATCGTCCTTGTGGCAAATACTGCAGCTACCATGGCAAACATCACTGCCATACCGGTAAGGAAACCTGTTCTTATTAATTTAACATATCTGTCCTTATTTTTATTTTTCATTCCAACTCCAAAACATTCTGCCTGTTCCAGTTGCCTGCCATACAGATTATCATATTCTTTCTGAAAGCAAAGTATACCTAGAATAAGTATAAACGAACCGGATAAGAATTGCAAGAACTATAAAATAAAAATAGTATCGTATGGCTTACGGCAGGCTGTAGCGGGGTTTTAAAATAATTGTACCGTTTTCAACGGCAAGATACGGAGCCTGCAGATTTTCCATTTGGTTATACTGCTCGTCCAGAAGCTTTCCAAGATGCAGCAGTTTCACATCCTGCTCCTTTTCCTGCTTCTGCAGAAACGATTCCAGGTAACTTCCCAGATCATTCGGAAGGGACTGCTCCGCTTCAAAAAGGGCGTCTATGTCGTCCGTTACGCAGACATAGGTATTGCGCGGAAACAGCTCGCTTTTCTGCAGGTAGGACAGCATTTTTTCATACTGGTCCCTTTCCCCTGCCAGGGCTGTGCCGAATACCAGCACTTTCATATGGTTGCAGTCCGCAAGTCTGTTCATTTCCTGGTTGTAACGCCTGATGCTTTCTGCAAAATTTCCTCCGGCTGTCATGGATATATTGACAGTCCCTGCATCCAGGTCGGTATTATCCTTCTGGCTGAGCTGCGGAAAACCATAGGCAAAATCCACCTGCCCGTCCCTGTAATCCACCGCCGCCATCATTGGAAAACAGCGGTCCTCCAGCTCTGTTGCAGTACATGCAGCAAGAATCCATGCACTTACTATAACAGCAGACGCCATCACGGCAATTTTTTTCATCATCCCTTTTTCCCTGCCTTTCCGAAAATAAGAACTGCCGCAGGAAGCGCAACAAGAAGCGGACCTGCAAAACAGCTGATATAATTTAAAAACATTCCTGTAAAATCTGTCCGGGCAAACAGTTCAGCCACCAGAAATACCAGAACCAGCGATGCGGATAAAAACAGCCTCGGACGTTTTACTTTTCCCCCCTTTTTAAACAGGTGCCGGATGACATCCTGCCCGTAAAATAAAAATACGTTTAAAAGGGCAAACAGTGTGAAAAACCAGATTCCAATCATAAATGCATCCAGGCGTTTTAAAAAACTTCCCTGCAGATGGATACTGCTCATCAGGGTGACTGCCGGATACCGCATGGCAGAAAGAGCCCCCGCCCCGAAACTTCCGAGTAACACGGCATAGAAAACCGCGATTACAGCAACGGCAAACACGATTGCAGCGGCTGTCACCTTTACCAGCTTTCCCCATTTGTCCTTCTGCACATAGGACGGGAAAAAAAGGACAAGAAACACCGGGGAAAGGCAGAACATCACCGGCATGCTCCCCTTTGCCACCTGCAACACGGATGTTGTAAAAAACGGCTGCAGGTAATTCATATCCACATCCTTAAAAGCAATCACAAGCATAACCAGCAGCAGCACAAACAATGCAGGAAACAGTACCTCATATACCCTTGCCCGGCTTTCAATACCGCCGGAAACCGCATAGCCTGCCACAAGAAGGACAAGGATTAAAATCAGGGTGTGCGATTCCCCTCCGATCAGTCCCTGTTTCATAACATCGGAAAACAGCCATGCCCCGTATCCTGCCATAAGAATAAAATGAACCGTCAGAAAAACAAGTATCACTTTTCCCAGCCAGACCGGAAGCGACTGCTCCATATAAGCCAGAAGGTCCGTATTCATGCCCTGGAGCACCCTGCTTAAATACCAGAGGTAAATGCCTGCCAGCACACCTCCGAGCAGGATGGCAAATACCCCGTCGTTTCCTGCCGACGACGCAAGCTGCGCAGGCAGCACCAGGGTGCTTTCCCCGACAAAGTCAAACACAAACAGGCGGAATACCTGGCGTGTGGATAATCTGTTATTATTTGAAAACATACCGGCTACTTCCCTTCCCTTTTTCTAAGGCGCACCCGCTTATTACGCCTTGCATAAATCGGACGCCGTTTCATCATGCGCAGCGGCGAACGCCAGATGGAATCCCTCTCATCCTCATAACCGCTTAAATCAGCCCCTACAAACGGCATAAAATAAGGTATCCCAAAGCTTTTCAGCCTTGACAGGTGGATCAGGACGGTAAGAAGCCCCAGCAGAAATCCAAAAAATCCCAGCCATGCGGACATGATAATGATATAAAATTTTAACAGCCGGAAGGAAAACGCAAATTCCTCATTCGGAATGGAAAAGGAACAGAGCGCGGTAAACGCAACCACGATTACCACAATCGGACTGACAAGGTTTGCCTCAACCGCCGCCTGTCCGATAATCAGGCCCCCCACAATTCCGATTGTGTTTCCCATCGCTCCGGGCAGGCGCACTCCCGCCTCCCGCAAAAGCTCAAACGAGACTTCCATCAGCAGAACCTCAAGCGCCGCCGGAAACGGCACCCCGATGCGCGCTTCCCAGAAAGAAAGCAGAAGCGGCGTCGGCAGAATCTGGGTATGGAAATTGGTAACTGCAAGGTAAAGTCCCGGAAATGTCATGGCAAGAAAAGACGCCATAAATCGCAGCAGGCGCGCAAAGGTTGCCACTTCAAAACGGTTATAATAGTCATCGCTTGTTTTTAAAAACGAGTTAAAATCAGTTGGCAGAATCAGCGCCGTCGGGGAATTATCGGAAAGCAGCACTACCCGTCCCTCCAGTACGGCAATTGCTGCGCGGTCCGGTCTCTGCGTTGTCTGGAACTGCGGAAACGGCGAGTACCACTTGGTTTCCGCCAGCTGTTCAATAATTCCGCTGTCCATCACCCCGTCAATCTCATAGGCTTCCACCCGCTTTTTGATTTCCTCCAGAACCGACGGATAAATCAGATCATCCATATATACCAGGTCAACCGCCGTATGGGAACGCAGTCCCTGTCTTAATTCCTGCACCTTTACCCGGGTCGAGCGGATACGCTTACGGATTAATGCCGTATTCATTTTTATGGAATCCGTAAATCCTTCCTTGGAACCGCGGATTACCTTTTCTGAATCAGGTTCCTTTATCGTTGCCCCAGGATATCCCTTATCTGCGATTTTTAATGCCCTGCCATAGCCGTCCACAAATAAAACGGCGTCCCCGGTCAGCATGCCTGCCGCCGCATCCTCCACGTATTCAAACGGCGTCACATCGGAAATCCCCATGGCATTTGCATCCAGCACGGAATTGATGTCTGCACCGGGCGTCTGCCCCAGAAATGCCAGGGCGCGTCCCAGTGCAGTCGTTTCCAGCAGCATATTGCTGACCGCCACCTCAATATAGGCAAGAAAACAGCGGGTCTTTTTCTCGCTGCCAAGCCACATTTCCTTCATTTTTATGTCTGCACAGTCTGCAAACAGTTTTCTGTAGGCGTCTATATTTTTTTGTATATCTGTAGAAATTTTTGTCTTTTCATTACTCATAACACAAGTTTTCCCACTTATGGGGAAAATATGTCTTTTCCTTCTGAAAAACGTACAAAAAAAGCACCTAAACGGTCTGTGTCCTGTTACAGAACGTTTAAATGCTTTTTCTTCTTATTATTTTTACATGCAGCTCCTGAAACTATGAAAGTATTTTTATCATCCCCTCATACGCATATTCCCGGACTTCTTCATACGGCATCGGGAAAAAGGACTTTTCACTTTTCTCCCCGAATGTCATTGCCACCTGCAGAACCATGGTTGCAAACGCCATACGGCGCCTGACGGCATCCTTCTGCGTAAACAGGCCTTCACAAAATCCCTGCTCCATCATGGCGTCGCCCCTTGACCTCATGTAATCCTGCATACTGTCAAACAGGCATTTATAACTGCCTGTGCGCATGTCACAGAGATTTTTCTGGCTTCCAATGCACATCTGCACCATATGGATAAACGTCATGTGGTATTCCCCGTGCTCGTACAGCCAGTCCAGAATCCGGTACATTTTATTCCGGAACCCTTCTGTCTGTCCCAGAATCAGTTCCAGCTCCTGCAACAGTTTTCCGTAATCGTAAAACAGTGCAAGAACGATTAACTCCTCCCTGGAGGAAAAATAACTGTACGCAGTCCCTTTTCCGATACCGGCGCGTTCCGTAATCATCTGCACAGTAATGGCGCTTAAATCGGCTTTTTCCACAACCAGTCTGCTTACTGCCTCAAACATCCGTTTTACTTTTTCCGGCGGATGAAGAAGCGTTTCCACATCCATATTTTCCATCAGAGTTCCTCCTCCACCATGCTCTTTTCCCGGTTAAACGCATCATAGATACACGGAATAACGATAAGGGTCAGGACGGTTCCGTATAACAGTCCGCCGATAATGGTGATTGCCATCGGACGCATCATAACCGAACCCTCGCTTGTGCCAAGCGCCGTGGTAAACATGGCAAGAACTGTCGTCAGTGTCGTCATCAGAATCGGACGGATTCGTGTGATTCCCGCCTCGATGATTGCCTCTTTCTTGGAAGCGCCTTCCCTTCGCCGCTGGTTAATATAATCAATAAGTACAATACCGTTGTTTACAATCAGTCCGGAAAGCATAATCAGTCCCAGCATGGAAATCACATTGAGCTCCTGCCCGGTGAAAAGCAGTGCGATAAAGCCTCCGGTAAATGCAAGCGGAATGGAAAACATAATGATAAACGGCGAAGTAAGCGACTGGAACTGTACCACCATAATCAGGTAGATAAAAATGACCGCCAGAAGCATCATCAGTCCCAGCTGGCTCATGGATTCATTGATTGTCTCATCCTCGCCCGCCATTTCCACATTATAGCCTTCCGGAATTTTCAGTTTGTTTATTTCCTGCTGCACCCTGTCACTGACAAGCGTGATATTGTGGTCCTCATCAATCCCGCAGGATACCGTGATATATCTGGTCTGCGCGTCGCGGCTGATGGTGCTTAAGGTTGTTGTTTCCTCCATCTTACAGATTTTTGTCAGAGGAATTTCCTTTTCTTTGCCTTCTTTGTCCGTATGCGTAAATTTCAGCTTCCGGATATCTTCAATTTTCGGGTCTTCCTGTTCCTCCGTCTGAAGATAAACGGCGTAGTCCTTGATATCCGTGGAAATCGTTGTTACGCTGCGGCTGTCCGCAAGGTTCCCATACACAAGCTGGTACACCTGCGCCACGGTCATGCCGTATTCCGCCGCTTTTTCCTTGTCCACCTTTATTTCCAGCTGCGGGGTCGCCACATCCAGACCATCGTCCACATCAATGGTTCCTTCCGTCTTTTCCAGGATTTTTGCCACATCCGCCGCAAGTTTCTGTAATTTATCCAGGTCATTCCCCTGGATATTGATGGATAACCCGCTTCCGAAAAAGGAAGTCATGTCCATGGAGGATGCACTGGTCGTAACCTCGCACTCTTCCATCTGTTCCGTGCGCTTTACAATCTCATCAGATACTTCGGATGCCTTTACCCCTGACTCTTCATCCAGCAGGATATACATGCTCACGCTTTCATTCCCGCCGCCCATCAGGCTCATGGTTGAATTCCCGCCCGCCATCGCGCCTATCGTATCAATTCCTTCAATATCCGATATTTTACTGATAACGGAATTTGCCGCATCCCTTAATTCCTGAAAGGTCAGCTTCTCACCCTCTTTTGCCGCCACGGTTACGGAAAGCTGGTCTGTTTCCATATCCATATCCATGAAGTTCATACCCCTGGACAAAGACAGTGCCATGCTTCCGGCAAGAAGCACCACGGAAACAATAAACACAACCGGCTTGAACCGCAGGCATCCGGAGAGAAATCCGGCATAGAAATCCTTAAATGCGTCAAACAGCGGATGCCTGATTTCCTTCGTGCGCCGCAGCGTTGCCGTGGACAGTGCCGGAACAAATGTAAGCGCCACCACAAGGCTGGCAAGGAGCGTAAATGCAATTGTCAGGGCAAGGTCCACAAACAGCTGTCTGGTGATTCCCTCTGTAAAGATAATCGGCGCATATACGCTGATGGTGGTAAGGGTGGACGCCACAAGCGCCCCTACCATCTGGTCCGCTCCCTGTACCGCCGCCTGTTTAATGGAATACCCTTCCCCGCGCAGACGGTAAATATTTTCTATAACAACAATCGAGTTATCCACCAGCATTCCGATTCCAAGCATCAGTCCTGAAAGAGACATCATGTTCATCGTGATTCCGGTAAAGTACATCAGCACTACCGCGGTAATTACGGAAAGCGGAATCGAACAGGCGATAACAACTGTCGGCTTGAAATCCTTCAGGAATAAAAACAGTATAATTACGGCAAGTATGGCTCCGACAATCATATTCTCGAACACACTGTCCACAATCATGTCTATGTAGATTCCCTGGTTCATAAGAACGGAAAGGTGGAGGTTTTCATCCTCGCCGGAAAGCCTGTCAAATTTATCCAGAATCCGGTCCGCCACTTCCCCCGTGGAATAGCCGGTCTGTTTTTCCATGGACAGCATAATTCCTGGATTACCATTAATTACCGCATAGGTTTCATCAAAATTATCTGTCATTTTAACATCCGCCACATCAGACAGCCGGATGATACCGACATCGTCCATGCCAAGGTCCAGAAGAACCAGGTCCTCTAGTTCCTCCATGCTCTTAACTGCTTCCCCGACACGGACCAGATACTGGGTATCCCCGTCCATCGCATAACCTGCCGGCATGTCAAAGTTCTGGGCGGTAAACAGGCCTGAGAGCGTATCTTCGCTTAAAATTTCATTTAAATCTGCGGAGTCATATGCATTTTTTCTTGCATCATCCAGATTGGACTGCGCGGTTTCCAGGGAGGATGCAGCAGTTGTCAGTTCTGCAGACCCGGTGCTCATTTCCAGTGCGGCAAGCGCGGCGTTTGCGTTTAAGGTTTCCAGCGCTTTTGACAGGGAAACCTTTCCGGTCTCCACCTGTTCTAAGGCGCTTTCAATCGTCGCAATTCCCTGGTTTACCTGCGTCAGAAGCTTTCCGATTTCAGCTGCTGCCTGGGGCAGGTCCTCGTAGGTTTCCACTTTAATGCCAAGCGGTTCAAGCGCGGCAAACATGGTTTTGATTTCCGCATTCAGCGCATCTATCTGTGCCTTTACTTCCGGAATCTCCACCGCCTGCGGATTCTGCTTGATTATGGTAATCAGCCCCTGGTAGATTTCGGACTCCATAAAGGACTGGATACCGCTCTGAATCTGCTTTAAGGACTTCTGCTGTTCCTTTAATTCTTTTAACTGCTTCTTTAAATCCTTTTCTGTTTGTTCCAGTTCCTTCTGCTTTGCCATTGCCTGGTTAATCGCAGAGCTTAACTGGTCTTTTCCGGAATCAAGGGAGGACTGGCCGTTCTCCACCTTGTTCTTTCCGTCGTCTATTTCCGCCTGTGCATCATCAAACTCTTTATCAATGCTCTTTCGGATTTTTTTGTTCAGTGCCTTTATTTTGCTGTCATTCATTGTGACCTGGATGCTTTCCTCCAGCTGTCCGGTTGTTGTGACAGACGCCACGCCCTCGATACTTTCTATGGACGGAACCAGGTCGTTTTCCACATAGTCCGAAATCTCGGACGCATCCATCCCGTCAACATCAACTGCTGCCGCAAGTATCGGAAGCATATCCGGGTTTATTTTCATAATCATCGGCGTACCGACGGTATCCTCCCACTGCCCCGATATCTGGTCCAGACTCTGCTGGATTTCAATAACAACAGAATCCATGTTTGCATTCTGTTCGTACTCCAGCGTAACAATGGAATAACTGTTATAGGATATGGAACGGATTTCCTTGATATTTGACGTGGTCGCCATTGCAGCCTCTATGGGTGCAGTCACATCCCTTTCCACTTTTTCCGGACTCGCCCCGATATCCGTGGTAATTACCAGCGCATACTGCATGCTCATTTCCGGCAGAAGATCCGTTGTCATTTTTGTCAGCGAGACCACACCTAAAACGATTACCAGCAGTACGCCCACCAGTACGGTAAACGGCCGTCTGACACTGTACTTTGAAATCATAGCTTAACCTCCTGAATATCGACCGACTGGTCGGTCAGTTTCGATTTATTATACGTGACAAGAGAAGATTTACAAGTCAAACTGCATATTTTTTACAATTATTTTATATTTTTTGTAAAAACTCCAAACAAAAAGCAGGGAGCATATCCCTGCTTTTTTGTTTATTAATCTTCTTCAAGACTTTCTTCATCCGCAACTGCTGCAGATGTACCAGATACGGCGGCAATGACTGCAATCAGCGCTCCCAGAACGGCAACGCCTGCCACTGCCCCGATGATAAATAATACTTCCATTTTTCTTTCTCCCGGATTTTTTTATGATATATCCAGTATAGCACATGACAAAGGCTGGTACAAGCTTTAGTTCAGATAACGTCAGCCTTTTATTTTCCCGGCTGTTTGATTTTCAGCTTCATGGTAACTGTTTTGGTCTTACCGTTGTTCAGTGTTACCTTTGCCTTTATTGTCACTGTTCCCGGTTTCTTTGCGGTAATTTTTCCGTTCCTGTTTACCGTTGCCTTTTTGCTGTCGCTTGTTGTATAGGTAATCTTTTTTACATTTTCCATGTTCAGCTTACCGCTTAACTGGATGCTTGTTTTCTTTCCGGCTGTAACTGTTTTTGAAGAATTCTTTACTTTAATGGTTTTTAAAATCTTATCAGTTGCCTTTTTAGCGTCCTTTGCGTTTAAAAGCACATAGTTCTTACCGTCAGGAAGGGTAACCGTAACATTTCCTTTTTCGCTGACCTTATAGGTTTTGGCATTGACAAGGATATATTCGCCTGTCTTTTCATCTACTGCCATAACCTGCAGTTTTTCTCCAGTAACAAGGTCAGCCGTATTTGCTGAGACGGTATATTTTTCCTTCCCTTTGCTGTCTGTAACAGTTGTTGTAATGATAACTCTGTCTGTCCCTGCCGCTTCCTTAATCTGTGCGGTTACTGCTGCCGATACTGTTACTTTTGTGCCCTGTTTCTCTGCGCTTCCGGTCTTTTTGACATCTGCTGCGGCAGCGGTCACGGCGCCCTCTGCGTCTTTTTTCACTGTAACCACAGCTGTGGTATTCTTTGCCGGGTTTTCAATGACGGTTACTTCCTCTGTGCTGATTACTGTGCCGTCCTTGTCATAATGAACACTTGTTGTTGTGTCAGTCTTTTTTCCGGCACTGTTTACGGAGGAAATATTTGTAACGGATATGGTTGTTCCATCCGGATTCTTTATGATTGTTGTGGTATCCGTGCCGCTTTCGCCTGTATTTCCTGCGCTGCCGGAAGACGAACCGGAGGAAGTTCCGGAGGAGGAATCAGTAATATATACCACGCTGCTTTCTGCTGCCTCATGCAGAAACAGTTCATCTGCAGAACCCCAGCCGCCTGGCTTCATACTTATCACCATGCGCACCTTTACGTCTGTAGTTTCTGTCAGGGTAAATGATACTGCCGGCGTCTTCCAGTTGCTCCATCCCTCCATGACAGTACCGGAACCTGTATGCAGTACCTCGCCGTCAGCATCCAGTATCTGCAAGCTGACACTTTCGCCTTCCGCTCCCTGTGCCTTTGCCTCAAATATATAACTGCCTGCCGGCAGGGAAATCACATCGTTATAAGTCAGTGAGCCCTCTGCGGCATCAGGATTCTTATAGTTCGTCCAGTGCATGCAGTAGGTTCCTGCAGACGGGATATCGGTTGAATGAAGATTGTCAATAATCTTAACAGCATTTCCGTTATTATCTATATTATATGAATTATCTGCTGCATCAACCGTATACTTTGCCGCTGCATCTGCACTTTCAAAACCTGCCGCCTCTGTATCAGGTATCAGGTTTTTCGGATTTACATTCAGTGTATAAGTTACAGGTGCGCTGGTTTTTCCTTTATACCTCCCGCCGGTTACAGATTTGGAAAAATTCACGTTACCGCTTACAATATAGGTACAGATTTTTGCTGTATCAATTTTTTCTGCTGCAGAAGCCGCCCATGTGACAGATTCTTCCACAGAGCCTGTATTGTATGCTACGGACACCGTATCCGGAAGGGTATAGCTTCCATTCTGCTCAATTGTATCGGACGGGTTTGAAATATTGTCCACTGTTACGGCGTTGGAAACTGCGCCTGTTTTTACATATTCCCAGACACGCAGCCCGGCTGTCGGTGTTCCGTCCGGGTAAAACATGGCTTCATTGTCCACGGCGGTACCGCCAAACCATTTTCCTGCATCACCTTCGTCATATTCAGCTGCATAGCTGGATGCCCAGCCGCTGCCGTATTTTTCCCATTTCAGTTTATTTGCTGCAATCTGCTGCTCTAATGCCGCACCGGAAAGTCCCCTGGTGTCCCCGACGGTCAGCCATGCAGGCTCCCAGTAGAACACGCCAAGTCCGCCTGCTTCATTCACTGCATTTATCAGATTGCGGATGGACGTTGCCTGCCCCTGTTCCGTGAAAGGCTCTGTACAGTTTACAGAATCATCATTGTTTCCCACACGGACTGTATTATTGTGCCCGTCTGAATCCTCAAGGGTGTATGCATAGCTTGTTTCAGCCACCATGACGTCCTTGCCATACGTATCCCTTACCGTCTGGAATTCACTCTTTATATTTGCAAGCGTCCCGTGCCAGTACGGATAGTAGCTTGTTGCAATAATATCATAATTCACACTGTTATCAGACAGATTCTTTGCCCATTTGGTTACATTGCCTTTTTCCGGATTGGTTACGTGAATGACAACCTTTGTATCTCCGTTAAAAGCCTTTACACCTTCTGAACCGGCATTAAACAATGTGCACATATCTGCTACGGTCTTTGCACCAATAAACCCTGTTGTCGTTTCATTTCCCACCTGCACCATATCCACGGTGTTTTTATTCGGGTCAATGGTATTTAATGACTCCGTAAGAAATGACTTTAACGCATCGGCTTTCTGTGCCACGCTGTAAGCTGCCCATGCCTTTGGCGCTTTCTGCTTGCCCGGGTCTGTCCATAAATCGGAACAGTGGAAATCCGCCAGCATGTGGATTCCTGCCGCCTCACATGCATCTGCAATCTGTTTTGCCTTTGCCACGTCATTGTTTCCGCCGCCATAGCCGTTCCCGTTACTATCATACGGATTGTTCCATATACGAACACGGATATGGGTGATGCCGTTGGATGCAAGAAACTTACAGAAGCTGTTTACATTGTTTATCGTGTTTCCGTTCCAGTCCTTAAATGTCACCCCGCTGTCAAAAAGGGATATCACGGATGAAATATCCATTCCCATAATAAAATCATCTGACAAGTTATTAACTTTCGTAACATTGATTTCGCCCGTAACGGCGGTATCCGGTTCCGTTACAGTGATGCTGCATGTCTGTACTGCCAGATCCTGCCATGTACTGTCCTGCAGCTTTGCCTGAATCTCAAAGGTTCCGGCAGTCTGCGGCAGAATGTTTAATGTAAGTGAATAACCGTTTGTCTTATCATAACCATCACCAAACCAGCTGTCACTGTTATTTGTGTTGTCCCACCAGTACAGATGCATTCCGGCTGCTTCAAGATCCGCAATTTCTGTTCCGTTGTTTATTACCTTTGCAGTCAGTGTTATCTGGTTTCCGGTTTCAACAGAAGGCGCACTCGGGGTAATGGTGACTTTACAGCCTTCTTCTGTTCCCTGCTGTTCTGCTTTTTCCAGAACAAAATTGTCAATCAGTCCCCAGCCTCCGGCATTTGTTATCTCAATTTTCATCCCGACATCAACTGTCCCATCTTCCGCAAGCGTAAATTCACACTGATATGGAACCGTTTTGTCTATGGAAGCTATGGTGTCTGCACTGCTGGTCTGCTCTCCAAATATAAAAGAAATTCCAGCATCTGCTCCGTCTTTTACATCCATGCTAAGCTTGTATGTACCTGCATCAAGGGCTACCTGCTGCCTCAGATCAAATACTGCATCTGCTGCCGATGCATAAAAATTAAGTTCTCCGTCATGTCCGCTTTCTTTGGTACTCAGCGTCGTCTGACCATTTCCCCACACAGTGGAATCTGTTGACCAGCCTGCACTGCTACCCCAGAGATCTTCAGAAAAATCCCCGTTCGCAACCGGAATTTCCGTACTCTGCGCCGCCTCCGCTGTGATTTTACCGTCCTGCAGCACCCCCCTATGCAGAAAATCTGCGTAAAAACTACGGCGCACGCCAGTATCCAGCTTACCAGTTTTTTTCTTTGTTTCATTATAGCCACCTCTCCTTTCCCAAACACCAGCCTATACAGAATCTGACTGGTTTTACATACCTTTCTGCGCTTTGCGCAACCGTTTGTCCTTCATGACGTAAATATACCATGCCGTGACGCCAAATGCAATTGACACTAGTTCCAATCTTTTGATTTGCTTTTTGTAACTTTTTGACAAAGTGGGAAACTAAGGAATTCATGGAATAAAAAGAAAGCAGGTTCCCGGACCGTAAGGACCGGAAACCTGGTGTTACTCCGGCGTTGAAATGCCGGAAAATTTCACAGACAGATTGTCATATAAGGAGGAATGCAGAGTATGTCATCCTTCAGGGACAGATTCCGGGGATGAATGATATAACATTCTCCGATTCTTGTTTTATATTTTTCCCGGAACCGCAGAAGAGAGGCTGTTGTATAATTTTTCCCGGACTTCACTTCTACCGGAAACAGTTTATACTTTATTTTACTGTTGTTGGAAAGCAGAAAATCAATCTCTATGTCATTTCTGTGCTTTTCCTCACTGTAATGCGTGTAAAAATAAAGTTTATGACCGTTCGCAACAAGCATCTGCGCAATCATGTTTTCATAAAGCATGCCTTCATTCATAGACAGTTTTCCTGCCAGAATCTGCTTATATACTTCACCTTCCAGCAGTTCATTTTCATCAAATGCATGGCTGACCAAAAGCCCCGTGTCTCCCATATAGCATTTAACATATGCCCTTGTCTCATTAATAGAAAGTGCGATATTCGGGTCGTTGCAGAGAAAGCATTCGTTCGCTATCATGGAATCTGCCAGCCAGAAAAAGGTATCCTCATACTGTGCGGCGTAGGAGCCTTCCTGAATCTGTCCAAAAACCACCCGTTTCTCATGCCGGGACAAAAGCCCCGGCATCTGGTCGTAGACGGCCAGCACCCTGATTCTGTACTGTGCCCCGATTTTCATAATGTCACTTCTGTATAATTCCAGTATATCCCGTTTTTCCATGTCCGCCTGCTCGAAATCCTTATGGCTTTCCAGAAAAAGGACAACACATTTCGGCATTCCGCCGACCAGCATATACTGTTTGAACAGCATCATGGCATTATTATGCAGCATTCGCTCCAGCGGTTTCTTTTTTTCAAAACACCCCCTGATATAATTTATCAGCGGTTCCTCACCTAAAGCCCATGCGAATTCCTCAAAGTCCAGCGGATTCATCTTTAAATGCCGCTCTTCCGACGGAATCACAATATCCGCCACATTTTCCCTGATAGAAATCAGGGAACCCGTTTCCAGATAATCATACCTGCCGTCTGCAACCAGATATTTAATTGCGGCCCTTGCCGTAGGAAACATCTGTATTTCATCAAAAATCAGAAGGGAATCCCTCTCATACAGTTTCGTTCCATAGTAAGTGGAAATGAGCATAAACAAGGTATCCAAATCATTCAAATACTGCCTGAAATAGCCTTTCAGCTCATCGGATTCCCTGGCAAAATCAATCACTATATAACTTTTATATTCATTTTTGCCAAACTCCTCACATACAGTTGATTTCCCGATTCGTCTGGCACCTTCAATTAGCACTGCTTTCTTCCCCTGGCTGGTTTTCTTCCAGTCCAGAAGCTTATCGTATATTTTTCTTTTCAAAACCATTCCGGTATCTCCTCTTTTCCTGCCCTGCGCCTAAAAATCCACTATTTTGATTATGCGCACTTTTATTGTACATTATTATTTGATTATGCGCAAGTTTAAAAAACGCGTATTCTGTGATTATACGCACAGTTATAAAGAGTATATTTTATGATTATGCGCAATATTTACTGCTTTTTCTCATCCGCAATCTGCTTTCCCGCCACATCCATGTGATAATTTTCCTTCATAATCAGCTCAGATACCGGTCCGATGGTATATCCCTGCCCTTCCAGATTTGTCAGCATGGAATCCAGTGCCTCCGCTGTGTATTTGGCGCCGTTATGGCAGAGAATGATTGCTCCCGGTCCCAGCGCCTTGTGGTTGCACACCGTGCTGATAATGGAATCCACGCCGTAGTCCTTCCAGTCCAGACTGTCCACGGACCACTGGATTGGATAGTATTTTAACCCGTATGCGGTTTTTATTACTGCATTGTCATACGCGCCATACGGCGGACGGAACAGAAACATCTCGTACCCGGTCAGTTCTTTCACCTTATTATGTACATCCATCAGTTCTTTTTCCTGTTCGCTCTGGGAAATCGTCGTCATGTCATAGTGATGCTGGCTGTGGTTTCCCAGGTCATGCCCTCGTTTTACCAGCTCCTTGACACAGTCCGGGTTATCATCCACCCAGCCGCCTGTCATGAAAAAAGTCACCTTCACCTTATGTTTGTCGAGAATATCCATGATTTTCGGAAAATCCTCTGCTCCCCATGCGGCATCAAAACTTAATGCAATCCTCTTTTCCGTAGTATCCACACAGTAAATCGGCAGTTCCCTGTCCCCGACCGTTGCACTTGTAACGACTGCGCTTGTGCTTTCATAGGCAATAAAAATCAGGCACGCAAAAAGAGCCACTAAGAAAAATCCGTTTTCCAGATTTTTCCGTGCCTCTTTTTTGTATTTGTTTAATTGAAATATCCGCATATTTCACCCGCCAGACGGAACTCTTATTCTATTGTATGTGCCACTGCCAGGAATTAGAACCCCTGCTGCATCTTATGGTTTTCCAGGTAAAGTTTTTTTAAATCCTCAATCGCCATTTCATAAGACATCACATGGAGTCCCTGAAACATCCTGTTTAAAAGGGACAGCGGCGCCTGCGTAATCATTTCCTCCGGTGTATCGTCATACAGCAGGCTCCATGCACGGTACAGATACCCCGCCCAATACATGACATCATCCGAAAAGGTTACGCCTTTTTCAAAATGCAGTTCATCCTCCAGCACGGACATCACATATGTTTCGCCCAGCCAGTTTGTCGGCAGGTCCTTATTGTAAAAAACCGGTGCAATTTCCGAGTGAAACAGCCTGTCTGCGAATTTAACGGAGTCTGTCTTTCTCTCATTTGCAAGTAAAAAAAGTTTTGCTGACTGTCTGCATAAACTATGGTCTGCTGCCGAATTCATTCCATTCTTCCAGTATTTCATCAAAATATTTTACATCTCTGGCATGCCGGTATTTTACCTTGATCTGCGGAACAATATCCTCTGTCTGTAATTTTCTGTTTTTCTCCTGCGCAACGGCTGTTTTCAGCTCGGCTTCGCTTAATCTTTTTTCCTCCACTATTTTATATAGTCTTATCACAGGCATACCGTCTACCCTTCCAGCTCATCCGCCCTGTTAATAAAGTCCACGACCACCAGAATGGACTGCAGCGCTGCTTTTTCCGCAAACGTCTCATAATCCATGGCGCCGCCTTCCCCGTCGGAAATGGAACGCAGGATTGCAAACGGCACTTTGTTTACAAAACAGACATGGCCGATGCTTCCGCCCTCCATCTCTCCTGCAATTGCTCCAAAACGGGAATGCAGCAGTGTTTTCTGAGTCTCCTTATGTAAAAAGAGATCTCCGGTCGCAATGGTTCCCACCTTGTATGGAATTGCCTTTTCCTGCAGACAGCGGCATAAAAGCTTACGCATTTTTTCATCCGCCGGCAGGAACACCTGGTTCAGTCCGGATAACAGTCCAATCGGATCCCCCAGCGCGGAAGTATTCATATCGTGCTGCACCACCTGGTCGGCAACTGCCACATCCATCACATGAAGATCCTTACAGAGCGTTCCCGCCACCCCGATATTTACCACGCAGTCCACATGAAATTTCAGAATCATCGCTTCGGCACAGATTGCCGCAAACACCTTGCCGATTCCGCACACTGCCGCAACCACATCTTTTCCGCCGATTGTCCCGCTGACATAGGTTACCCCGCTGTATTCCTCTGTTCTTACATTATCCATGGACTCCCTTAATGTGTCCACTTCCATCTGCATTGCCCCGATTACTCCAATTTTCATAACTCAATCCTTTCTTATATTGTAATACCCCGATGGGGGTATTGCCTGCGCAACCTGCTCCGTAAACTTATTCCGGATAAGTAAATTCCATGTTTGTCTGTTCCTCAAGCACTGCCAGGTATCTTCCGGCTTCCTTCTGCGCTGCTGCCAGGGACAGGTTTTCATAATGCCCGCACTCAGCCGCAGACGCACCGAATACCGGACCGTCATGCTCCATGGTCTGCTTTAATACCTTTTTGGTTTCCTCAAAAACCTCTTTCGGACTGTGGCTGTCACGCACCAGAAGGTAAAACCCGGTCTGGCATCCCATCGGACCGAAATATACCACATCATTTCCCATATCGGAATTGCGGATTAAAGTCGCAATCATATGCTCCAGGGAATGCATGCTGGCATTGTCCATATAATCGCCTGCATTCGGTTTCTTGGTTCTTAAGTCGTAGGTAATCACATCCCCGTCCTCCCTGGAAATATAAAATCCCGGAACAAGTATATCATGGTTAATCGTAAAACTTTTTATTTTTTCCATATTATCTCCTTTTTCTCCTGTCATCCTGACGAAATATCTGCATATTTACCCGCCAAACTGCTCCAGGTAATGTTCAAACACAAGAAGCGCATCTTCCACCGGCTTTTGCGTTCCCATATCCACACCGGCTGCCGCAAGAAGCTCAATCGGGTCCTTTGAACAGCCCCCGCACAGGAAGTTATTCATGTATCGTTTCACCGCAGGCGCGCCCTCCTCTAAAATCTTTTTGGAAAATGCCACTGCTGCAGAATATCCGGTCGCATACTGGTAAACATAGAACGCATTGTAAAAATGCGGAATCCGCATCCATTCCGAATCAATTTCTTCATCCACCACCACGTCCGGTCCGTAATACAAAACGTTCAGGTCATGGTAAATCCTGTTGAGTTCCTGCATGGTAAGCGTCCCGGACTCCGCCACCCTGCCATGCACAATCATTTCAAATTCAGCAAACATCGTCTGACGGAACAGCGTGGTACGAAACGCTTCCAGAGAATGGTTCAGTAAAAACCTGCGTCTGGTTTCATCCGTTTCCTTTTCCAGCAGATAATGTCCAAGCAGCGATTCATTGCAGGTAGACGCCACCTCCGCCACAAAAATCAGATAATCCGCATAGGTTACGCTCTGGTTTTTGTTTGAATAATAGCTGTGGATGGCGTGTCCCATCTCATGTGCAAGCGTAAACATACTTTCCAGGTCATCCTGCTGGTTTAACAGCACGTACGGATGCGTCCCGTATGCCGCCCATGAATAAGCCCCGCTTCTCTTGTTTTCATTTTCACAGACGTCAATCCATCCGTTTTCAAATCCTTCTTTTAAGATACTGACATACTCCTCCCCCATCGGGGCAAGCGCATGCGCAACAGTTTCCTTAGCCTTTTCATACGGGATAACACTGTCGGAATCCTCCACAAGTGGCACGTAGAGGTCATACATATGAAGCTCGTCCACACCAAGAATTTTTTTCCTGAGCGACATATAACGGTGCAGCGCCGGAAGATGGTTATGTACCGCCGTAACCAGACTGTCATATACGCTCTCCGGAATATTTCCGGCGCTTAAATGCATGGCGCGCACGCTCGGATATTTCCGCAGCTTCGCATAAAAGTGTTCCTGCTTTAAATTACTGACAAAGGTTGCGGCAACCGTATTCCCAAAACGCTCATAGGTATGGTAAACCGCTTCAAAAACCTTCCTTCGCAGCTGTCTGTCACTGTCATGCATAAAACGGATAAAATTCCCGTGCGTAACCGTAACCTGGTTTCCTTCTGCATCCGTGACGGCAGGAAATTTAAGGTCCGCGTTATTAAACATGGAAAAAATATGTTCCGGACCTGCCGCCAGTTCTTTGGCTTCCGCCAGAATGGCTTCCTCCGCAGGTGAAAGCGTGTGTTCACGTTCCCGTAAAATCACATCCACCGCCCTGCGGTAATGGGAAAGCTCCGGTTCCTCCCCAAAAAAGGAGTCCAGCCTCTCTCTGGGAATTGCAAGGATTTCCGGCTCTGCAAAGCTTGCGGCAGAAGCAGCCTCCACCCTGACAGAATCCGCCTTTGCTGCATATCCCTGGTACTTCGCATCCGCCATGTCCTGGTGCCAGCTTTCATTTGCATAGACATACACCCTTGACAGATGAAAGGAAAGCTCATCCTGCTTTTTAAAAAATGCAAGCAGGACAGCCGCACTCTCTTTCAGTGTGCCTTTCAATGCTGACAGCTCTTTTGCCAGTCTGCGGACCTTTTGTACTTCCTCCTCCCACTGTTCATCGGAAGCAAACAGATCCGTCAGCTTCCATTTATATTCTCCGGGAATCTCCGAACGCCTGCGCAGCTTTTTTTCCGCCATAATACCTCTCCTAAGCCCTTTTATTTTTTAATGAGTGTCCCCATTCCTCCGGTAAGCTCGCCTGCCTCTTTGTTCAGCTTCGTAATTAAAGCGGAACGGATGGCGGATTCGCCGATAAAATCAATTGCCGCCTCAATCTTCGGAGCCATGGTTCCCGCTTCAAATTCTCCCGCTTCCAGATACTTTTTCGCATCGGAAAGGGAAAGCGTATCCAGTTTTATTTCATCCTCTTTTCCGAAATTCAGGCAGACTTTGTCCACACTGGTAAGGATTACCAGCATGTCTGCATCCAGAAGCTCCGCGAGCTTTCCAGCCGCCAGGTCCTTTTCAATCACGGCGCTGGCTCCCTGCAGCTTATGGTTCTGCGCAAGCACCGGGATTCCGCCGCCGCCGCAGGCAATAACCACCTGGTCCGCATCGGAAAGGGTACGGATGGCGTCAATTTCCACAATATCCACCGGCTTTGGCGCTGCAACCAGCCTGCGGAAACCATTTTCCACACGTTTCACATGGTTGCCCTTTCTCTCCTCTTCCTCAGCCTCTTCCTGATTCATCACGCGCCCAATCAGCTTGGACGGCTCATAAAACGCCTCATCATACGGATCGACAACCACCTGCGTCAGAACCGTTGATACCGTCTTGTAAATCCCCCTGTTTAACAGCTCGGTCCGGATGGCATTCTGTAAATCATAGCCGATATATCCCTGGCTCATTGCGGAACACACAGAGGTCGGCGTCGCCGTATACTCCGGATACAGACGACAGAATTCGTTCATTGCCGTATGAATCATCCCCACCTGCGGTCCGTTACTGTGGGTAATCACCACCTGGTAATCTTCCCGGATAAAATCAGCCACCGCCTTTGCGGTCCGTACTGCCGCCTTCTGCTGCTGCGGCAGCGTGCTTCCGAGCGCTTCATGCCCCAGTGCAATCACAATCTTCTTTTTTTTCATATTATATTCCCTCCTCGTTCAGACATCAGCCTCAGGCCTCTAAAAACATTTTCCGTGATATAAAATTATATACGGTAACAAGCAGGGCTGAAAGTATTTTTGCCACTGCATAAAATATCCTGAAAAACTCTACCGCTATCCACATAATCATCTGGTTAAAGGCAAGTCCCACCAGGCTGAGCGCAACAAAAATAATCATTTCCTGCATCTTGCCTATATTATCCCTGCCCTGGAAAACAAACCTCATACTGAGTATATAATTCACGATAACAGAAACGGTAAAGGACCATGCACTTGCCCCAAAATAGCCTACAATACCAAATTCTGTCAGCAGTACCATCAGTCCGTAATCAATACAAAAACATAGTGTCCCAACGATGCCGAACTTGCCAAACTGCACCAGCAGCTTCTCTGCTTTCTTCATTTCTGACTCCTGCGAAAAATAGATTGTCCTATGGACAATCTATTATATCGCATTTTATTCATTTTGTCTATTTTGACTGTTTTCTAATTTACGCCGGTCTGTGAACCAAGCTTTACTTCAACAGTCTGTTCCTCATAACCGTTATTCAGGCGGCTGAATTTGATGTTTACTTTCTGCCCTGCCTTATAATAGGTCATCAGCTCTTTCAGCTCCCTCATGGTTCCGACCCTCTGGCCGTCAAATTCAGTAATCACATCCCCCTGGCGGAGTCCTGCCTTGTCTGCGGCTGAGCCTTCAATTACTTCAACGATACAGATGCCCTCCGGCATATTGTAAGCTTCTGCAACATCTGCAGAAATATCATTTCCCTGGACACCAAGGTATGCACTCTGGGATTCATCCACCTTTTCCCGTGTAATCAACTGCTCCACAATCGGCATTGCATCAGAAATCGGGATTGCATAACCAAAGCCTTCCACATTGGTATCCGCATACTTCACGGAATTGATGCCGATGACCTCCCCGTTTGCATTCAGAAGCGCACCGCCGCTGTTTCCCGGATTGATGGCTGCATTTGTCTGAATCATGTTGTTATTGATAATCGTCTGCCCGGACTGCGTATCCTGAACCGTTATGGTACGTCCCAGCGCGCTGACAATGCCGTTTGTCACGGACTGCCCGTATCCTAAGGCATTACCGATGGCAATCACTCCCTGGCCGACCTCAAGCCCTTCGGAATCCGCAATCGTGGCTACCCGTATGGAATTCAAGGTTTCCGCTTTAATGCTGTCCAGCGCAACCCTTACAACCGCAAGGTCATCCGCTTTGTCAGTTCCCTTGACCTCACAGCTTACTGTCTCGTTATCCGAAAACTGGACCGTAAGGGTGTCTGCATCTGCAACCACATGGTTGTTCGTTACAATATACAGATAATCGTTATCCTGGCGGATAATAATACCGGAGCCGCAGCTTTCGCTTTCGCGCTCCGTTGTTCCCCAGAATGTCTGGTAGGAAACGGTGCCTGTATTGGTAATTGCCACAATGCTCGGCATTGCAGCCTTTGCAATCGCGGACACATCGGAAAGATCCTTTGCACTGCCTGTATTTGTCTGCTGCACGGATGATGAGGAATTTGTGCTGCCCTTTGTACCGGCTTCCTTTCCGCTTTCACTCGTAATGCCAAGCGCTTTTGTACCGGCATAGCTGATACCGGTAAAAATTCCGCCTGCCACCAGCCCGAACACAGCTGCAACCGCTGCGGCTTTTGCAAGCGTCATGCCAAAACCGGACTTTTTCTTCGGTTTTTTCACCTTCCCGCCGGACGGCTGCGTGTAAGTCTGGTATGCAGACTGGTTACTGTACTGCTGGTACGGGTTCTGCTGCATGCCGTTTCCTGCATATCCGTTCTGGCTGCCGGCAGAATACTGGCTGTTCCAGCCGTTCTGGTTATTCTGGTTTTCCTGGTTCGTATTATCATTAAAATAATTGTTATCCATTTAAGATAGTCCCCTTTCTTGTGTTCTAGGAGTATTCTACCCGCAATCTGTGTTCAAATTGTGATAAAAAATTGTAAAATTTGTGATAGGTGATATCCTGTTTTAGGGATATCACCTACGCAAATCGCTCCGCGAAGCGGACTTTCATGCGGTTTGCTCCTTACTCCACCGTCACAGACTTTGCAAGATTCCTCGGCTTATCCACGTCCAGGCCTTTCCCCACAGATACATAATAACCAAACAGCTGCAGGGGAATAATCGCAAGCGAATTGGTAAAATATTTATTTGTCTTCGGAATGTAAATCACGCGGTCAGCGGTCTTTTCTATTTCGAAGTTATCGTCATTTGTCACGGCAAGCACGTAGGCCCCCCTTGTCTTAACCTCCACGATATTGCTGATAATTTTTTTGTAAAGCTCTTCCTGCGTCACAACAGCCGCCACCAGCGTCCCTTCCTCAATCAGGGAAATCGTGCCGTGCTTTAACTCTCCCGCCGCATATGCCTCGGAATGAATATAGGAAATTTCTTTCAGCTTTAACGAGCCTTCCAGCGAAATCGCATAATCCACCCCGCGCCCGATAAAGAATACATCACGCGCTGCAACATAACGGTTGGCAAACTTCTGGATTTTTTCTTTGTTGCCAAGCAGTATTTCTATCTGGTTCGGAAGCATTTCCATTTCGTGCAGGTATTCCGTCAGCGTCTCCCCGTCAATCTGCCCTCTTGCCTCGGCAAATTTTATTGCAAGCAGGTACTGTGCGACAAGCTGGCAGCTGTATGCCTTGGTGGTTGCAACCGCAATCTCCGGTCCCGCCTGAGTATACATGACTTTATCTGCTTCCCGCGCTATGGAACTTCCCACAACGTTTACAATTCCCAGCGTCTTTACCCCGTATTCCTTTGCAAGGCGCAGTGCGGCAAGGGAATCCGCGGTTTCACCGGACTGGCTGATCACAATGACAAGCGCGCCTTCCTCTAAAATCGGGTTACGGTAACGGAATTCAGATGCAAGGTCCACTTCCACCGGAATCCTTGCAAGTCCCTCGTAAATATATTTGCCGGTCACGCCTGCATGATAGGCGGAACCGCATGCCACAATATAAATCTTTGTCACTGCCCGGATTTCCTCATCCGTCATCCCAAGCTCTTCAATCACAATTTTATCATCCTTGATACGCGGACGGATGGTATCCCTGACTGCTTTCGGCTGCTCATAGATTTCCTTAAGCATGAAATGCTCATAGCCGCCTTTTTCTGCCGCGTTGATATCCCATTCGATATGTCTGGACTGTTTTTCAATCGGCTCCCCGTCCACATTGAAAAAGTCAATGCTGTCCTCTGTCAGGCGTGCAATCTCTTCATTTTCGATAAAGTAAACGTCACGGGTATACTTTAATACTGCCGGAACATCAGAAGCAATCAGGTTTCCTTCCTTTGCCTTTCCGACAATCAGCGGACTGTCTTTTCTGACGCTGTACACGACATCCGGGAAATCCGAAAAGATAATACCGAGCGCATAGGAGCCCTCCACACGCTGAATGACTTTAACAACTGCGGTAAGCGGATCCTGATCGTATTTCCTGTAGTAATAATCCAGAAGATGTACCACTACCTCCGTGTCTGTTTCCGAACGGAACACATACCCCCTGTCTGTCAGTACCTTTTTCAGTTTCAGGTAGTTTTCAATAATTCCGTTGTGCACAACGGCAATTGTCTGTGTTTCGTTAAAATGCGGATGTGCATTCGCTTCCGTCGGCTCCCCATGGGTTGCCCAGCGCGTATGCCCGATTCCGATGTGTCCCGGCATATTTTCCCCGTCATGCGTCAGCTCGCTTAATACCTTAAGCCTTCCGGTTGACTTGCTGATCACAATCTTTTCTCCGTCATAGACAGCCATCCCGGCAGAATCATATCCGCGGTATTCCAGTTTTGACAGACCGTCCAGAAGAATCGGGGCCGCCTGTTCTTTTCCAACATAACCAACTATTCCACACATATCAGTTTCCTCTCTCTTTCTATATCGCAATGCCGTTCTTCTTTAAAAGTTCCCTTGCCGATTCCACGGAATCCGTTCCCACCGCATTTTTCACCGGGGCAAATTCCCGTTCACGGCAGACCTCAAACGGCAGGCAGTTCTTCATCATATAAACCATATCCAGTATCAGCGTTTCAAACTTAAACGCGTTTGGCTCTGCCGGTTTTTGCAGAACTCCCGCTTCATCCCGGTACGGCACCTTCTTTTCCACAACATGGAGCGGAAGACTTGATTTTACAATTTCCATCAGTTCTTCCACGGAAAACAGGTAATTTAATATCACGCCGAAGCCGTACAGCAGTGTCCCGCTTTCATCCACAGCCTCCGCCATTTCCGGGGTCAGGTCATAATATTCCACTATGGACGGCCTGCCGTTTTCCAGACACATGGCGCCCACACGCTCATACGGGTCCGCCTTTTTCACTACTTTGGCGCCGCAGACACAGCCGGATAAAACGGTTGCTCCCACAAACACCGGGTCTGCAATGCGCTGCAGTACATTATCCACGGCAAATACATTCAGCCATTCCACGCCCTTTTCTTCCAGGTCCTGTTTTAATCCGGCTTTTAACATGGACTTGAACCAGCCTCCATTGCCATTTGGCGACATCGCAAGGGAATCTTCCGATTCCAGCAGGATATTTCCGTCAAAATCCACCGCCGGAACCATCTCCTGCACGAAAAACCGGATGAAATCACTGTTATATCCGAAATAATCATGCTCTTTAAAAAATTCCCGTGTTTCTTTGTCATTCTTCTCACTTGTCATGATATACAAAGGAATACTCTCTCCGGCTGCCTGTCTGAGATTTTCTATGAGCTGCTCAAAAATATAGAGGTTTTTGTGCACGCCGATATTAAACATTCCTTTTGCCCGGTCAAAGCCCAGCCTGGTCCCCTGCCCTCCGGCAAGCAGGACAGCCCCGACTTTTCCCTGCTTTATAATTTCCATGCCTTTTGCCCGAAACTCTTCCCTGCGCGGCGTGATTTCCGAAAGCTCCATCGCTTTTAACGGTTCAAAGTGTCCGCGTTCCCTTTTCTTTTCATGGATCAGTCCCAGGCATGACCAGTCCATCTCCTCCAGCTGTTTTTCAATTCTGCCGGGAACCTCCCCTTCCAGAAACCGGGAAAGATATTTCTGGTCTGTATCCTGAATCCGCTTCTTTAATGTGTCCTTCAAAATTACAGTCTCCTTTTATATGTGCCCCCTGCAGGGGCGCTGCTACATACAGCAGTAGACCAATCAAAAATATGACTGGTCTACTGACATTCTATGCCTTTTTATTTTATTCGGTGCTTTTTTTCAGCTGGTCTGTTCCATCCGCTCCCACCGTTTCGTTATATTCCGAGGTATCCACTTTTACAGCGTCCGCGGTTACACCGGTCTTTGTCATAATGGTATCGCTGATGGTCTTTACCGTCTGCGAACATACATAGTTACTGTCGTCAAACATATATTTATGCAGCTGCTTCACGTTGTTCGCCAGGTCAATCGGGACTACCGTATCCCCGCTGGTAAGATTTTTGGTCGTCAGGTCAAACGGGAATCCCGTGGTGCTTTTTACATTGTACTTCATGACGTCCTTTGCCAGTGAAAGTATCCGGCTGGTGGACATGCTCGTCTGAATATGGTCAACTACAGAATTACAAATCTGTGTCAGTGTCCCGATACCCGCCTTTTTCGCCTTTTCCAGCATTGCCTGGAGCACGATTCTCTGACGGGAGGCACGCTTGTAATCATCTCCGGCAAGCTTACGGATTCTGGCATATGTGGTCGCCTGTGTTCCGTCCAGATGCACTTTGCCGTATGTGGTTACATCCGGTGTGATTTTACCGGTTACCTTATCCACATCCTTTTTGTATTTGTTAATCTGGAGCATTTCCCCCTGGGTAATCTCAAGATCAAGCCCGCCGAGGTCGTCAATCACCTCTACCACGGCTGCCCAGTCAACGCTGACATATTCCTTAATGTCAAGATCCAGGTTGGAGTTAAGCATCTGGACCGCCTGGGTTGCCCCGCCGCGTGCATAGGCGCTGTTGCATTTGGAGTAACTGCCATTTCCAACCGTCAGATAGGTATCGCGGTATACGGATATCAGCTTTACATCCTTGGTTTTGTTGTTGATGCTTGCAATCATGACAACATCGGAGTTTCCGCTGTTGTAGCTGCCCTGGGATCTGTTATCCAGACCAAAAATTGCGATATTGGTATACCCTTCCAGCGATTCTTTCGTATTCTCGTCCAGATCTTTGTTGATTCCGGCTTCTGAAACATCCATTTCATCATGATTAATCCGGTTTAACATCTGGAATCCGTACGCGGCCACAAGCAGCACACCAAGAAACAGAACCTCAAACGCAAATAACAGCAGCTTCCTGCTCTTCTTTTTTTTCTTTTTTCTTTTTTTATTATTTGCCATAATTTTATTCCTTTTGCCTGTTATGTATATACAGCCATGCCTGTGCATAGCTTGTCCGTTCTTCCTCTGACATATCCGTAAATTTTTCTAAATCAAGATTGGTCAGGCGCATCTGTCCGTCTCCGCACTGATGACATTCCACGTCCTTACGCCTGGATACCATCCGTATCCAGCCGCACTGTGGACAAATATATATTTTCATCATCGCATCATACCGCTTATTCAAAAGCCTTAAGCACTTCTGCCTTTAATTCCTCAAGCGTCTGGTCCGCCCCGGCAAGTGAAGTTCCCTTCACACCCACATAGAACTTAATCTTAGGTTCCGTTCCGGACGGACGCACACAGCACCATGCATTGTCTGAAAGCTCATAATACAGCACATCAGAGGACGGAAGCCCGGTAGGAGCAGCCTCCCCGGTCTTTAAGTCCTTTCTGGTATCCGCTTTGTAATCACGGACTGCAAGAACTTCAAATGTACCAAGCTTTTCCGGTGTGTGATTTCTTGCCCTGCCCATAATCTCCTTAATCTGGGCCGCCCCGTCAATTCCCTTAAGCGTCATGGTCGCAATCCCTTCCCTGTAGTAGCCGTATTTCTCATACATTTCAATCATGCCGTCCCACAGAGTCTTTCCCTGCGACTTGTAAAAAGCGGCAACCTCACAGAGCATGCATACCGCTGCCGGGGCGTCCTTGTCCCTTGCATATGTACCGGGCAGGCATCCGTAGCTTTCCTCAAAACCAAATACATAGTTCTTTTCACCTGATTTTTCGTATTTCAGCATCTGCTCGCCGATATACTTAAATCCGGTCAGCACTTCCACCAGCTCCACGCCGTATGCAGCTGCAATTGCCTTAGCCATATCCGTGGATACAATGGATTCCACAAGTACGGGATTTTCCGGCATTGTATGATTTTCACGCTTCTGGCCGAGAATATACTCAGCAATCAGCATGGCGGACATGTTTCCGGTAAACGTCACATACTCCCCGGTCTTTGTATCTTTGCAGTATACGCCGAGACGGTCTGCATCCGGGTCCGTGGCAAGCACAAGGTCTGCATCCTTTTCTTTTGCAAGTTTCAGCGCAAGCTCCCATGCATCCGGATTTTCCGGGTTCGGATACGGCGCCGTAGGGAAATGTCCGTCCGGAACAGCCTGCTGCGGCTCAATGTATACATTCTCAAATCCCAGATCCTTAAGCACCCTCTTAACCGGCTCAAGACCCGTACCGTGAAGAGGCGTATAAACAATCTTAATGTCCTTAGCCATCTGCTTTATGATTTCCGGATGGATGGAAAGGGAACGCAGTGTCGTAAAGTATTCCTCGTCCAGCTCCTCCCCGATAATATTGTACAGTCCTGCCGCCACGGCAGCATCCTTATCCATTGTCTTTACCATGGAAAAGTCTGTTACTTTCTGGACCTCTGCCATAATGCCGGTATCATGCGGAGGCGTCACCTGCGCGCCGTCCTCCCAGTATACCTTGTATCCGTTGTATTCCCTTGGGTTATGGCTTGCCGTAATGACAATTCCTGCAATACAGCCAAGCTTCCTTACTGCAAAGGAAAGCTCCGGTACCGGGCGGAGTCCGGAAAAGACATAGGTTTTTATGCCGTTTGCCGCAAGTGTGAGCGCCGCTGCATCCGTAAATTCATCCGCCATCAGGCGTGAATCGTGTGCAATCGCCACGCCGCGCTCCTTCCCGTCCTGTTTCAGAATATAATTGGCAAGCCCCTGCGTCGCCTGCCTGACCGTATATATATTCATCCGGTTCGTTCCTGCCCCGATGATTCCGCGGAGTCCGGCTGTACCAAACTCCAGGGTCCGGTAGAAACGGTCCTCGATTTCTTTCTCATCCCCCGCCAGCGCTTTAAGCTCTGCTTTCGTATCTTCATCAAAATATGCATCGCTGCACCATTTTTCGTATTCCTGTTTATAATCCATAGCCTCCCGTACCTCCTGTATTTCTTATATAATTCCATGCTTTTCCATTCTAGCACAATCCGTATCGTTTGAAAAGTTTTTACTGAAAAAATCTGCCGGAAGTTGTAACAGTTCAGCCCGCGCCATTCGCAAAGCCGCAGAAAAAAGACACGTAAAAACGCCGCATCGTACAATTCTGTATCGACACAGCGCCTTCACATGTTGTTCCATTCTGCCATTTTTATCTCCTTACTGTAATACTTTGCAGGAGTTTCCTGCTAGCAGTATGCCTGAAACGTCTGATCCTCCTCAAGCTCCAGCATCCGCATCTGTTTTTTCAGAATCCCGTCAAAGGAACCCTTTTTTTCATTCGCCTGCTGGTCATCCCTGTTCCGCGGTGTGAAATATGAAACAGTCGTTACCGGACCTATCGGAATAATTACCTGATATCTCTGCTCGAACTTTGCTGCGGTAACACGCCTCCCTTCCGTGATTGGCGGTTGTAATGCTTTGTCCCCTGCATTACTCTTTTATTGTTTCAATATATTTATCGGACTTTTCCGGTTATTGTTTAGCTTTTTTCTGAAAATTTTCCCATAAAATATAAAAAGCGGCAAAACCATGGGGATTCTGCCGCTTTTTTTCATTATTTTTTTCTTTCCATTGTATACGCCTGCGTTACAAGTTCGTAATGGTCGAATGTCGGATGGCTGTAGGAGCCTTTGGAAACAGTATATGCTGATGTTGTCTCAGTCGCTTTCTTATTCACATAAGCAGTCCTTCTTGTCATATCAATAATGTTTCCCTCTGAATCATAGGAAATCAGGTAATTTACCACCTGTACATTCTGGTTCAGCTTATTCTTAATCCTAAGCTTGAAGGTAATGTTTGTACCATCGTCCGCCTCATCCATCTTTGTAACGGTCAGATTTTTCTTCGCCACATTTTTGTATGTATATCCCGGATCGCGGTCAGCGGCGGTCACCTTTGCCTCACACTGGGAAAAATCAATATTCTGGTCCCTTCCAACGTAAATGCTGTCATATGCAGTCTTTCCCGCCATAACATAATTTACCCTCTCAACATCCTCCTTGATAACTTGTCCGGAAGCATTTTTGAGCGTATAACGTACTTCAGCCCTGTCAAAGGTCTGCTTGGTATTATTCTTTACTTCCAGCAGAACATATCCGGAATCCAGCGGCTTGACAGTTCCTGTAAGATCCAGTTTCTTTACAGTTATCTTCAGCTTTTTAGTATGGGTTTTTCTGGAATAGTCCTTATATTTAATTGTAACGGTTGCGCTGCCGGTCTTTTTTGCCTCCAGGGTGCAGGCATTGTTTTTGCCTTTTGCCTTTGCAGTTTTTACCACTTTTTTGCTGGAAGAGGACACACCTGTAACCGTTGCGCCATAAATGACATATTCAAACTTCTCCCCCACATACATGGTCTGCTTCGTTACCGCTTTTACGGCAGGTACCGGCATAACCGCCGTCACCGCCATTGCAAACAGTACGAACACTGTCACTGCTTTTACCAGCAGGTTCCTTCTGGTATTTAATTCTTTTTTCATAACATATCCTCCTTGTCCGGGCTGTCTATTTATTCACACGTACCGTACAGCTGTATGTCTTTCCATTAACTTTCATTTTAATGGAAGCTGTGCCGGCACCCTTTGCCGTAACCTTTCCGTTCTTGTTTACTGTTGCAACTTTTTTGTTGCTGCTGCTCCAGGTAATTCCCTTTGTTTTGCCGGACGCCTTGAAAGTTCCGGTCTTTCCCACGGAAAGCGTCAGGGTATTTTTATTTAAGGTAACATTTCCGCAGCCTGTCGTCGTAAAGTTTTTATCCGCCTTGCTTGAAGCAATGGAGGAAGCCATATAGGATTTTCCTGCAATGGTCACGTAATTTTCAAGATGCGACTTGCCGTTCTTTTCCTTAACCTTTATTCCGTAATGGGTGAGGATTTTGTGGTATGCCCCTGTGTAACCCTTATAGTTGACCTTTCCGCCCTCAAATGCCTTTTTCACAGAAACGGATGTCCCGGACGGATTCACATTATCCTTCATCCACTGGTTTGCGGCAACTGCCTTTTCATAATCGGTCATGTCCGCAGTTACGTAATTTTTCCAGACCACCTTTAATACATTTTCCTGTGTACGTTTTACAACCTTAAATGTATAGTTGTATTTTTTGGAGCCGATGGTAGCAGTAATCTGGGTTTTACCTGCCTTAAGCGCCTTGATCCGCCCTGTTTCATCAACCGTTGCAACAGACGGGCTGGAACTTTTCCATACCGGTGCGCTGGAAGCATTTAAAACAGCTGTTTGTCTGCTTTCTCCTGCATACATGGTAAGGTCGCCTGTCTGAATCTGTAAGGACTTGCTGTTTGAGTAATTGATATTGTTTGCAGCTGCAAATTTTTCTGCTGCGGAACCGTATGGCGCCACGATGGTTAGCCTGCTCATGTTGCAGCCTGCAAATGCAAGTCTGTCAATTTTTGTCACGCTTGCCGGAATCACCACCCTGTAAAGCTGGGGCTGGTTTGCAAATGCTTCCTTCTGGATTGTTTTATAACCGGATGGTATCGTTACGCTTTTCAGCTGTGTAAGCAGGCTTACATTTCCTCCGATATCCGTAACCGTATAGGTTCCGTTTTTAGCAGATGCATATTTCTTCGGAAAAGTAATATCCGTTTTTGTACCCCCGTACAGTCCGATGGTGCATCCGCTCTTTTTGGTTGCCCCTTTGGGAACATAGTAAACAAAACCGTCCGAATCCTGCGCATAAATGGAACCGTCCGAATCCACGGATTCAGAAACAATGTTTGCCGCCCATGCGGGTTCAGGTGCACAGACTCCGCTTCCTGTGACAATCATGCCTGCTGTCAGCGCTGCCGCCGTCAGTTTTTTTAATAAGCTCATTTTTTTCACTGGTAATGCCTCCCATTCATTTTTAAGTAATACTCTGTAACTGCTGTAATACCTTATTATACTTCCTGAACCAGGTTTTCTCAATCCTTTTTTGAAAAAACCAGTTTATTCCAGACATTTACTGCTTATTTTTTATCTTTTTTGTCCTTCTTGTCCTTGTCCTTCGGCTTTTTAATATCGCTCTTTACTTTCCCTTTGACAACAAGCAGCTTATCCTTCCCTTTCTTTACTGTTATGGAATTTTTGGTAACAGTAATCTTTTTCTTTGAGGAAGTATTGATGGCAATCGGCGTCCGGCTGCACTTTTTAATCGTGTTTCCCTTGATTGCCAGTGCATTCTTTGTGGAGTAAATATAAATTCCCTCCTGCGTTGCCGTAGTAATCTTATTATAGCCAATCATGCTTTCAACTGTGGAACCATCCCTGATCAGGATTCCTTTTCCCTTCGTATTGGAAATGGTGTTGTATTTGATTCCGTCTGCCGAACAGTTTTCACTCAGCTGGATGGCGTGCATCTGGTTTTTGGAAATTTTGTTGGAAGAAATATTTCCGGTCACAGAGCTTCCGTCATACAATGCAATAGCATATTTTTTATTTTCCGTCAGTGTATTTTTGGTAACAGAATTTGCTGCGGATTCATGATTGATAAAAATTCCGTTCTGGATACATTTGGAAACCTTGTTTCCGGTAATGCTTCCGCTTACGGTGCTGTTATCATACAGATTGATTCCATGCCAGCCGCTGTTACTTATGGTATTGTTCCGGATTCCTTTTGCAGAACAGTAACCGCTTAAATGAATGCCGTTATCCGCACTGCCCTTAATGGTGTTCTTTTCTATATAGCCCGTTACCTTGCTGTTATCATAGATATTAATTCCGTAAAAATCGCCGCCGGTAATTTTATTACCGGAAATTGTCTTCACAGAAGAAAAATCCTCAACAAAGATACCGTGTCTGGTTGCATTTTTGATTTCATTTTTCTGAATCATGATATTCTGGCTTGACGCATCAACTGTAATACCGTCTTCCCAGGAATCCGTGTAGGTATTGGTTATTTTATTTCCGGAAACAGCGCTGTTTCTTACATTTGACATATGGATGCCATATCCGCAGGTTTTAATCGTGTTTCCGATCACCTTTACGTTGCTGATGTAGTAATTGTCAGCCGGAATCATATCGGAGGAACCGTTTCCAGTTGCCTGTTTGTCCTGTTCAAGGTCATATCCGTACACCCGGATTCCTGTATATTCGTCTGCGTACCGGTCTTCGCTCAGCGCAATAATATTATTGGAAATATAGGTATTTGCATCCGGCAGTTTCTGGGGATTAATTTCCTGCGTACCGTCAAAAATTGTCGTGTATACCGCCTTAATCGCCGTATTATCGTTTACCGGCGGCTTAAAGTATTCAAATACAATTCCTGCCCCGCAGTTGACAATCATATTATCCTTAATGTCACAGTTCCGGTAATTTAATGCCACAATACACTCCCCGTCCACATTCCGGAATATATTGTCCGTAATTTTGATATCTGAATGGTAACGGCCGATCAGCATATTGTGTGTGCCAAGCCCCCTTGGTACATTTTCAAAGGTGCATCCCGTTACAAGCACGTTTTTCATCGGCGTCCCGTCCAGTACGATTCCGCTGAACACATATGTGGAACACGGCATGTCAAACTGGAGCGCCTCCTGTTTTCCTGTGGATTCGTTTCCAGGCATCTCCATCAGCTTGCAGTTTTTAATCGTAAACCCGTCAATTGCGGCAATCTCCATCTGGTGGGCACATCCCCCGCCGCTGATAATGCAGCCGTCAAAGGTAACATTCCGTGCATGCGCCATCCGCACCAGGGAAGAAGTATTGGAATTGTTTCCAATCCATGTCCCGCCTTTCACCGTTATGTTCGCAATAGACCCGTAACCGCCCATGACTGCAATATTTTTGTTGGTTTCCGGTCTGCCGAGCATAATCATATTTCCGGTGTCTTTGGTATAGGTTAAAGTCACCCCTGTAAGGTCAAGTGTCGTATTTCCAAAAATATGAAGGGTACTCTTTAAGCTGAAGTTTCCGGCAGGCACTTTCACAGTAAAAATTCTTCCCGACTGGTAATTCAGCCTCGCATAATCCAGCGCACCGTCAATGGCATCCCAGACAGACGGGGCGGAATCCACATCCACTGTTATGATATCCCCGTCCACACTGTAACCGGACTGGGCGCTGACCTGCTCTTTCCCGGTTCCTGTGCAGATACTGCCTGCAGCAAGCAAAAACGTAAGTAAAAAAAACCTTAATATCATCTTTCTTAAATATTTCATTTCTTTACCACCCCGTTAATTATGTGAATTTTATCTTTTCCTTTTTCTGCTGTAATTTTATTACCGCTGACTGTTATTTCCTTTTTGGAGGATGTATTGATTACAACCGGATATGCTGAAACATTCCGGATGGTATTTCCACTGATTTTCTTTGTATAGCATTTTAATGAAATGGAAATCCCGTGGGATTTACACCCGTCTATTTTATTGCCTGTAATTCCGCCGCTTACCGTGCATTTGTCATATAAGCCAATCCCAGAGCCTTTGCTCTTCTTTACCGTATTTTTATTTATGCTTTCTGCACTGCATCCATGGTTCAGGAATATGGCGTTGGATTTGCTCTTTTCTATGGTATTTCCGGTTATTCCCCGGATAACACTGCTGTTATCATATAACCCGATTCCGTATTTCCCGCAGGAACCAAGGATTTTATTATCCGATATTGTCTTAGCTGTCGTCTCATGCTGCAGGAATATCCCGTATCGGGATGCCTTTTTGACAGTGTTTTTCTGAATGGTAAGATTTTTACAGGCAAACTCGGCAAATATACCGTCTTTTTTTGAACCCTGCTTTGTATTTTCTATTATATTGCCTTTTACAACTGCATCGGCTGCATCCATCAGATGAATACCATGCCCGCAGGTTTCTATCCGGTTACCGGAAACAGTGATGTTTTTTACCGCATAATTTCCTTTGGGAATCATGTCCGAAGAACCTTTCCCTGTTGCCCTTGTATCTTTTTTCAGATGAAAGCCGTATATCTTGATTCCGACACGCTCGTCGGCATGCTTTTTCGCTGACAGCGTAATGTCGTTACCGGAAATGGTTGTTTTAACATTGTTGTTAATCTTACCTTTTATTTCTGTTTTTCCGTCGTTTACCGTCGTATAAACTGCCCTTGCTCCGGGCTTAAAATTCTGGAACAGAATTCCCGCCCCGCAGTTTTTGATTTTGTTTGCCTTTATCGTACAGTTCCTGTAATTTAAGGCGACAATACATTCCCCGTCAACATCCTCAAATGTATTTTCAAGGATTTTAATATTTTCATGATATGCCCCGACCAGCATGCTGTGGGAGCCCATCCCGCGCGGTACGTTTTGGAACGTACATCCGGAGACAGTGACATTTTTCATGGGAGTACCGTCCAGTTCAACGCCGGAAAAAATATACGAGGAACATGGGATGTCCAGCTGCAGTGCCTCCTGCTTTTCATCCGTGCCGTTTCCCTTCATATCACGGAATGTACAGTTTTTTACAGTAAATCCGTTAATTGCTGCAACTTCCATCTGGTGGGCGCATCCTCCGCCCGAAAACATACAGCCGTCAAATGTGATATCCGTTCCGTGTGCCATCCTGACCAGCGATGAGGAATTTGCGTCATTTCCATGAAATGTTCCGCCGGTAATGCTGATTCCGCCCTTTTCGCCGTACTGCACAGTATTTTTTCCTGATTCATCCGCATGGCTTAGAAGTATCATGTTTCCGGTTTTTTTTGTGTAATTTAAAGTAACACCGGTTAAATCCACCTTTACTCCGGGGGAAAGAATGATTTCACTGCCCTGGTAATACTCTCCTGCCGGAAGCTTTATGGTATATGTCACACCGTCCTTTTTATGGTCTGCAATATACTGCACCGCCCTTTTAAAACCGGTTTCCACCGGAACAGACGGATTTAACACCAGGGTTGTTCCAGAAACCGTATAATCCCCTGCCGCCTGAACGGTTCCGCAGGTATGCACCGCAGCCAGTGCCGCAAACAGCAGTACTGCAGCCAGAATCCTTCTGCGGATGTTTCCCAAAATCATTTTTTCAGTCCCCTTTCCTCGTTTGTTATTCCCAGACTGCCACCATGATAAGCTTCATTCCGTGTTCCAGTGTCCACTCCGGTATCACTTCCCCGTCCCGGAACAGGTATGGCTCTGTCCCTTTTCCCGGTTTCAGGTCCCCGCTGCCGTGATACATATGGTCCGTGCAGTACCACAGCTGCTTTCCGTCCACCCTGACACGCAGCTTCCATCCGGCAAAGGTTTTTCCTTCCAGTGTGTACCTGCATTTCTGAAGCGAACGTTTCCCGTCGTTTTCCCAGACCGTCTGGTCCTTGTATTCCCAGTTCCCGCTGCCCACACGCTCCACCGCGCTCCCGTCTTCCGGGGCATAATGGCTTTTGGCGTCTTTTGCACCGCTGTTGTAGTAGACATAAAACGGATGTTTCCCCATCCGCTCTTTGTTATTTAAAAGCATTTCCTCTGTGATAAAATCCGTACACAGGGTATTCACACCGGAATCCAGCAGTTTCTGTGCCGCCGCCAGATCCTTGTTTACAGTATAACACATTACGTACAATCCTGCATTCCGAATTTTTCTGACAAGCGCAGGTTTTGCCAGGTTCATCCTCAGCGCAAGCACGCAGATTCCGTGATCCAGCGCATAAGTAATGATATTGTCCAGGTCATGGATATTTTCCCCTACCAGATACTGGTAATGCTTAAAGTGGTAAACCGCATCCATATCCTCAAACATCCTGCGTGAATATGCCTGGATGAGAAGTCTGTCCAGTAAATCCTGATTCTTTTTCCCGCCGAAATCCGAAAGCAGCGCCTGGATTCTTTTTTTCACGTCCCTGCCGGAAATATTATGGAAATCAATTTCAAACGTATATTCTTTGTGCTGTTTCATCCATTTTGCAAATTCCCTTGCATCCATAACCGGATTCCCATGGACTTTCATCGAACGTATCCGCCGGTAGGTCATATCCTTAAAATCCGGCTGCCATGCCAGGCCCGTATGCCTGCAGTTCGCCTCTGTCCATCCGTGACAGAGCACAAGACGCCCGTCAGTAGTATAAGAAAGATCCGCCTCAAAATACTGGTAACCGTTTTCCACGCCGTGTAAAAGCGCTTCTTTCGTGTTATGGTAGGTTTTCCCGTTCATTCCCCCGAACGCATGCGCCATCAGCTTATTGGAAAACATCTGCCAGCCCAGGGAACACACTCTGCCTTCCGTGTCAGCCCACTGCTTATCATAAACAGGCGGTTTTCCGCTGTCAGAAACCTGTGCTTCAAATTCCTCTTTTGTCTGCCACATCTTTTTTTCCGGCATATCGGCAGCAGCCGGATGCCAGGCGCCGTCCGTGCAGTACCATTCCCATTCCCTGTCTGTACGTCTTCTGACATAATATCCAAGAAACTGAAGTCCCGGCTGCTTCGTATCCTTCTGCTTTTGTTTTTTATGAAATATACTCATACTCCACCTTTTCAAAAATGTTAATTCATGAAATAATTTTCTTAACTACACGTTTTGCCTTTGCAAACAGAGAACCTGCCTTTACAGCCTGATCCCCTGCCCCCTGAAACATACCGTAAAACATTCCCGCACTTTTCATATCAAGAAAATCAAACGGACAGGAATCAGCCATCGCTTCCTCCTTCTGCTGCGCCAGCTGTGAGGAATATTCCATAACGGCGTCTGCAATTCTTTGACAGTTGTTTGTATCATCATATGCAAAAAATTTATCTGCACGCGCCCGGTAAAAATCATCCATGCGGCAGTCCTTTTCCATATAGGCGCAAATCTGCTCCACAAGCTTATCATGTTCGTCAATCATCGGGCCGAATCCCATCTCCTGGTAAGTAAAGGCTCTGCTTTCGGTATAGTGCGGCGGAAGCGCGGCAGGATGGTAATAAAGAACCGGTTTTCTCATATAGGCAAAATCAAACTGCACGCCTGAATAATCAGTAACCATCAGGCTGGACTCCGTCAGCACCTTTTCATAGCTCATATCCCCGGCAGCTGCAACGATATCCACGTATTCGTTCGTATCAAAATCCCCGGTCTGTGAACTTAAGGTCGGGTGAACCAGATAGATGATCCGGTAATGATTCTTTTCTGCGCAGGCAATCAGTTTTGGGTCATTAATCAGCCGGTTATAAATTTTAAAATACTCGGTTTCCTTAAAGAAATCATTTTTTGCCCTGACATTTCCGGACGAACCTGCATTTACCAGGTTCCTGCGCCATGTCGGCGTAATTAATATCTGGCGTTTGTCACTGTTTACCAGTCCGTCATATCTTGCCAGTCCGGTTAAGCGGATTTCCTTATCCGTGTATCCGTACTCCGGCTGCCTGATATTTTCCACCTCACGCTCAGACGCACAGCAGTAGAGTCTGGTATTGTCGCAGAGTACATTCTGCCATACTGCAATATCCTGTACGGTAAGCCCGTGCTGGATACAGACAATCCTTGCGTTATACAGATTTTTCAGATAACGCTTTTCCCCTTTGGTAACAAATCCGCACCCTGACATGGTATTGGTGTGTGTCGCAAGAATCAGCTGCGCCATTAATACCTTCTGCTTTGCTTCCACTGACCCGTGGATCAGCACATGGTCGTCTTCCTTCAGCCTTTCATAATCCGGCGAGCTTTCCGTGATTAAATAATAGATATCGGCATCCGGACAGTTTTTTCTTACATAATGAAACAGATATTCTCCGTTGTCGCCCGCCTTATACAGCTTGTCATAGGTAATCCATACCGGCTTTTTATCCGGAGTTTTCCATTTTTCCTTCCAGTAATTCCTGCGAAGCTGAATCAGGCCGCGCTTTTCCTGCCCGGTAAGCGTCCGGTCCAGCTTTATCGCACGGCAGAACGCCGATTCCACGGCAAGAAGCTCCGCCTTTGTGCATTTTTCTATGATAAACCTCTGTTTTGCAGGCTGGTACTGTAAAATCCTGTCACCTGCAAAATTCCAGTAATTTTCGCTGATGCTTGCCGTCAGGCGCGCCGCCGGACGGTTGGCAAAAACGCAGGAAAGACTGTGCTGGTTTCCCTGTACCAGCAGGGAAAAATGGAACTGCTGGTATTTTTTTTCCGGATGAAACGGAATATATGCACGGTAGATTACCGGACTTCCCACCACCCGTCCAAAACACAGACGCTCATTGTAAATCCTGGTTTTTTCCACCTCTCCGGCTGAAACCGTAATTTCCGGAGCAAACTCCTCCATTATCACAGACGCAAGCAGCGGCAGTCCCAGATCCACGCGGAGCTTTCCGTCTTCATAATCAATGGCATATACCGTTGCCTTACTTTCTGCAAAATTACAGAATGCATACCTGGAATTTGTCCCCTGCCGGTCGGTAATACGTAAAATCGCGGTTCCGTCCACGGCAAACAGCCGGTATGTGCTCTCCATAAAGTTTATTTTATGTTTCATAAACCTCCAGAGAAGCCAGTCCCCCATCGTCTGGTTTTTCACCTTATGCTGTCCGAGCAGTGTTTCGTAGCTTAAATAGCGGCATACATACTCCGCCGCCTCGTATACTTCGTCTATTTCATTTTCCGCCAGAATTTCGTTGTCGGAAACACCCATATTGCAGGCAAACCGCATATACAGAAGATACAAAACCGCCGCTTCGGTTGCAGCGGTCATTCGTCCCGATGCAAAGCGCTCCTTTACAAACGGAAGGTAACATTCCCGCAGGGTTTTCGTATACCAGTCCTTCTGGTGCTGCGGCCCAAACAGTCCTTTTGCATCCTCAAGCGCATGGTAATAACGGATACACGGTCCCGTCCGGCAGTAATATTTTTTTACGTGTTCCAGAAGCTCCATGCAGAACAGGGAACGGCTTTCCACCGGAAATTCCTCATGAAACTGCAGTTCTTCAAGCAGCGCACGGCTGATAAACCAGGAATACAGACAAAGATTTACATTTGTCGTACTAACATCTGTATCCCTTACCCCGTTCGCTCCCGGAAAAACTGCGTAATTGATTTCCATGCCCTCCGGCCTTACATAAACCGGGCGGATGCAGACGCACTGTCTGTCTTCATCTGAAATGGCGGTATCCTCAAGAACTTCACAAAGCGCCCAGACTGCTTTCGGGGAATATTTACTGTCAGTATCCACAAACGCAGCATACTCCCCCTTCACATGCTCCAGCGCCTCCTGGTAACACTGTGCGATATTTTTCCCGGCACAATCTAGGTATAAAAGCTCCGCCCATTCCGGCAGTGCGGATTCCAGTACGGTTTTATATGAACTTTCACCGGCTGAATCCGTCACAATAAGCTGAATCCACGGAATTTCCTTAAAATGTCCCGCAGCATCTGCATCCGTATAGATCTGCTGGTCTTTTAAGCTTTCCAGCAGCTGGTCTGCCTGGTATTCCTCCTGCAGGTATGCAATAATCGTCAGTTTTTTCATAATGATTCTGTTCCTCTCTGTCCCGTATTCCTTCTGCTGTCAAAAATATAACGAACTCCCCTGTCCATCCATAAAAGAAGATATGCTGCCGCAAAGGTTCCCGCCACAATCGCAAAAACCTGCCTGCGGTGCGGCCATTCGCCAAATAATCCCGTAACCGTATTAATTACGCCTACCTGTGTAAGATACAGCGGCAGGCTGAGTTTCCCCAAATGGAAAAATACCGCATGGTCAAAAAATCCTGCACCCGAAGAAGCACCGGAAAAAGCCAGTGTCACAAGAAGAAAAAGTGCCGCCAGCTCCAGCTGTTCCCATTGATGCGGAAATGTCCCGACGCAGTAAACCATAATGCAGACAAACAGCAGTAACTCCGCTGCTGCAAACAGATGACGCGCCGCCTTTTTATAGTTTTTTCCGGAAATATACCTTGCAATTTCAAACGCTGCCGCTCCAAGCGCAATTTCAATCACCGCCCGCAGTACGGACTTATAACAGATTCCGCTCCAGTGCGACACCCCGGTAAGCCTTCCCGTGGTTTTCATACAGTAGCCAAGCAGTAAGACTGCCGCCAACGGAGCGATATAATGTGTAAACATCGTATAATATTTTCTGCATAACGGGTAAAGAACCGCCATCGCAATCAGCATGCAGGAAAGATACCAGGTCACATGGTTCGGATTAACCATTCCCGTTCCTGTCATCTGTACCAGAAACAGATTCGGTATGCTTTCCAGCGCACTGGAAATTGTTTCCAGCCAGTTCAGTTTCCGGGCAGCCGCATAGGTAACAAATGCAAAAACAAATGCCAGCACATGCATCGGAAAAATACTCAGGTACTTCCCCTTTAAAAACTGCAGGCAGTCCGCCGCAAGGGCTTTTCCATCCGCATCATGAGACAGATTTCCTTTTAATTCATTCTTTTTGTATGCTGTCTTCGCCATCAGAACACCCGATACAAGAAAGAAAAACTCCACCCCCATCGAGCCGTGGGGAAACAGACCCAGGTGGTATCCTTTTTCGCAGGACGGCTCCCCAAGCACATATTTACAGCAGTGGAACAGCAGTACCGCCATACAGAATACAAACCTCAGAAACTCTATCTTTCCGTTTCTTTTAGACTTCTGCATTACCAGGTTCCTCCCGTCTGTGTCTGCGGCTGGTACTGCGGCATTTCCATGTCCGCATCCGTCAGGATTTCACCATCCACGACTTTATTGACAAGCTGTTTGGCATATGCCACCTGCTCCTCGTCAGGATACATCACATAGCTTCGCTTGGTCGGCATGGAATATGTGGCTGCCTTTCCCCCGGTTCCGGTCACTGCAAAGGATTTGACATTCCATGACGCCATGTCTGAAAGCTGCATCTTTACGAGTGAGGAAATGTCCTCCGTACTCATACTGGTGGCAAACATGCCGGACATGCTTTCCATGATTCCGGAGTAGCTGCTTAAAATGGTTGTGCCTGACGAAAGCTTTTTAATCATTGCCTCCATCGCCATCATCTGGTGCCGCCCCCTGGCATTGTCCCCGTCCGCAAAGGCTTTCCGCTCCCTGACATAGGACAGCGCCACGGTTCCGTTTAACTGGTTTGTCCCCTGGGAAATATAAAAGCCTCCCTCGCTGGTATAAAACGACTTTTCTGATTCAATTGTGATTCCCCCGATGGCGTCCACAAGCGTCTGGAACCCGCTGAAATTTATCTGTACATAACAGTCCACCGGCTCGTCATAAAGCATTCCCAGCGTATCCATGGAGCAGTCAATTCCGTAGATTCCGCAGTGTGTCAGCTTGTCCTTTGCACCGCTGCTGGAAGCCGCCGTCTGGACATAGTAATCCCTCGGCGTGTTAATTAACAGCACCTGCTTTGTTTTTGGATTTACCACTACCAGAATATTGACGTCGCTTCTGCTGCTTGCCAGGCTGAGCTGTCTTGTGTCAGAACCGCTGATATAAACAAGAAACGGGTCTGTGGTAATATTATGCTCCTCCTCTTTGGTACTTTCGGTTCCCAGCACAGTTTCCTGCTCATGGTCAAAAAGCGTCCGCGTCTTCTGGGAAAACGTCTCGTACTCCCTCTGCATCTCAATCAGCTCCACATAAGCAGCGTTTAAAATCATGGCATCCACTTCATTTTCATACAGGGCATGCGCCATATCAAAAAAATTGTCAAAACTTCTCGTCTGGATTTTGGTCCCTACAGTTTCTTCTATTTCGTTTAACGTTTTTTTCGTACGCTCATAATCGTACTGGTCCGTAATGGCAAAGGTATAGTCCTTTGCATCCTGAAGCGTTTCGGCAGGATTTTCTTTTAACACATAGGCGGATACAACATCGGTCACACTGGCATAGTTGGAAATTTTTTTAAGCATCGCCCCCGCCTCGGAGCCCATCACCGAACCAATGCAGCACACGGTCATCACACAGACGGAAATGATACAACCGATACCTCTTTTGATACAGATGCGTATGTTCCGGCTTTTACTGTCCAGTGTTTTTTTCCTTTTCTTCGAAATGCCCGAAAAAAAGAAAAAATACACAAGTGTCCACAACAGTATAAACACAAGCAGCAGTATGACAAGATACACTGCCGGAAGCAGGTTAAGCGATGCCGCAACCCCAATGGCAACAAAACTGAAAAAAAGCTGGAAAACCAGCAGAAATGCTGCCGCCACATTCCATTTGCCATTTGCTTTATCCTTTGTTCCCATTGCCTGTCTGTTACTCTCCCTTCATCCAGCGAATCATTCTGCGGTAAGAGTCTGAAAGATTAACCTCCGGCTCCCAGCCAAGCGCACACATTCGGGACGCGTCCAGCCACATTTTTACCGGCGGGGCATATCCAAGCGATGCGCTGTCTTTTGGTATATCAATCACCGTCTTTATGCTGCCACCTGCAATTTCCTTTGCGACCATTTCCGCCATGCCGCGGATGGTAATATGGCTTTCCTCGTTTGCGATATTGTAGGCGGTTCCTGCCTCACCTTTCACAAGCAGTATTAAAAGTGCAGCCAGTGCGTCCGCAGTATATACATAATTACCTTCGGACTCTCCCGTTGTATGAAGTACAATATCCGTTTTGTTCATGGCGCTTCTTGCAAACTGGGCAAACACACGGCTTTCTGTCGGCAGGATTCCTGCACCGAATGTCTGTGCCAGCCTTGCACTTATTGCATTTACCCCGTGCTGCGCGGCATATGCGGTGCACAGGCATTCACACATGCGCTTTCCTTCCGGGTAACAGCTTCTGACAGATGAAATATCCACATCCCCCAGATCCTCTTCCTTTGTCTTTCCTTCGGTTTTCGGCTGTCCGTATACCTCCATGGAAGAAATGTATATCACTGATTTTGATTTCTTTTCCACGGCAAGGTCCAGAATCTTTTTTGTTCCGTCAATGGCGGTAAAAATGGTTCCCACCGGATCTGTCACCATGACTTTTGATGCCGTGACTGCCGCCGCATGGACCATGTAGTCACAGGCTCCGTCAATTTTTATTTCATCCTTTTCAAGATCTGCTGTCAGATAATGCAGCGCATCCGTCTTTACACCTTCAAATATCTTATCAGCCTTTTCCACGCTGCGGATGACGGCATAAATCTTTGCATTCAGGTTTATTTCCTCGTTGGCAAACAAAAGAAACTTAATCAGAAGGGAACCGATCAGGCCGGTTGCACCTGTTACCAGAAAAGTGCTGTCCTTTAATTCCTCAAACGGGATGTTTCTCTTTGCCAGGCTTTTAAAATCCTCTTTTAAAACGTTGTCTTCCATAAATTTCCCCTTATAAACCGTAAATCTGCGCTTCCTCCCTTGCATCCAGAAGCGCGCGCATGGTATAGAAGTCGTCCGGCGTTGTTATTTTGATATTTTCCTGCGGTCCTTCAATCAGGTAAAGTTTTTTCCCGTAGTGCTGCATCATGGAGCAGGAATCAATGAAATCCGTCCTGCCCTCCTCCAGTGCCTTACGGTGCGCGCCGATAATTTCATCCAGGTAAAAGCTCTGCGGTGCCCTGGCAAGTCTCGTATCCGCACGTCTTGGCACATCCTCAATCGAACTGTCCTTAGCAACCACCAGAACTGTTTCCTTTACTTTTACGCAGGTAATGGAAGAACCATGCTCTTTTACGGAGCGGATGTTGTCGGTAATGGTCTGGGCATTGATTAGCGGCCGTACCCCGTCGTGAATCAGTACGACTGATTTTTCACCCTGCGCAATTTCTTCCGCCGCCTTTAATCCGTTATAAATGGATTCCTGTCCGCTGGAACCTCCCGGAACTATTTTTTTCACCTTTTTGATGTTAAACTTCTCCAGAAGATTTTCCAGGTACGAAATCCAGTCGGCAAGACATGCGACTGTTATTGCGTCTATCTCAGGATGGTTGTCAAACAGTTCCAGTGTATGAATCATAATCGGTTTTCCGTACACATCAATAAACTGTTTTGGTTTTACGCGGCTGTTCATGCGTGTACCGACGCCGCCTGCAAAAATTACTCCAATGTTCATTGCTTTCTTCTCCTGTTATTTATTATTTTCCAAGGTCATCCTTGATCTGTGTGGTTGAAATCTCCGGTGTCCTGGACAGGTAAACCACATCGCAGTATTCCTTTAAAAAATCAAATTTGCCTTCCCAGTCGTTTCCCATTACAAATGTGTCAATCCGAAACTCCCTGACATCCTCTTTTTTCTGCTCCCAGTTTTCCTCCGGAATGACAAGGTCCACATAGCGGATTGCTTCCAGCATCTGTTTCCGTTCTTCATAGGTAAAATAACATTTTTTCTGCTTTTCATTCCAGTTAAATTCATCCGTGGATAAAGCAACAATCAGATAATCCCCCTGTTCTTTTGCCCTTCGCAGCAGGTTAATGTGCCCGTAGTGCAGAAGGTCAAAAGTCCCGTAAGTAATTACTTTTTTCATAGCGTTCTCCTTATTCGCATACAACCATATTGATCAGATTTCTTAACTCTTCCGCACTGGAAACCACCTGGATTCTGCAGTCCTCTCCCAGAATATCCTGCAGTGTGATTTTCTGTTCTTCGGAAGATACAAACACGCCCCGCATATAAGGAAGTGCAAAACGCAGCGCATCTGCCAGAAATTCATTTTTATCCCGCAGTGCCTCCGACATGCTTTCGCTGACAAACAGCAGCCTGTTTGCCGTCTTCATCAGTGACAGCGAAAGAATCCTCTCCGGGTCTGTAACATCATAGATCAGAACCAGATGGAAATCCGCCCTGCCAAACATTCTTCTGGAAGCAAGTGCATAGTCATATTTTAACACATCCATGGCCTGTTCAAAAGTAATCATCTGTTTTTTATACATCATAAGGGCTGCTTTTCCGGCAGCGCTCAGATGCGGATTCTGGTTTGTTCCAATGACCGGAACCTCCGAAAGCATCGGATAAGCGCTGTCCTTATGCGCATCCACCCTGCCCATTTCACATCCGATGTAAAGCTGCAGTAGTGCCTTGTCATATATTTTAACAAGCTCCTTAAGCCGGTCTGTTTCCCTTGTGGCTGCGCATTCATCCGAGTAGATTAATACCTGCTTTCTTCCATTCTTTGGAATCGGAACCGCATCAGCTTCCTCCTCGCTGCCAGTTAAAAGACTGCACAGCTTTTTCGCATTCCATACGGAATCATAGGAACAGAATGTTGCGAATGCGCCGGAATCATCATACTGTTTTCCGCGGTTTAACGCATCCATGACTTCTTTCGGCGTGCGCGCCTTGTCAAACGGAAGTTCCATTAAATCCATATAGGTTCCGCGCTTTTCCCTGTAAATCTCATAATCCGCACAGTAGAGGATAATCTGCCTGCGCAGTACCAGGTAATCAAAGAACACGCTCGAATAGTCCGTAATCAGGGCATCCGTCAGGGCAAGGAGCTGGTAGCTGTCAACCGTGGACGGAAACTGGCGGATTTTACGGTAAACACTGTAATCCAGCGAATCACTCACCTTATGGTGCAGATTCACATACAGAATCTGGTCCTCCTGCAGGTTTTCATCCAGATAATCCAAAAGCTGCCTGGACTCCTCCACAACCTCCTCAACCTTAAGGTAATCCTTCCAGGTTGGCATATAGGCGTAGATTTTTTCCCCGTTCGGGGCAAGCAGTGCCAGAAGCTCGCCCTGGTCGCTTTGTGCCGCTTCCAGCATACCGCCGGTACGCGGATATCCAAGGTTTAACGCCTTTCCTTCCATAAGCTCTGACACTTTATAGGATGCCAGCATATTGTTCTTAGTATACTCATTCGGATATAAAAGATAATCCGCTTCTATAAAATTCCGCTGTGTGGTACCATCCTTGTGGATACTGTTGGAATTTTTGGCAAGCCCCAGTTTTTTAAGCGGGGTTCCGTGCCAGATATTGATATAAACCTGGCCGTCCTTTTTTATCCATGACTCCGGAAAATATACTTCCGTAATCAGATAGCGCACCGATTCCAGAAGCTTCATATACCTGCCGTTTTCCGGAACCGTCTCCGTCCTTGTCCACTGGTTGTTAGCAATATATGCCTGCACCACCGGGTCTGTCTCCTCCGAGGTACGGACATAGATTTTAAATCCTTCAAACCGTTCGCTGCCGTTTAATTCATTTAAAATATACTGCATGCTGCCCCGGACACCTTTTCCAAGCCCGACCAGCGCAACCGTCTTATCCCTTACGGGTTCGTCATAATAATGGTCCGCAACTGTTTTCTTACCGATTTTTACTTCATGCCTTTCGGCAAGCGCGTATATTTTCTGCACACTGTCTTTCCTTCCGGAAATATCCAGCGCTGCGGACTGTCCCTGTTTTAGCGCATAAACCTTCTGCGGTCCGTGCTTATGAAGAATCTTCTGGTTCTGGTAGGAAATCATCGTATTATAAATACGCTTGCAGTTGTTTCTGTCGTCATAATAGAAGAAATCGTCCGCACGCCTTACATATTCCGGCTTCATCTTACAGCCGTTCTTCATGTATTCACAGAGAAGGTCTATCAGCTCGTCATTGTCATGCGCGATTTCACCAAACGCCATTGTGTCGTAGAAAAACGTTCCCTCCTCATAGTGCTGCGGAATATCTTTGTGGTGCAGATACACCAGCGGCTTTCTCATATAGGCAAAATCAAACTGGATACCGGAAAAATCCGTAACCATCAGGCTGGACTCGCAGAACATTTTTTCATAGCTCATGTCCCCGACAGCCGGAATCACATCCACATAATCATTTTTGTCAAAATCATCCACCTGCGCGCTGACAATCGGGTGCAGCACATATTTAATGCGGTATCCGTATTTTTTGGCTGCCTCCACCAGGCGCGGGTCGTTAATCAGGGAATTAAACACTTTAAAATATGTGCTTTCCCTGAATACCGGGTTGTAATCCCGCTGCTCACCCTCGCTGGTGCGCACCGGCACAGCCGCCTGCATCCGCCAGGTCGGACTGATTAATATCTGTTTTTTATCATCATTTACCAGTCCGTCATACCGCGGAACCCCGGTCAGCTTTAAGGCGTCATAGCCCACATAGTCGTATACCGGCTTTGACAGGTTTTCAATCTCATACCTGGAAGCACAAAAGTAAAGCCTTGTATTGTCACGCAGACGGTTCTGCGCCACCGCTATCTTTTGTACGGACATGCCGTGCTGCACGCAGCAGACATGGAAATCCACTAAATCCCTGACATAGCTGGAATTCGGCAGACCGAAATTATTAAAGGCAAAGACAGTGGAATTGGAAATTACCATCATATCCGCCATCAGAAATACCAGCCGGTGTTTGATGCTGCCCCTCACCAGCGGCTTGTATCCGTCTTTTTTGAGCCGTTTGTAATCCGTGGTATGCTTGTCTATCAGGTAGTAATGTTTGATATTATCTTTCTGCGCCACGGAATAGCGGTACAGATATTCCGAAGAATCACCGCCCTTGTATATTTTATCCAGATACATCCACACCGGTTTCCGTTTCATCAGGGGACGCAGCATAAAATAAACCTTGCGGATGGCAAGAAACAGCCATGCACGCCTGCTGAAGGAGAAAAACATTTCCTTTGACAGGGCGCGCTCCTGTTTCCGCTTCTGCTTTGGCGTAATGGTACGGACACGCATTCCGTCCTCCGACTTTACCGCCATATACAGCTGTTCCTGCCCGAAACACCAGTAGCTTGCCAAAAATGCCCCGCTCATCCGGCTGAAATGGGATTCAAAGGTAAACTGGATTTTGACGGACTCATCCCCCAGGTTGGCAAAGCAGAACAGATGGGCGTCCCCTATATCCTTCATCGGCAAATCCACATGAAACGGCTTTGTCCTGTATACGCTGACGCCGAAAACCTTTGTCATCGTGTAGCGTTCATTGTACTGCAGCGGATACTTTTTGCCGTTAAACATAAAGTAAACACTGTCAGCCATGGAATATAAAATCGGATGAACGGTCCCGTCAATCCGCAGATAATCATTCTCATAGTTCATGAAGAGGATATTTGTTTTCAGCTTCTCAATTTTGTTGAACACGGTTTTGTGCGAACCATAATAGGAAGCGCCGGAAAGATACCGCTCCTCAAACTTAAAATCCTTTCCGTACTTCAACACACCGTACAGCCATTTCATGGAATCCGGCATCTGGGTTTCCGTCAGTTTGTGGCAGTCAAACATGACGTCGTCATCAATATACTGCAGTGCCTGTCCCATCAGCTTTAAGCATTCTTCCTCCTGCCCCGCCGGAATGACATGCTTGTTTCTGTTGTTCAGGTTACTCATAATGCGGCTCTTGATGGAAAACATCAGGTGGTACTGGATAAATACCGGCACCTGTCCCAGCTTCTCCTTCTGCATTGCCAGTACCGGAATCCAGAAATTCCGGAATGACCTGTCATACCAGTCGGGATCATAAATCGGCTCATAAAAGGTCAGATCCCCCTCCCTGGCACGGCTGCTGTAATAAACCGCTTCATTCAGAAACAGCACCTGCATAGTTTCCGAACACAGGCTCAGGAAAAATTCGCACTCTGCCTCCAGTCCCAGTTCTTCATAAAACTCATGGGTTTTTAAGCTTTCCGCCTTAATAAAGGTTCCTCCGAAATAAAACGGATAGCAGTAAAATTTCTTTAACAGATTCTGCAGTGCCACCTTTTTACTGGAATACTCCGTGGCAAAGGCTCCGTTACTTCTGTCCGGCATGATTTTATGGAACATGACAATCTGTTCCGGTCTGCGCGTAACCTCTTCCTCAAATATCTGCAGCGCACCCTCGGAAAAGGTATCCCCGCCGTAAAGGTACGTGACGTAATCACCCGTAACATGTTTTGCGGCGTCCGTATAGACTTTTATTTCCATTTCACCCGGCAGAGAACCTGTAAACACATCTGCATATCCCAGCTTCCCCTGGTAATCCGCCTTACCGTCTTTTGCCGGATAGACCAGAACCTGCGCTTTTTCCTTCAGTGCGGAAATTTCTCTTTTTATACTGGCCAGTGTCTTTTCATTGTCACTTTCTTTTTCCGATAATCTCCAGATAATGGATAATTTCATATCAGTTCTCCCTGCCTGTTTTTTCTGTTTTTTTCTTTTTTCTTCTTTTTTTCCCTGGTCTTTCGTCTTCCCGTCCTTCAATCAGCTTCTCGTACTGAGGGGCAATATCGTCAATATCTCCGTATGCAACCAGCTTTCCATGGTCTAAAATCATTGCCTTGTTGCAGATTCGTTTTACCTGCGCGAGCGAATGGGATACAAACAGCACGGTCACGCCGGAGTCAAACATATCCATCACCTTTTTTTCGCTCTTCCTGCGGAATTTTGCATCCCCGACAGACAGCACTTCATCCAGAATCAGGATTTTGGGCGCCACAACTGTTGCAATGGAAAATCCAAGCCTTGAACGCATGCCGGAGGAATAGTTTTTCACCGGAACGTCAATAAATTCTCCCAGCTCGGAAAATTCCACGATCTCATTATATTTTTCGTCAATAAACTTCTTTTTATAACCGAGCATGGCGCCATACAGATAAATATTTTCACTGCCGGTATACTGTTTGTCAAAACCCGCCCCAAGCTCCAGAAGCGGCGCAATTTTGCCATGCTTTTCCACGGTCCCTTCCGTCGGCTTAAAGACGCCGGCAATGACCTTTAACAGGGTGCTTTTTCCAGCTCCGTTTAATCCCAGGATTCCCACGCGGTCCCCTTCATATATCGTAAGGTTAATATCTTTTAACGCCCAGAATTCATTGTACCTGATTTCTTTCCTTACGAATTTAATCAGGTATTCCTTCAGGCTGTCCACCTTTTCCTTGCTCAGGTTGAACTTCATTCCAATATGTGACAGCACGATTGCCTTTTTTGCCATAAGATAACACTCCCTGTATCTGTAATTTGCCTGGTTAAATCTGAAGTATAAATTCGTCCTGTTTTTTAATAAAACCGATCAGACCGATGACTATCGTTCCGGCACTGAAACACAGCGCATAGATGAAATACTGCATGTTCATCATGTTTCCAAATACTGCAGAACGCATAATGTCTATCACGCAGTACAGCGGATTGTATTTTAAAATCCAGTAAAAACCGCTGGACAAAAGCCTCTCTGGCTGGTAAAAAATTGCGCACATGTACATAATCAGTGTCAGCGCAACGGACCAGAGATATTCCATGTCACGGAAAAATACCCCAAGGGTTGCAAGGATAAACCCGCACCCGGTGGAAAGCATCAGAATCAGTATCAGCGCAAGCACTGCCTGGAAAATGTAAACCGTCGGTCTCAGTCCCAGCACCAGCGCCACACCGACCAGCACAATCAGTGAAATCAGGAAAATGATATAGTTATACAGCACCGCAGACAGTGTGTAAAGATATTTCGGCACATAGACCTTTTTTATCATGGCGGAATTTTTCCGGATGGAAGTAAGGGCTGCCTTTGTGGACGTCGAAAAAAAGGAATATAAAAGCCGCCCGCATAAGATATAAACCGGGAAGGTCTTTTCATGGTTCCCCAGAATCGTTCCAAAGACAATGGTAAGAACAATCATATTTAAGAGCGGCTCAAGGAGCGACCAGATGATGCCCAGATAAGAACGTCTGTATTTTAGTTTGATACCTTTTTTTACCAGCTCCCAGAGCAGGAAACGGTAGTTAATAAATGATTCGATATATTTTTTCATGGTAACCTCATACCTGTTTTCCTTTTTTTGCCAGTTTCATATGCTTTGCTCATTCTATCACGATAACGGTATCCCGTCAATTATGCAGCCACACTTTCATCCTGTGGTCCGTGCGCTGTTCCTCCGGCGGCAGCGTCATGTAATCCCCGAACACCTGTTTCAGGTATTTATCATAGCAGCCGGGAGCCTGGTACCTTTTTCCCTCAAACTCCACGGTGGTAAAATCCACCGCCTCATCATGCAGGCAGCGCTCCCCTGCCCCGTAAATTCCGTAGGTAACGGCGCCCACATAGCGGGAACTGTCATAGTCACGGGATTTTGCGATGGCGGTCATTTTTTTAATCGTGCGTTCATAACCCATCAGGCGCATCAGAAGCACCGCAGGCGTTTTTAACAGTATCCTCTTTAAGGATACGCCTTTGCCGATTTTGGAACGCGCGCACTGGACCAGGTACCGTTTCTTTTTCATGTCCGCCGCCAGCCGCACGGCGTCCTTTTCATCCTCCGGCCAGCCGTCCTGCGGAAAAATGTCCAGAAACAGATGCAGGTTCTGGCATTTTTCACGGATAAACTCTGACGTACTGCGGTCAAGCCGTGTTTTTAAATGGATGATATCACAGTACGGGTTGGACAGCGTACCTTCCTCCCCGGATATCACCGCAAGTTCCGGCGCAACCGGCTCTTTCTTGACAAGCTCTAAAAACCTCTCATAATCAGGCCTTGGCATTCCCACATCAATATCATCGTCCCAGGGGATAAATCCTTTGTGGCGCACTGCCCCAAGCAGCGTCCCCCCGACCAGGTAATAGCGCAGCTCATGCTTTTTGCAGTAATCTGCAAACGCGTCCAGCATGGTAAGCAGAAGAGACTGCACCTCCCGTTTTGTAAGAAGTTTCTCCTCCGGTTCTTCCCCCGGAAAACGCAGGTCGTAAATCACATGATGCTCGCGTTTTTCCTCCGGCGGCAGCGTCATGTAATCCCCGTAGAGATTTTTCAGGTAACTGTCATATTCCTTTGTCACGGCAAACTCATGCCCCTCAAACGGCATCCCTTCTGTCTGAACAAACAGAGCGCGTTCGTAAAGTTCGCCAAAAAAGTGTTTCCTTCCCGACGGAATGGTGATATAGCGGGAATGAAAGTTTTTACAGCTTCTCATGCAAAGCTGCACCCGCCGGTAAAACCGCTCTGGCGCAAGCGCAAACGGCGCGCCTAACACCCGTTTCACAAACATCACAAGGGACGCTTTTTTATCCCCCTTTGCAAGCTGTTTCAATTCTTTTCTCCATGCAAACATCCGGTAGCAGGATAAAAAAAACAGTCCCGCTTCCACACGCAGTCCGTGCCATACACACAGCAGCGCATTGTCATATGTGTTTTCCATGACAAAGATATCCACCTTGATGCCGCATTCTTCCTTCTTCTGTACCAGATACTCCTGAAACACGGTTCCCCTCCGGTGTACCTGTATAAACGAACTAAGATACCCCGGTGTACGAAGCGGCGCTTCCACATAATATTTCCCAGGGTATCTGTCTTCTATTCCATCAAGCAGCCTGTCAATACAGTCTCTTGGTATGTTCAAATCAATATCGTCGTCCCAGGGAATAAATCCCTGGTGGCGTACAGCCCCAAGCGCGGAGCCGCCGCCAAGCATATAAGGAACTTCCAGCTCTTTGCACAGCCGTACAATGTCAGCCGTTGTTTCCAGAACGATTTGTTTGATTTTTTCTGTTTCTTCCCGCGTGAGCATATGCATTCCCTGTTTCCGGGAAAGGCGCTCCTTTAAAATCTCATTTGTCTGTAATCCCGCCATCCTACCGTCCTGCCTTAAGCTTCGCAAACAGTTTTGTGTTTTTTTCCTTGACAAAGGTAATCACTGCTGATTCCAGCCAGGTCAGCCAGGTATTTTTCATCCGTATGGGAACCAGCATAAGCTTCATATAGGAAGACCTCGGTTTTGCCAGCGCAAGCGCGGCATCCACACGCGGATTATGAAGCATTTTTTTAATCTCTACGCGCCGCTCCTTCCCGGAGAGCGTGCATTTACTGCTTGTCACATTGGCAATACAGCCAACGAGCCGCTCGATATAGCGTCTTTCAACCATTTCCTGCGTTTCTTCACTGTCTATGCCCCATTCCCTGTACAGCTCCTGCATCCAGCCATGCTCCTCCTCGCGCTTTTCATACATGGCAGCAGTGTATGCGCTTGTCTCGGAATCCGCCCTTGCACGGATAAAATGGTAATATGCCCTGTCGGACACCGCCACGCGTTCCACATGACGCAGATAACTTAAGTTAAACGGAAAGTCATCCCACAGCGTGTCCGGAAAACGCAGGTGGTATTTTTGTATAATCTCCATGAAATAAAGCTTATTCCACGGGGTATAGAGCATGTTTCGGTCAAAATAGCGGTAGGACTGCTCCCGAAATTTTTCCGCGTCTGTATACAGACAGTTGTCCACGCAGATTTTCTCGGATATATGCTTACTGCCGTAATAGGTGTCAATATAATAGCCGCAAACCACAAGATGGGCGCTGTTTCGTTCCGCCAGCTCATACATGTCGGCAAGCATGGTTTCCTCCGCCCAGTCGTCGGAATCCAGAAAATAGACATATTTGCCCTTTGCTATGTCTATTGCCGTATTTCTGGCGCTCGGCGCACCGCCGTTTTCTTTGTGGATGACTGTTATCCTCCGGTCTTTTTTTGCATAGGAATCACAGATTTCACCGCTTTTGTCCTTCGTACCGTCATCCACTATCAGAAACTCATATTCTGTGAATGTCTGCGCAAGAATGCTCTCAATCGCCTTTCCAACATATTCCTCTACATTGTACACCGGCATGATAATACTGATTTTGATCTCACTCATGTGGTCTCCTTTTTATGGCAGTCGTCTGGCTTTCCTCCACCCCTTCGGTATTTTCACGGACAAAAAGTATTTTAAATGTCAAAAGAAGAATTTTTATGTCAAGCCACGCCGAGTAATTCTCGATATAAGTTAAGTCAAGTTTTAATTTGTCATACGGAGTCGTGTTATACTTGCCGTATACCTGTGCATATCCGGTCAGTCCTGCTTTTACCTTAAGCCTTAATACAAACTCCGGAATTGCCTCTGCATACTCATCCGCGATCATCTGACGCTCCGGTCTTGGTCCCACAATGGACATATCGCCCTTTAAGATATTAAAAAGCTGCGGCAGCTCGTCAAAATGAATCGCACGGATTACCCGCCCTACAGGCGTTACACGCGCATCCCCTTTGGCGGCAAGCCTCGCCCCGGCATCCTCGGAATGCACCGTCATGCTCCTGAACTTATAAATCATAAACGGCTTTGCATCCTTTGTGATACGTTCCTGCCTGTAAAAAACCGGTCCCCTGTCATATAATTTTATGGCAAGCGCAATCAGTATCATAAACGGAGAGGCAATGAGAATTCCAAGTGAAGAAAAAACAATATCCATACACCGTTTGACAAACAGATCCACAATACTGAGTCCCTGGTTTCTGGACAGCAGAAGCGGCGTGTCAAACAGATGGATATCGTCTGCCCCGCGGAACATGATATCAGAAATCTTCGGTGTCACATAAGTACGCACGGATTCCTGGTAGCAGTATTTCATAATCTGGTTTCGTGCCTCTGCCGGAAGGTCGCAGAGTACTACCGCATTGTATTTTTTAATCAGCGGATACAGTACCTGATACCCCACCCGGTAGCTCTCGGATGCACAGATATTGTACTTGTCTTTGCGTGTATTAATCTTTTCAATTAAATCATCGGGTGAATAGTTTCCGTAAATCACGAGCATCTGCCTTGGCGGATAAAGCCGCTGGTAACCCTTTCTTACCAGGATGACCCACGGCACAATGAAGGCAATTTCCGCAGCCGTCATCAGAATGAGGGGTCTTGGCGGCAGGTAATCATTTGCGACCAGACAGATTTCCAGATAGCCGACTACAAATGAAAGCAGCACGGCAAGAATCTGTGACAGAATAATGTCCGACATCCGCATATAGCCGATCCGGTATCCGCCGAATACCCTGGTAAAGAAGAACACGAACAGCACATACAGTCCGATGACTGCCCAGTTTCCGCGGCGGAACAGGGCATTTGCCTTATCAAGCATCGGCACATAACAGATGTACCATACCCATCCAAACATCAGCCCTTCCACCAGCAGCGTAATTACATTTGCAGTAAAGTTCAATAAATGCTTGTATTTTTCCTTCATAGTATCTATTTTCCTCTTTTGTGTGAATTATATTCTTTATTCGCCCAATCCGCTCTCTATGTATGAAACAAGCGCAGACAATGCCTCATTTTCATCTTCCCCGTCACACATCAGAGTAATTTCATCGCCTGACTTGATGCAGGCGCCCAGAACACTCAGCACACTTTTGGCGTTTGCAATATTCCCGCTGTAATCAAACGTAATCTTGCTTTTGTATTTCATTGCCTCCTTGCACAGATTCCCCGCAGGACGCAGATGCAGTCCCGTCGGATTCATAATCTTAATTGTATGCGTAACCATAAAATATCCCCCTATAACATTACCCGCCGAATTAATTCCGCAAGTTTTTTTGCTTCTGTATCAATTACCTTCTGGTCCTTCCCCTCAATCATCACACGCACAAGCGGTTCTGTACCGGACGGACGGATTAATACCCTGCCTTCTCCCGCAAACTTCTTCTCCAGCTCCTCGATTGCCTCTGCAATCTCGGCATATTCCATATAGCTTTCCTTCTTGTGGTCCGGAACCTTCGCATTGACAAGCGCCTGCGGCAGAACCTCCATGACGGAAGCAAGCTCTGAAAGTTTCTTTTTGGTGTCTGTCATAACCTGCAGAAGATGCAGCGCCGTTAAAAGTCCGTCCCCCGTGGTGTTGTCATCCAGAAAAATAACGTGCCCGGACTGTTCTCCTCCAAGATTATATCCGTTTTCCCGCATATTCTCCAGCACATAGCGGTCCCCGACCTTTGTTTTTTCGATATGGATACCTTCCCGCTCCCCCATCAGGGAAAATCCGAGATTTGTCATAACTGTAACAACAATGGTATTTTCCGCAAGCTTTCCACGGCTCTTCATGTAATTTCCGCAGATTGCCATAATCTCATCGCCGTCCACAAGCTTGCCGTTTTCATCCACTGCCAGCATACGGTCCGCATCCCCGTCAAAAGCAATTCCAATATCCGCTTTTTCAGATACCACGCGTGCCCGCAGCTCATTCATATGTGTGGAACCGCAGTTTGCATTGATATTGGTACCGTCCGGGTCTGTATGGATTGCAATCAGGTTTGCCCCCAGGTCCTGCAGTGTCTTTACCGACGTGTAGGAACTTGCCCCTTCCGCACAGTCCACAACAATCTTTAAGGAAGAGAGATTAACCGGAACTGTTTTCTTTTCAAACTCAATGTATTCATCCACAATATCAAAACGGTACTCCACCCTGCCGATACCCGGACCAATTGGAAAAACAATGTCTTCCATATTATTTTTAATCAGTTCCTCAATTTCATCCTCAAGCTGGTCCGAAAGCTTATATCCTTCCCCGTTAAAAAATTTAATCCCGTTAAATTCCATGGAATTATGGGAGGCAGATATCACAACTCCCGCATCAACCTTATGCTTTCTTGTAAGATAAGCAATTGCAGGGGTCGGCGCAACGCCGACATAGATTGCATTCGCACCCACCGAGCAGATTCCTGCCATCAGAGCATTTGCAAGCATCCCTCCTGAAATACGGGTATCACAGCCGACAATGATTGTCGGCTGGTGTGACCGTTCCTTTGTCAGGACATATGCCCCTGCCTGCCCAAGCTTCATTGCAAGCCCAATGGAAAGCTCCGTACCTGCGATTCCCCTGACTCCATCTGTTCCAAACATTCTTGCCATGATAACATACCTCTTTAATTTTTATTCTTCACTTTCACTGTCTTCGCCTTCTTCCCCGTTATCCTCCGGCTCATCCGGTTCGTCCGGCGGGGAATCTTTTCTCGCCAGTTTAATTTCAATTGTTACCGGCTGGAACGCATACCGCTCTTCATCCAGTGTAATGGAAAGAAGTACCCGGTGCGTCCCCTCGCCAAGTCCTGACACGTCAATGGATGCTTTTAATGTCGCTGCCGTCAGCTCATCCAGATCCTCCTGCAGACCATTGATGGTAACCGGAATCAGGTTATCGGAAAAGCTGATTTCATACTCATCGCCAAGCCCCTCCACGGCAATATGCTCCGCATGCAGCTGGTAGGTTTTGGCTTCATATGCCCGAATCTGCACGGTTACAATTACCGATGCATCCGCCGCATCCACAAGCTCTGTTCCCGGCGGAAGATACTCTGTAATATCAATAGTCGTCGTCACATCGGCAGACGCAGAATTTACATTAATCAGTTCCCCTGGAATTTCTATTGACATCAGCGGATTTAAAACAGAGGAGGAACCTTTCAGTCTCACGGAACCCGGTTTGCTGTTTATTTCCACAACACGGTAATCCCCGGCAGGTTTTCCGGTCGTTGCAAACACCAGCGGTATCTCCTTAACGCTTAATACCTTCGCCGAAATCGTAACGGTACTGCTGCTTAACTTTAACCTTGTGGAATCCACCTCCTTGCCGTCTGCATCATACAGAACCGGCAGTACGTTATCCGAAAGATTTGCTGACATTCCATCCACATCAATCGTTGCAACCACGTTTTCAATCTGCCCTACAATCGAAGCAGGTCCCGACACGGTAAGCATATTGGAACCGGTAATTGCCACTTCCCCAAGTGCAAATCCTTCCGCAACCTTTCCGCTGGTATCTGCCGAAATCATAAATCTCCGGCTCTTGTAATCCTCCAGCGCAATTTCCAGATGTTTGGTTTTCCCGTTAAACGTCAGTCCGCTTACGTTTCTCCTGCAGGAAATCTCGATTGGCACGATTGCAGCGTCATTGTCAGAATTTACCACCATGCGGCTCATATCCGCCACAGCCATAAAATCTGCATCTTCCAGTTTACCCAGATTACTGCGCTTTCCCGTTACCGGAAACGTAACTGTGTTTGTACCGTTTAGTATCTCATAACACTTGTTCATCTCCTGGACAGCCGCTTCGTTTTCCAGTGTCACACTGGTCGTAAAGGTCTGCGTCACACGGGGATCATCATTATTATATACGACCAGCCACATAATAAATGCAAAAATAACCGCAAGAATTTTAAAGCCGAGATTATTCGTCAGAGTTTTTAGAATTTTTTTTGCCATTCTTTAACCTCCTTTTTAATAATTCCAGCTTTGTCATCTCATGGTTTCTGTTCTGCAGGTATTCCAGCTTTTCACGCAGGAAGTCCGTACCGATATCATGGTAAATCTGCCCCCGGAGCGCCAGTGATACTTTTCCCGTTTCCTCAGAAACTATAATGGTAAGTGAATCACTGACCTCACTGATGCCCACTGCTGCCCTGTGTCTGGTACCCAGGTCCTTGCTTAATGTCAGACTGTCTGAAAGAGGCAGATAGCAGGTTGCCGAAATAATCCTGTCTCCACGGACAATCACGGCACCGTCATGAAGCGGCGTGTTTTTTTCAAAAATGTTTATCAGAAGCTGGCTCGTCACAAGTGCGTCCACATCAATTCCCGTGCGGACATATTCACCGAGGAGAATTTCATCCTCAACAACAATCAGCGCCCCTGTTTTTACTTTTCCCATTGCAAAGCATGCCTTCACCAGTTCGTCAATCGTTTTGTCAGAAAACTTATTATCCTCGGTTTTTCCTATATTGAAAAACCTGCCCATCACATTTTTTCCGCCGAGGTTTTCAAGCGCCCGGCGAAGCTCCGGCTGGAAAATAATGACAAGTGCAATCAGTCCCACGCTCAGCGTATTTTCTGCCAGCCAGAGAATGGTGTTCATCTGGAAAATTGCCGCCACCAGTACAAAAACGAAAATCACCATGATTCCCTTAAACAGGTTCCATGCCCTTGTACTTTTAATCCAGAGCAGAATGTGGTAAAAAAGAAAGGAAATGATGAGAACCTCTATGACATCTACCCGTGACAGACGGTCAGGAAGCCCCACATACATGGTTGCCCGAGCGTAAAATTCACTTAACATCCCTAGAAAATCCTCCATGACATCTCCTCCCCTTTATTTTAACAGATCTTCATCAATATCAAATTCTTTTGCAAGTACCCTGCGGCTGTGCTCTTCTTCTTCCGCATTCGGCACATGCCTGGTATGCTCAATCCGCTTCCCCATACTTCCAGTATTGCCAAAATGCTTCACCTGTACATCCCTGACGGAAACCATTTTTTTCGGAACGGCTTTTACATAGTAATAATAATCATCATCCTCAAACTGTACCCGTTCTGTCCGTGCATAATCAAGGTTCATAAACAGAAACTGCAGGATAAATGCTATCAGCATGGAACCAATGCTTCCTGCCAGCATGACAACCGTTTTGCCGTTAATGCCAAGTACCAGATATCCCACAAACAAGCCTGCAATCTCAATGATCATTCCCGATATAATAGCAAGCGTCCATGCATAATCCACTTCCATCCGGCGGACAATCCAGACAACAACTGCCGTAACCGTAAAAATTGCAATCACAAGATACATCTCTTTATTTCCCAGCAGCTGCCCGATGGAGATATCAAACCTCGAAGGCTGGTCAGCGTCCGCCGTGTCCACACTGGTCAGCGTCCCTGCATTCTGGTGGATTCCGTCCAGATAATAATAAACCACTGTTCCGCAGATTACGGCAAACACTGAGGAAATCCCGCGTAAAAGTCCTCCTGCCACAGGCATAATATATGGGATGCGAAGGCCGAATGAAACCGGTGTCAGAACAGCCATAATTCCGTTTTCCGGCGCAAACCTGAAATACAGGAAAAACAGTGCAGCAAAAAGAACCAGCGTTGTCACTGCAACCTCAAGCGACAGCGCGTACATATCAGCAAGTACAACAGCTGCTGCAAGCCATATCATGGCGTTCACCGGCAGCAGGGCGCAAACCAGGGCAAAAACAAATGCAGCCGGCCAGCTGCTGACTGCTTCCATAAACCCGATGTGCGCATTGATCATGGCAAAAAGTGTCAGTGCAACAAAAAATTTAATAACCGGAAACAGCCATGTCTCATATTTACTGTAAAACCGTATGAAACGGTCTTTCATTTCCAATAATCCTGTCATAAAGCCCCCTTAACGGATGTTCCGCTGATTTAATGCTGGTACATTTTCCTGACTTTTTTCAGATGGTCCACATATCTGCGCAGATGTCTGCGCCCCCGGACATACCGAACACAGTAAACAATGGCCGTTGTAAGCAGGTACACCGCCAGAAATGCCACATAGAGCACAATGATACGTACCACAAGCTCCATGAGGTCAGCATTGTTCACATACGCAACCACTGCCGTCAGGTCTTTCAGTGCCCAGAGTCCCACGAGCAGGACAAACGCAATGGAACCTGTAAAAAAACTTTTTACAAGTTCTTTCCCCACATAGTCCCACATATAATATTCATTCATCGGACGGTATTTTTTTTCCTCGTACTCATCATATACCGCCATATGAAACATCTCTGATACGCGTTCCTCATTAATCATCATACACCCCTGCCGCCAAAATACGGCTTATTGTAATATTATAACACATCTGGAACTATTTTCAAACAGTATAAAAACCGGTCCATACAGTAAAACACCCTGGGATAAACTGGAATATCCCAGGATGTACCGGTAATCACGCTTAATTCTGCAGAAAACGCATACGGTCTTTTTCATGCCCCGATTTTTTCGGCTGCTGCAGTACCCCCTTTGGCTTTTTAATGGCACCCTGAAGATCATTTGCCATGCTTGCCTTGCATTTATCGCAGAAACGCCCCGTATTAATCGCTGCCCCGCACTGCTCACAGCGAATATCGCATCCGGCTGTGTTCGTTAAAATCAGTCTCTCTTCCCGTATCCACTGCCTGATTTGTTTTACACTGACATCGTTGTCCTCAGACGTCTGGTTTACAGTCGCATTCGGATTTTCCCGCAGGTACTGCTTGACCTCCTGAAATTTATCCTCAAGTGCCCTCGTGCAAGCCGGACAGAGTCTGTTGCGATCCAGTGCATTAAAGATTCTTCCGCATGATTTACAATTTATCACATTCATCCTCGTGTCCCTCCTAAACCCCTCTGCCCGTACAGACAGAAAGAAAATATATTCTGCTTATTCCAGCCTGGCAGAGTGCTTCTGCAACTGCTTCCGCCGTGGCTCCCGTTGTGTAAATATCATCAACCAACAATATACAACTATATTTTACTACAAAATCCTCTGCATGAAAAGCGTTTTTTATGTTATTTTTTCTTTCTTTTGCATTTAATTTTTTCTGCGGGCTCGTCCCGACAAGCCGTCTGACCGCATCCGGTTCAAACGCAAACCCCATCCGCTTTCCGACTTCTTTTGCAAAAAGCTTTGCCTGGTTATAGCCTCTTTGTTTTTCCTTCTTTTTATACATTGGCACCGGAACCACTGCCTCAATCCCGTTTTTCAACATCCAGCCTCCGTATTTTTCACATGCCTGTTCTGCAAAAAAACGGGCGTATTCCCTCCGGTTGGAATACTTAAAACGGTACATCGTCTGCCGGATATCCCCCTGGTATACAAACAGCGCCTTCCCCTGTGTAATATATGAAAACGTCATGTCCTGTGCACGCGGGTTCTGCTTTTTTAAGATTCGTGCCGCACAGTCCGCGCAGTATTCTTCCGCTTCGTTTTCCAGCGGCTTTCCGCAGTGGAAGCAGCAGGGCTGTTTCACCGGATAAAGCCGCGCCATGCACGGCTTATGGATACTCCTCTTTTCCCGGATATCCGAAATATCCAGCAGCCGGTCACAAAGCGGACACCTTGGCGGAAACAAAAGCTCCAGAAATCCATTTACTGCCTGCAATTCCCGTTCCCCCATCCGTAGCTGCACCTGACGGCCCTGCTCCAGCCGTTTTTCGCCGCCATTCGCACTTCCTCTGTCATATCCGGCGTAAAGATACGCTGGATGTTCTGGTTATTTCTGACATCATCCCTGTTTTTCCAGTAACCGACCGCAAGTCCTGCAAGGTATGCTGCACCAAGCGCCGTGGATTCCACACATGACGGCCGGTTGACAGGCACGTCCAGCATGTCCGCCTGGAACTGCATCAGAAAATTATTCGCACATGCCCCGCCGTCCACTTTCAGCGATAAAATTTTTGTCCCGGCATCCGCTTCCATTGCTGTAATCACATCACACACCTGGTAGGCAATGGATTCTAAAGTGGCACGTACAATATGGTTTTTTCCGGTTCCGCGCGTAATTCCCACAATGGTTCCCCTGGCATACGCATCCCAGTGGGGCGCACCAAGCCCGGTAAACGCAGGCACAACATAACAGCCGTTGGTATCCGTTACTTCCAGTGCCATGTTTTCCGACTCTGCAGCCGAAGTAACCAGCTGCATTTCATCCCTGAGCCACTGTACAGCCGCCCCCGCCACAAAAATGGAACCCTCCAGGGCATAGCAGATTTCGTTTTCCAGTCCCCATGCAATAGTCGTTACCAGTCCGTTTTGGGAAAATACCGGTTTATTTCCCGTATTCATCAAAAGAAAACAGCCGGTTCCATAGGTATTTTTGACTTCGCCTTTTTCAAAGCATGCCTGTCCAAACAAAGCCGCCTGCTGGTCCCCCGCCGCCCCTCCGATTGGAATTTCGCCGCCAAAAAATTCCGGGTCCGTGTATCCGTACACGCAGCTGGAAGGCAGCGGCTGCGGCAGCATGCTTTCAGGAATCCCAAGCTCCTGTAAAATCTCCTCATCCCACTGCAGGGTATGGATGTTGAACAGCATGGTACGGCTTGCATTGGAATAATCCGTCACATGCACTTTCCCTCCGGTCAGCTTCCAGATCAGCCATGTTTCCACTGTACCAAAAAGAAGCCTGCCATCCTCCGCAAGCGCACGCACTCCCTTTACATTGTCAAGAATCCACTTGATTTTTGTCGCCGAAAAATAGGCGTCGATTACCAGACCTGTCTTTTTCTGATATGATTCCAGAAGACCTTTTTCTTTCAGTGCATCCGCAGTATCCGCAGTCCTTCTGCACTGCCAGACAATGGCGTTGTAAACCGGCTCACCGGTTTCTTTGTCCCAGACAATAGCGGTTTCCCGCTGGTTTGTAATGCCGATTGCCGCAATATCCCCTGCCTTTGCATTCACTTTGCTCATTGCCTCCACAGCAACCCCAAGCTGTGTGGACCAGATTTCCCCTGCATCATGCTCCACCCATCCCGGATGGGGAAAAATCTGTGTAAACTCCTTTTGCGCCATGGAACAGATATTCCCGGCTTTGTCAAAAAGGATACAGCGATTACTCGTTGTACCCGCATCTAATGCCATGATGTATTTTGCCATAAAAACCCCCTTTTAGGTCGTACCCCTGCTGTGCAGGAATATGACTTATGGAGCAAATCGCATGCTAGGTCGCTAACGCGAAGCGATTTGCGTAGGCAATATCCCTGCTACGCAGGAATATTACTTAACCAAGTCGAATACGGTTTAAGACTTCGATTTCTGCGGCGGCAGCCTCAAAATCCGCTTCTGTCATCTCTTTTGTTGTAAAGCCGGATTCCCCGTTCACCCCGCCGTCAACATATTCTACTTTTCCAAACGCCTTTTCCACTGCGGCATGGTCCGAAGTTGTACGGACAAAAAAGCTGTTTACGCTGTCCTTAAAATCCACCAGCGTGATTTTTTCCGGCTTCCAGTCAATGTAGATATTGGTATGCGCATGCTTTGTCATATCCACAATATCCGCTACAACCGCGCTGGCTGTCGGGAGTTTTCCTGCCCCGCTTCCGTAGAACATTGCATCGCCAAGCACATTCCCATGTACGAATATTCCGTTAAACACGCCGTTCACCCCGCTAAGCGGATGTTCACTGCCAAGCATAAACGGAGCCACCATACAGGAATAGCTGTCTTTCACCCTGCGGCTTTTTGCAAGAAGCTTGATGGAACGGTTCATTGCTTTTGCATATTTAAAATCTGCGGCTGTAATTTTTGTGATTCCCTCGCAGTGGATATCCTCAAAATCCACCTGGCAGCCGCACACCAGGGATGTCAGAATCGCAATTTTACGGCAGGGATCATGACCCTCGATATCTGCAGTCGGGTCTTTTTCCGCATAGCCTTTGTCCTGCGCATCTTTTAACACATCGTCAAAATCAGCGCCCTCTTCCGCCATCTTTGTCATCATGTAATTGGTTGTTCCGTTTAAGATTCCGGTAATCTCCTCGATTTCATCCGCTGTCAGGCACTTGTTAAGCGGCCGGATAATCGGAATTCCGCCGCCGACACTCGCTTCAAACTGGAAATTTACTGTATTGTCCCTTGCAATTTTTATCAGCTCTGCACCTTTTGCAGCCACCAGGTTTTTATTGGAGGTTGCCACCTGCTTTTTCGCTTCCAGCATTGCCTTTACAAACGTATACGCCGGTTCCACTCCGCCCATGGTTTCCACAACGATACCGATTTCCGGATCGTTTACAATCGTTTCATAATCATGTACAATCTTATCCTCCATAGGGTCTCCCGGAAAATCTCTTAAATCAAGAATATATTTTACCTCGATTTCCTCTCCTGCACGCTTTGCAATTTTATCTTTATTAATCCGTAATACATCTACCACACCGGACCCAATCGTGCCGTAGCCCATCACTGCTATCTTCATCTAAAAATTTCCACCTTTCTTTCTATAATTTACTCCCCTGCTAATATTTTAGCATAATGAATCCCCTGTACGGATTCTATACTTTTTTTCATCTGCTCCACATCCCCTGTTGCGGGAAAAACATCCACACTGAGCGACAGGGACGCAATTCCGTTTACGGGAACACTCTGGTGTATCGTCAGTATGTTTGCATGAAATTCCGCAATGGCGCCGAGCACAAGGGACAAAAGCCCCGGCTCGTCATCCAGCTGAATTACCATGGTAATCGTTTTGCCTTTGGCATTTTCATAATAGGGAAAAATATCGTCTTTGTATTTGTAAAAAGAGCTTCTGCTGATTCCCACGGCATCCACAGCGTCCTGCACGGATTCGGTTCTGCCTGAATCCAGAAGTCTCTTGGCTTCCACAACCTTAAGCAGAACTTCCGGAACCGCTTTTTCCCGCAGCACGAAAAATGGTGTCTTTTCTGCCATCTGCTTCCTCCTGATACTTTTCACTGGAAAATCCTGTTACTGAACCCGCCCTGCCCCGCATTCACTGCAGAACTTCCCGGTATTCACTGTACCGCAGGCACATTTCCACTCTGCAGAAGGTGCAGGCTTTCCGCATTCGCTGCAGAATTTTCCGGTATTCACCGTACCGCAGGCACACTGCCATCCGGCTGCGGCACCGGCATTGTTTACCGGCTGCTGCATCTGCGCCATATTGGATGCTGATGCCGCGCCCATAAAACCGCCGGAGATATTGGAGCCCATGCCCATACCCATAAATCCTGCCATGGAGCCGTTGGCATTGGAGCCTGCTGCTTCCAGCCCCCTGGCAACCGCTCCCTGTACATAACCTTCCCTCACGCCAGGGTCGGAAAGCATCGCACCCTGGTTTCTCATCTGAATCATCTTCTGTGATTCTTCATCATAGGAAACGCTTGCAATTCCGACTGCCTGGATTTCCATGCCCCGCATCTGGCTCCATTCCTCATCCAGAATATCCGACATGTATTTTCCAAGTTCCCTCGCCTTGCTGCTTACAAAGGAAATCCGCTCCCCGTCCGCCGACATCTGGTTAATTGCGGACTGCAGCGCTCCTAAAAATTCAGATAAATACTGTTCGTTAATTTCACCGATTTCAACATAGTCGCTGTTTCTCGGAATCACTTCGGCATAAAACTGCAGCGGATTTACAATCTTGACTGAATAAGTTCCATGCGCCCGCAGAAACAGCTCTGCATTATAAAAAGTATCAAAATAATTCACCGGCTGCCTGGTGCCGAATTTTATCCCCTTAATTTCCTGGAGATTAATAAAAAACACCTTCTGCGCCTTTGGCGTCTGTCCTCCGAATTTAATCCGGTCAAATGCTTCCTTAAGGGTTTCCCCGAACTGTCCGTTAAAAAGTGACGGCATGGATGAATTATCCACCTTGTAATATCCCGGCTCTGCGGTATAATCCACAATTTTTCCGCCATCCACAAGCATCATAAACTGGTTATCATAAACATGGATAATCGAACCATTGCTGACCGTGTTGTCCGTCCCCTTTTTATTCTGTCCCCTGCGGATCAGAACGCCCCTGGTAAAGACCGTCTGGCTCCCCATATTGTCCGCTTCATAAACCTCCAGCCACTGGTCCGCCAGTCCTGTTCCTGCCGCACCTGTAATCGCCCTGATAATTCCCACTTTCGTTTCCTCCTTTTTCTGTTATATTCCTGCCGGCATTACACATGTCTGTAATCTACCTCATAGTATCTGTTAAGCGCCCATACCTTTATATTGACCGGCGTCACAGCGGAACCGCAGTATTCGCATACCATATTTCCAAGCGATTTCACCGGCGCACCGCAGCACGGGCAAACGGTACCAACAGCGGTACCTTCCGTTCTGTCAAAATCCTGTATGTACAAAAGTTCCATATTATATTTTGTCTGCTGTTTACGCTCCCTGCTACCTTCCAGGACATGTTCCCCCTGCATTTTGCAGTGGAAGTATTCCACGGCGCTTTGTATGGTTATCACACATGTTCCGCCGCCTTTTTTGTAGTCTGCAATTTCAGTCTGGTGAATTTTCACGTTTGTAAAAGTTTCCCGTATGCCTGCCGCTTCATTTTCCGCTATGCAGTTTCCGACCTGCAGCCTTACCTCTTCCGAAGCATCCTGCAGGCAGTCTGCATTGTTTTCGGAAACTGCAAGAAATGCGGATGTCAGCATGTTTTCCGCCTTATGCTTAAATTCCTCCCACACAAAGTCCGGAAAATCCCGGACTATCTGCGGTTCCATCAGCCGCGTCATACTGGAAACGGATTTCGGCGTTTCCGCCACATCCTCGTCAATCCGTTTTAATCCTTCTGCAATGCTGTCAGTACCGAATACCTCCCTGGAAAAACGTTTCAGTCTGCTTTTCACAGCAATGACAATAACGCCTGTTACCGCAAGCACTGCGGCAACAGTAACAAGAAAAACTATCATTTGTTTACTCCATCGTCTTCGGACATCCGAGACTCATCCACTTTAAATAGCCATTGATAAACAGGTCTATATCCCCGTCCATCACTGCATCCACATTACCGGACTCTGCGCCGGTCCTGTGGTCCTTTACCATTGTATAAGGCTGCATGACATAGGAGCGGATCTGGTTTCCCCAGCCGATTTCTGTCACCTCCCCGCGGATTCCTGCCGCAAGCGCTGCATTTTCCTCCTGCTTTAACAGATACAGTTTTGCCTTTAACATCTGCATTGCCTTGTCTTTGTTCATATGCTGGGAACGCTCATTCTGGCACTGCACCACAATGCCCGTCGGATAGTGTGTGATACGGATTGCCGAAGATGTTTTGTTAATATGCTGCCCTCCGGCTCCGCTGGAACGGTAGGTATCAATCCGGATATCCTCATCCTTTACTTCAATATCCACATCCTCTTCAATATCCGGCATCACGTCGCAGGAAACAAACGAGGTCTGGCGCTTTCCTGCGGCATTAAACGGGGAAATCCTCACCAGACGGTGTACTCCTTTTTCAGATTTTAAATATCCGTAGGCATTTTCACCGTTCACCTGGAAGGTAATGGATTTAATCCCGGCCTCATCCCCGTCCAGGGAATCCAGAACCTCCAGCGAAAGCCCCTTTTTGTCCGCCCACCGGGAATACATACGGAAAAGCATCGCCGCCCAGTCACAGGATTCCGTTCCGCCGGCTCCCGCGTGAAGGGATAAAATGGCATTGCAGCCGTCATATTCCCCAGACAGAAGGGTTTTCATGCGGATACCGTCATAGGCTGCGGCAAAGTCCTCAAGCATCTGTGCAATCTCCGGCACAAGTTCCGGGTCATTCTCCTCATACCCCATTTCCAGCATCGTCTCAATATCCTCATACTGCTGTTTTAAAGCGGCATAACCCGTCACATCATCTTTTAAGCTTTTGACTTCCTTCATTTTGTTCTGGGAGGTTTCGGGGTCATTCCAGAAATCCGGAGCCTCCATCTCCCGTTCAAGCTCCTTAATACGCTGCTCCTTGACTGCTAAGTCAAAGTGAATCCCTCACTTCCTGCAGCGGAGCCTTATAGCTTAACAGCTCGCTCTTAAAATTATCAAATTCTACCACAGAATCACCTCTTTCTATTTGAGCTTTTATTTATCATTTTTATGAAAAACCCTGCCAGAAACAGCGCAATAAGCGCACCGGCAGAATCTGTAAACACATCCAAAACCCTTCCTGCGCGTCCCGGCACAAACAGCTGGTGAAATTCATCCGTTGCAGCATAGACTGCGGTCAGAAGAAAGGAATACACATACTGCCTGCCCAAAAGCCGGGAACCTTCCCCGGCATCCCCTGTATAAAAAAGAGCCAGAAACAAAAGGGACAGTACCGCGTACTCACACATATGCGCCATTTTGCGTACCGGAAACTCAATTTTTTCCGCTGCCAGCTCCAGCTCCCCCCTGCTTTTTTCCATCTGCAGGACGCGGTCAAGCCCGCTTACAATCCTGTAGCTTACCCTGCCGCTGATTTCAGAGGATTCATCAGCCGGCTGTGCCGAAAACATAAAAATCAGAATCATCCAGAACACTGCCAGAACACCGCAAACCAGACGGATACCTATTTTTTTGTTGTTTTTTTCCTGCTTATCTTTTTTCATATGTAATGCCGGTTACTGTTTACTTCAGTTCTTCCAGGGCACGCTGCAGCTGGTTGTCATACTGCTTTTCGTATGTTTCCCTGTCCGGTCCCGAATATTCGTATTCCAGTTCAATATCCGGCTCAATACCGGCCCCGTGAATATAGTTTCCTTTCGGAGTGAAATACTTCGATGTTGTAATCTTAACCGCAGAACCGTCTTCCAGCGGAAACAAGGTCTGTACGATTCCCTTTCCAAAGGTTTTCGTCCCGATCAGCGTGCCATAATCATAGTCTTTTATGGCTCCTGCAAAAATTTCTGATGCACTGGCGCTGTTTCCATTAATCAGAACTGCAATCGGATAGCTGATACAGTCAGCATCTGATGAATAGGTCTCCCGCTTTCCGTACTTATCCTCGGTATAAACAAGCGTGCCCTCCGGCAGGATGATATCCAGTATGTCGGTCACGGATGTAATCAGCCCGCCCGGATTATCCCGTAAATCAATCAGCAGCTTCTCCATGCCGTCTTCCTGCAGCTGTTTTAACGCTTCTGAAAACTGTTTTGCCGTTTCGTCCTGGAACTCTGTAATCTGAATATATCCTGTTTTATTTTCGAGCATTTCTGATTCCACACTCGGAAGACTGATATTCCTGCGTTCCACATCAAATTCCAGCGTGTCGTTTATGGACTTGCGGTACACCTTCAGATGAACCTTTGTCCCTTCCTCACCGCGGATTTTCTTAACCAGCAGGCTCAGCTCCATGCTTGTGGCCTTGGTGTCCTCCACGGACAGCAGCTGGTCCCCGTTTTTTAATCCGGCTTCTTCCGCCGGAGTTCCTTTGTATACTTTGGTAACGGTAACCTCCATGGTCTTTGCATCCTGCATCATGCCCGCGCCGATTCCATAGTATTTCCCCCTGGTCGTCACCTGCATGTCTTTGTATTCATCCGGTGTATAGTACACAGAATACGGATCCCCAAGACCATTTAATGTACCCTTGTAAATCGCGTCCCTGACATCGTCTTCATGATATTCATCATTATAAAAAAGGTCAACGTAGGAAAGCAGTTCATCAATTTTATCCGCAGTGGATTTGTCAATAACAGCGGACTTTGCAGTCCCGTGAATCTTCCACGGCTCAACCACCAGATAATTGTGGGTTGCAGTAGCATAAAGACGGGCTCCAAATCCCATTCCAGTGACTGCAACCATGATTCCCACAAGAAATCCCAGTCCGAACCCCCATTTCTTTTTTTCTTTCACTGGCGGGCGGTATCCGCCGCTCTCATAATAATCCATGTTTCCTCCATCAATATATTATACTTTCAGGTGTTTACGGATGGTAAGCTTGCTTCCGGTAAAGCCGATTCCGACACCTAAAGCCACTGCAACCGGCACAAGGACACGGAATACAGTATGTACAGGCACAAACGCTATCAGGGAACCAATAAAACTGAATTTATCCGCAATCGAAATGATAATTTTCTGGTACATAAAATATAACAGCACAAGCGGGATTGCCGCACCAATCAGTCCGATTACCACACCCTCCACGACAAAAGGCGCCCTGACAAGATAATCAGTCGCACCAATCAGCTTCATAATCGCAATCTCCTCCCTGCGCACAGAGATCCCGACTGTAACTGTATTGCTGATCAGAAAGACCGCAACACACAGCAGAATAAATATGATTCCAAATGACACATAACCAAGCAGCCTGTTAAAATCCGTCAGCGTATTTGCCACCTGGGCGGACTGCTTTACCTCCCGCACGCCCGGAATGGTTCTTAAATAACTGACAAGGGTTTTCTGCATGGAGACATCATTTAAATACACCTGGTAATGTGAAGAATTGGCAAGCGGATTGTCTATAAAACCTTTTGCCAGCTCCTCCCTGCCTTCAAAATAAATATTCTGATACTCTTCCCATGCCTCTTCCGCCGACACAAATTCATTCCTGCTCACTTCCACACGGCGGTCAATGCTGTCGCCGATATTTTTAATCTGTGCCTCGGTGATTCCCTGTTCAAAAAAAACGGTAACGGAAACTCCTTCCTCAATGGACTTTACACTTGCCGTAAAATTCGTTATCAGGATATAAAAAATACCAAACATAAAAATACACGCTGCCATCGTTGCTGTGGACGCCAGCGAAAACATTTTATTGCGCCATATATTTTTTATCCCCTGGTTTACGGCATAAAAAAAGGTATTAATCCTCATCGTCAACATCCCCCTGCTTACTATCGCTGACGATAGTTCCTTTCTTCACGGTTATCACCCGTTTTTTCATTACCTTGACGATTTCCAGGTTATGGGTTACAACTATGACCGTGGTTCCCTTTGCGTTAATCTCTTCCAGAAGCTTCATAATCTCCCAGGCATTGTTGTTGTCCAGGTTACCGGTCGGTTCGTCCGCAAGCAGGATACTCGGCTCATTCACAAGCGCGCGTGCAATTGCGACACGCTGCTGCTCACCTCCGGAAAGCTGCCTTGGATACGAACGGTACTTTGCCGCAAGCCCCACCACTGACAGCATCAGGGGGACTTTTCTCTTAATCCGGCTGTTCGGCTCCCCGACAACCTTCTGTGCAAATGCAACATTGTCATAAACATTCCGGTCTTCCAGCAGCCGGAAATCCTGGAATACCACTCCGATATTCCTGCGGAATTTCGGCACCTGCTTGTGGCGGATGTCTCCTAATTTTCTGCCGCCTATCCGGATATAGCCTTTGGTTGGTTCCAGTTCCTTTAACAGGAGCTTAATCAGTGTGGACTTGCCGGAACCGCTGTCTCCCACCACAAAAACAAACTCCCCGTCTTCGATTTCCAGATTCACATCATTCAGCGCAGGGATTCCTGCAGAATATGACTTACTGACATGTTCCAGTTTTATCATGTTATCTCCTTATATGTAATATCCCCTTAATAATCGAGTGTTTCCATATATTTCATGTATTTTACGACCATCAGCGCAATCTTGAACGTAATCGCATCCTCGAACACACGAAGATCCAGCCCCGTACTCTTCTGCAGCTTGTCGAGGCGGTAGACCAGTGTGTTTCTGTGAATATACAGCTGTCTGGACGTCTCGGAAACATTCAGGCTGTTTTCAAAAAATTTATTGATGGTTGTCAGTATTTCCTCATCAAATTCATCCGGGGACTTCCTGTCAAAAATTTCCCCGATGAACATTTTACACAGCGGTATCGGCAGCTGGTAAATCAAACGTCCGATTCCAAGCTGTGAATATGCGATGACATTCTGGTCCTCAAAGAAAATTCTGCCCACATCGAGCGCCATGCGCGCTTCCTTGTATGAACGGGATACTTCTTTCAGTTCTTTGACTATCGTACCGTATGCTATATGGATATTGCAGTTGGAATCGGAACGGAACAGATTAATGATAACGTCCGCCGTTTTCCGCAAATCCTCATATGTTTCATTTTCAGCCAGTTCCCTGACTACTATAATATTTTTTTCATCCACGGCAGTCACAAAATCCCTGGACTTTCCGCCAAAAAGCCCCCTGATTTTTTCCAGCTCGTTCCCGTCCTTCTCGCGGTTGGTTTCCACCAGAAATACCACGCGGCGAACTTCCGTTTCAATGTGGAGCTTCTTTGCGCGGTTATAAATATCAACAAGAAGCAGATTATCCAGAATCAGGTTTTTAATAAAGTTATCCTTGTCAAAACGCTCCTTGTATGCAACCAGAAGGTTCTGAATCTGGAATGTGGCAATCTTGCCGATCATGTAAACATCTTCACTGTCCCCGTAAGCCAGCAGTATATATTCCAGCTGGTGGTCATCAAATACTTTGAAAAACTGGCAGCCGTTCACGACCTGGCTGTCTGCCGGCGACGCAACAAATGTCTGCGCCGGCGTAATAAACTGTTCTGCATCCGGAAATGTGGCAGCAAGTATCTTCCCCTCAAGATCAATCACGCACAAATCCGTCCTCGTAATCCCCTTTAACCCGTCAATCGTATTTTGAAGTATCTGATTGGAAATCATAGACCTCTCTCCTTATCCCCCGGAACATCAGTCCGCAAAAATGAAATTTGCATAAATACCTCTTACTATTTTAATGCATTACGACAAAAAAATAAAGAGGAAATGTGTTTTTTTTATGCATTTTCTCTTTATTTATCCAAAAAACTTATGCAGTTTTTACTAAAAATGACCCGAACTGTTTATTTTTACCACATGAAAAATCACACTGCGGAAACCATAAATCCTTCTCCCAGAACCTCCCTTGCATCCGTTACTATTACAAAAGCATTTTCATCCACTTCATGCACAATATCCTTAAGGCGCACCATTTCTTTCCTGGAAACAACACAGTACAGCACACATTTGTCCTCCCCCGTATACATCCCTTTTGCAGAAAGACCTGTCACGCCGCGCTCCAGCTCATTCATCAGCCGTCCGGCAACCGCCGTGTATTCCTTTGTGATAATGAATGCCGCCTTTGAATTATGGAACCCTTCCAGGACCGCATCCGAAACCTTGGTTGTGACAAAAATCGCCACAACTGCATACAGTGTCGGCCTCAGCCCAAAGAAATAAATACCGGCAAGCACGATTGCCCCGTCCCCTATCTGCATTATCTGTGCAACGGAAAACTGCCGCAGTCTGGCATGAAACAGCGACGCCACCATATCCGTACCCCCGGTAGTCGCGCCCGCGCGCAGAACCAGTCCGATGCCTGCACCGGAAAACACGCCTCCAAATAGAGCCGCAAGCATGTAATCATCCCCGGAAAGATTGACAGCCGGAATCAGATACAGCCATACGGACAGCATCACTGTACCGAACAGCGCCTTGCCTACAAATTTTTTTCCATATCGTATATAGGCAAACAAAAACACAGGAATATTGAGTACCGACGTTGTAAGCCAGAGCGGAATACCGTTACGCATTGTCTGCATGGTAACATTCCGCAGTATAATTGCAATACCGGTAAATCCTCCTGTTACAAGCCCCACCTGGTCATAAATGCACTGGTACGCCAGACCAAACATACCGGTTCCCACAATAATCAGAACATAATTCAGGAGTTCTTTTCTGATTTTCTGCACCATTTTATCCTTCATCCTGCTTTCCACTATACTGATTGACCTGTTTCTCCAGCTTGTGTGTGCGGATCATATTGCGGATGCACCCGGAAATACGCCCCAGCGGTTTTTCCAGCTCCATCTTTCCCATGCCATACCAGAGTCCCGCTGACAGCTTCTCCCTGTTCTCCATCAGAAAATGCTCCTGGTCAGGACTTGGCAGTACGCTTAAGATAACATCCGGCGAAAGCGAATTGATTTCATTTACAACTGCATCTGTCGCCATCCGGCATTCCTCCAGCGCAGCCGTACCGGTAATCTCGCATTTGGGATAAAGCTCCCTGATCCGGTCATACATCAGCCCGGTATTTTCTGTCGTATCTCCAATCAGAAACAGCGTCTTGCGGTTACGCTCAATGCGTTTCATCATTTCATAAAAAAAGTCATGATGCTCAATTTCATGATTCCGCTGGTAATTTCCGGCGCCCACGGCGTCCAGGATTCCTTTTTCTGCAATTACGGTATGTTCCACCGTTTCAAGTGCTTCACGGATTACGGAATCCGTCTCTGCCATCATCAGCGTATCCATATTTACTTCTTCAATTGTGTGGAATGCATTGTCGGACATTTCTTTTTCCACGCTCATGATTGTCTCGCGGACCGTGTAATTATCCAGTTCAATTCCAGCAACGTTGATTGTCTTTATCATAGCTTCCCTAGTATAACAAATAAACCAGCATTTTGCAAACCATTTTAAAAGCCTGCTGCTACTGCATGATTTAAAATGTTGGACAATTTATCCGCCCGTTCGACATCTGACAGACATTTGAAATGTCAACATTTTTTCCCGGATTTTACAAAATATGACAATTTTTATGCTTTCTACACAAAACAGCTGTTTGTTTTCTGACATAAAAATGCACAGAAAGTCATGCCATTTTATGTGGATAACGTTTATAACTTCGTGTATAACTCCATTTCACTGCATTTTACAGTTTCCAATTGTGGATAACTGTACCGTGCATACCGCAGACACTCTGTCATATAACCACTGTCTTTGCATTCTTTTTGTGCATTTTGTATATTTATCTTATTTTATCTGTTTTTCCAGCCTGCAGGATTTCAATCTGCAGCTACTTTGCTTTAATTTTCATGGAAGAAGAATAGCTTCCGTAATACGTTTTTCCGTCATAGTTTCTGTAGGCACGTACTTTATACGTATAGGTGGTATTCTTCTTACGTTTGGTATTTTTATAGGTAAGCTTACTGCCGCCCTTAACGGTTTTAATTTTTTCGTACTTCTTTGTTTTGTTGTTCAGACGGTACACCTGGTAACCGCTTGCACCTTTGACTTTTCCCCAGTTTAATGTAACCGCCCCGGATTTCGTCTTAAGCTTTAAGCCTTTTACCTTTCCCGGTTTTGTTGTGCCGGATTTTACATCTGAATAACTTCCATAATAATATTCCCCGTTATCCTTTATATATGCACGAATTTTATAAGTATACTTTGTTCCGGAAGAAAGTCCGGTATCAGTATAACTTACAATCGTCCCGTTACTGATGGTAGTCACTTTTTTGTAATTTCCCGTGGAAGAATTCAGCCGGTAAATGGCATAGCCGTTTGCACCGCTTACTTTTTTCCAGGTCAGTTTGACGGAAGTCGCACCTTTAGCAGTAACCTTAAGCCCTCCTGCCTTGGACGGTTTTGTCACAAAGGCATATGCCGCCGACCGTTTTCCGTTTGTAACGGTGCCGTCATCCGCTTTCATGTATGGACAGATTTTAAAGCGGTATGTTTTAGCCGCTGAAAGCCCGGTTACCAGATGGGAGGCAGTGGTTACATCCGCAATCTGCTCATAAGAATCACTGCTTTCATTATACTGGTACACAATATACCCGTCTGCACCGTCTACCTTTTTCCATTTCAGTTTCAGCGACGTTGTTTTTCTTTCATCAGCCGTAATTTTTCCAACATCATCAAGAGGTGTTGCAGTGGTAAGCACGGAAGAATACGCCCCGTAATAATTTGTTCCTCCGATTTCCCAGCATCCACGCACTTTGTACTTGTATGACCTTGCTGCATCCAGCCCGTTGTCTGTGTAGGTTCTGCTGGTTGTTTCTGCAATTTTCACATACTTCTCCTGTGTCTCGTCATAGCGGTAAACACGGTATTTCTGTGCATCGTCAGCCGCCGACCAGGTTAAGGTAATGGAATCGGCTGTACTGGATTTCACTTTAAGCCCGGTTGTTTTTGCACTGGTATCCTTGTACCAGAAATTCATATCCAGGCTGGAACTTGCATATCCGTTCAGGGAAACCCCGGTGGAAGTATACTGCCAGAATGTGTAATCCGACGGTACATCCGCATACGGCGTGCCGCTTGTGGTATTGCTTGTGGTTGTCGTGTTGTAGCGCGCAAACCAGATATCGCAGTCCAGGGAATCTCCGTCAATGTATTTTGTGAACCATGTATAATTGGAATATACCGCCGCCTCATAACCTGCTTCATGAATGACGTCTGCAAATGCCTGGCAGATTCCGGTTTCCTTTGACTTGGACAGCTTGCCTGCGGTAAGACGCTTATAGCTTCCCGGCTCCCGGTCAATCACAATCGGCATGGTAATATCCCATCCGTATTTGTCAATCAGCATTAACAGATAATCAGCTTCTTCCCTCGCTTCCTTCTGGGTAAGCGCCTGTGAGAAAATATACAGTCCGACATTGATGTCATTTTCCAGCGCCCCCTGAATGTGGGCGTCTGCACAGGTATCCTCATATATGGAACCATCCGCAGTATCCCTGGATGCCGCACGGACAAGTGTGAAATCAATGCCGTCGTCATGTGCATCTTCCCAGTTAATCTTTGTGGAATGGGAACCTTTTCCGCCCCCCTGCCACCACGAAACATCAATTCCATGGAAAATATTATAATCCTCGTAATCATTTCTGTGATAATAGGTCTTTCCTGTATAAGGACTGCTGTCAGTAAATGATGCGCTCAGAAATGCACTTGAATAACCGGAGGCGCCATAAAGCGCCGGCATACTGCGCGCCGCTGATTTTAATATCCTCTCATCCAGCGATGGTTCCGTCTCGTCTTCGATACTCTGTCCCATAACACCGTCCATCTGTGCTTCCGGAACAGCTGCATATGTATTTTTCGGTGCGCCAATACAAAGAAATGCCGCCAGGACAATTCCTGCACCAAGTAGCTTTTTGTCTGTAAATTTCACGTTTTTTCCTCCTGAATGTAAATTTTTAACTATACAGTATCGGACATGGTACTTCAAAATATTTATTATAGTACATTGTCCCCACGGAATTGTCAACGCAATTTCCATGTTAATTTCTTCCTTACCAGTCAGCTGTTCTGTTTTCTGCCTTATCATATCCGCATAAGCTTGAACCAACCTTGAAAACAGACTAACCGGAAAATGTTACCTTTCTGTATCATAATTGCCATACCATCCGTCTTTTTATAATGTAATAAAAAAGACAATACATTTTTCATGTACTGTCTTTTCTTTTTATCAGTGTAACCGCCCGCAACCGGACTGTTTTAGAAAATCCTTCTTACTGCAAGGATGGTTCTGTAATTTGCCGGAGAGGTGATTTTGATACCGTCCCTCTCGTTGCTTGCGTGTACGATGGAATTACCTCCAATGTAAATTCCAACATGACCGCTGTAGCATACGATATCACCCGGCTGCATTTCTGATGTGCTTACTCCGGTTCCAACACTGCGCATAGCACTGGAACTGTGAGGAAGTCCCACACCAAAGTGTGCATATACTGCCATTACAAATCCTGAACAGTCTGCTCCATTGGTAAGGCTTGTCCCGCCCCACCGGTATGGATTGCCAACAAACTGGCATGCATAATTTGCAACTGCTGATCCGGTACCGTTTGTTACGGCAGGAACTGCTGCTGTATTTGATCCGGATGAAGATGAGCTGCTATTACTGCTGCTGGAACTTCCGTTTCCTGATCCGGATGAAACGTTTGCTGAATTATCTGCCTGCTGGGCAGCTGCTGCAGCGGCTGCTGCTGCCTGGCGCTCCTCTTCTTCTTTCTTTAAGCGCGCTGCTTCTTCCTCTGCGGATTCTGCATAAGTGTATTCCGTCTTCAGTTCGATGTAATCAGCGGATACGTATCCTTTTCCTTCTTCTACAGATACTCCAACCCAGCCGTCTTTCGACTCATCGGTTACCGTAAGGTCGTCCCCTTCCGGAACAAGACCAATCACTTCTGCTTTCTGGGATGCCTTCTTACGGACCTTAAGTGTCTCCGCATTCACAAGTGCGACTCTCCGTCCTGCCTTCTCTGCGAGCTTTTCATCACCAACAGCCACATAATCGCTCTTTACATATCCGGTAACAGAACCAGACTGAATCTTGTACCAGTCACCTTTCTTTCCAAGAACGGTTCCTACATTATTTGTATATAACTTTCCAAGGGACTTGCTGTCCTTGGATGCTTTCTTACGGATATGAACATAATCTGTTACGGTTGCAACCGCAATATCTTCGTAATCGCTTTTTACAACCGGAGCTTCGTTCTCTGCCACATTGACCTGTGCACTTGCAACAGCGGCTTCATCCTCAACAGATGCTGCACACTGGTTTACTGCACGGGAAAATCCCGCTGACGGGCTGGTAGAGTTCGTTACAATATTTGACGTATAATTAGTAATTCCTGCGGTCGCTGCTGCTTCTGCCTCAACGGTAAAATTGCCAACTGTCAGAGCTCCTGCCAGTCCACATGCTGTCAATTTTAATATCGCTTTACTACGGTTCATATAATCCTCCAAAAAATTTTCATCAGTTTATTTGTTACATAATCGCTTGTTTATTACAAATTTGTTACATTTATTACGATGCTATTATAGCAAACGACATTCTATGTGTCAACCCTATTCAATATGAAAAATTTTCCATATTTTTCTGCATTTTTTCTGGTTTGATGTACATTGTGAACAGTTCGTTTTATATCGGGTCAGATTCCATTCCAGCACTTGATTTTTCCAGTTTTCTGTGCGATAATAATTCTATATATATTCTGAATTTTCACTACATAATCAGGAGGTGGAAAATATGGAGATTTCAAGTGTAAACTCTGCACTCAGTGCCCTGAATTTATCAGAAACCGGCACCCTTACCAGCCAGACAAGTCTTGCCATGCTTGACAAGGCGCTGGAAACAAGCCAGACCTTAAATGACGGTCTTGCAAAAATGATGGAGCATTCTGTATATCCGAATCTGGGCGGAAACATTGACGTTTCTGTATAATTTCAGGAAAGACTGCCTGGTACAGACCATGAAAAAGGAACTGTTTTTAACAGTTCCTTTTTGCATTTATTTTACTGCTACCGCTTCAATTTCAAGCATCACGTCCTTTGGCAGCCTTGCCACTTCCACACAGCTCCTTGCAGGATACGGTGACGGAAAGAATTCTGCATACACTTCATTGATTGCTGAAAAGTCATTCATCTCCTTAATAAATACGGTTGTCTTTATGACATGTTCCATATCTGTTCCCGCCGCTTTCAGCAGGTGGGAAAGATTTTCAAATGCCTGCCTTGCCTGTGCCACGGAGCCTTCCGGAATCTCACCGGTGGACGGTACAACCGGAATAATGCCGGAGGTGTATACCATCCCTCCTGTTTCAACCGCCTGGGAATATGGTCCGATTGCCGCCGGAGCCTTGTCTGTGCTGATTATGTTTTTCATGTTTTGTACCATGCCGCAGGTTCTGCAGGACCTGCAGCCTTTTTCCTTTCTTTTATTTTTTAATTTCTTTTACTGTCCATGATTGACTCGGATTTTTCCATCATCCAGAACAATTCTGCGTTCCCTGTACAGCCTGCCGATGGCACGCTTAAATGCCGCCTTGCTTAAACCTGTCTCCCTCTTAATCACTTCCGGGCTGGCTTTTTCCGTAAAAGGCAGAACGCCGGAATAGGATTCTATCAGCTTATAAATCTTCTCAGAATCTGCATCCATCTGAATCCAGGCACGTTCCCGCAGGGTAAGGTCCAGCTTGCCGTCAGGCTTTACCGCAGTAATTTTTGCCTCAACCACATCCCCGATCCTTAAAAAACTGCTGTCCTCCGTATTCGGAATCCTGGCTGAATACTTATCATCCACAGCCACAAACGTGCCAAAATTATCTGAAAATTCATATACCCTTCCGCTCACCGTCTCATCCTTCTGGTAACCGGAGTCCTTTGACAACAAGTCATAAATACCTTTCATGCTGGCACAGAGCCGCCTGCTTTTGTCAATATAGAGTGTTACGAGCACCTCATCCCCTTCTTTTAACTGGCTGGTCATCTCTTTATATGGAAGAAACAGGTCTTTTTCCAGCCCCCAGTCCAGAAATGCGCCGATTTTTCCCACTTCCTTTACCAGAAGCGGCGCACATTCCCCAAGTGTGAGCTTCGGCTCCCTGGTTGTGGCAATCGGACGGTCCTGCGAATCCTTATAAAGAAACACCCGGAGCTTTTCACCGGGACGGATATCCTCCGGCACCTGTTTTGCCGGCAGGAGCACACGCGTTTCACTGTCCTCAGACTCGGCAAGATAAATCCCGAAATCCACCTTTTTTATGTAATATAATTCCTGATACTCTCCTAATTTCATAAATTATTTTAACCTTTCTTCCTGTTTTTACAGGATTCACTCTGTACAGGCTTTATTTCCGGAGAAATGCAACAATGGCATACACGTTTTCGTCTTCCCCGCCAAGCACAACCGTCACCCTGTCTGTTTCCGCCAGCATCCGCGGAACTAAAATGTCCCCCTGCACAGCCGCTTTTTTGTATTCCACGCGCACCTCACTGACGGAAAAATCCTCCGGCAGGTATTCCAGCGCAACCTCCACATACCGGCTGTTATTCATATGCTGGTTGGTATCAATAAAGTACTGCGGAACCACCAGTGAAGGGCAGGGAACCGTCTGTTCCGGAATACGGATTTTGCGTTCGCTGCATTCCATGGGAAGCTGCGGTTCAAACCCAAAGGTATCCGGCATAATCTGCGGAATCCGCTGCGGACGGCCGGTCTGCGTGTCCATAAGCACCCACACGGAATTGGCATACGCAAGTCTCTCACCTTTTTCATCGTTCATGGCAAAATTACGGTATCCGTAAAAGCTTTTCATTCCGTACGCCCATGTCTGTGTGGTAACGACATCCGCCAGACGCGGCATACGGTTTACACAAATCTGCCACGAGGACAGAACCCAGGCAATATGGTTTTTTGCGAGGTAATCCACACCCACCTGCAGGCTTTCGGAATGAAACACACTGCAGTCCTGAAAATAATCCATAAGCGCAAGCCATGTCATCCGGCCTTTTGCATCTACTTCGCTGTATCGTACCCTGCTGTCAAATTCGTACATCATACACCTCTTGTTTTAAACTGGTAACCTGTCCATTATTATACTACAGTGCTGCGGGAAGTTTCAAGGGGGATGGCAAAATCTGTATTCCGGCAGATATCTGACTGCTGTGCAATGCAGCGCAATAAAAAATCCCGGCAGATTTTCCCTGCCGGGGATTTTTCTCTAGCTGGCCCACCAGGATTCGAACCTGGAAATGACGGAGTCAGAGTCCGTTGCCTTACCATTTGGCGATGGGCCAATGTTCACCAACAAAAGCTATTATACATGGAGAAATGTCATGTGTCAACCTTTTTTTCCAAAAAAATCAAAAAAGGAAAAGGGATACTTCCTTGTACCAAGTATCCCTTCCCCTCTTTATTCCAGCGCCTGTTGTTTAACCAGACTGAAATCTGACAGTGTAATCGTAGATGCAGGGGTATCAACATCTGTTATCTTTCCCATGGAAACATAGAAGTCTGCAGCCCTGTCCTCTCCTTCCATTGTAAAATCAAACTTCACTTCCTGCTCCGTATCTGCTGCCAGTTCAATGCCAGCTCCACCGTACCAGTCATAAGCAGTGCTCATTACTCCTGACTTTATTGTACGTGCCACCGAGGATTTTACTTTAAACGTGACTGTATATGCTGCGCCTGCCTCTAAGGTAATGCCGCTCTGTTTTAACTGGATATTCCAGTCCTCTGTACCAACACTGCTAATCGCATACTGAATGACATTGCCGCTGATTGTGCGGACTGCATCTGCACCCGGACCATTTTCCCAGTTTGCAATTGTCTCAGTCCATCCGTCAATACTGCCATATGCGAAATCGGCATTCTTCAGCAGATTCTCCCCTGCAGGCTTTTCTTCAATCGCAGGAGCCTCTATTTTCTCCAGGGCAATATTGTCAATATATATGTCATGCTTCTGTGTAATCTGCGTTCCGCCCACTGCACCCATGGAAAGACTCAGTACGGACTCAGGGTCTGTCGGCTCTTTCATCTGGAACTCACTGCTAAATGTCTGCCAGCTGTTACTGATATCTACCGTCTCCTGAACATACGGCGTCCAGTCATCATTATGTTTGCTTCCGTCCCTCTGGATTGCATACATGAATTTTCTGTTTATTGTGGATTTCACATCCAGTGTCAGTCTGTACCACTGTCCGTTTTCCAGTTCCACATGATTCTGCTTTAACTGAATTTTCCAGTCCGCATCACCGGTATTCGTAATTCCAAAGTTTGCTGCATTATCTTCTTTCTGGCTGTCTACTACATAAGCAGCATCCGCACTGCCGTCAACATATGGTTCATAACCTGCAAACCCTGCATTAAAGTTTCCGTTTTTAATCAGACTGTCCTCAACAAGGCGGATATTGTCCAGATAGTAAGTACCTGCTGATGTAATTTTAAATTCAAGATCTTTGTTTGCCACATCCCTTGCCACGTCATGCAGTGTAAATTTCTCTTTGACTGTCTGCTTTGCACCTGTCAGCGGCACACTGATTTCATGGCCTGCCACGCATATGGTCATCTCCCCGCCTGACGGACCTTCTGCATCACAGCTGAATGCATATTCTCCAGCTGTCAGCGCCAGACCTCTCTGGGTAACCGTGACCGGATTCTCCTGTGAAATCCCTGCCGGAGCCACAACTTTTAGTCTTCTGCCATCACTTAATCCCGTCACGGAAACAGATGCACCCGGCTGCTCAGAAATCTCCCAGTATCCAAGACGCTTGTCGCCTTCCTGGAATGCCCCATTATATACATAGTTTCCATCAGCAAGAACTGTTTTCGTATCATCTTCCGCAGGCGCCTCATAATTTGTCGCTTTTACGTTTACGCTGCTGATATGGATTCCCGCGGTAGAACCGCAATTGCCCATATTAAATTCCAGACGGCCGTTTGCATCGTCATCAGAAGTCATCGTAACCTGATAAGTAAAGGTCTGGTTAGATGTTGACAAATTTATGGAACCAGAGGAGCCGTATACCGCCCATCCGTTATCCGGTGCGGAAATTTTTGAACTCATTGTTCTTGCAGTATCTGCATAAGCATCAAATGAAACTTCATAAGTCGCACCTTTCTTCATTGGAATACCTGCCTGCCAGAGCTGGATGCTGTAATCCACTGTTCCAGCATTTTTCGTTGTAATATTAATTGCCTGATTACTGATAGCTGCAGAACCTTCTCCATTATTAGCAGTCGCAAAATGCCAGTCCACTTCGTCATCAAGATCTTCTGCTGACGCAAAATCTCCGTTGCGAACCAGATTTTCATTTATCGTCGGAACATCCACCTTCGCTTTCTCCGGAGCTGTCACGCTGCTGTCATCATAACTGTCTTTCTGGTATATTCTTACAAAATCAACAGAATAATTCTGGCTCTCGAATGTTTCATCCACCGGATTTCCTACCCAGCTTCCGCCAACTGCAAGATTGAGAATCACATGGAACGGCTGGTCAAACGGAGCCGGATATGTGAGTTTACCCTGCCCTGCTGTAGCAGAAAACCAGTCGCTTGTTCTGTAAGTTTCCACACCGTCTACATACCAGATAATTTCTCCCGGAAGCCATTCCACAGCAAATGTATGATAACTGTCTGAAAAGCTTCCTTCTGTCAGGTTATATGTTCCCTGGTTCTCATTGTGCGGGTTTCCATAGTGAATGGTTCCATAGGCTTTGTTTGTCTGCTGTCCCATCACTTCCATAATATCAATCTCACCGCATCTCGGCCACTGGCCATACAGGTTTTCATTCTGGGGCATCATCCAGAATGCCGGAAGATATCCCTGGCCTTTTGGAACTTTTACCCGGGCTTCAAAAATGCCATATGTAAAATCATGTTTTCCCTGTGTGTTTATACGGCCTGATGTATAAGAATATGTACCGTCATCATTTTTTGTCTGGATTGGCGTGATTACCAGTTTACCGTCTTTCAGGTAAATATTTTCTTCTGAATCGACATATTTCTGAAGTTCTGCATTTACCCAGCCCGGCTCATGCAGCTCAACATTCCAGTCATTTCTGTTTAGTGCAGTTCCATCAAATTCATCCCGCCATTTCAGTCTGTATCCGTCCGAATCCTTTACCGGCACAGACGGCTTCGGATCAGCCGCTCCCGGTGCAGACGGGGTATCCGGTTCTTCCGGCGTATCCGGCTCTGTCTCCCCTGCCAATATGTTTACATACTTTGTTGTCTTCTTTTTATTCCATCCGGTAACGGTTACGGAAATCTTTGCTGTTCCGGCATCTTTGGCAGTAATCTTTCCTTTTTTGTCAACCTCCGCCACCGACTTATTATTCGATTTAAATGCAACGCTCTTCTTTGCAGAATCCGGTGTAACTATTACAGTCAGCTTCTTTGTCTCCCCTTTTGTTACAGCATATTTCTTATTTGTAACAGTTTCTGAGCCAATCTTCAGCTTAACTTTTTTTACGGCTGTTGCTTTCTTTACGGTCACCGTGACATATTTTTTTGTCTTCCTGTTATCTTTGCCTGTTACTGTCACCGTAATTTTTGCTGTTCCGGGCATCCTCGCAGTAATCTTTCCTTTGCTGCTAACTGTCGCAACCTTTGTCCTGCCGGATTTGAATGTTACGCCCTTCATCGCAGAAGCAGGCGTAACTGTTACTTTTAACGTCTTTGAACTTCCATCTGTCATCGTATATTTCTTATTTGTGACAGTCTCGGAACCAATTTTCAGCTTAACGTTTTTTACCGATTTTTCTGACGAAGCTTCTGCCTGGACAGAAGGTATTGCCAGCGAAGCGAGTACCATGACTGCTGCCATGGCAAATGCCGCAATTTTTTTCAACATTATTTTTTTCATTCTCCTTTTCCTCCTTGTTTCTTAAAAGAGTAGTAACTATCGTTTGATTGCTTATATGCCCTCCTTCCCAATATCATCCAGACCTCTGCACTGATGAAAATATCATATCATGATTCATTTTTTATTATATTAAGAACCATTAAAAAATGTCAGATTCATGACATTACAATAAAATCATCTATGCGAAATCCAAACAGCATGACAGGAAATAAAAAAACCGCTGTAATAAAGAATTACAGCGGTTCTGTCACACATAAACGGTTATAACAGAGTATTTATTATTACTAAGTTTATTTAAAATTTATATTTTCCGTTCCGGTCAGGAAGGAAACAGTACTACTTTTTTATCAATAACTGCATAAACAGTCTCTTTTTCCCACTCCATCTGTGCAGTTCCGTTTGTCTGTTCTGTAATCTTCTGAGGAAGTGATTCATACTGCTCCTTTGGAACAATTACCTTCATGACAACATCTGCCGTATACTCCGTATCCAGCACTGCCGTTTCCTGCTGGCCAAACAGATACTGCAGTCTGCCAAGTCCGTTGTAATCTGTATGGACTGCCAGTATTTTTCCCTGATTCTTTGTTATCACCCGGCAGCTGGCAAGCCCCGCCTGTACTGCCGCCTGGTAAGCACGGACCAGACCTCCTGTCCCAAGCAGCACGCCTCCGAAATAACGGGTAACCACCACTGCCGTGTTGGTAATTCCCCTGCCAAGAAGCACATCCAGCATCGGGCGGCCCGCGGTCTGCGCCGGTTCCCCGTCATCGGAACAGCGGGTAATTTCCTGCCGCTTTCCAATGACGAAGGCAGAACAGTTATGCTTTGCATCCCAGTACTTCTTTTTGGTTTCATTTATAAATGAAACCGCTTCCTCCTCGGTTTCCACAGGCCGGACAGTGGCAATGAAACGGGATTTCTTTTCAACGATCTCCCCTTCACCGCCGGTATAGACTGCCTGGTATGATGTATTTTCTGTTCCCATATTTCACCCGTTGTATTTTTAATATTTTATAAGCCGGTTTCCATCCGTTCTGCGAACGGTTCTGTCTGAAAAGAAACGAAGGTACAACCACTGCTGCCGGCTCCGGATCAGGCTCGTCCGGCGTATCCGGGTCAGGTTCCGGATCAGGTTCTTCACCGCCCGGCTCCTCACCGCCGTCCGGATCTTCTGACGGATCCGGCTCCGGTTCCTCCGGAACATAATTTTCATCATGAACAGTACATACTTTTTCAGGAGCCTCATATGCATAATCTGCGGATCCCGGTGATGCACCGACAATAAACGTCCGTTTTGCCACATGCGGACAGTATTCATTCGCAATTGCATGTGAATCGCTGCAGACTGTCAGGGACACATGGTGGTCGCACGCTTTATCCGGAACTGTGCCGGAAGCAAAATATTCTGAATAGTCCTGCGAGCCGCGCGGGTCACTGCTGCAGACACCGCTTTCCGGTTTCAGACCCGATTTTTTACAGACTGTCGCTTTTTTAATGCCGGACGGCTTTTTAAATTTCTTTGTCTCCAGCTTTTCATGAATACGGCTCATAGCTGCCTTCCAGAGGTTTTTCGGATAACCGGTATTGCCGCCGTACTGCTTGGAGTTATCGTCATATCCTCCCCAGATTACGCAGGTATAGTAAGGTGTAAACCCGGCAAAAAGCGCATCCCTGTTTGCCGTCGTTGTACCTGACTTTCCCGCCTGTGCCATTCCGCCGCCAAAATATGCACGCGTACCGGTTCCGCCGGTCATCACATCCTCCATGGCGTCGGTCAGAAGCCATGCGGTTTCTTTTTTCAGTACTTCACGGTGTTCTTTCGTCTTTGTATTGTCAAGAAGTACATTTCCGTCATGGTCGAGTACCTGTGTGTAAAAACTTGGCTCAATGTACTCTCCCTGATTGGCAATTGCAGCATAGGCTGCGGTAAGCTCCAGGTTTGTAACCCCGTTTGTCAGTCCTCCCAGGGAAAGCCCCAGGTTTTTATCCGCTTCCACAAGTGTGGAAAAGCCAAAGGACTGCGCATATTCAAATCCCAGGTCAATTCCGATATCCTGCAATGTCTTAACCGTTACGATATTAATGGAATGTGTAATTGCGGTCCTTACATTGGTAAATCCACGGTACGAATGGTCGTAATTATTATATGTCTTTTTTCCAACTGTAAGAGGCGCATCATCCTGCACGGATGCAAGTGTCTTGCCTCCTGCATCCAGCGCCGGTGCATAGCACGCAAGCACCTTAAACGTCGAGCCGGGCTGACGGCATGTCCGCGTTGCCCGGTTCCAGGTCCGGTTGCCCGCCTTATCGCCCCGTCCGCCGACAATCGCACGCACTTCCCCGCTGCTCTGGTCAATGACCGTCATGGCAATCTGGGGCTGCAGGGTAATAAAAATATACTCAGAGTTTTCTACAATGGTTCCCTTTTTGCCCTTCATTGCCTCTTCATAGCTGGCAATCGCACTGCGGCACTCCTCTTCGGAATTAAAGTTAATGGAGTAATCCGGGTTCCCGGTCTTTTTCTTATAATAGGAAAGCATTGTCTGGTTCGTATAGGTTTTGACTTTGCCGTTTTTCTTTTTTACCTGGAATGACAGATAAAAAGAGTACTTTGTTCCCGCCGCATAATTTGCCGGATTCGCAGCCTCCTCATCACAGACTGCCTGCATCTTTAAATCCTGTGTGGATTTAATGGTCAGTCCGCCCTGGTAAATCGCCTTGTATGCCTCGCTCTCCGAATATCCCTTTTCATCCACCAGGTCATCAAAAACATCATCTATCACGGCATCCACAAAATAGGTATTCATGGAGGTTTCCACTACATCATTGTGCTCCAGTATCCGGTCGTACACATTATCCGCAAGCGCTTCCTCGTACTGCTCCTGGGAAATATATTCCTGGTCTTTCATGGCATTAAGTACATCCTGCCTGCGTTTTTCATTTGCCTTCGGATGCAGGATTGGATTGTACCCTGCCGGGTTTTTGGTAATACCGGCGATAACCGTACATTCTGACAGTGTAAGCTCCGATACATCCTTGCCGAAGTACCTCTGCGCCGCTGCTTCCACACCCAGCGTATTGCTTCCCAGGTTAATGGAATTTAAGTAATTTTCCAGAATCCAGTCTTTGTCATTAACCTTTTTTTCGAGCTGGATGGCAATATACTGCTCCTGAATCTTCCGCTGTACCTGCCGCTCTTTTTTCTGCAGTCCTGTCAAATTTTCATCGTTTTCCTTCGCCCACTGCTCCGTCAGGACGTTATTTTTTATCAGCTGCTGGGTAATGGTGCTGGCGCCCTGGCTGAAATCCATGGATTTGATATCTGCAACCAGCGCCCTTGCAATTCCCTTTAAATCAATACCGTTATGCTCATAAAAGCGCGCGTCCTCAATCGCAACCACGGCATGCTGCAGGTCTTTGGGAATCTCATCAAGCGTTACATACTGCCGGTTGGAGCCTGCCGCAACGAGCGTTGCCGTCTCACTGCCGTCTGCTGCCAGAACCGTGGTGGAATAGCCTGTCGGAATGACGTCCATTTCTGATATGTCCGGCGCTGACGCAAGAATCCCTTTGACAGCCCCGATTCCGGTGCTGATGACAAATGCCGCCCCTGCCAGAAGTGCAATCAAAAAAAGTTTTCCAATGATAACGCCTGTTTTTCTGCGCATCTTTTTTGGTTTTGAGTCAATCTGACGCGCTCTCCGCCTGACTGCAGCTTTTCCGTAATTCATACCTGCCCCCTGTGGTTTTGCTTCTTATAGTTACATATAGTCTTTTATATTATACCAAAATTTTTGCAGGATAGGAAGGATTTTTTATCGACAGGATTTTATCTTTACCTTATTGTCCAGTCCTGCTTTTTTAAACAGCTTTTTGTATTTTTTCAGACAGCTTTTTGGAACTTTAATCACGGTATTCCTGTTCAGCCCTCCTAATGCACCTTGATAAATATGTTTCAGTTTTTTTGACTTTATAGTAATTACTTTCAGCTTATCACATCCCTGGAAAACTGGTAAATCCCCCCATTCATCACCCTTATAATAGAATCCTGTAACATTCTTCGGAATTTCTATACTTGTAATCCCGGAATAGCTGAAAGCAGCATTTTCTATTTTTTTCACAGCAATGGGAATCTTTACCCCTGATAATTTTTTGCAGTTATAGAACATGTGCTCCTTAATCACTTTTAATTTCCCGGGCAGCCGGATGGATTCAAGATTCCCACAGCATGCAAAGGCATACGCTTCCATACTGGTTACCCTGTCCGGTATGTCAATTTCAGCCAGCCCATTATTTCCTGCAAATGCCAGCTTCCCAATAACAGTTACGCTGTCCGGTATGCGAAAACCGGAAGACTTTCCCCATGGACATATGATAAGTTTTGTCTGAGCCTTATTTAACAGAAACCCGTTTACAGAAGAAAACGTCTGATTGTTCTCATGTACATTTAAGGATTTCAGGTTTGCACATCCTGTAAAATACCCCCAGTCACTGTCTGCATGGATTTCAGCGACATTCGAGGGAATATCAAGGCTTTCCAGGCTTTTGCAATTTCCAAACGCACTTGCATGAATGACCCTTACACTGTCAGGAATCCTGATATATTTCAGGCTGGCACATCCATAAAACATCTCCTCCCCAATCACGGAGAGATGTTCCGGAAGAATGATACTTTCCAGTTTGCTGCATCCGTTAAACGGTCCCAGCTCCGGCTCTGATTCAAACGTGGTGTCAGCATTCAAAAATTCAATGCGGGTTATTCCGCTGCATGAAAACGCACAATATCCAACCCTGCATACACTCTCGGGAATATCCACATTTTCAAGTTTATAACAATCTTCAAATGCGTTATCTCCAATAACTGTAACTCCATCCGGAATGTTTACATATTCCAGATTTTCACATCCGGAAAATATACGGGAAGGGAATTTTGTAACTCCTTTTGGAATCACTATTCGACGGATGTTCTTACAACCGGAAAATGCAGCTGCTCCAATCTCTGTCATTCCTTCGGGAATGGACAGTTCAAACAGACTGCTGCAGCCATCAAAAGCTTCCTCCCCTATTTTTACCACTCCTTTTGGAATGGAAATCCCGGTCAGATTACCACATCCCATAAAGGTCCTGTAACTAATTTCCGTGACACCATATGGAATCTTTATCCGGGAAAGTCCTTCACAATTGTAAAACGCATATTTACCGATTTCTGTAATTCCCTGCGGTATTTCTATCTGCCTGATATTCTTACAGCCGTAAAATGCATAATCCCCAATCCGTGTAACACCTTCAAATCCATTGCTGGAAACCAGGCTTTTCCCTTCCGGAACCCTTAAAATGGAAGTCTGTTTTTTATCCATCAGAACTCCGTCCCTGGATGAAAAGCTTCCATTATCCTCCGAAACAAATATATTTTTCAGATTGCTGCAGCCTCTAAAATTATCCGAAGAAATCTTGTCTACATGTTCCGGAATCGAAATTTCAGATAGTGCTGTACATCTGTCAATGGCACTTATTCCAATTTCTGTTACACTGGACGGAATTGACAATTCTGCCAGACTGCTGCAGTCTGAAAAAGTCCGGTTATTAATGCGTGTAATCCCCTCCGGAAGTATAACCCTGACCAGGTTTCTGCTGCCTGCAAATGCAGAATCCCCAATACTGGAAATGCCCTCCGGTATTATAATTTCAACCAGATTCCGCTTAGCCGAAAAGCAGTCCTCTCCAATTTCTGTCACCTTTTTTCCATCAATGGCATCTGGTACGGTAAGTTTTGTATCTTTACCATAATAATACTTAAGCTTTATTGTGCCATCTGATAATACCGAATATTTCCAGTCCCCGCTCCGTGCGGCATCCGCACGGATACATGTAAAACCCAGTATTACACAGACAGTAAATACTACTGCTAAAACTTTTTTTATCATATTAACTCCTTCCCGCCTTTTGGCTACAGTCTGATTATATGCTAATTTGGTGTTGGATCTGCAGGATTGAAACCTTTCACGCGAATTATCATGTCCTGCTCCTTAGTGCCATCCCCATTCGCTATTTTGAAGTTTCCACACAAAAGCAGCTTTCCATCTTTATCAAGGCAGGCCGACTCAATTTCCAGCTTTTTATAATCCACATTATCCGGCTTTCCTTCCGGATTTATGGTTATAGTATGTATCTTTTTATAATATGGCAGTCCATCCTTCGTTCCTGAACTTTCCCCGAGATAATACACAAAAATTCTGTTATCTATTGGTTCATTCTCACCATTTTTCAAATTATATATTGTATACAGCATCGACGCTGATTTGTCAAAAAAAATGTCTTGGTTATGTTCTATCTCATGACGGTAATTATCCGGAATATATGTATAGAATGAAAATTCTCTTCTCAATTCGTATATTTCATCGATATATTTTATCAGGTGAAATTTGTCATAACCGTTGGTGTTCAGGCTATTTTGAACTAAATAATTGTTATCCCTGACAACAAGATTATTAGTTCCATAATAAGAAAGTGTCCCAACTCCACCCAAGTCATTAGCAGCAGGAACATCTACCAGATATCCTTTTGAAGCAAAGTAGGATTTATCCCTTGTACCTGAAAGAGTTCTTGCAACTCCTATTGGCATTCGTGCAACATACTTGTTATGTATTACCTTATTGTCATCAACCCACCTGCATCCAACAAACATATTTTTGGGACTGCACGATATGCCGCCTGCATGTCCAAATGCATTATTTACAATACATGTGTTTGTACACTTTGCACTTGCAAGATCCTCATAATAATACAGTATTGCCTTACTATTATCTTTATTTACTTTTGCCGCCCATAACTCACTGTTTCCTTTATTGCCTGCAATACTTGAAAAATTACTACAGCCCTCTTTCGTTGGAACATTTGCTACTATCTCCCATTTTGCCATATTTTCACCCTTCCATTTCTGCATATTATACTTTTATTATATCACCATTTTTTATATTTTCAACTTTTTCATAAATCTATAATATAACTTTAGAGTACAGCAAAAACCCTCGGTTTTCACCAAGGGTTCTGCTATCTCTAAAAACTAAGGAAACTTTCAATGCTGATGACAAATGCCGCCCCTGCTAGAAGTGCAATCAAAAAAGTTTTCCAATGATAACACCTGTTTTTTCTGCGTATTTTTAGATTTCGCGTCTATCTGACGCACTCTTCGCCTGACAGCAGCGTGTTTCGAAGTATGTCAATCCGCCAGATCAATCCAAAATAACTCGCTGACACCGTTTATATCCTGATACTGCTCAATATTTGCATTTGCATCTTTGCTTGCATAAGATACGTTCAAACACTTTCCGCTGTGACGGTTATAAATCCTGTATGTATTCTCTCTGGCAGGAACAATGCTCCACTCCTGATTCGCATTTCCTGCATATTCCCACTGGCAGACATTGGCACCGTCCCAGTCTGCAAAATCCTGAACCGTCAGTACCTTGCCCGTAGCCAGATTTTTGATGGTATAATACCCGTTTGTCTGCAGTTCAATTATCCACTTCTGATTGCCGCTTCCATTATAGTGATACTGGAGAATATTAGTACCGTTGCCAGTCCAGCCATGGTCTGCATCCACGGCAAGACCGCTTCCGTAGTTAATCAGTTTATACACTTTTGTACTGTCAAATAAAGAACCCGAAGTTTCTGTACCCGGTGTCTGTACGGAGCCTGCTGCCGGAGCATCATAGGAAGCCCAGTCATAATAAGCAGTCAGGCCTGTCTTTCCGTTGTAAGGCAAAAGCCAGTCATCCACTCCCCGTCCAGGCCACACATTCATCATAATCTTACCAGGTGTATCCGGTATATCCTTTGTGGCTGTATAGACAGGAATTCCGTCTACATACCATGTAATTCCTCCTTTGTACCAGTTAAACCCATAAGTATGGAACTCTTTTGATGCATCAAACCCCAAATTATATATATACTCGTGATTGGCAACACCGTCTGTATAATAATTAAACTGTACTTTTGTTGTATCATATCCCGGAAATTCAATATCAATCTCATCCCACTTGGTCCCGTCACCCGGACCTGTATAGGTAAAGAAAGATGAAACAACCCCCGGATTGCTTATGGGTTTCATATTTACCTGATACAAACCATATCCAAAATATTCTTTGGTTCTGTATTCCCCACCAGTGTAGCCGGTACTGTTTTGGTTTATTCCAAGCGACATCTGTCCGTTGGCAAACCTGACATTATCCAGTGTCCATGTACAGTCAAACATATCACCGTTTGCCCAGCTGGAAATCTCAAAATTCTCTTCTTCATGTTTGTCAAAAGCCATACCATAATGTCTGCCATTCCACGCGGTTGCGGCGTCCACAGCAGGCGGTGCCGCGCACTGTATACTTATGGTTGTAATAAGGGAACACACTGTCATTACTGCTAAACTTTTCTTTTTCATATTATATTTCTCCTTTTTATTTTTTTCTTATTTTAGCAGAAAAGAAAATAAAAAATATAAAGTATATGTATAAAATATTAAATAGCTGTCCTATTTTATATTTTACTGTGCCCATCTAATCATTTATGAACAGCTCCCACATTGCTGAAAGTATATGATTGTACAGACACTCACAGCAAAAACCCCCGGTTTTCACCAGGGGTTCCGCCATATCTAAAAACTAAGGGGATTAGATCCACTAATCTGCCATTAGATTAATGGTAAATTTATTCCACATCCGCCAGCGCTGCAAGGTCTTCCTCGCCGGTACGGACTTTGACAACCTTTGCGACGTCGTATACGAAAATCTTACCGTCGCCGATATGTCCGGTGTAAAGCGTTTTCTTCGCCGCCTCAATGACATTTTCAACCGGAATGTTTCCGACAATGACTTCCACCTTCATCTTAGGCAGCAGCGTGGAATCCAGCTCCGCCCCGCGATAACGCTCGCCGGAGCCCTTCTGGACGCCGCAGCCCATTACCTGCGTGCAGGTCATTCCGGTCACACCGATTTCGTTCATTGCTTTCTTTAACTTGTCGTAGCGTGAAAGCTTTGCGACAATTACAACCTTGTAAATTCCGGAACCCTCGTGCGGGAAGGATACCACCCTGACAGCTGCATTCCTCTGAACCTCTGACGCGCCCTCGTAGTCCGGGTCCCCGATTACGGAGTTCTCATTGATATCCATAGTCATGGTATTTGAAATATCCATAATGGAAAAGCCTGCGTAAGCGGACGGAAGACCGTGCTCCGTGGCATCCAGACCGATAATTTCCTCTTCCTCCGTAACACGGAGACCGGCTGTCGCCTTAATCGCAAGGTATGTCAGGGTAATGGTTACCGCCGTCCATGTTCCCACGGAAAGGATACCCAGGCACTGCAGTCCGAGAAGCTTAATCCCTCCCCCGTAAAACAGTCCGGTAAACTCTTCATTTCCAGGAGCAGAAGTCGTTGCAAACAGACCGACTGCAAACGTACCCCAGATACCATTCATCATATGTACCGCAACCGCACCGACCGGATCGTCAATACGGAGTTTTTCATCCAGAAGCCATACGCCAAATACAACCAGAAGACCTGCAACTGCACCAATAATCACAGAACCAAGCGCATCCGTCACATCACAGCCAGCCGTAATCGCCACAAGTCCTGCCAGGGATGCGTTCAGACACATGGAAACATCAGGCTTTCCGAATTTTACCCATGTAAAAACCATACATACTACTGTTGCAATTGCCGGGGCAATGGTTGTGGTTACAAAAATTGAACCTAACTGCTCCACAGAAGTTGCTGCTGCACCGTTGAACCCGTACCAGCCCAGCCAGAGGATGAATACGCCAAGCGCACCAATCGGCAGGTTATGTCCCGGAAATGCATTTACCTTTATAATCTTACCATCTTTATCCTTTGTAAACTTGCCGATACGCGGTCCCAGAATCTTTGCACCGATTAAAGCAGAGATACCGCCGACCATATGGATGGCGCAGGAGCCTGCAAAATCATGAAAGCCCATTTCTGACAGCCAGCCGCCGCCCCAGATCCAGTGTGCCTCAACCGGGTAAATCAGGGCGGATATTACTGCGGAATAAATGCAGTAGGATAAAAATTTGGTACGCTCCGCCATCGCACCGGAAACAATGGTTGCCGTTGTTGCGCAGAATACCAGGTTAAACACGAACCCGGACCAGTCAAAATCGCCGTAACTCTGAAAAAGGTCAAATCCCGGTTTACCGATGAGTCCGAGCATATCCTCCCCAAGCAGCAGGGAAAATCCGATCAGAATAAACGTTACTGTTCCAATACAAAAATCCATCAGATTCTTCATAATAATGTTTCCGGAGTTCTTTGCCCTGGTAAAACCAGCCTCCACCATTGCAAATCCCGCCTGCATCCAGAATACCAGCGCGGCACCGATTAAAAACCAGACGCCGAATATGCTGTCTGTAATATACTGTGTAATTTCCTGACTCATAACTTTTTCCTCCATTTTCCGGGATACCCTGCGGGTATCCGCAATTATAAATAAAAAAAGACACTTCCCCAATTTTCCACAGCATCGTGGCTCATTAAGAAAGTGTCTGTTGTAATATATTTGATCCTTAGACTTCAAAAATCAAATCACCGTAAGACGGCATCGGCCATACGTCCTTGTCAACAAGCATTTCCAGTTTGTCAACCGGTGTACGTAATGCATCCATTGCGGATTTTACTTCATCCTTATAATAAACGGCCTGTTCCCTGCCTTCTTCCAGTTCACTGCCCCTGTCGGTCACTTCAATCAGCTTTGTCAGGGCTTTCTTTGTTTCACTTAAAAGAGCGGACGTTTCCTTTAAAATGTCAGTCTGCGCACTTAAATCCGCATCACCGCATGCACTCTTAACCGCATTGATTGATGTACCAAGTGCCGTTGTGTAACCAATGACTGCCGGGATAATCTGCTTTCCGGCAATATCAATCATTGCCCTTGCCTCGATATTTATGGTCTTGGCATAGGTCTCATACTCAATCTCCACACGCGACTCCAGCTCCGGTTTGGTAAATACCCCGAACTTTTCAAAAGCTGCCACGGATTCCGGTGCGGTATAGGCAGGAATTGCATCCACCATGGATTTTACATTTGGAAGTCCCCGCTTTTGGGCTTCCTCCACCCACTCATCGGAATAGCCGTCGCCGTTAAACACAACCCTCTGGTGGTCAACCGCATATTTCTTAATCAGGTCATGTACGGCAAGCTCAAAGTCGGCTGCCTTTTCCAGTTCGTCGCATGCTTCTGCGAAAGCCTCTGCAACAATGGTATTTAATACAATGTTCGGCTGTGCAACGGAATCCTGTGAACCAAGCATACGGAACTCAAATTTATTTCCGGTAAATGCAAACGGTGAAGTACGGTTTCTGTCTGTCGCATCCTTCATGAAATCCGGAATTGTCTTAACTCCGGTCTCCAGACGCTCACCCTCGATACTGTGTGTGGCAATACCGGTACTGATTAACTGGTTCATCACATCTCCGAGCTGGTCGCCCAGGTATACGGAAAGGATGGCTGGCGGCGCCTCATTTGCCCCAAGCCTGTGGTCATTTCCCACATCTGCCGCAGATGCACGCAGCAGCAGCGCATGCTCGTCAATCGCCTTTAAAATACAGGTCAGCACCAGTAAGAACTGGACATTCTCATGCGGCGTCTCACCCGGATCCAGAAGGTTAATTCCGTCATCAGTCGTAAGCGACCAGTTGTTATGCTTGCCGGAACCATTTACCCCTGCAAACGGCTTCTCATGAAGCAGACACTGCAGACCATGGCGTCCAGCCACCTTTCTTAAGGTTTCCATTGTCAGCTGGTTGTGGTCAACAGCCACGTTGCACTCCGCGTAAATCGGAGCCATCTCATGCTGTGCCGGGGCAACCTCGTTATGCTGTGTCTTTGCCGCAACGCCAAGTTTCCAGAGTTCCTTGTTCACATCCCTCATATATGCGGCAATCCGCTCACGGATGGCACCAAAATAATGGTCATCCATTTCCTGTCCCTTCGGAGGCATTGCACCGAATAAGGTACGTCCGGTAAAAATCAGGTCCTTGCGTTTTAAGTATTTTTCACGGTCTACAATAAAGTACTCCTGCTCCGGTCCGACGGACGGCATCACCTTTGTTGAAGTCGTGTTTCCAAACAGGCGGAGCAACCGCAGCGACTGCTTGTCGATTGCTTCCATGGAACGCAGAAGCGGTGTTTTCTGGTCAAGCGATTCGCCGGTGTAGGAACAGAACGCTGTCGGAATACAAAGCGTCGCCCCTGCTGCGTCCTGGCGGACAAATGCCGGTGAGGTACAGTCCCATGCGGTATAGCCCCTTGCCTCAAATGTGGCGCGGAGTCCGCCTGACGGGAAGGAAGAAGCATCCGGTTCGCCCTTGATTAATTCCTTACCGGAAAAACTCATCAGTACCTTGCCGTTTTTCATCGGCGCCGTAATAAAGGAATCATGCTTTTCAGCGGTAACGCCTGTCAGCGGCTGGAACCAGTGGGTATAATGGGTGGCGCCCTTTTCAATTGCCCACTCTTTCATCTCATGTGCAACCACATCAGCGGTTTCAAGATCCAGTTCTTTTCCTTCATCAATCACTTCATGAAGTCTTTTGTAAACTTTTTTCGGAAGACGTTCCTGCATAACGGAATCATTAAATACGTTCTCCCCAAAGATGTCTACTACGTTAAAATATTCACTCATTTCCACAACATCCTTTCTTTTCGTAACAATCAAATCCCCTTGATTGCAGTCTTATTTCATAAAAGACATGGCATTTATTAAAAAAGGGCATTCCAAGCCAACTTGGAACGCCCTCGTTCATGTCTCTTATAATTTCTGAAACTACGATAACTCTTTTCAGGTTAAATTGCAAGCCTTTTTTTTCATTCTATGAACTTTTATGAAATATGTTCAAAAAAATTCAAATAAGAGAAAAATTTTGTCGAATTTTCCAGTTCTATTTTTATGCCTTTCCTACAGAACCGAATAACTCCATCTTTTCTTTCACAGTAGCCTTAATTGCATCTGCACCCGGAGCAAGCAGCTTACGCGGGTCAAATCCCTTGCCTTCCAGGTCTTTGCCTGCTTCCACATACTTGCGTGTAGCGTCTGCAAAGGACAACTGGCACTCTGTGTTTACGTTAATCTTGGATACGCCAAGGTCAATTGCCTTTTTAATCATATCAGCCGGAATTCCTGTACCTCCGTGAAGTACTAACGGCATAATGCCGGTCTTCTGCTGAATCTTGTCCAGTGTTTCAAAGCTTAAGCCTGCCCAGTTGTCCGGGTATTTTCCATGGATATTGCCGATTCCTGCCGCAAGCATGTCCACTCCAAGGTCTGCAACTGACTTGCACTCATCAGGGTCAGCACACTCGCCCATTCCTACAACGCCGTCTTCCTCTCCGCCGATGGAGCCGACCTCTGCCTCGATGGACATTCCCATTGCATGTGCAACATTTACCAGTTCCTTTGTTTTTTCCACATTTTCCTCAATCGGATAGTGGGAGCCGTCAAACATAATGGAAGTAAAGCCTGCCTGAATGCACTTGTAGCATCCTTCGTAGGTACCATGGTCAAGGTGAAGCGCTACCGGAACCGTGATGTTAAGCTCCTCATCCATTGCCTTAACCATTGCTGCAACTGTTTTAAATCCTGTCATATACTTGCCGGCGCCTTCGGATACTCCGAGAATAACCGGGGAATTTAACTCCTGGGCTGTCAGAAGAACTGACTTTGTCCACTCTAAGTTATTGATATTGAACTGGCCTACTGCATAATGGCCTTCCTTTGCTTTTTTGAGCATTTCTGTTGCAGATACTAACATTTCTTTTTCCTCCTAATCATAAACTGGTTTTATTATATTACATTTTTATCCAAAAATAAAGCATTTATAGTCCATTTTTTGTTATTCGATATTGTGTGCTTTTATTTTTCCCTTCTGAAACCAATATGCCTAGTTTACAAAATTTTTTCATATATCTCCTAATAGTAGATGTCGGAATGCTTGTTATACTTGACATAACTGTGGTCGTAACATATTCATTATCTTTGAACTGGCTAATAAGTATTTCTAAAAACACTTTTTCTTTCCCAGTTAATCTGCCACTTATTTTATCGCTCATTTTATCGCTCACTTTATCGCTCACTTTTCGGCTGTCGGCAGCATTTTCTGTTATTGTTTCCACAGCCGCTGGTCCCGTTTTAAGATTAGCAACGTTATCTATGGGTATTGTAATCTGGAATATATTATCCTCAACAAATACGGGCGTTCCACCTGAATAAAGTTTTGTATATTTGTTTGTATTTCGCATACCCGACCCAAGTTCATCAGCATATCCTATTTCTCTGAAAATCTTTGAAATTGCTGGATTTTTCGGAAATGCCTTAAACTTGTTCAACTGAAGTTCTCCATGTCCATGCGGCAAATTACTGTTCTCTGTATACATACTGTCTTTTCCAATAACAAACTTTGCTGAAAAGGCACTCGAATAATCTCTGTGAGCTAAAATATTAGAAATAACCTCTCTAAGAATCTTATCTCTTGCACTTACGCTCTGATCTCCGTCAAGAACAAAAACATCATTCAAATGTTTCTTGCCGAAATCCATCAGTCTGCGAAAGCTGTCAATGAGATTAGTAATTACAACTTCCCTGTCATCATAGCGATCCAAATTTTTCACCCTGTAAATTGCATCTGTCTTATATTGTGGCAATACTGACATAATTGTACTGTCTTTGCCAAAAAGCAATATTGCAGCAAGAGTAATACCTTCTTTACCAGTATCTGGATCTGCCAGAATCAAGCCAGAACTTCTAAGAATTTCCTCCCCATTCATATCTGTCCATGCATGGTTGTCTACTCTTCCCATTGCCAGCTTCTTTGCTCTTTTGATAACATCAAAATCCAAAAATTCCAGTCCAAGATTCGGATACACCTTATTTACAAAGTATGTGTTTTGCTTTCTTCCATACATTTTATAAACTAATTCAGCATTATCCGTAATATCAATATCACCTTCATACGTTCTGTCAAAAATACGCCCATTTAAACGTCTTACCTGAGTACCTTCCGGGACACGAATATATATAATCTTCTTTCCATCTATTTCGTAATCCTCAGGTATAAGATACATTGGAGGATTGATTTTGTTAGGATTATTAATAGCCGTAGTAAAATCCTTCTTCATTTTGTCAATCCTATCCGGATTAACACCGCATATTTCCTTTGTTTTATCAACTATGCCAAGAAAAATGTGGCCACCATCCCTATTGTTAAAAGAGCACACAGACTCATACAAATCTTTATTAAATTCCTCCTGCGATTTCTTAAATTCAATGTCAATTTTCTCGCCTGTATCAATGAGTTTTTTAAGTTCTTCTATTGTCATGCAGCCACCTCCACTTAACTCCTGCTGTTATTTCTGCAAGACTCTAACCCCGTTCGTCGTCATCAATACTAATATTTGATTGTTCATTAAACAAAGATTTCCACCCGCTGTTTCAGGTTGCGGATAACCACTTCCTCATGTTCACCGCCAAATTCCCCATCCAGGGTCCACGCCACCTGTTCCCTGGAAACCACGCGAACCTCCTCTGTCTTAAAGGAATAAATCATCGTGGAATCGTTCACACGGTTTGTCAGGCTCGCCAGAATCTGGTTTAACTCAATCGGGTTATGCGGCATTTTAATTAATGTCACTTCAAACACACCGTCATCCAGCTTCACGTTTTTTCCGGTCATCCCCTTAAATCCTCCGACTGAAACCGAGTTTGTCACCATCCCATAGATAAACTCATCCTGGAAAACATGCCCGTCATGCTCCACCTGCAGATGGTAGGACGGAATATCATGAAGCTGTTTCACCCCTTCCATCAGGTAGGCAACATGACCGAAAATGTTTTTGAGCTGCTGGGAAGTCTTGTATGATACCTCGGTAAACAAGCCAAATGCTGCCACATAAACAAACGTATCTTCATTAAAAGCCCCAATGTCACAGGAAAACGGTTTGTCCCCTACTGCCCGTTCCGCTGCTTTTACCATGCCTTTGGGAATTTTCAGCGAGTTTGCAAAATCATTGGTGCTGCCTGCGGGGATATATCCGATTGGTATTCTCTTACCGCTGTTCATCAGTCCGGTCATCACCTCATCAAGCGTACCGTCACCGCCGCTGCAGACAATCCTGTCATACGCCGCCCCGTCCTCTGTTACCTTCCTGGCTGCATCTGCGGGTTCCTGGGTTGTATAAACCGTCACTTCAAAACCCGCCTTTACCATAAGGTCAACGATCTGCAGCAGATGGTTCTTAATCTGTCCCTTGCCGGAATGTGGATTTACAATAAATAAAAGCTTCTGAACCATATGTATGTAATCTCCTGTTTCTCCTATAATTTTTTATGCTGTTACGGAATTTCATCAGCGATTTGCGCCAGCTTCCGCAGCCGGTGGTTGACGCCGGATTTACCGACGGGCGGGGTAAGCCCTGCGCCAAGCTCTTTTAATGTGGCGTCAGGATGATCCAGCCTCGCCTGTGCGATTTCTGCAAGCTGGTACGGCAGACTGCCAAACCCGATGGTATCCCTGATTTTACGGATATCCTCAATCTGCCGGACTGCCGCGCTGACTGTTTTGTTAATGTTTGCCGTCTCACAGTTTACCCTGCGGTTCACAGAATTGCGCATTTCCTTTAAAATCCGCACATTTTCCAGATTCATCAGGGACACGCTGGCTTCCATCACGTTTAACATATCCACAATCTGTGCTCCTTCTTTCAGGTACAGGACAAAACGTTCCTTCCTCTCCACAATCTTTGCTTCCATGTCAAAATATTCCATAATTTCCTGCAGCTGCAGCGCCTGCTCCATGTTTCTGCATACAATTTCAAAATGGTAAGCCTTGTTTGGATTGCTGATAGAACCTGCCGCCATAAATGCGCCGCGGACAAACGCCCGCTTACAGCATGTTCTCTGTAATAAAAGACCGTCCGTCCGAAGAATCTGCGTCTGCTTCCCGTCCCAGCGCAGCGCCTCTAAAATCTTTGCATCAGAGGCTTCCTCACCAAACGCCCGTTTCCGTAATTTCAGATATTTTTCTTTTAGAATTTCATTTCCAGCCATAAATGTGATTTCACGGGAAACGGGATTTATTTTTCCTTCCATTTCAAGCATTCCTGCCATTTCCGCAATCTGGCAGTGCCTGCTTTTTCCGTACTGTCTGTTCAGTTCCTCCCTGACCTCGCTCGAAAATGACATTTATTTTCCCCTTATGGCATCCTTTTCTATATCACGGTGCTCAATTTTCAGTCCGTATTCCATGGTCTCCTGCGCATTCAGCCGCTTATAGATTTCGTTTGCAAGCGTCACCGACCTGTGCTTTCCCCCGGTACAGCCGATGGATAATACAAGCTGGTTTTTTCCTTCTGATATATAATACGGTATCAGAAATTTCACAAGGTCCTCCAGCTTATCCAGAAAAACTCCCGCCTCGTCAAACTGCATGACATACTGCTGGATTTCAACATCGTTTCCGGTTTTGGCGCGCAGTCCTTCCACATAGTAGGGATTCGGCAGAAACCGGACGTCCATCACCAGGTCCGAATCCGCCGGAATCCCGTATTTAAACCCAAAAGAAAGAATGGTAACGAAGAGGCTTTTAAACTGCTCATCCTGCACAAAGATTTTCTCAAGCTCTGCCTTTAATTCCCTTGTTAAAAGACGGCTGGTATCTATAATAAAATCAGCTTCTTTTTTAAGGAATTCCAGCTTTTTGCGCTCCAGCCCGATTCCCTTGTTCACGCGCTCTCCCGGCGCCAGCGGATGGTTTCGCCTTGTTTCTTTATAACGCTTGACAAGCACACTATCCTCGGCGTCCAGAAACAGCACTTCATATTTGACGTCCTTTTCTTTGAGGATTTCCAGCATCCCTTCCACGGTATCCAGACGTTCCCCGCTTCTTGCATCTATGCCGATGGCAATATTTTTCATCTGTGTATCAAAATTTGTTGTAAAATCAACCAGTTTATCCAGAAGCGGAACAGGAAGATTGTCAATACAGAAGAAACCCATATCCTCCATCATCTTCATCGCCGTGCTCTTGCCCGCTCCTGACATACCCGTTACAATGACAAAACGCATATGTATTACTCCTTAAAAATCCCCTATCATCTTTACTTCCGGTTCCAGACTGACCCCGAACTGTTCCCTGATTTTATTCTGCACATCCGTCATCAGCTGCCGCACATCCGCCGCAGTGGCATTGTTTTTATTGATGACAAACCCGCAGTGCTTCTCGGATACCTGCGCACCGCCGACCATATAGCCGCGCAGTCCCGCATCCATAATCAGTTTTCCGGCAAAATATCCCTGCGGACGCTTGAAGGTGCTTCCCGCGCTCGGATATTCCAGCGGCTGTTTCTCAATCCTGCGGTCACGGAATCCCGCCATTTTTTCTGAAATTTCCTCTTTATCCCCTGGCGTAAGCAGAAACTGTGCCTCAAGCACCAGATAACCATTCCGGGGGATGCAGCTGTGCCGGTAGGAAAACTCCAGTTCTTCCGGGGAAAGGACAAGTTCCTTTCCCTCCGGTGTAAGAACTGTCACAAGGCTTACCACATGTTTCATTTCGCCGTCGTATGCCCCGGCGTTCATGGTAACGGCGCCGCCGACGCTGCCCGGAATCCCGGAGGCAAACTCCAGCCCTGACAGCCCTGCGTTTGCTGCCGCCTGTGCCACCTTTGACAAAAGCGCGCCTGCCTGTGCCCGGATGGTGTTTCCTTCCGCAAAAACTTCGCACATGCCGCTTCCGATTTCCAGCACAAGACCGCGGATACCGCCGTCAGCCACCAGCAGGTTGCTGCCGTTGCCGATAATGGTAACAGGAATGTTACATTCCCCTGCCGCAGAAAGTATCACTGCTGTCTCATCTTTTTTGGGACAGATATAGTATTCCGCCGGTCCGCCGATTCTGAAAGTCGTATGATTTTTCATTGGCTCTTCCTGCCGGATGTCAAGCCCCGGAAGTTTCTCCAGAAGCCGTTCTTTAAAACCTGCCATTACGCCTCCTTTAAAAATGCCACATACCCCCGCAGCGCCTCATACAGGTCTACCTTACTGATAATCTCCCACGGAGCATGCATATTTAAAACAGCAACACCGCTGTCTATCACATTCATATCATAATTTGCAAGAATATAGGCGATTGTTCCGCCGCCGCCCTGGTCCACTTTGCCAAGCTCAGCCGTCTGGAACGATACATCATTGTCGTCAAATATTCTGCGCAGTTTCGCCATATATTCAGCGTTGGCGTCATTGGAGCCGGACTTTCCCCTTGCCCCGGTATATTTGTTTACGACCAGCCCTTTGCCAAAAAAGGCACAGTTGTTTTTATCCATAACGGAAGGGTAATTCGGGTCAAATGCCGCCGACACATCAGAAGAAAGCACCCTGGAATTTTTCATGGCACGGCGGACGGCAAGCTCACTGTATTCCCCGGTAAGGTTTAATACCTCTGCCACACAGTTTTCAAAGAAACGGGACTGCATTCCGGATGCACCGACGCTTCCGATTTCTTCTTTATCAACCAGAAGGCAGACGCTGGTATATTCCGGCTCCTTCATCTGGCGCATTGCCTCAAAGGACGGGTAGGCGCATACCCTGTCGTCATGCCCGTATCCCATCAGCATACTGCGGTCAAAGCCGTAATCCCGTGCCTCGCCTGCCGGAACCACCTCAATCTCTGCGGACAGAAAATCCTCTTCTTCGATTCCGTACTGCTTTGCAAGAATATCAAGAATATTTGCTTTTACGCGGTCTTTTTTCTTTTTTTCATCGTCCCCGTCGTCCTCTGCCGGAATACTGCCGATTAACAGATCCAGGTTTTCACCCTCTATGACCTTTGCCGCCTTTTTGTCCATCTGCTCACCGGCAAGGTGGATTAAAAGGTCGCTCACGCCAAACACCGGGTCCTGCGGCCGGTCCCCCACACTGACAGGAACCGTCGTTCCGTCTTTTTTACAGATGACGCCGTGCAGTGCAAGCGGGAGCGTCACCCACTGGTATTTTTTTACTCCGCCATAATAATGGGTGTCAAACATCGCCATCCCGTTATCCTCATATAACGGAACCTGCTTTAAATCAAGCCTTGGGGAATCAATGTGCGCGCCGAGAATATTCATTCCCTGTTCCAGCGGCTTTTTTCCCATAATAAACATGGCAATGCCTTTTCCCATGTTATTCGCAATTATTTTGTCGCCTGCTGCAGGCTTTTTCTTTTTTTCGATTAATTCATCCAGGTCCAGAAAGCCCATCCGCTTTGCCTCCTGGTAAAATGCCTGCGCGCATTCCCGTTCTGTTTTATTTTCAGAAATAAATTTACGGTAATCCTCCGCAAACTGCATTACTTTTTCACGCTCTTTCTTCTGTGAATATTTTTTCCACGCATCTTTCTTTTCCATACTGATCCTCATTTCCTGAACTATATCCGGCAGCTATTCTTCCTCGCTGCTTCTTGTCATGTTTTTCTGCACCCTGCGGTACAGCTCCTGCGCCGCATTGTAGCCCATCTTCTTCTGCCTGTGGTTGACTGCTGCCGTTTCGCAGATGACCGCAAGGTTCCGCCCCGGACGAATCGGAAGGGAATGGCAGACCACCTTGTTGCCCAGATACTCAATGTATTCCTCCTCCAGCCCCAGCCGGTCATAATCTGCATCCTTTTTCCAGTCCTCCAGCTTGATGACTAAATCAATCTGCTGTTTTTCCTTTACACACTCAACACCATATAGTGTCTTCACATCTATGATTCCTATACCCCGCAGTTCAATAAAATGCCTTGTTACCTCCGGGGAAGTTCCCATCAGGGTATGCTCGTTAATCTTACGGATTTCCACGACATCATCGGTAACCAGACGGTGTCCGCGGCGAATCAGCTCCAGCGCGGCCTCGCTTTTTCCGATTCCGCTGTCCCCGGTAATCATCAGTCCCTCGCCGTACACATCCACCAGCACGCCGTGTATCGTGATGCTCGGGGCAAGCTGTTCCCCAAGCGCAAGAATCAGCTCCGCCATAAATTCCGACGTCGGCCGTCCGGTTCCAAGCACCGGTACGCCGTGTGCCGCGGCTTCCTCCAGAAAAATTTCCCCAGGCATTAAGTCCCGGCAGAAAATGATGCAGGGAATTTCAAATTCCATAAAAGAACTGTAACGGAGTCTTTTTTCCTCATCGCTCATATGCTGTATGTAAGTATATTCCACGTTTCCGATAATCTCAACCCTGGATTCCTCAAAATGCTCAAAATAGCCTGTAAGCTGGAGGGCAGGACGGTTGACATCGCAGGATATAATCTTGCGCTTTTTCAGGTCTATATCGCTGGTAAAATTTTTTAAGTCCAGCATTTCCGCAATTTTTGCAACGCTGACGCTGTAGTTATTCCGCATATTTTCTTTTTCTCCTTCATTTAATATATATCCGATTGTACCACTGATATACCGTTATCACAAGACTTCCCGGTGTACTGTTACACAAATTTTAACAGTTCAGCCCGCGCCATTCGCAAAGCCGCAGCTGCGCTGCTTTCTCGCTGCTGCCGCAGCTAACTTTGCTCATAATCGGGCGCTCCGCTCATAGCTGACTGAATGTACTCATTCATGCCAGCATGATTCGTCCATCCAGTCAGCTATGGCTGAACTGTTACCATATATTTTCACTGGCGCGGTTTCCGCAGAAAATCATATACGTTCTGCGCGACGGCAGCGTTCATGTTTTCGGTCTGTGCAAGTTCTTCGACTGACGCGTTTTTTATGTTTTCCAGCGACTGGAAACGGCGCATTAATGCCTTGCGCCTTGCAGGACCCACTCCCTCGATATCATCGAGCAGGGAATGCACCTGCGACTTTGACCGCAGCGAACGGTGGTACTCAATGGCAAACCGGTGCGCCTCATCCTGGATACGGGTAATCAGCTTAAACCCCTCCCCGTGGCGGTCTATGGGAATTTCCGTATTATGATAGTACAGTCCGCGCGTACGGTGATTATCGTCCTTTACCATACCGCAGACAGGAATGGAAAGCCCCAGCTCCCCCAGCACCTGTAAACAGATATTCACCTGGCCTCTGCCGCCATCCATCAGTATGATATCCGGAAACCTTGTAAAACTTCCGACTTCCTGCGGCAGTTCCTTGTCCGCCAGCTCCTCCTGTTCTTTCATGCCATGTGAAAACCGTCTGGTCAGAACCTCATGCATGGATGCATAGTCATCCGGTCCGGTCACTGTTTTCAGCCTGAATTTGCGGTAATCACTGCGTTTCGGCTTTCCTTTTTCATAAACAACCATGGAACCTACGGTTTCAAACCCGTTGATATTGGAAATATCGTACGCCTCCATCCGGTTTAACCCTTTCATGCCAAGAAGCTGTTCCAGCTCCCGGACAGCCCCTATGGTCCTGCCTTCCTCGCGCTTTATTTTTTCCTTGTCCTGGCTTAACACAAGGTCTGCATTTTTTGCCGCCAGTTCCACGAGCTTTTCCTTGAGTCCCTTCTGCGGTATCCGGATGGTAACCTTTCTGCCGCGCTTCTTCGTGAGCCACTCCTCCAGAACCGGGATATCCTCAATGGACTCCTGCAGCATAATTTCACGCGGAATAAACGGCGTTCCGGAATAAAACTGCTTGACAAAATTTACAAGGATGTCGCTGGTATTCTCCTCCGTTCCGACACGCACATGAAAATGGTCCCTGCCAATCAGTTTGCCGCCCCGGATAAAAAACACCTGTACCACAGCGTCCGTATCATCGCTTGCAAGCGCAATAATATCCTTGTCCTCCTGGTCCATGCTGGTAATTTTCTGCTTCTGCGCAATCTGCTTTACACTGTTTAAAAGCTCCCGGTACTCAATTGCCTTTTCAAACTCCATCTTCTCAGAAGCCTGCTGCATCCGCTCTTCAAGCTCTTTTGTGACAGAAGTATAATTACCATTTAAAAATTCCAGTGCTTTCTGCACCTGCCCGTTATATTCCTCCTTACTGATATTTCCCTGGCAGGGCGCCGCACACTGGTGGATATGATAGTTTAAACAGGCGCGTTCTTTCCCAATGTCCCTGGGAAGCTTTCTGTTACAGGTGCGCAGCCTGTAAATTTTGTTAATCAGTTCGATGGTATCCTTTACTGCACCCGCGCTTGTATAGGGACCGAAATACCGCGATTTATCCTTTTTCAGCTGTCTGGCAAACTGCACCCGCGGAAAATCCTCTGCAACTGTGACCCGGATATACGGGTATGTCTTATCGTCGCGCAGCATGGTATTGTATTTCGGGGTATGCTCCTTAATCAGGTTGCATTCAAGCACGAGCGCCTCCAGCTCGGAATCCGTGACGATATACTCAAATGCCGCAATATGCTCCACCATCTGCCTTTTTTTGATACCCTCATCATGGCTGGGCTGGAAATACTGCCGCACACGTTTCCGCAGGCTTAACGCCTTGCCGATATAAATAATCGCATCTGTTTTGTCATGCATAATATAAACTCCCGGCGCATCCGGGAGTTTACGAAGTTCTTCTTCAAAATCAAACATTGGCTGTTTCCTCCGGCTTTACAGTCGGACTGCTTTCTGCATCTTTTTCATCTTCCTGCGGAAGCCCTTTCATTTCGCGGTAAATGCTCATAAATTCCTTACCGGTAATTGTTTCTTTCTCATACAGATAGTCGCTGATATGGTTTAAAATTTCACGGTTTTCCACGAGAAGCTGCATGGCTGTTTCGTAAGCATGGTTAATGATATCCAGTACTTCCCTGTCAATCATGCCTGCGGTATCCTCCCCGCAGATTAAGCCTGCGCGTCCGTCCAGATACTGGTTTTCCACTGTGGCAAGGCACATCATGCCGAATTTATCGGACATTCCGTACATGGTAACCATTGCCCTTGCAATCTTGGTCGCCTGCTCGATATCATTTGCCGCGCCGCTGGTTGCCGACTCAAACACCAGCACCTCTGCCGCACGTCCTGCCATATAGGTGTTGATTTTGGCAAGAAGCTCATCCTTGGTTTCCAGGTATTTTTCTTCCTCCGGCGTCTGCAGGGTATATCCGAGCGCTCCCATGGTACGGGGAACAATGGTAATCTTTTGTACCGGCTCCGTATTTTTCTGCAGTGCGGATACCAGTGCATGGCCCACTTCATGGTAGGAAACGATTCTGCGCTCCCTTTCACCCATGACACGGTCTTTCTTTTCCTTGCCGCCGACAGCCACAAGCTCAAACGCTTCAAATAAATCCGACTGGTTGACAAACTTCCTGTTATTTTTAACTGCATTGATGGCAGCCTCATTTATCATATTTGCAAGATCGGAACCGACAAGTCCTGCCGTGGCAAGCGCAAGCGCATCCAGATCCACGCTTTCATCCATATGCACATCCTTGGAATGAACCTTAAGCGTCTCCAGACGGCCTTTCAGGTCCGGCTTATCCACAATGATCCTGCGGTCAAATCGACCCGGACGAAGCAGCGCCTTGTCAAGCACCTCCGGACGGTTGGTTGCTGCAAGGATTAAAATCCCCTTGGACGGGTCGAAGCCGTCCATTTCCGCAAGCAGCTGGTTTAACGTCTGCTCACGCTCGTCATTGCCGCCTCCGTACCTGCTGTCACGGCTCTTTCCGATTGCATCAATCTCATCAATAAAAATAATACACGGCGCCATCTTCTGCGCTTCTTTAAATAAATCCCTCACACGGGACGCACCCACGCCGACAAACATTTCCACAAAGTCAGAACCGGCAAGTGAGAAAAACGGTACGTTCGCTTCGCCGGCAACCGCCTTTGCAAGAAGCGTCTTACCGGTACCCGGAGGTCCCACAAGCAGCGCACCCTTTGGAAGCTTTGCCCCGATATCGCGGTATTTCTTGGGATTGTGAAGAAAATCCACAACCTCCTGCAGGGATTCCTTAGCCTCATTCTGTCCGGCAACATCCTTAAAGGTAACTCCGGTGGATTTTTCCACATAGACCTTTGCCGTGGTCTTTCCGACACCCATCGTACCGTTGCCCATACGCTTAATCAGCATTCCGAAAAGAATCCAGATTAGCACCAGGGGAATCACAAAGCTTAAGATATTTACCAGCCATGTGGAAGTATTATCCGGCACAGCTGCTGAAAGCTCGATATTCTTGCCCTTGGATGTTTTTGCGGTTTTTAACGTCTTAATTAATTCCGGATCGTTAATAATACCGGTATAATACGTAACTTCGTAAGACTGCTTATCCTTAACAAGCGTATAATCCATCTCATAGCTGCTGAACTTAACTGATTTAATATTTTTTTTGTCAAGCTGCTCCAGAAATTCGGAGTATGTAGTCTCCCTGGAACTCATCTGCGTAAACCTGCTTACCAGCAGTGACACCACAAACAGCGCCACAAGCGTTACCATAATAAAACTTAAGATAACCTGTCCGTTATGATTGTTCTTCCTGCCTCCGTTATTGCCGCCGTTTCCATTGTTTCCGCCGTTGTTCTGGTTTCCGCCGCCATTATTGTAGTTATTTCCATTATATTCATTTCCGTTAAAACTTCCGCCGCCCGGATGGTTGCCTGTCTGATTGTCCATATGCCCTCCAAATATGCACAGATAAAATTCTGCGCACAGTTCTCTCGTAATCAATATCTTTTATTATATGTAAATAAACCTCTAAAATCAACAATTAGTTCATGAAGTTTTGCTTTTTATTCTAAAGTTTTTCTAAAAAAGTGTGGAATATTTTTCTTCCAGGCGGTATAATATTTAAGTTATTATCAAAAATAAGCCTATCACATTTGAGGAGGAAAATTATGCCTGTTAAATATGTCTTTGTCACTGGCGGTGTGGTATCCGGTCTCGGAAAAGGCATCACTGCCGCATCTCTTGGACGTCTGCTTAAGGCACGGGGCTATAAAGTCACAATGCAGAAATTTGATCCATACATCAATATTGACCCGGGTACCATGAACCCGATCCAGCACGGCGAGGTCTTTGTTACCGACGACGGCGCCGAAACGGATCTTGACCTCGGTCATTATGAGCGTTTTATTGATGAAAGCCTGACAAAGAATTCCAATGTAACCACGGGAAAGGTCTACTGGTCTGTCCTGCAGAAGGAACGCCGCGGCGACTACGGCGGGGGAACCGTACAGGTCATCCCGCATATTACGAACGAAATCAAGAGCCGCTTTTACCGCAACTTCACGTCAGACCACATGCATATTGCAATCATTGAAGTCGGGGGAACTGTCGGCGATATCGAAAGCCAGCCGTTCCTTGAGGCAATCCGGCAGTTCCAGCATGAAGTGGGACATGATAATGCGATTTTATGTCATGTAACGCTGATTCCGTATCTTAAGGCATCCGATGAACTTAAGACAAAGCCGACCCAGGCAAGCGTCAAGGAACTGCAGGGAATGGGTATCCAGCCGGATATTATTGTCTGCCGCTCGGAAAAACCGCTGGACCAGGGATTAAAAGATAAAATCGCCCTTTTCTGCAATGTACCGAACACACACATCCTGCAGAACCTGGACGTGGAATACCTCTACGAAGCTCCGCTTGCCATGGAAAAGGAAAACCTTGCAAAGGTAGCATGCGAATGCCTGCACCTGGACTGCCCGGAACCGGATCTGACCGACTGGAAGGAAATGGTTCACGACCTGCGCAATCCAAATAAAGAAGTCCGTATCGCACTGGTAGGGAAATATACCGCGCTGCATGATGCCTACATATCCGTTGTAGAAGCATTAAAGCACGGGGGGATTCCACTGCACACCACAATTGATATTAAGTGGGTGGATTCCGAAATGTTAAATGTAGATAATACAAACGAACTTCTTGGCGATGTAAACGGCATTTTAGTTCCCGGCGGGTTTGGCATCCGGGGTGTGGAAGGAAAAATCCTTGCCGCAAAATATGCACGTGAAAACAATATCCCGTACTTAGGCCTCTGCCTCGGTATGCAGGTTGCCATCATTGAATTTGCCAGACATGTCTGCGGCTTCAATGACGCACACAGTATTGAGCTGGACCCGAACACCACCCATCCGGTCATCGCCCTGATGCCTGACCAGAACGGCGTGGAGGATATCGGCGGAACCTTACGGCTGGGAGCCTATCCCTGTATTCTGGATAAGACAAGCCATGCCTATGAGGTATACAAAACGGAGGAAATTTCCGAACGCCACCGCCACCGTTACGAGGTGAACAACGATTACCGCACCACATTAAACGAACACGGCATGTCACTCTGCGGAACTTCTCCTGACGGAAGGATAATCGAGATGATTGAGATTAAAGAGCATCCATGGTTCATTGCCACGCAGGCACACCCGGAACTGAAATCCCGGCCGAACCGTCCGCACCCGCTTTTCCGCGGATTTGTGGAAGCTGCCGCAAAATGTAAACGTTAGATTTAATATCTGTAAGGAGTGCCCATGAATTTACCGAATGATCCGGTTATGCTGTTAAGCTTTGTAAACACCCAGCTCCGCGATAACTACTCTGACCTCTCGGAGCTTGCCGGTGCATATATGACGGATGCTGATATACTGGAAAAGAAGCTTGCTTCCATTAATTACACGTACGACAGCAAGTTAAATCAATTTATTTAGTTTTGATTTAACATTTAAAGAGGTGATATATATGACAGCCAGCTGCGATTTCTGTGCTTATAATGAATATGATGAAGAAGATGAAGCGTTTTACTGCTCCGTCAATATGGATGAAGATGACATGGCAAGGTTTCTGCAGAGCGGACGCAGGGAATGCCCGTATTACCGGAACGGGGATGAGTATGCGGTTGTAAGGCATCAGATGTGATTTTTCTTTGGGAAAATTCCTTGAAATTTTTCTGTAGTATGGTATAATACAGAAAAGGGAAACCAGAGAAGCGGCTACCCTCAATAGTTGGTTTTTAGTGCTTTTTCAGCACCAGCCGTCGCTACTGTGAATAGCGGCGGCTATTTTCTTTTATCCCTTAAAATCTGATAAATCAGACTAATAAGGGCAACAACGAACGTACAGAATAAAAAGAAATCCTGATTACATTTTTCCTTGTCAGGCAATACTCTTTTCCCTTGCCTTCTCAAACTCTTCCAGTATCTCCCCATCCGGTTCTTTCGTAACCAGACTGACCGCCACGATAAATACCAGCCCAATCACAAATGCCGGAAGCAGCTCATAAATGGCAAACACACCGCCGAGCGGCGCAACAACGTATTTCCAGATAAACACAGAAGCACCTCCTGCCGCCATTCCTGCAAGCGCCCCCTGCCATGTGGCACGTTTCCAGAACAGCGCACAGATAATGACCGGACCAAATCCCGCGCCGAACCCTGCCCATGCAAAGGAAACAATTCCAAATACCGAGCTGTTCGGGTCCCTTGCAATGATGATTCCCAAAACGGCAATCACGATTACGGTAACTCTTGCGGCAATCATGCCGGCACGTTTGGAAAGCTTTAACCCCAGCGCCTCCTGTAAAATATTCTGCGATGCACTTGAGGACGCTGCCAGAAGCTGGGAATCGGCGGTGGACATCGTGCTTGCCAGAATGCCTGCAAGTACCAGTCCCGCCATCAGCGCCGGAACCACCCCGTAGGTCGAAAGAAGATGCGCCACTTTTACAATGACGGTTTCTGTATCCGAACCTGAAAGTGCATCAATCTTTCCTGCCGCGCTCATGCCGCGTCCCACAATACCGATCATCAGGGCAACTGCCATTGCAATTACCACCCAGACGGAAGCAACCCTGCGGGAAAGCGCAAGCTTATTCTCGTCCTTAATTGCCATAAAACGGAGCAGGATATGCGGCATTCCAAAATAGCCGAGTCCCCATGCCAGCGTGGATATGATACGTAAAAAACCGTACGGCTGCGATGCCCCGGTTTCTTCTATGTAGCTGCCTGTAAAAGACAGATAGCCCGGCAGCGCCTTTGCGTTGTCAATCACGGCGGAAACTCCCCCGGCTGATATTACCCCGAATACCAGTACAAAAACAATTGCAATTGTCATAATAATACTCTGGATAAAGTCTGTTGTTGAAGCTGCCAGAAATCCTCCGGCTGCCGTATAGGCAACAATCACAACTGCTGAAACAATCATTGCCGCCATGTAATCCACCCCGAACAGGGAAGAAAACAGTTTTCCGCAGGCGGCAAAGCCAGACGCGGTATAAGGAATAAAAAAGATGATAATAATCAGCGCCGCCAGTGCAGCCAGAATGTTTTTTTCATCATGAAACCGTCTGGAAAAAAACTGCGGCAGCGTATATGAATCCGTAATCTGTGTATAGCGTCTTAACCTGCCTGCTGTAAGACGCCAGTTCAGGTATGTTCCGACTGCGAGTCCTATGATTGTCCAGCCGACATCCGCCACACCGGAAAGATAAGCAAGTCCCGGCAGCCCCATCAGTAGATAACTGGACATGTCGGAAGCCTCCGCACTCATTGCCGTAACCAGAGGTCCAAGCTGCCGTCCGCCAAGATAAAAATCAGACGCCGACTCATTCTTCTTTGCAAAATGAAATCCGACTGCAAGTACGCCAACAAGATAAACGATAATTGTCAGTAAAATACACACATTTGAAACACTTAACATAACTTCCCTCCCTGATATAAAAAATTTCGTCTACCATCCGCATTATCGTAAACTGCAGACAGCAGATATACCGTTCTATTTTACACTATCCGCCCATAAATTAAAATCTGTTTTTTATAAGAATAATTAGAAAAAAATCTCAAAATTTTTAGCAAATATCACCATCCATGGTATAATAAGCATAAAACGCTTATTATACCATCATGCAGATAAAAGGGGGCGCCTTATGTTTAAAATCACAGACCTGAACCAGTACCTGACCCAGATAGAAACCGTTATCAAAGGCGGCAGTTTCCGCGACACCTGGGAATCCCTTACGGATTTTGAAATCCCGCGCTGGTTTACAAAGGCAAAATTCGGAATTTTTATCCACTGGGGACTGTACAGCGTACCTGCATTCCGGAATGAATGGTACTCCCGCAACATGTATAGAAAGGACAGCCCGGAATACGAACACCATATCAGAACCTACGGCGCGCATAAAGATTTTGGCTATAAGGATTTTATCCCGCTTTTTACTGCGGAACAGTTTGATGCGGATAACTGGGCGGATACGATTGCGGCAGCAGGTGCAAAATATGCCGTCATGATAGCCGAACACCATGACGGATTCCAGATGTACCATAGTGACCTTTCCATTTACAATACTGTGCAGATGGGACCGAAACGGGATATTCTGGGTGAACTGAAAACTGCCTTTGAAAAAAGAGACCTGACTTTCTGCGCTTCCTCCCAACGCGCTGAACACCACTGGTTTATGGGCTACGGAAAGGAATTTGACAGCGATATCAGAGAACCGTTAAAACGGGGGGATTTTTACTGGCCGTCCGAAATTACCCAGCCCGACCAGCAGGATTTATATGCAAAACCGTATCTGCCGCAGGAATTTCTGGAGGACTGGCTGTGCCGGACCTGTGAAATCATTGACCGTTACCAGCCAAAAATCCTTTACTTTGACTGGTGGATCCAGCATGAGGCATATAAGCCATACCTTAGAAAAATCGCCGCCTATTACTACAACCGCGGAAAGGAATACGGATTTCCTGCCGCCATCTGTTATAAGCATGACGCCATGGCGTTCGGCAGCGGAATCGTGGATGTGGAACGCGGCAGGCTGGCAGAGGCAAAACCGTGGCACTGGCAGACGGACACCGCGATTGCCCGCAACTCCTGGTGCTATACGGACACACTGGACTATAAAAGCAGCCGTGAAATCATCTGCTATCTGCTGGATGTTGTCAGCAAAAACGGAAACCTGCTTTTAAATGTCGGTCCAAAGGCTGACGGTTCTTTTGCCGAAAAGGATTTGTCCATCCTGCGCGATATCGGAAACTGGCTTTCCATCAACGGAGAAGCCGTTTACGGTTCAAAGCCGTGGCGGTATGCGGCGGAAGGACCGACCAAAGAAACCGAAGGACAGTTCAGCGACGCGGCGGCACCCGAATATACAAGCGAAGATTTCCGGTTTACGGCAGGCAGGGGCTGCATTTACGCCGCCTGCCTGCACTATCCGGACAGCGGAAGCATTACCATAAAATCACTGGCGAAATCCGCTGACGCCGACAAACCAGATTTCCACGGCATCATCCGTGATGTGGAAATACTGGGATTTTCGGAAAAACCGCAGTTTTATGCAGACCATGCGGGACTGCACATCACAGCGCAGCTGCAAACGCAGCAGTTTCCGGTCATTATAAAAGTATTTGCAGAGTAAGCGTAATGTGCCAAAACACAGGCAGCCGGTTTCTTGCATAAAACCTAAAAACATGTTATGATATTTTGAATAAAACTATAAAAGAGGTACTGTGATAACCATATGGAAACTTTATTTATCGCTGATGATGAAGCACACATCCGTGAAGGTTTAAAATATATTACAGACTGGGAATCCCTGGGATTTCGGATATGCGGAGAGGCTTCCAACGGCGGGGATGCCCTGGCGCAGATTCTTGCCCTGAAGCCGAGCCTGGTACTGATGGATATCCGTATGCCCGGCATGCTCGGCACTGAGATTATCCGGCAGGCAAAAGACGCCGGTTTTAAAGGAAAAAGTATAATTTTAAGCGGACACTCCAGCTTTACCTATGCCCAGGAGGCCATTGAGGGCGGGGTCAGTTTTTACCTGACAAAGCCGGTTGACGAGGACGAGCTGTACCAGGCAGTCAGCAAAATCAAAGAGCTCCTGTCTGCCGAAAAACAGCAGTCCAGCCATCTTGCGGCATACCGGACCAAGGCAAAACACGTCACGCTCCATGAACTTGTGACAAATACCCTGTCACCGCCTTTGTCCGAGGAGGATATCAGGCAGTATCATCTGCAGGCAAATGTTTACCAGATTGTTATCTGCGAGGATTTCCACTCACAGCAGGCAGCCCCGCCCTATACGTTTGCCGAGCTGTTAAAGGTCATCAACCAGGATAACAATATTTTCGAGCACCTGACGGTAAACGAGAAAGACATTGTTCTCTTAAAAGGCTCGTTCGGGCTCCATAAGCTTGCCGATTTTCTTGACAGCTTTGAAGAACGTCCGCTGCAGAAGGGAAGCCCGATGGAATCCATGTTTTTAACCTATGGCAGACCGGTTTCCTCACTGGAAGATGTTCATCTTTCCTATGAGGATGCTGCCGCACTGCTGTCCCGCCGTTTTTTCTGCGCTCCAAACCAGCATGCCATCGGCTATGACATGCTGCCGGAACATAACACCGGCAATCCAAAATATCTGTCAGAAACGGACAGTGAACCGGCTTCTGCAATCTCTGCCCAGGCACTGTCCGACCTTGCCGGACGTTTTTCCGGATACATACAGTCCTATAACCGCAGAATGACCGTGGAAACCCTGGCAGGGCTGGAGGATACATTAGCCCGTGTTCCGGATAAAATCTCGGAAATCAAGCTGTTTCTGACAGATCTGTATCTGCAGATAAAAGAAACGATTAACAAAAACTATGCTTCCACTGAAATTCCCTTTACGGCAAACTCCGCCGTTATCGAATTTATTGGCAGCCGGAATTATCTTTATGAGATTATCCAGTTTCTTTCCGAGCAGTTTGAAATGTTTATGAACGCCATTGGAAATCCTTCCAGAAATACGGTACTGGATGACATGCTGTATTATATCGACCACAATTTCCAGAATAATATCAAGCTGGAAACCATTGCTTCCCTGTTTGGATACAACAGCGCTTATCTTGGAAAAATTTTTACCCAGCAGGTGGGCAGAAGCTTTAACTCCTATGTGGACCACAAGCGTATCGAATATTCCAAACAGCTGCTGGAAGACGATAACCTGAAAGTCTATGAAATTGCCCGACAGGCAGGTTATAAAAATGTCGATTATTTTCATAAGAAGTTCAAAAAATATGTAGGGAAAAGCCCTGCCGAATACCTGAAAACAAAAGAAAAAACCGCTTCCCCATAACGGGAACCGGTTTTTTGTATCTTTATGTCTGTTATTTTGCTGCTGCAACTTTTTCTGCAATAATGTCTGTCATCATTTTTTCAGCATCACTCATGCCGGTTGATTCCAGATCCTCAAGCATCTTGTCATAGTTCTTATCGAAATCAGCCTCTTTGCCAGTCACACATTTAATCAGTGCAGACCATGCAACCTCATCCAGCTTATCCGTAATCTCTGTAAACTCAAGCGGCATAGCATATGCCCAGAGCGGTGAGTAATCAGGTGTTGTAAACTCATCCGGCTGCGGGAACTTATCCACCAGAAGTTCCACGCCCCACTTTTCACAGGCTGCTTTTTCTTCTTCATTATACTCATTCATAACCGCTTCCTTGGAAGTAGTTGTATAAGTGCTTCCTGTCGGATCCAGGATACCATCGCCGTATGAAGGGAACGGATAGTTGTGGAAACCTACGCCAGTCTTCTTCTGATAGTCTGCATCTTCCTGGGAATATTTCACTTCCTCTTCTGTTCTGTAACGGTGCCCTTCGTCATCCACAAAGTAGTTTACATCCTTGATCCCCCACTTGTTCAGTACCTGGCCTTCATCGGAGCAGAGGAAGTCAATAAACTTAATTGCAGCAACCGGTTCCTTACAGCTGGTTGAAATACCAACACCGGTTCCTGTTGTAAGACCCTGGTACATAAGGGACGGACACTTAGTATCTGCATCTATACAAGTCGGAAGACCTGCATATGTAAGACCGTATTTTCCGTCTGCCTTTAATACCTTCTCACCATCCTGGTAATCCCAGTCCTTGTCAAACAGTGTGACAACACGGCCGGAAGCAATCTTTGCAATGTAATCCTCATGTGTCTGTGTTGCAAAATCCTTGTCCAGGATTCCTTCATTGTACATACGGCAGAGCCATTTAAAGTATTCCCTTTCTTTATCAGAGGCAAATTTATAAACTGCCTCGTTATTCTCATTTACAATCCACTGTCCGTTATCCGGTGCGCCGTCTGCAATAAATCCTGCCGGATTTCCAAGGGTAATCAGCCAGTGCCAGTCAGCAGCGGATAAACTGATGCCGATTTTGTCAAGACCATCGTCGGTCTTAGGATTTGTGGCAATGTAATCCTTAATCATGGTCTCAAGCTCCTCCAGGCTCTCCGGAATCTTGTAATCCTTTGCCTTAAGCGCATCCCACTGAATCTGAAGGTTTCCTGCATCCTTAAATTTTGTGCCGCCTACTGCATATGTGGAAAGCTGGTAAATGGAAGGATCATCTGCGGACTGTTTCAGCTTGCTATACTCATCGCCGTACAGTTTCTTGATGTTTGGACCGTACTCCTCAATTAAGTCTGTCATATCCATCAGGGCACCAGCCTCAATCAGGTTTGCCCCGGAACCTTTTGCAAAAATAATATCCGGAAAATTCTGCTCTGCAATCATCAGGGCAACTGCCTCCGACTCGTCATTTCCGCCGACCGGACGTGTTGTTTTTAATTTCACACCGGTTGCCTCCGTAATTGCCTCCGCAACCGGGTCAGTCCACGGGTCATCCTGGTTTGCATCTGCGCTGAAGAATGTCAGCTCAATGACATCCCCGGATGCCTCGCCTCCTTCTGTACCACTGTTTCCTTTTTTGGATGTATCATCCTTTTTGTCCCCGCATCCTGCAAGACTTCCTGCCACCATTGTTGCTGCAAGCAGCATGGCACATATTTTTCTCTTTTTCATAGAATTCTTCTCCCTTCTGTTTCTTGCATGTTTCCTGCTAAAAATCTATATTTATATGGCAGCGCCTGCTGCCAATAAATACCACATGAATGTATCAGTCTTTTACCGCACCTACTGTCATACCGCCCACGAAATGCTTCTGCAGGAACGGATAAACAATCAGAATCGGAACTGTTGCCACAATTGTTACCGCCATTCGGATGGAAAGCGGTGATACGGCGTTCTTTAACTGCTCTGCCGCATGCGGGTCAATCTTAACCGTTGCCTTCTCCATAATCTCATACAGCACGTACTGCAGGGTCGGCAGCTCTTTTGCATACAGGTATGTATCCATAAAGGAATTCCACTGTCCTACTGCATAGAACAGAAATACGGTTGCAAGTACCGGTTTGCAGAGCGGCAGAACAATTTTCAGCCAAATGATAAAGTCGTTTGCGCCGTCCACCCTGGCTGCTTCCTGGAGGGCTATCGGAAGCCCCTCGATAAAGGAACGGACCAGAATCATGTTGTAAACCCAGATCAGTCCCGGAATCAGGTAAACCAGAAAGTTGTTTCCAAGCTTTAAGTCACGCATCAGAAGCAGGTATTCCGGAATCAGTCCGCCGCTGACATACATTGTGATGACAAACAGCAGGGTAAAGAACTTGTTAAAGTAGAAGTCCTTCCGGCTTAATACATAAGCAAGCATCGCCGTACAGATGACACTGAAAACCGATCCAATCACCGTTCTTGCCACTGACAGCATAAACGCTGAACCCAGGTTGTTTTCCGTAAAGACATATTTATAGTTGCTCCACGTAAACTTTCTCGGTATGATAAAGTTAATGTTACGCATGGTATCAATCGGGTCGTTCAAGGATATCGCCAGCACGTTCAAAAACGGATACAATGTAATAATAACAAGGAGCAGTAAAACCACCAGCAGTATCCAGTCCATGATATTATCATTACTTTTTATTCTATTGCTCTTTATTTTTGCCATGTCTGATTCCCCCTTCTATATCAGCCTGCTCTCGCCGAGCCAGCCTGCAACCTTATTTGCGATTAGAAGCAGTACAACACCGACCAGTGACTGGAACATACCGATTGCAGTACCCAGACCATAGTTGCTGTTTCCGATACCACGGACATATGCGAACCAGGAAAGTACCATCGCGTGGTCCTGGACAATACCGTTGCTTAAAAGCATCTGGCGCTCCATACCTACATTCAGCGCGCCGCCGATACCCATAATCAGCAGTACAACGATGGTCGGCTTAATGCCCGGAAGGGTAATATGCCAGATTCTCTGGAGACGGTTCGCGCCGTCCACCTTCGCTGCCTCGTACAGTCCCTGGTCAATTCCTGCCATGGCGGAAAGATATACGATGGCATCCCATCCGACTTCCTTCCATATATTTACCAGACAGACCGTAACCCAGAATAACGGTGAATTTGTACTCATCAGCCCCAGGTTTTTGCCGGTCAGCGTATCAAGCATGCCGCCGTCATTTAAAACCATCTTCGCGATACTGGCGATAACCACCCATGATACAAAGTGCGGCAGATAGGAAATCGTCTGCGACACTTTCTTAAACCGGTTAAACCGGATTTCATTTAAGACCAGTGCAAAGAGAATTGCGGAAACCGTACCCAGCGCAATCCCCAGAATACTGAGCCCTATCGTATTGATTACCGTCTGTGTAAACATCCGGTCCTGGAATGCCTTTATGAAATTTCCAAAACCGACAAACGGCCGCTCCCATATGGGAAGGGTCATGGTTCTTGGCTTCACTTCCTGAAAAGCCATTGTCCATCCCCACAATGGTATGTACTTGAAGATTATCAGCCAGACAACAAACGGAACCGACATCAGTAACAGATATCTTTGTTTCCACATGAGCTGCCAGCTGAACTTCTGTTTGATTTTTTTCTCTTTCGAGGCTTTTTTTGCACTCATACCTGCACTTCCTTTCTTATTCATTTTGTAAATCCCCGCCGAAATATGGACTTAATCAGCAGTACCTGCTTCAACGTTAAATTCATTATAGATAAGTTAAGTTTATAAAAAAACAGGAATAATTTTATTAAGAATGTGTCTTTTTTTCACTACGGGGATTTTACATGAAGAACAGAATCCGTACAATTGAAAAGAAGCCGCACAGCTGTGCGGCTTCCTTTCGAGGAGTTTAGTTATGAAAATGTTTATTAAATAAAAAGGGAATAATGTAAAGGAATTACTTCCGTTTACATGTCTTAGTATATGCGCAAAATGTGTCCTTTATATGTCCGATTTAAAAAAACATTATAAAAATGGATACCAAAAAATTTATTTTTTTTTTAGAATCCATGCAGAAGCCTGTGGCAGAGCGCAATCTTATGCCCGTCCTCCAGACTGTTTTCAAAAATAATCCTGCCGGTTCTGTTTTCTCCCCGGAGCAGCCCGCTGGCCGCAAGGCGCCGGCGCATCTCGCGTGCCGTACCTTCCCCGCCGTCAAAAATCCGGACCTTTTCCCCCAGCACACGCTGGATCTGTTCCCTGACAAACGGATAATGGGTACATCCGAGCACCGCTGCATCCACCCGGTTCCCACTGTAGGAATACAGGAGGTCTTCCAGAAAGCCATGAAGGTTTTCCCCTTCAAGATTTCCTTTTTCTATAAAATCCATCAGTCCCGGACATGGAAGCGGGATAATCTCCGCCTCATCCGCATAACGTGCAATCAGGCGGTTCAGTTTGTCCTCACGTATTGTCATCGGGGTGGCAAGAACCAGCACCCTCGGATGCTCCATACAGTGCACTGCAGGTTTTACTGCAGGCTCAATCCCCACAATCGGTATATACGGATATGTTTCCCGCAGAAGACGTACTGCCGCACTTGTTGCTGTATTACATGCCACGACAAGACCTTTCGCCCCCTGTGCAAACAGCCTGCGCGCACAGCAGACGGTAAGATTTTTAACGTCCTCTTTGTCCCTTGTTCCGTACGGTGCGTTTTTGGAATCCCCAAAATAAATATAGTCCTCCTCCGGCATAATCTTTACCAGTTCCCGCAGCACACTGATTCCGCCCACACCGGAATCAAATACTGCAACCGGATTCTCCTTTTTCAGCTGGATTTCCATAAACGGTTTCCTCCTTTTTGCAAATACAACGCTCCAAAGGCGCATTACATGTATTGTAAATTTTATATACTATGGTATAATAAATAAAAAAGCAGTTACCGGAGGAATCCTGTTTATGTATCGAACGACTGAAGAAGGACTTTTTGGAAAAATCAAACAATGCGAATACTGTAAACGTCCACTGCCTTCTAATTATGAGGGTGCGCTCTGTCCCAACTGCGCCGAGGCACAGCTGTTCCGTGATGTGAAAGAATATATCCGCGCAAATGATGTAAATGAATATGAAGTTGCCGATCATTTCCACATCCCGCTCAAGCAGGTAAAGGGCTGGATTCGTGAAGGACGGATTGAATACAAGGCAAACGATGCCGAAACTGCAAAATATGTCACCATGCACTGCCAGAAATGCGGCGCGCAGATTTCCTTCGGCTCCCTCTGCCAGAAATGCTTAAAGCAGTCAACCGGAGGCCACGGCGTTACGCTGCAGGATCCAAACGCTGCAGATACACGTATGCACTATCTTGACAAGGATAAATAAGTTATGTAACGCCCTTTCAGGGCGCTACAGACCTTATCACCTTCTGTTTGTATTTAAATTCCACCGCATCCAGGTACTGTTCATCCGGCTCAAACTTAATCAGGGATGTTTCCCCGCCTTTCTGGATTACCATAACATAATACGGCTTTAATTTGTTATGGGAAGTAAAGTCCTTTACCTTAAGGGACTTATCCTGTTCGTATTTGTAAATACTGCGGTCTCCTGCCGGCGCAATCATCACCACTTCCTCCATGATGTAACTGGTGATTGCCTTGCGGCGGCTTTTGTTCATGACCTTTGCAAAGCGGACCTCCCCGTCAAAATACGAATACTCATATTCCTTGTATGCACGAAACATCAGATAATACCACAGCGCCGCAAAAACCACGGCAAGAGGTCCGAACAGCGTCCCTGCCATGCAGGTAAACAGCAGCAGAACCAGCGCAAGAACCAGTGATAACACAGACAGAAAAATCGTTGCAAAGGATTTTCGTACCGGTACTAATACATAAACTTCCAACATCTTTTGTTCTCCTTCCAAAACAGTAACAGACTATTTCCTATTATACCCCAACCTGTTTCATAATGCTATATTTTTATTATTTTTTTCATAATGCAGTAGATTTTTTTTGGAATAGACGCTACAATAAACCAAATCGCAGGCATGACCTGTTTTATTTTTCCAAGGAGGTATCTATGAATTTTCATCTGAACAGGGACGAATTATCTGATTTTTCCGCCAGTATCCGCCGTGAATGGGCAATGGCAAACGGTATCGGCGGATATGCCGGAGGCTCCGTTACCGGCGCATGCAACCGTACACACCAGGGATACCTGATTGCAAGTCTCCATCCTCCGGTGGAACGTTTTCTTGTGTTTACAAAAACGAATGAAATCATTATGCAAAACGGTAATACCTGGAATCTGGAAACTGCCCAGCATGCGGGTCCTGTTTTTACTGAGGGCCAGAAATTCCTGGAAGGGTTCGACTATGACGGCACCGTAACATTCCATTATGAGGCGGGAGACATCCGTCTGGAAAAGCAGATTGCGCTCGTGCAGGGAGAAAACACGGCTGTCATTGCCTACCGGATTCATAATCCGGGCAGCGAGGCGGCTCTTGGCATCACGCCTCTTATGAATTACCGTGAGCACAGTGCAGCATCCACAGCAGATACTCTTTTATTTACCGAAAAACCAAATGAATACAACGGATTTACACTGGTTCCGGACGCAGCGCCGGACGTAAAAATCGTACTGGCATGCAGCGGCGGGACTCTGTCCGGACGACAAAAGCTGTTTGATGAACAGATGCAGTACCAGACAGAGGTGGATAATGAGGTGGACGGCCTGGACAGCCACTATACGCCGTATGACCTGGAATTTTCCATTCCTGCGGACTCGGATATGGACATTTCCATTATCTGCAGCGTATTGACAAAAGGAGAAAATTTCTCCCATGGCACGCCGGACGCGCAGACGGCGCAAAAACTCATCGGCGAAAAGAAACAGTATTTAAAACAGCTGGTGAAAAATTCCGGATACGGAAATGATGAATTTGCAGAAATTCTGGTAACTGCCGCCGACCAGTTCATTGTTTACCGTGAATCCACAAAACAGAAAACCGTGCTTGCCGGACTCCCGTGGTTCACCGACTGGGGACGCGATACCATGATTGCTTTTTCCGGCCTGACGCTTGTCACAAAGCGTTTTGCCGAGGCGCGTGAAATCCTTTCCACGTTTGCCCGTTATCTGCACCACGGGATGGTGCCGAATATGTTTCCGGACGACGGACAGGAACCGTTTTATAATACGGCAGACGCCTCGCTCTGGTATTTTTACGCTGTCCACCAGTACCTGAAGTATACTGGAAGCCCTTCGGATTATGATTTTATCAGAACGGAAATTTATCCTGCACTCCGTGAGATTATAAACGCCTACAGGAACGGGACGGATTTTTCCATCTGCATGGATACGGACGGTCTGGTTCACGCCGGAAGCGGACTTGACCAGGTGACATGGATGGATGTGCGCGTCGGTGACTGGGTTGCCACGCCGCGCCACGGAAAACCAGTGGAAATTAATGCACTCTGGTACAATGCGCTCCTTGTCATGGCAGACCTTTGTGAACGGTTCGGGGAAAGTCCTGACGAATACCGCACGCTTGCAGACAGGGTTAAAAAATCGTTCTGCGAAAGCTTCTGGAATCCGGACATGCAGTGCCTTTATGATGTGGTTGACGGGGAAGACAAAGACGACAGCTTACGGCCGAACCAGATTTATGCAGTTTCCCTCCCTTATACCATGCTGCCACCAGAGCAGGAACTGGCAGTCGTGGAAACAGTGCAGAAAGAACTTCTTGCAGGACCGGGACTGCGCTCCCTTTCCCGCGGCCACAAAGACTATCATCCGATTTATCTCGGCTCACTGCCAAAGCGCGATGCGGCATACCACCAGGGAACGGTCTGGGGCTATCTGATGGGCGGTTTTATCACTGCCTATGTAAAAGTTCACGGTGCCTCCGTTTCGGCGCGTAAAGAGGCGCTTACGTTCCTTGCACCGGTACGTGAGCATCTGTGGCAGGGATGTATCGGTTCTGTTTCGGAAATTTTTGACGGGGACAGCCCGCATACCTGCCGGGGCTGCTATGCACAGGCATGGAGCGTCGGGGAAATTTTACGGTGCTATGCGGAGGATATTCTGTAACAGTTCCGCCAGCTGCGGCTTTGCGAATGGCACGGGCTGAACTGTTGTTACTATTCATGGGTCAGGAATGCGCACTAACTGCGCATTCCGTGAGAACATGAT
>CAJUND010000008.1:104550-139433 GCA_910587655.1 uncultured Agathobacter sp. | reverse complement strand
CAGGCATATAGCAAGCATGAAACATAGCTTTAATAAAGTTGGATTATACTAGACAAAACGCAATGGACGAGGAGAGAATGGAATGGCAAATTTATCACAAATAAAAAGAGAAAAAATGCTTGCTTTTTTGGAAGCATTAAAAGAGCAGCATGATGATGATGAATCATTGATGGCTATCAATCAGATAGAAAGGGAACTGACTGCTAAAAAATACGGACTTGTCTGGGAAGAACACGAAGAAGAAGTGGACATTAAAATGCAGACGCATATTCCGGTGTTCACAGAGGTTAAAGAAAAAGAAATTGTCGGCGATTCCGATAGTGATGAATGTAATTTTTTGCTGGAGGGCGATAATTTGCACTCTTTGAAGCTGTTGGAGAAGACACATAAAGGGAAGATTGATATGATATATATTGATCCGCCGTATAATCGAGGAAAAAATGATTTTGTATATGATGATAATTATATTGGAGAGGAAGATGGATTCAGACATAGCAAATGGGCATCATTTATGTTTAAAAGGTTAAAATTAGCTCGGAATTTACTTTCTTCTAAAGGGTTAATTTTTGTTCACATAGATGATTACGAACAGGCATGTCTTAAATTTTTATTAGATGAAGTTTTTGCTGAAAATTATATTGCTACACTAATATGGGATTTAGGCACTGGCACTCAGGCGGGGCAGTTCACACGTTCGCATGAATATGTGTATGTATATGCAAATAATAAGTTTCAAATAGACAATTTTGGAACAAAAAAAGAAGGGGTTATTCGTCATGGAGCATTAAAAAAGATATCTCGTAAAAATCCAGCGGTTTCTATAACATTTCCAAAAGGTTTTCCTTGTATGGGGAAGAACTGTGTATTGACAGGAGAAATAGGTGGTTCAGAAAAGGAAATTATAGAGGGAGAAATGGTGGTTGAGGATGGAAAATTATCAAAACCAGTTACAATTACCGCTGGTTTTGCCATGAGAAAACAGATTGAATCTTATATTAAAGGAGAAGAGGTGTATGATACTAAAGGTCAGTTAGTTAAAAAATTTTATTTTAATTCTACTGGAATACTTTTTTATGAGAAAGTCAAAAGTATTGAGAACCCTAAGACGGTTTTGTCAGGAATAGCAAATACCAAAAATGGGTCGGAAGAGTTAAAAAATATATTTAGTGTTGTACCATTTGAATTTCCTAAACCAACTTCTATAGTGAAACATTTGATACAGCTGGCATCTACGTTATATGCAGAACCAGTAGTATTAGATTTTTTTGCAGGAACAGGTACAACAGGACAAGCCGTACTGGAACTCAATCAAGAAGATGGCGGTAACCGTCGCTTTATCCTTTGTACTAACAATGAAAATAATATATGTGAGGAAGTGACATATCAAAGATTAAAAACTGTCATTACGGGAAAACGAGAAAACGGTAGTACATATTCTGATGGACTACCCGCCAATCTCAAATATTACAAAACCGATTTTGTAGCCAAGGATAGTGAAGAAATATATGATGACTTACTGGAGCACATTGAGGAAATGATACAGTTACAATATGGCATCAAAATAGATAAGCAAAAGTATGTCATTATCATGGACGATGACGAGATGGACGAGTTTGAGAGAAATTTTGCACAATATGATAAGCTACAGGCATTGTTTATCAATCAGGATGTATTGCTTTCTTCCTCGCAGGAGAAATTACTGAATAATGTGAACGCATACACGATACCTGATTGTTACTTTGATTTTGAACTTCGGGAGGCAGGAGAATTATGGTAAATGGAATGAAAGATTATGAATTTCAAAATGAGTGTGTGGAATTTTTGATAGATAAGACAGTTGATATAAACAGCAAACAGGTTATTACGGTCAAGGCACCAACAGGTGCGGGCAAAACGGTCATTCTTATTAAGTATGTTGATGAATATTTAAAAAATACAGATGGACACACAGCATTTGTCTGGTTATGTCCGGGCAAGGGAAATTTGGAAGAACAGAGCAAAGGCAGCATGGAAAACCTTACGCCACAGAGAGACACAAGAAATCTTATGTATTCTATGCTGTCGGGATTCGAGCCGGGGAGTGTGACGTTTATTAACTGGGAGTTGGTAACAAAGAAAGGGAATACGGCATTAAAAGACAGTGAGCGTTCCAATCTCTTTGAAAAGATTGCCGAGGCACATAAAGACGGCACAAGGTTCGTGGTGATTATTGATGAAGAGCATATGAATAATACAAAAAAGGCGGATGATGTAATTAGTGCCTTTGTCGCAAAAAACATTATTCGTGTATCTGCCACAGCAAATAAAGTACCTCATCAGGAGTTTTATGAAATTCCGGAGGATGAAGTCATCAATGCTGGATTGATTACTCGTGCTATCTATGTGAATGAAGGTGTTGATGAAAGCAGGGAGATAGAGAATGATTATGATTATCTACTGGAATTGGCAGATGAAAAGCGGAAAGAGATTGCTGAATTGTATAAGCAAATGAAGGTTAGTATACGCCCGCTTGTGCTGATTCAGTTCCCTATGGGACAGCCGGAAACCATTAAGGCGGTTGAAGATAAATTATCAAGTATGGGTTATACCTATGATAATGGCATGGTAAATATTTGGATGAGTGATGAAAAAATTGTCGGCGACGATTTAACCAATCTAGATGGTTCTGCTGCGTTTCTTCTTATGAAGCAGGCAATTTCTACCGGGTGGGACTGTCCAAGGGCAAAAATATTGGTAAAACTGCGCGAGGGTGGCAGTGAGGACTTTCAGATTCAAACCATCGGAAGAATACGAAGAATGCCGGAGGGAAAGCATTATGGCATTAATACATTAGACTATTGTTACATATACACATTAGACACAAATTATAAAATGGGACTTTTATCCTCGTTGGATAAAGCGTATCAGGTCAGACGGTTATTTCTTAAAGATGAAGCAAAGGAATTATCGTTGGTCAAGGAACTGAGGGATTTGGATTTTGATGGTCTTGGAGAAAGGGAAACCTTGATAAAGGTTTATGAGCATTTTAAGAAAAAGTATAATTTGGGAAACAATAAAAACATAAATCGTGAAAATCTGGAAGCGGGAGGTTATAATTTCAGCCATGAGATTGACAGTAAAATTCTTCAGGGAATATTCAAAAACACGGAAGAATTAGCAAATGGTGGTGCAGACAATACAATTAAAATTAAAACAATGGTAAATACACATTCCCATGGTATTTATTTGTTGCATTCTGTGGATGCGATAAAGAAAGTAACGGGAATGCAGTCCCAAAAGGTAAAGAATATTTTGAGGAGAATGTTTAGTAAGGGAAAGCGTACCAAATATAAATTTGTTGCGTTGGAAAATGCAGATTTTTATGCATTTATCATAAATAATGTTCAGCGTCTAAAAATGGATTTCAAGGAAGTGACCTCTGGCTTAGGTGGAGTGCAGATGTCATTAAAATTGGAGCCGAAAACAACCACCTTTACCATTCCAGAAATGGAGATATATAAATACAGCGAAGTAAAAAAGAGGACAGTTTTTCGGCTGAATGCTTATAAAGAGTATACGAACGAATTCATTGTTGGCAAACTGCGAAGTGAACCAGAAAGGTTGTTTGAACGATACTGTGAGAGAAATGAGAATGTTCAATGGTTTTACAAGAATGGGGATGCAGGACAGCAATATCTTTCCATTGTTTATGTTGATGGCGTCGGAAAGCAGTGGCTTTTTTACCCGGATTATATCGTTCATATGAAGGATGGTACAGATTGGATTATTGAGACAAAAGGCGGAGAAGTTGCAGGACATAGCAAGAATATTGATATGCAGGTTGTAAATAAGTTTAATGCGTTTAAGAACTATGCCGAAAATTATCATTTGAAGTGGGGCTTTGTAAGAGACGAAAGCGAGGATTTGTTTATCAATAATACGGAGTATGTTGAAGATATGGCAGACGAACATTGGGTTGATATCTCGGAGGCGTTTTAGTTGATATATGGAAATTAAAAAATTGTGTGAGGTCGGTACAGGAATGCAGAAAGCTTTCGCAGTGCTTTTGATACCATAGAAAATAGTAAAAGGTGAAATAATGGCAACTTATAAAGAGTACAAGTATATATACAAAAATCAAATTGAAGATATGTTTAACACAGAAATAACAGTTTATCCTTTACATGATGATAAAAAGACTATAGTTCCATTGAGCCATAATTGTAAGGGGAAATGTAGTGCCTGTTCCCATGATTGTTATAAAACACTTGGTGAATTGATGAGAAAAAATCTTGTGTTTTACTGTTATGGGGAAGAAGAGGTTGTTAAAAAGTATAAAAGCGGTCTGTTTTCTAATCTTGAAAATGCTATAAAATATGCATATAAGAACCGCCTTCCTAAAAGAATGCCTGTTCAAGATGGATTGCCGAGTGAAGTGTTGTTTGATTTGCTAATACAAAGTCTTTTGCCCGATGCCTATAAGTTAGCAGTTAGGGCGATACTCAGACAAAATGATAATAATGAGATTAAGGGGTATGATTTGACCTATTTTACCAATGAAAATGGGCGAGTAACATTATGGCTTGGTCAGGCTAAATTAGGCGATGAATCTTATTGTAAATCTGGCATAAATCAGGACTTGACATCAAAGTTTGACACAGAGTATTTAAGTAAACAAATATTTTTTATAGCTGAAAAGCAAGTTGGTTTATCGGATGAGGGGATACAATTAACCGATATAATAAATCAATTAAATATGATTACGATTGAACAAAATGAACAAAATAGAGCAAAAGCATTTGTTGATTTTTTATTACGAAAAAATATTTCTATTAATATCCCTTGCTTGTTAGCATATGGAAAAGACAGTATTTATCAGAGTGTATCAGATGTAGAAGAAGAAATAAATAGAGAGGTAGAAAGAATAGAAAAATATTTTGATTCGCATAAATATGTTTTCAGTGGATTTCAGCCCAATTTATTGTTTTTTGTATTCCCTATTGAAAACTTAATTGGGTTAAGAGGGAATGGAGGTTTCTATGAAGGACTACACTAATCTGTTATTAAGGGCAATAAATAATTATAATGATAATGATGATAAAAGCAAAATGAAATTGAGAGATTTGGTATGTATAATATCAGATGATGAGAAACAGAAAGAAGACCCTGTGATTAGAGAACTTCTTTATATTGCATCGCAGAAAATGAGAGTATTTGGATATAATGTTCAGAACGGATTTTATAGAAAAGGAAAATCCGTTAATATGACAGCATCAAGTATAAGTTTGTTAAGTGATGCCGCAATTTTGCAGCAATATCAATCGAAGGTTAGACCTAATAATTTTTTGGATAAATCACAGCAGGATGTTATAGATCATTTCCAGTCATTAGAGAAAAGGAGGATGTTGGTTAGTGCCCCTACATCTTATGGAAAAACATTTATCATGCGTGAAATATTATTTCTTAACCATAAAAAATACAGAAATGTTTTATTAGTGTTTCCAACAGTGGCTTTGCTTAGAGAAAATGCTTTAAATATGGAGGAAATGAATCGTGGATGTGAAATGGGATATCATGTAATAAAATCAATAGATAGTGAGATAGATGTAAAAGGACAAAATATCTTTGTTTTTACTCCTGAAAGGGCAATGCAATTGATGGCGAATTATCCAAACATAAGAATTGATTTTTTCTTTTATGATGAAATGTATAAAATCGATGAAGATTTGTGTGTTGATGAATTGGATGAGCAGGAGGACGAGGATAAGAAAAATGCGTTTAAAGGCAGTGTATCTTTTTTAGATGAGGCAAGAGCCAAGACCTTCCGTATTTGTTTATATTTGCTTTCAAGACAAGTAGAAGATTATTATTTGGCAGGACCTAATTTAAAGAAAAAGCAATTTGGTTATGGTATGCAAGCATACATTAAGAATAACAATATCTCGGTGGTTGAAATAGAATTTGAACCTACAAAGCGCATTCAAGTTGAGGCATATGGAACAAAAATAAATGAGAATTATTTAGGAATGGAATATTTGGAGAATCCTCAGCCAAAGACTATAAGCACAAAAAAGAATGATAAAATTTGTGATATTGTTAAATACATAGCAGATAAGGAATATGGCTCTACTTTATTATATTGTACGAATCCGGGAAAAGCAAATGAGTATGCGAAAAAATTATCCAATAATCATCAGGGAAAAGTCATAACAGATGAGAAATTTGAGATGTTTTTGAAGCATCTAAGGCGAAATTATAATATTAACAATTCAATTAACGAGTGGAGTTTTGTTAGCGTTTTGGAAAAAGGCTTTGGAATGCATCATGGGCAATTGCCAAAGTATATTCAAAAAGAAGTATTAGATTTGTTTAATCGAGGTGTATTTGAATTACTATTTTGTACTACAACAATTGTGGAAGGGGTTAATACGGATGCAAAAAATATGGTAGTATTGAATCATACAAAGGGAAGTGTTCCGCTCACAACCTTTGATTTTAAAAATATTATAGGACGAGCAGGAAGATATTATCATAGTTTTATAGGAAGATACTTTTTGGTAGACAAAGAGTTAAAAGAACTTGAAGATAGTGAAAATTTGACGTTGGATTTTATTACATATAGTGAGAAAAAGTTAGATGCTATTGATATAGATAATGCAAATATGGATGACCTTTCAAGTGCTAATAAAGAGATAAAAGAGATTCGCATAGAAATGCAAAAAGAATATCTATTGCCAGAGAATGTGTTTCAGAAAAACAGATTGATTAAAAAAGAAAATCAAGAAACTTTGTTGCGTTATCTGTTGAATGATAAGGAATTGTTTGATAAATTTTATAAGAAAACAAATTATTCGGATATATTGCTTCAATTTACAAAATATCAAGCGATAAACGCCATCCTAGATATTTTTTTCAAGGCGAATTTAATAGAAGAACCAATAATGAAAAGATATAAAGCAATTAGTAGAAGTTATTGTGAAGAGGGATTTGTAGGAATATTAAAGTATGAATTGAAGAGAACTAAAACCCCAGATAAATATGGTAATATTCGAACAGTTGATAATGCATATATGGCAGCATTTAAAACACAAAAGGAAATACTGGAACACAAAATACCAAAAATGTTAGCACTATTTGAAAGTATTTTTGTTCACGCATGTTCTATAAAAAATATGGTATTAGAAAATTTTTCGCTTTCAAAAGTTATAAGATTTTATGAAACAGGAGTGAAAAGTTATTTTGGAGAGCAGTTAATAGAATATGGATATCCGGTAGATGCTATTAGAAGGATTGAGAAGAGAAATCCAATTCTTGTTAGATATGGAGCCGATGAGACAAAAAAGTTTATCAGGGATAATTTACAAAGAATGACAGATGATTTGGACCGATATGAAGAGCAATTATTATATCAAGCAATCAGAAGTATTTTTTGACAGGGCATATTAATCAAAAGGGAAGTCAGGTATATATATCAGAACGTCAAACAATAGAATGGAAAGAACCTTGGCATGACGAGTTCCTTAAGTGGATTTGCGGATTTGCAAACGCACAAGGTGGAAAGATATATATTGGAAAAAGAGATGACGGAACGGTTATTGGTGTCAGTAATTCTAAGAGATTACTTGAGGATATCCCCAATAAGATACAAAACAAACTGGGGATTGTGGCTGATGTCAATTTACTGACAGAGAATGGCTTGGAATATATAGAAATTACTGTGAATCCATGGGCATTTCCTGTAAATTATGATGGTGAGTATCATTACCGTAGTGGGAGCACGAAACAACAGCTAAGAGGTAATGCATTGACGAATTTCCTGATATCTAAGACTGGTTTAAAATGGGATGCGGCTACTATAACAGATATTTCAGTTGAGGATTTGGATAAAGAGAGCTTTGATATTTTCAGGCGGGAGGCGTTTCGTAGTGGCCGAATGACGAAAGAAGATTTGGATATTTCAAATACAGAACTTCTGGAAAAATTAGATTTAATAGAAGATGGAAAGCTAAAACGTGCGGGTGCATTGTGTTTTTACCGTAAGGCAGAAAAAGTTATCAGTGGATGTTATGTGAAAATCGGCAAGTTTGAAGGCAGTGACTTATTGTATCAGGATGAAGTAAGAGGTTCTCTGCTTATTATTGCAGACAGGGTGATTGATTTAATTTATCTAAAATACTTTAAAGCAGCGATATCCTACCACAAGGAAACAAGAGTGGAAACATATCCATTTGCACGGGATGCAGTGAGGGAAGCTGTGTTTAACGCACTGATTCATTGTAATTGGGCAGATAATATCCCTATACAGATTCGAATTGAAGAAGATGTGATGTATATCAGCAACAGCAGTATGCTGCCCTTTGGCTGGACTGCGGAAACATTGATGCATTCCCATTCTTCAAAGCCTTTTAATCCGGACATTGCGAGAGTTTTCTATCGGGCTGGTTACATTGAAAGCTGGGGGCGTGGCATTCAAAAAATATGTGATGCCTGCAAAAAGCTTGGTGCGGATGAACCGGAATATATTGTCCATGGTGGGGATATTATGCTTAAATTTCATGCACTTCAAAGTGCCAGGGTGCCAGAAATAAAAATTACAAAGGGTCAAAAAGAACTTTTGGATGAACCTATAAAAGAACCTATTGAAACTGTTTTGATTGCAATTTTGCGTAAAAATCCTAAGGGTACATATGATAATCTTGCAAAACAAATGGATATTTCCAGAAGCACTGTGAAGCGAACTATAAAAAAACTTGTTGAGAATGGACAAATTGAACGCATTGGCGGTAGGCGTTATGGATATTGGAAAATAAATGTGTGATGTTTTCTGCTATGCTTAATCCAGATTAGCAAACGGAAGTTTGCAAAGATACCCTAATTTTCCAAACCTTACAAATCTGTTATACTTCCCGTAAGTCTTTTGTAATACTCCTCTGTTATCATGATACATGTAAAAACAAACGCACAAAATAAAGCATGAAAGGAATCAAACATATGGGTATCATTTTAGAAGTCAGGGATCTGGTAAAATACTATAAAGAAGGAGGAGGCGTGGTAAAGGCGGTGGACCATACCAGCGTCCAGATTGAGAGGGGAAAGTTTACAGCAATTGTCGGACGTTCCGGTTCCGGAAAGTCCACCCTGCTGCATCTGATTGGCGGACTGGACCGGCCGGATTCCGGAAAAGTCATGATTGAAGACAAGGATATTTTTTCACTGAGGGATGACAAACTGGCACAGTTCCGGAGGAAAAAAATCGGATTTATATTCCAGGATTATAATCTGGTGCCTTCCTTAAATGTATGGGAAAATGTGGTGCTGCCGCTGGGGCTGGATAACCGGAAGGTGAGCAGCGCGGAAGTGGAAAACATACTGGACAAAATCGGGCTCCTGGATAAAAAGAACCGTCTGCCAAACGCCTTGTCCGGCGGACAGAAACAGCGCGTGGCAATTGCAAGGGCGCTGGTGTCAAAGCCTGCGATTATACTTGCAGACGAGCCGACGGGAAACCTGGATTCCCAGACGGAATTAGAAGTGATGGGAACGTTAAAACAGTGCGTGGCGGATTTCGGGCAGACGCTTGTCATGATTACGCATGATGAAAATATTGCCCAGATGGCGGACGTGGTGATTGTGATCGAAGACGGTAAGGTGGTGAGTCAGTCATGAGTAAGAAAACAGAAGGAATGACGGGATTAAGTACATGGAAGATTGCATTCCGTAATATGCAGTATCATAAAAGTAAAAATATATTAACCGCTATTGCCATTTTTTTAACGACAATGCTGCTGTTTGTAGTTCCGACCGTGGGAAAAAATATGATGGATTTACAGTTTGCCGTGATAAACAAAGTCTATCCCACATGGCATGCGCTGTTTCGGAATGTGGACAGCCAGACAGCGGAAGAACTGGCGGTCCGGAAGGATTTTCTTAAGTACGGATTAAGAAGTGATCCGGGATTTCTGATGGAAGACGGGCTGACCGGAAGTATGCTGTATCTGGATGATACGGCTGTGGAGCTTATGAAAGGGGAGCTTTCCAGCGGAAAATTTCCGCAGAAGGAAGATGAGATAGTCGTGTCAAAAGGTCTGCTAAAGGCGCTTGGACAGGAGGGGGGAATCGGAGATAAGATTACCCTGACATACCAGATTGAACGAAACGGCGGACTGGATACAGCGCAGAAAAAAGAATTTGTTATCTGTGGTTTTACACCGGATTCAGAAACCGGCATTGAGAAAAAAATATTTACCCTGTTTGTTTCCAAAGCATTTCTGCAGGCAGAAGTTCCGGAAGAACAGACGGCATACCGTTTTATGTTCCAGCTTGACGGAATTGACAACAGTAATACGGAGCAGATTGAAGAAAAGATAAAAGGGATTGCAAAAGCATTTGGCATTCTGGAAAAAGACATGAACATCAACAAGGAGTTTCTGGCGGCCAATTATGTGGACCCTGCAGTTCTGCCGGCTATTATCATAATTATGGTGGTTATCATGGTTGCCGGAATGATAACTATTTACAGCATTTATTATGTGTCCATGTCGCAGCGGATTCAGGAGTTTGGAAGGTTAAAGGCAATCGGTGCCACAAAACGGCAGATGAAACAGATTGTGCTGCGGGAGGGCATGCTTGTTGCGGCAATTGTGGTTCCTTTTGGACTGCTTCTGGGAACACTGGTTTCAAAGCTGGTTCTGAAACTGTTTATCGGCACGGGAATGGTGGTATCCGCTGAGGCAGAGGTGATGTGGGAAATTATTGACAATCATGAAATTTCCCTGTGGTATCCGTGGATTTATCTGCTGGCAGCAGTTGTAACATTTGTAACGGTATATGTTTCCCTGTTGCGCCCGATGAAAAAGGCTGCCCGTATATCAGAGGTTGAGGCAATGCGTTACCAGGCGGGTACAGGGTGCAGAAAGAGCGTCCGGAAAGGATATGAATATCTGACAATTGGACGGCTTGCCAGAAACAGTTTTTTTGGCAATAAAAGAAAGAGTATGATTACGATTCTTTCCATGAGTTTTACCGGAATTTTTATGATGGTAATTGCCACTGTGTTATCCTGCGCCGACCCGGTGGAGAGTGCAAATAACAGCATCACGGGACAGTATGGAATCTTTCAGCATGTTGAGGAAAATAATAAGGAGCATCCGGAATGGTCGTGGAGCGAAATCCAGAAAAACAACCCGTTAAATGATGAACTGAAAACAGAGATTGAAGCGCTGGACGGAGTGAAACGTGTGGATGTATTCAGTTCAGCAGAAATCAGCGGGGGACCTTTCCTGGAGGAAGTGGAAGTGCCTGATATCTGGGGAGTGCCGGAAGAATATAAAAAAGAGGTGGAAGAGGGAATCATAGAAGGGGATGCGGATTATGAAGACCTGCTGTCCGGGGACAAAGTCATTATTGACAGCACCCTTTTGCACTGGTATCCAGAGCTGAAAGTGGGAGACAAATTTACGGTCCGTATTCATGATGGTGAAAACAGTTATGAGAAGGAACTTGAAATTGCAGGTGTAGGGGATTATACGTACGGACTGTCAGCAGGTAATCTGGTTATGGCAAAAGATGCAGTGGACAATCTCTGCAGCAGTAATATCAGCCGTTCATTCCAGGTAGTTGCAGATAAAAATTACGATGAAAAACTTGCGAACGAACTGGGGAATCTGATTACTGATAAAGGGATACTGGAAATGAAAACATGGAAAGCTTATTATGAGACGTATCAAAACGGCATGGAACTGATGCGGGGGGCATGCTTTACATTTTTCGGAATCATCGGGGTAATCTGCGTGATGAACTTAATTAATACGATGATTAACAGTGTGCATATCCGTAAAAAAGAGCTTGGCATGATGCAGGCAGTAGGAATGTCTGACCGTCAGCTTGGCATGATGCTGCAGCTGGAGGGACTGTTTTATACAGCAGGCACGCTGGTGCTGTCCATCGGCGCAGGAAGTGCGGCTGGTTATCCGGTATTTTTATGGGCAAAGAAAACTGGAATGTTTGAGATGTCCCGGTACCATTACCCGTTTGAGGTTGCGCTGGTTATTATGGCGGTACTGACAGTTATACAGATTGTACTTGTACTGTTTTTAAGCAGGTCCGTGAAAAAAGAATCGCTGATTGAACGGATTCGGTTTAGTGAATAAAATTTATATAGAGAATTGTGTTTCCTTGGATAAATAAGTTGTAAAAACTAAAAAACCGTGGTAGAATCATTGCCATGGAACAATCGTGTTATAGGGTGCGTTGACCTCATTCCAAAAGAATGGGGGTGATGCTTATGAAAAATCGTTTTGATTTTAAGGATTTAATGACCTTTGGTCTTTTCCTTTTGGCATTGCTTACATTCGTTTTTTCGTTTTGTAAGTAGTCATACATAGCAAAACCACCCTTGTACTTTGACCGGTTCAGGGTGGCGTTTGCTATTCCTTTCAATTGGTCAACCCCTTGTGGGCGATTGTTCCATTTCTGGCTATATTATATCATTATCCGGGTTACTTGTAAATCGTTATTTTAACAGTGATACAAATAGATGTAACAGAATAAAGGAACAGTTGCGGCATGAAAAAGATATTAATTGTAGAAGACGACAACAATTTAAACAGAGGGATTTCGCTCCGGCTTGGCAAAGAAGGCTATCAGGTATACTCGGCATTTACAAAGGCTGAGGCGGAGCAGATTTTTAAATCGGAAACGGTGGATATGGTAATCTGTGACATTACCTTGCCGGATGGCAGCGGACTTGAGTTCGGGAAGGCAGTGCGGGAGCGGAGCGACGTACTGCTGCTCTACCTGACTGCCCTAAACCAGGAGATTGATTTTATCAACGGTTATGATACCGGGGCGGATGATTATATGACAAAACCGTTTTCCCTGATGGTGTTAATATCCAAGGTAAACGCCCTGATGCACCGGCTTCATGACGGGGATGGCATGAGGTATATTTCCGGTGATATTGAGGTCAGGATTAAGGATATGCAGGTCACGAAAAATAATGAGCCGGTGACATTAAGTAAAACCGAGATGCAGCTTCTGCTTTATCTTATGAAAAATGCAGGAAAGATTGCGTCAAAGGAAAATATTTTGGACCAGGTGTGGGGGCTGGACGGACAGTTTGTGGATGATAATACGGTTGCCGTAAATATCAGCAGGCTGAAAAACAAGCTGGGAACGGACCAGATTTCCAATGTCAGGGGACTTGGGTATATCTGGACGGGGCAGGTAAAGCAGCTATGAAGAAAACAGTGTTTCGGTATGGAATTATCTGGCTCGTTTCTGTTCTGGCGCTTTCGGCAGTCCTGCTGCTTTTGGCAGGAATCCGGGAAGAAAACAGAATCTGCCAGTTGGGCAGACTGCTGGAACGTTATCCCCAGCTGGAAACGGAACTTGCCAGAATGCTGGTAAAGGAACCTTCCGACAATTCTGGTGAGACGAAAGACAGGGATTTATTATCCGAAAAATACGGCTATGATTTTCTGGCGGGAATGCTGGATACGGAAACTGTCCGGCTCTGGACAGTCCTTGCCGCGATTTTAACAATGGCGGTCGTATGTGCCGGAATCTGGAACTGGCGAAGGGAAAAACACCGGCAGGAACTGATTCTGGAGCAGATGTCGCTGCTTTATGAACAGCTTGAAAGATTTCACGCGGGAGAGTTTCAGACAGGGGGAACTGCCCCGTGGGAGGGCATGGATGATTCAGGTGAACTGGTTATGCAGTGGGTGAAGCTCTGGGAAACAACGAAAGAGCTTGGTTCATATTTTGCGGATTTAAAAAACCGGCTGCAGACGGAGGAGGAGAATACCAAGGCTTTAATTACAAATATTTCCCACCAGCTGAAAACGCCGCTGGCATCCCTGCGCATGAGCCATGAGCTTGTTCTTGCAAAAGAAATATCGGAAGAGGAAAAAACAGAGTTTCTTGCGCAGGAGGAATTTGAAATTAACAGGCTGGAAAGCCTGCTGGATGAGCTTGTGAATCTGTCAAGGCTGGAAAACCACATGATACAGATTCACATGCAGCCATGCAGCATCAAAGAGACGATTGCCGGGGCGGTGAGCCAGATTTACAGAAAAGCTGCAGACAAAAGGATTGAGATTTCCCTGGTGATGGAAGAGGACTTTACCGTCTGTCATGACAGGAAATGGACCGGGGAGGCGCTTTCCAACATTCTTGATAATGCAGTAAAATATTCCGGTACTGATACCAGGGTGGAAATCCGCGTGCAGAAAATGATAAAGTATGTGAAGATTGAGATTGCAGATGAGGGAATGGGTATCCCGAAGGAAGAACTGCACCGTATTTACCAGAGATTTTACCGCTGCCGTCATGCCGCCAGTAAAGTAAAAGAAGGCGCCGGGGTCGGTCTTTATCTTGCCAGAATGATTATTGAACAGCAGAAAGGAATTATTTCTGCAAAGAACAGGTCCGGCGGCGGTACAGTATTTATGGTGATGCTGCCTTTGTAATGCACCGTAAGGTGTTACCGGTAGTAGCTGACGTCTTCCAGTGTAATCGGGTCAGGGTTTAAAAGCACCCATTTTACGGAAAGTTCCGTTAAGCGGTAAAGCTCTTCTTCCCATGCGTTTTTAATGGAGCGGATAATTTGTTTTACCTCTTCTGTTTCTGTTTCCGGGAGGGGATTTCCCATTTGAAGATAAGTAAGCAATGCCTGTGCAATTTCCTGAAACGCCCGGTCCCAGTTGCCTGCCCCGTTATCCAGAATTTCATGTGTAAGCTTTCCGGATATGCGGATGACTTCTCCCTGAATTGTATTTGCATGACCGGAGCCGGGAACCAGAAGGTTCCAGAGTTCCTGGTGCTGTTTTGGCCAGGTTGTTTCTTTTACTTCAATACGGGTTTTGCCGTCATACACTTTTCTTTTTGGAACAGGCGTAACATGAAGCAGTTCATATAAGCTGTTTAAGGCATCGTCCGCCTCTTTTTGCGTGTATGGGGCGTCTTCTGGCAGTTCTGTTCTGCGGAATTCGATATCCGTTGCGGTATCTTTCATATATTTCTGCAGTTTTTCTGTTACCGGAACCCCCTTTGACAACAGATATTTTGTCACCGGCTCCAGCCGGATCAGGTCATATTCTCCCCGTGCCATTAAAAATGCCCGCTCAAGCGGCGTGTCATCGTTCCAGTCATGGGAAACGACACCGGTTCCCGCTTCCAGAAGACACTGCACGAGTTTTAAATTACCTGCCTCCACGGCATAATGAAGGGCGTTTGTTTTGTAAAGTTTTGTCGTGGCATGTACATCTGCTCCGAGCTTTACCAGCGTAAGCGCCTGCTCTTCGGTCCAGGCGCTGCCGGCATGGTGAAGAAGCGCGGTATAGCCATAGGCGTCCACGTAATTAACGTCCGCGCCGTTTTCCACAAGCCATGTCATCAGTTCCTCGGAAAGACGGAAGGACAGGGCGTTGCCTTTATAATATCCGCCGTAGGCGTTGATATCGCATTTTTCAAATACTTTTTTGATTGCTTCCGTGTCGTTGTTTTCTACCAGCTGTTCAAAATCTTTTGTCAGTGTTTTGCGTTTTTTCATTTGCTGTTCCTTTCCTGAATGGGAGGGGCTATGGTTTTCTTGCAAGCTGCAAATCAATGGTATCATAAATTGTGATTTTACCGCCGAATTTATTAATTGTTTTTTCAATTTCTGAAAAGAATTTTGTTCTTATATTTTCTTCAAGTGAAATGTGGTCGGAATAGGTTCCAAGGAGGGCGGTGTATTCTTTTGCAGAGAAGGTTCTTGTCCTCTGGAACAGTTCATATTTGACGTCGCAAAAGCCGTATTGATATGCGGTGTCAGCCCTTGCTTTTGCTGCACTTTCTGTATATTCCGCAGGTGCAGAGGAAGAGTTCATGTATATGGCATACAGTTTTTGAATTTCCTCACGGAGTTTTGGATTTCCTTTGTCTCCAAACGGATGATTGGCAAACCGTGCAAATGCCCCGCCGCTTCTGAGCATGGAAAATACTTTTTTATAACCGGTTTCCTCCTGTATCCAGTGAAATGCAGAAGCGGAAAAAACGAAATCAAATGTACCGGGTTTAAAATTGACATCTTCAAATTTTGCTGTAATAACAGAAAAGTCCGGATATGCGCTGAATTTATCCCGGCACAGACTGGAAAAATGTTCGCCGTATTCAACGGCAGTCAGACGGCATCCGGTCTGTAATACCGGAAGGGTTGCCTGCCCGCCGCCGATTCCCACTTCGACAGCGTTACTGGATTTGCCGAGGGGGATGTAATCAAAAATTGTCTGGTACAGACTGGAGGGGTAGCCGGGACGCATTTTTTCGTATGCGGATGCTGCGGTGTCAAATGTCCATGCCAGGCTGTTTTGTGCAGATGGCGTATTTGGCTCTATTCGCCGCTCTTTATCCTGTTTCATTAAAAGTCTCCTTATCTGTAATCCAATCTGCACAAATATTATAGCACTGTTCGGTTTCGTCTTGCAAGCGGCATGTGGACGAAAAAGAAAGCCGAATCGTCTAAAACACAGGATATATGATTGTGATTCAGCCGGTTATGTGCTATAATTTCACTGTCGCTGACAGCGGCAAATCAGAATTTGCGGGAGGATTTGTGCAATGAAATACCGAAAAATTATTCATGGAATTATCTTGACAGTACTGCTGATATGTACAGCATTTTTGGTTTATTCAATATTAACAAACCCATTTGGCGAACACGACATTATGCTTGCCCTTGCAGTTGCAGCAGGTTTTATTGCACTGGGGGAGGATATGAAAAAAGAACGATAAATTCCATTTTTTTAATTTTAAAACTGAATAATTGCTACATACCAAACAGCGGTAAACCGGTTACACAGATTTACCGCTGTTTTTTACCCAAAAGCAGGCAGGAAAACTATAAATGACATATCCCGCAATACTCTGCGCTGGTGTTGTAGTATTTACTAGCTGTGAAAAGACAATACAGGCAAGGAAAAATGTAGAAAATATTATCAGACTGCCGCCCGCCGGGGCTTGACAATATATCGAAATGATATATAATACATATATTGTTTCGATATGTGTGGGGCATTTATGAAAACGTGGAAATTTAATGAAACTATCAATCATAAGCGTAATGCTTTTTATTCCGGTCACACGGTATTTATACATGCATGACAGAAAGGAAACTGACAATGGCAAATGAAAAAAAGATTGACTGCGTAATCCTGGGGCTGCTAAGTCACGAAGGATTAACGGGATATGAGATTAAGAAAAGAATAGACACGACACTGAAATATTTCTGGAGCGCGAGCTATGGCAGCATCTATCCGGCACTTGCGGATCTGGTGCGCCGCGGACTGGCAACAAAAAGGGAGGATACGGAAAACAAAAGAAACAAACTGGTTTATACCATAACGGACGATGGCAGGAATTATTTAAAACAATGGCTTTCCCTGCCGGCTGAAAAAGACGAGCTTCGCTATGAAACTCTTTTAAAACTGTTTTTTGGAAATGAGCAGGGTACAGAACAGGCGTTATCCCATATCGAAGCATTCCGGGAAAAAACGGAACTGGAACTGTCAGAACTACTGGAATATGAAAACATATTAAAGGGTTGCCTGGATGAAGACAGTACCCAAAAATATTATTTACTTACTGTGGAATTTGGAATAAAAACATACCGTGCCTACCTGGCATGGTGCAGGGAAGCCGGAAAACTTTTAAAGGATACGGAGGAAAATAAATGAAAGGACATCTGGGATTTTCATATACGGGACTGATTTTTTTTACTGCTGCTTTTTATTCCCAATATCATCTGGACAAAGAAAAAGCCGCAGGAATATACGGCAGAAAAAGAAAGTAAAATACTCCTGTTTTTTGAGAGGGCAGGGGAAGCATTAACCTGCACATGTGCGCTGGTTTTTTCGGATTTCAACTTCCATAATTGGACTGCCTGGTCCTGGTGGCTGATTGCGGCTTTTGCCGGAATGGCACTGTATGAATTATGGTGGATACGATACTTTCGGAGTGAACGGAAGCTGACGGATTTTTACAGTAATTTATTCTTCATTCCGCTTGCAGGGGCAACCCTTCCGGTTCTGGCTTTTTTTCTGCTGGGAATATATGGAAGGGTGATATGGATGTTAATCGCGGTGATTATTCTGGGTATCGGGCATATCGGAATACATATGGAGCACTTGTCTTACATCTCTGATGCATGACAAGCAGCAAATTTTGCATGGGCTGATGTTCAAAAAAGGAGGAGGCTGGATAATGGAAAATATATGGCTGCCGGATGGCATAAGGACAGTGGTAAAAGGAAAAAAATACAAAGAAAACCAGACGGGAATGTCCGGTTCAAAGGTTTTTGTATTTGATGATATGGTGCTTAAAATCCAGAAAGAGTCAAAGGAAACGGAAAACGAAGTGCGTATGTGCAACTGGTTAAGGGGCAGGCTTCTTGTGCCGGAAATTATAGAATACTGTGTTTCAGATGAAATTTCATACTGTCTGATGTCCCGGATATCCGGGAAAATGGCATGTGACGAAACATACCTGAATGATCCTGAAAAACTAATGGAGGTTGCAGTGAATGCAGTAAACATGCTGTGGTCACTGGATACCACGGACTGTCCCTGTGACAACACTCTTGATGTAAAACTGGAAATGGCGGAATACAATGTGGAAAACGGACTGGTTGATATGGAAAATACAGAACCGGAAACTTTCGGACCGCACGGATTTGATTCGCCGAAGAGCCTTCTGCGCTGGCTGGAAAATAACCGTCCTAAGGAGGATATCGTATTTTCCCATGGCGATCTCAGCCTGCCGAATTTTTTTGCAGATGGCGGGAACGTCACGGGCTTTATTGATCTGGGAAAAACCGGAACTGCTGACAGATGGCAGGATCTTGCAGTCTGTTACCGGAGTATTGCGCATAATTTTGCAGGAAAGTATAATGGCGGAAAGGCATACAGGGGCTGTCCGCCGGAGCATTTGTTTGAGCGGCTGGAGATTGAGCCGGAACCGGATAAGCTGAAATATTATATTCTGCTGGATGAGTTGTTTTAAAAATATTTTTTCATGAAAAAGCGAAATACCAGCTTATTATTTTACATACGTTAAATACAGTAAATATCAACAATATGGAATAGTACAGCAGGAGTTAATTTGGATTTTTATATACAATTAAAGTGATTTATTTGATCTTTTTCCAAAATATACAGCAGCGCTGAAATATGCGTTGGACAGAGGGGCTGCCTGCCCCCCAATTTGTCCCTTGTCAATTCAGACGAATTGTAGTATATTTGTGTATGACAACAATACAGGTACAGATGCAGGGAGGGCATGATGATGTGGGCATATGAAAGCGTATTTTATCAGATTTATCCATTAGGGTTCTGCGGAGCGCCTTTTGAAAATGACGGAGTGCAGCAGTCACGTATACTTAAGGTGACTGACTGGATTGGACATATTAAAAAACTGGGAGCAAATGCGATTTATTTTTCACCGGTATTTGAGTCTGACACCCATGGCTACAATACCAGGGATTATAAAAAAATTGACTGCCGGCTGGGAACAAATGAAGATTTTGCAAACGTGTGTGAAGAGCTTCACAAGGAGGATATCCGCGTGGTGCTGGACGGTGTGTTTAACCATGTGGGCAGAGGATTCTGGGCATTTCAGGATGTACTGCAGAACAGGGAAGGCAGCAGGTACCGCGACTGGTTCCATATTGATTTTGGCGGAAATTCCAATTATAACGACGGCTTATGGTATGAAGGCTGGGAGGGAAATTACGACCTGGTAAAATTAAACCTCCAGAACGAGGAAGTGGTGCAGCATATTTTCGATGCAGTAAAATACTGGGTGGAAGCGTTTGATATTGACGGACTGCGTCTGGACGTGGCGTACTGTCTGGATAAAAATTTCTTAAAGCGCCTGCGCCAGTTTACGTCTTCCCTGAAGGAAGAATTTTTCCTTGTCGGGGAAACACTGCATGGGGATTACAAGCAGTGGATGAATGATGAAATGTGTCATTCCGTAACAAACTATGAGTGCTATAAGGGACTCCATTCCAGTTTTAACAGTATGAATATGTTTGAAATCTGCCATTCGCTGGCGAGACAGTACGGTCCGGAGGACTGGACACTGTATAAGGGACAGCATCTGTTTAACTTTGTGGACAACCATGATGTCAGCAGGATTGCAAGTATTCTGACAAATGAAAAGCATCTTCCGTTAATTTATGCGATGTGTTTTGGCATGCCGGGTATTCCATGCGTTTATTACGGTAGTGAATGGGGGACGAAGGCAGATAAGAGCCAGGGAGATCCGGCGCTGCGCGCCAGCTTTGATGCGCCGGAGTTCGGGGAGCTTGCAGAGTGGATTTCCAGGCTTGCAGAAGCAAAGAAAAACAGTAAGGCATTAAATTATGGAAATTTCCGTTCCATTGTTTTGACAAACCACCAGTGCATTTTTGAGCGTGCCTGCGACGGGGAGCGCGTACTTGTTGCGGTTAATGCATCAGATGAGCCGTATACAGCCCATTTTGACGCCGGATGCGGTATGGCAGACGACCTGATTTCCGGTAAACCGCATGATTTCGGGGGAGGAAGTGAATTACCGCCGTATTTCGCAGCTTTCTGGAAAATGGAGAAATAGGACGGACAGATTTAAATGAGATGAAAAGAGCCTGCGTCGCTTATAGTAACAAGTGCCGCAGGTTTTTTGTATGGTGATACCGGAGGTTCAATATATAGTGAAAAATTCTCTGTTTGCTGTATATTTAGTGTATTTCATTTCACCTGCAATGTGGTATAATATACCATGTATTAGAGGATTACAAATGATAAAGACATATATTGAAGAGCAGTCGTTTTATGCTGAAATTGACAACAGAATAGACGATAATTTTCAGGACATATCTGATCTGATAGATTTGCAGTTTGAGTTTTTAAAAAGCAGGCAGTCGAAACTTGTCATTCTATTTGCGGATTGTACATTTATAAATGCATCTGTATCTGTTATTATAGGCACACTTCCCAAATATGCATACACAGTTCATAAAAATGTAAAATATAAATTTAAAAATCCGTCCACACATCCTGTCTTAAAGTTTATGAAAATGGTAGGGATGTATAAGTATTATACCAGGAAAGAAATAGAATATGATGGAAAAGATGCAGTACCGTTTAACTGTATACGAGATGAAAATATGATGGATGAATATACAGAGAAGATTATGGAACTTGCCCCGATAAAGATGAGTAAGGATGCAAAAGACATACTGTCATCTTATATTTACGAAATATACCAGAATGGGTTTTTCCATTCGGAAAGCGAGATTGGTGTCTTTACATCCGGCTACTGGGTAAAAGAGAAAAAAGAATTTAACTTTTCTATTTATGACATGGGAGTAGGAATTCCTGATAAGATCAGACGGCATTTTAATCAGGAAATTGACAGTGAGAAATGCCTGCAGATTGCGTTTGTTGAAGGATTTACAACATCGGACAAAAAAGGTGTTTCCCGTGGGTTGGGGTTAACGCGTCTGCGTCAGTTTATCCGTCTTAACAATGGGAAAATGTCAATATATACCGGTGATATATGCTGTATCATAGATCGGCAGGAGAAAGAACAGTATCTACGATTAAAAAATCCTATCAGGGGAACACTGATTATTATAAATATAGCCGCAGATGAGAAACATATTTATGTGGTAGAATGAAATGGGAGAGTGCAGGAGAATGAAAACAATTAAAGTAGCTGGTGTGATACAAAATGCTTTTTCAAGTGAACAGGCAAAGCTGTTAAAAAGTGAAATTGAAAAAGAGCTGGTAATGGAAGAAACCGTCGAACTTGACTTTACAGATATTAGCAAATTTACCACACTGTTTTTTAATTTCAGTACGGGATATTTTATCAGCAAACTGGGAAAAACAGAATATGACTGTCGGATTAAAGTGAAAAATCTGACAAAACTGGGAGAAAGTGCGTACAGGAATTCATATGAGAATGCAGTGGGGGATAATAATAAAAGTAATGTGGAAGATGAAATTATGAGCATTCTGAGTAGTCCGGATGAATAATGGGGAAAACATGGGAGCAAAAATTTTCGATATTAAAAAACTGGATTTTACAAGTATAAAAAGGGAGGAAGTATTTGCCATTGATACCAATGTTCTTGTCTGGACGCACTATTCAGAGGCAAGTAATCCTTGTCTGAATAAACATCCTTATCAGGTAATTCGGTATCCTGATTTTGTTGCAAGACTGCTTGAAAATGGAAATAAGCTGGTTACAACTTTGCTGAACCTCACAGAATTATGCGGTGTAATTGAAAGAAACCGGTACAGAATTTACAAAGCGGTAAACGGCAGTGATTCCCTGGGATTTAAATCATACAGAAACAACTCGGCTGAACGTGAAGGCTACCGGCATGAAATTGAGCATATGCTGATGGAAATCAGAGAGTCATATGACGGACAGATAGAAATCATTAATTTTACAGAAGCGCATCTGAATATGTTTGTGAATAATATATGTAAAAACAAATGCGACGTATTTGACTACCTCATCATTGATTACCTGAAAGGGATGGGAATACATAATTATATAAGTGATGATAAGGATTTTACCACTGTTGACGGAATAAACCTTTATACGGCATATGAAGAAGTAAATTAACCATAAAAACCGCCATGGCATTGCATGGCGGTTTTTATGCCTGAAAATTATCCGGCATAATTCTTATGAATTACTTTTAGCAAAAAAATCATCAATACTTTTCCTGACATCCTCATCCGAAAGCGTCTTTAAAAGATAACCTTCCGGTTTTAATGCCATAACTTTCCGAACACTTTCGATATCGCCCTTGCCCGTCAGGAACATGACAGGAATGTCGGCAATTTCCTTATCCGAACGGATCATTTCAAGTGCCTGCCTGCCGTCACAGACTGGCATTTCATAATCCAGCAGAACCAGATCCGGTCTGTTTATAGTCAGGCTTTTAATGGCGGATATACTGGAATCGGCTTCTGTTACCTCGTAGTTTTCCCCAAGCAGGCTGATAATTCTGCATCGCATAAATTCAGAATCGTCCACAATAAGGATTTTTTTCTTTGGAGATGCATTGTCTTTTTTCAGATACTGTTTGATTGCATTCATTGCATTATCGTGGTTGATGGAAGCAATAATTTTTCCGCGGATGGAATCCGTTGTTGAGGCGCAGAATGCAAAATAGCCGTTTCCTGTATCAAACAGCAGGCTGCATGGCGGATTGGAACGCTCAAATGAATCCACAAGCTGTTCATAGGTCAGCAGACATTCCTTCTCCACTTCATAAAGACCGATGGATGGAAGGCTCTCCCTGATCTGTTCCAGAAACTGACGCAGAATATACCGGATGACATTAATCACCATATCGTCCACCCTGGTATACTGGGTGTTTAATATCCCGCCGACAATATTAAGAAGCAGCTGTTCCTCAAGAATAATTGTAATTTCCCATTTTTCATTTTCCTGTCCGCGGTAAACAAAACGGTTGCATATAACCTTTCCGAAATCTTCCCCGGCATACTGTTCGCTTATCAGCTTTATATTTTTGTTAAATATTTCATGGAAAACCTGTACAATTGCCTGTTCAAGGATTTCTTTTTCTTCCTCGTGCGGAATATCGGTCCATTTGCTTACTGTTTTACCGGAAATCGCCTGGTCTTCTGTCTGCGTATGGGCGACAACCCATCCTATACAGACGCCCAGGAAATGCCGGATGGATTCTTTTGAATAATTGGTGGCTTCCATTTCCTTTTCAAGTGCCGGAAGGGTTTTGTTATGGAAATCATCATGCAGGCGTTTATGTATTTCATATTCGCTGTAATTAATTGAACGCATGTATTCTTCTTCATGTTCAAAATGTTCCATTGTATGGTTTTTTAAATACTTTACGCCTTCACGGCATACCCATTCACTTTTTTCTTCATTTTCACTGATTTTGAGCAGTTTATCCATTGCTAAAAAAAGCGTCATATGCTCTTTGTCAATGAAGTCTACGCCGATTTTGTATTTGTCATGCCATTCAATGTGTCCCACGTGGTACCTCCTTGTCTTAAAGCAGTATTCTTTTTTGAATGTTATGTAGTGACTAAAAGACATTATAACACTTTTTTTCCAGTTTGGCTATCTTTAATCTTGACTTATGAATATTACATGGGTAGTTTTTAAAATAGCGGACAGCTGAAGTGATACCGGGGAACAGGTTTCCGTAAAAAACTTTCCGTTATTTTACAACCACAAATAAAAAAACCGTACTTATACAGTGAAGGCTGTTTTCACAAAACAATATGGGGAGGTGAATACATGTGGAAGATGAAAAAATAATAAGCCTTTACTGGAACCGGGATGAACGCGCGATTGAGGAAACCGACTTAAAATACGGCAGACTGTGTAATTATGTTGCAGAAAACATTCTTTCAAACCATGAGGACAGGGAAGAATGCATGAATGACACATACCTTGCTGTCTGGAATTCAATTCCGGCAAAGCGTCCTGACAGATTTTCTGTATTTTTATGCAGGATCGTGAGAAATCTGGCTTTGAAAAAATGGGAATACATTTCCGCGGCAAAACGTAACCCGTCCGCAGCAGCATCCATTGAGGAACTGGGTGACTGCGTAACGGGGACAGACAGTGTGGAATCTGAAATTGAACGGAAAACAACGGAAAACATCATAAACAGATTCCTCTGGCGGCAGAAGGAAGAAAAGAGAAATGTTTTCATAAGACGGTACTGGTATTTTGATTCCATTGAAACAATTAGCAAAAATACCGGTTTCAGTCAGAGTAAAGTAAAATCCATGCTGTACGAGATGCGCCGTAAGCTGAGAAAATATTTAGAAAGTGAGGGGATTGAGGTATGAACAAAAAACAGCTTTCCGAACATATCGGGAATATGGATGACAGGCTTGTGGAAAATGCGGCGGACATCCCGAATTACAGGCGGCAGCACACCAGGAAAGGGGTAGCACGGATTGCTGCAGCGGCAGCAACATTTGTACTAATGGCATGCAGCTTCAGCATCGGGGCGCTGGCGTTTACCCGTGAAAAAGTAGTGGAGGTACCGGTGGAACAGGAAACGGTAACCCTGGAAGAAATCGGTCTTACCCTGATTCTGCCCGACAGCTGGAAAGGGAAATATTCCATGGAAAAAAGCGGACAGAATTATATTTGTTACCAGACGCAGGTCAGGGAAGCGGGGGAATTTGACGGCATTCTGTTTTATATTGTCTGCTATGAGGAAGCAATGACGCCGGAACAGTTCGTGGAAAACGGGTATGATTTTGTGGAATACCGATATCTGTTTTCCACCAGCGATAAAACCTATATTCTCTGTTACGCCAGTGACGTGCAATGGGATCCGAATGATGCGGCCCAGGAGGCTGCGTACAGTCAGATGTCATCGGAAATCGAGGATATCAGGTTTGTGGCGGAACATGTATTTATGGACTGAAACTGCCGTTTCTGGGGATTGTTAGCTAAAAAATACTTAAAACAATGTGATAATCATGTTGAATTTAAGGAAAAGTGATAGTATAATAACAGAAAATAAAGATTAATTTATGTGAACGAATGGTTTATACATCACGAAAAAGGCATGCAGTCGTTCCAGGAGGAGGCAGATTCATGGGAAAAAAAATGTATCATACTCTGCAGCTTGTTGTTAGGTCTTGTACTGTCTGGCTGCGGGGTGCAGACAACACCGGAGATTATTATGCCGGACGAGCCAATGCAGTCATCGGTAAACAGCACGCAGCAGACAGGGCCGGAAACGGAAAAAGCTGAAAATCAGCAGCAGACGTCCGGAAAAAATTACAAGGTTTACCTGATTACGATGGATTTAACGGACAGCTACTGGAAATCCATTGATGACGGCTGCCAGCAGGCAATCAGTGAGCTGGGTAACATTACATATAAATGGATTGGACCGGATGCACATGATGATGCGCAGCAGAGTGCCTGCGTGGACGAAGCGGTTGCGGACAATGCCAATGCTATTCTGATTGCAGCAAACAGCGCGGAGGGTATCAATGACAGCCTGAAAAAAGCAGAGGAGGCCGGATGCAAAATCGTCTATGTGGACAGTGCGGCAAGCTATGACTGCGTAACAGCCCTTGCGACTGACAATGTGGAAGCCGGCAGGACAGCAGCTGAAACGATGAAAACGGCGCTGCAGGAAAAAGGAATCACAAGCGGCACCATCGGCGTGATGGGTGTGACAGAGGATACGGCGTCCTGTGTGGCAAGGGAAACAGGATTCCGGGAAGCATTTGAAGGAACCGGTTTTACACTTGCTGACACCGTTTATATGAGAGATGACGCCGCTAATGTAAAGAACGCGGTAAAGGATGGTCTGGCTGAGGATTATGTCGGCTTTTTCGGTACGAATGAAGGAACCACGGTAAATCTCGGAGAGGCGGTAAAGGAAGCCGGGGCTGAAACCGCAGTCATAGGATTTGATACATCAGATGCGGTTCTGTCACTGGTGTCAGAGGGCGTTATTTATGCCACCATGCAGCAGAATCCGACAGTTATGGGCCATGACGGGGTTACAATCGCCATTCAGTCCCTGGAAGGCAGTTATACGGATACCAATACAAAAACAGATACAGGAGTCACTGTCATCACCAGGGATTCCATGTAAGGGGGGAACAGACATGAAATTTAAGCAGAAGATGCTTATGCTGTGCTGTGCTGTATTCCGCTTTTGCTGCTGACCGTGCTTTCCATGGTAATCGGACTGGTGCAGTTTCGTTCGGGAATGTATGCGAAAACAAAAAGCAGCTTAAAATCCGGTGCGCTGGCAGCCATGAATCTGTATACCAGCCAGGGATACGGTGATTATGAAAGAAAGGCAGACGGAAATGTATGGCGCGGAATGAATTTTAATGTTTCGCAGGAAACTTCCGTTGTTGACGACCTGAAAAAACAGACGGGAATTGATATTACTTTTTTCTATGAGGATACGGCGGTCATGACGTCCATCTGCAGTGAGGACGGACGCCGCTGGATTGGGATGACGGCAGGTGAAAATATCTGCCGGTACACCCTGGAGCAGGGTGCGCAGCTGTGGTACCGTAATATTGAAATTGACGGCAGGATGTGCCATGCATACATAATCCCCATTGTCCAGTCAGGGGACCAAACCGTTACAGGTGCGCTGATGGCGTCTGTGTCAACCGATGAAATGGATGCGGTGATGCAGCGGTATATTCTGGTATATGGGAGGAATAACAAAGATACTGCATGATGTGAGGCGTGTCCTTTTAAAAGTATCCGAGGGAGATCTTTCCGATGAAAGACTCGGGGATATTGAGGTAAGGAAAGATGAATTTGGAGAGCTTGCGGCCGGAACAGAAAAGCTGCGTATAAAAGTCAGAAACCTGCTCGGCGATATTCAGGAGGGAACGGACAGACTGACGACAGCAGCAGAGCAGCTAAACAGTATGCTGCAGCAGAATGTCTGTGCGGCAAGGGAAATGAACGGCAGTGTCGGACAGATCAACGGTAAGGCAAACAGCCAGAAAACAGCAGCAATGCACGCATCGGAGGATGTGGATGTTATCCGTAATGCCATAGACCTGATGCTGCGTCAGATGGAGGGGATTAACAGTCTTTCCAATGAAATGGCGGAGCTTTCCGGCAACAGCAGAAATATACTGGATGAGCTTTCCAGAAGCAGCAGAAATTCCAGGGAGACAGTCCGGGAAATCAGCAGGCAGGCGGCAGTTACCAATGAATCCGTCCAGCACGTAAAAAGTGTGACAGAATATATTACCAATATTGCCGAAGAAACAAACCTTCTGGCGTTAAATGCCAGCATTGAAGCGGCGCGTGCCGGGGATGCCGGCAAGGGCTTTGCGGTTGTGGCACAGGAAATCCAGAAGCTTGCAGAGGAATCCAACAGTTCCGCCGCCCGGATTGATGACAATATCCAGTCGCTGGTACAGCAGATGGACGGTATTCTGGGCGTTATGGGAACAATTGAAGAGACGCTTGGCTACCAGGAGGAAAATGTAGAAAAGACGAAGCAGATATTTGATACCATAAACCAGGACATTGTCCAGATTACGGAAAAGGAAGCGCGGATGCAGCATAATGTTTCCGATATGAACCGGGCAAGGGATAATATGTCAGATATTATTTCGGACCTGTCGGCGTCGGCGGTGGATAATGCAGACCTGTCCCAGAGTGCCGCAGAGGTTACGGAACAGATGATGTGCGGAATAGAAAGTCTTGAGGAGCTGTCTACAGACCTGACGGACCTGGCGAATAAACTGGGCAAAAACCTGCAGGAGTTTTTGTCTTAGGATTCTGCCGGCAGAAAAACAAAATGAATCATACTGTAAACCAGCCCCAGGCACCGGTAAAATCCGGTGCCTTTGTTAAATCACGCAGTGTATTGACGTTACCACTGTTTTAGAATATATTATTGGGAGGAAGATTTTTATCTTACGGCAGTAACATGCAGTCAGGGAAGCTGTTTTTTGAGCCGGTTCCCTGTGGAAAATTACAGACGCGGATGGTGGATAATATGAGTATTATATCAGATATGAAACAAAAGGTACTGGAGGGATTTGAGGTGACAAGAGAGGAGGCTCTTGTACTGGCAGGTGAGCCGTTAGAGGAGCTTGCTGCCGCAGCTGACGAAATCCGGCAGAAAACATGCGGCAGCGGATTTGACTTGTGCACCATAATTAACGGTAAATGCGGCAAATGCTCCGAGGACTGCAAATACTGTGCGCAGAGCGCACATTACCATGTGGAATGCACGGATACCTATCCTCTTCTTTCCACTGAGAAATTGCTGGCAGGCGCAAAACATAATAAAGAGCAGGGGGTATTAAGGTATTCCATTGTTACTTCCGGAAGGGCGCTGAATGACAAAGAGGTGGACAGTGTCTGCGAGAGTATCCGCGCAATCCGAAAAGAGGTGAATATTGCAGTCTGCGTTTCCTTTGGACTGTTAAAAGAAGAACAGTTTAAAAAAATCCATGAGGCGGGAGCTGCGAGAGTACACTGCAATCTGGAATCATCCGAACGGTATTTTAAGGAAGTCTGCAGTACCCATACATATGCAGATAAAATAGAAACCATACGGGCGGCAAAGCGGGCAGGAATGTCCATCTGTTCCGGAGGTATCATAGGACTCGGGGAAACGATGGAGGACCGCATTGACATGGTGCTTACGGCAAGGGAACTTGGCGTGAAATCCATTCCTGTCAACTTTTTAATTCCCATTGCCGGAACGCCTTATGAAAAAAACAGACCGGTTACCCGTGACGAGGCGAGGAGGTGCGTGGCGCTGTTCCGTTTTCTGGTTCCGGACGCTTCCATACGTCTGGCAGGCGGACGCGGGCTGCTTGGAGATAAAGGCGAAGGCTGCTTCAGAAGCGGCGCCAATGCTGCAATTTCCGGTGATATGCTGACAACTGCGGGAATTACAGTGGAAACGGATTTAAACTTGTTACATAAGCTGGGTTATCAGGCACAGCTTTGCAATTGCTGATGTTCAAAGAGGTTCTGAATCATGATGACTTTAAAAGAATTAAAACCGGGTAAAACAGCAGTGATAACAGCGGTTGGAGGGGAGGGGTCCCTGCGGCAGCATTTTTTGGATATGGGTATGATTCCGGGTGCAGAGGTGACGCTGGTAAAATATGCGCCGATGGGGGATCCCATGGAACTGCGTGTGCACGGGTACGAGCTGACACTGCGCCTGGCTGACGCCGCAAGGATCGAGGTGGAAGAAACCGCATCCCCGGAAGACAAAGGGGCGCATGCAGGCATTAAACCGGGGGAAAAACATAAGGTACATAAAGAGCATCCGGGACTTGGTGAGGGCGGAAAATACCATGTAAAAGAACATGAAAATCCTCTGCCGAAAGGAACCGTGCTGACGTTCGCCCTGGCAGGAAACCAGAACTGCGGCAAGACCACACTGTTTAACCAGCTGACAGGGGCAAACCAGCATGTGGGAAATTTCCCCGGAGTAACGGTGGACAAAAAAAGCGGTTCCATCCGGCACCATTCCAATACGCAGGTGACGGACCTGCCGGGGATTTATTCCATGTCCCCGTACAGCAGCGAGGAGATTGTTACAAGGGAATTTATTATCAGGGAAAAGCCGACCGGGATTATTAATATTGTGGATGCAACCAATATTGAACGCAATCTTTACCTGACAATGCAGTTAATGGAGCTGGATATTCCGATGGTGCTTGCGCTGAACATGATGGATGAGGTGAGGGGAAACGGCGGCAGTGTCCGTATCAATGAACTGGAGGAAATGCTGGGAATCCCTGTGGTTCCGATTTCAGCTGCAAAAAATGAGGGAATCGACGAGCTGGTGGATCATGCACTGCATATTGCACTGTACCAGGAGAAGCCGGGCAGGATTGATTTCTGTGACAGGGACGACCACGGGGGAGCCGTGCACCGCTGCCTGCATGGGATTATCCACTTAATAGAAGACCACGCTGCCGCTGCAGAAATTCCGGTCCGGTTTGCCGCAGGAAAGCTCGTGGAAGGGGATGAACTGATTCTTGACGCCTTAAAATTAAGTCAGAATGAGCAGGAAATGTTAGAGCACATTATCTGCCAGATGGAGGAGGAACGCGGACTTGACCGTGCGGCAGCCATTGCGGATATGCGGTTTGTATTTATTAAAAAGCTGGTGGAAGCAACCGTTGTCAAACCAAAGGAAAGCAGGGAACATGAACGAAGCCGGAGGATTGATAAAATCCTGACTGGAAAATATACGGCAATTCCGGCATTCATAGGAATTATGGGACTGGTATTTTTCCTGACATTCAACGTGATTGGCGCATGGCTTCAGGGACTGCTTGAGAGTGGGATTACATGGCTTGCCGCAGGCGCGGACCGGCTGCTTGCGGCATGGAAAGTGAATGAAGTCCTGCAGGCCCTTGTGCTGGACGGCATTTTTAACGGCGTGGGAAGCGTGCTGAGTTTTCTTCCGGTTATCGTGACGCTGTTTTTATTTCTTTCCTTACTGGAAGACAGCGGATATATGGCAAGGGTTGCATTTGTTATGGATAAACTGCTCCGCAAAATCGGTCTGTCCGGACGGAGCATTGTGCCTATGCTGGTAGGATTTGGATGTACGGTTCCGGGCGTGATGGCAAGCCGGACGCTTCCGTCGGAACGGGACCGGAAAATGACAATTATTCTGACGCCGTTTATGAGCTGTACGGCAAAGCTTCCGATATACGGATTCCTGACAGCCGCCTTTTTTCCAAAATACAGCGGACTCATTATGGTGGGACTGTATTTCGGAGGAATTGCGGTGGCAGTTCTGGTTGCATGTTTTTCCAGAAGGTTTCTGTTTAAGGGGGAAGCCGTGCCGTTTGTCATGGAGCTTCCGAACTACCGTCTGCCAGGCGTGAAAAACGTGGCGCAGCTATTATGGGATAAGGCAAAGGATTTTCTGCAGCGTGCATTTACCGTAATATTTGTGGCAACGATTGTGATCTGGTTCCTACAGACCTTTGATTTTCATATGAATATGGTAACGGATTCCCAGAGCAGTATGCTTGCCGTGATTGCCGGGGCAGTATCCCCGCTCTTTGCCCCGCTGGGATTTGGAAACTGGGAGATTTCCACTGCGCTGATATCCGGATTTATGGCAAAGGAAAGCGTGGTATCCACATTGTCCGTACTCTTTGGCAGTACCAGTGCGTTTACTGCTGCAATTTCCCCGTCGGCAGCTGCAGCGCTTCTGGTATTCTGTCTGCTGTATACGCCGTGCATTGCTGCCGTATCTTCCATCCGGCGGGAGCTGGGAAGGAAATGGGCTGCTGCCATTGTGGCGGAGCAGTGTATGATTGCGTGGATTGCGGCGCTTCTTGTAAGACTGCTGGTACTTGCGTTTGCGGGATAAATCTGTGGAGAATGCACAGTTCAGGAGCGTACTATGAAATTATGTGATTACAAAGAAAATGTCTTATATGAGGGCACGGTTTTTCGCTTTAGAGGGAAAGAGCCATTTGAAAAAAGTGTGGATTTTATGCTGGTGTGTTATCCCGATACCGAAAGCGGATTTGCCTTATACTGTATTTCAGGATATCATAAGGGAAAGCTGGAAGTATGTCTTCCGAAAGAAGCATTAGGAAAAACCTGCCGGGCGGTTTTGGTGGAATGGGTGCTTGAAAACTGGAACCGGTGGATTTACCAGGAATGTCCGGTGGAAGATGTAACTGTCATAATTTGAAAATAAAGACAAGGGCTGCCGCAGGTAATATATGCTGTGGCAGCCTTCTTTTATTTATTCCTGTATAAGTTTACTATTTTTTCCGGGGTTTCTTTTTCCCGGATTTTTTCTTTCCGGAATTTTTTTGTCCGCCCGGTTTCTTTTTTGCAGAATTACCGTTAGTGTTCTGGCTGCTGCTGACAGTGCTGGAAACTGTCTGCGGTTTTTCTTCCGGTTTCTTTTCCGGAATTTTTTCCCCGCTCTCTGCGGTGCTGACAGGAACCTCTTTCAGATGCTGCGTTTCCTCAATCATGCGGTTGACTGCCATGGCAAGTCCCATGACGCCCCAGAAGAGGGGAGCAGTGCAGACATTGGAGTCATTGGCAACAGCTGCTGTCAAATATGTGATTACCGCGGTAAACAGTCCGATACCAACCCATGTCAGGCTTTCGTCCAGACTGGCTTTCCGGTAAATCCGGATGGAACGGATGACATACCATCCCATAAAACCGAGTAAAAGAAGCAGTCCGAGGAATCCGTTTTCCACCCACTGCTGTAAATACCAGCAGTGCGCCTTGACGTCATAATTGTTGTAACCTGCCACATAGGCATGGTAGATGTAGTCATGCTGCGGATAGTCAAGCATATAGGCATTTGCACCGGCGCCGATAAATATATGTTTTGCCAGCAGGGGAAACGTATTATTCCAGATATGCCCGCGTCCGCTTAAGGCATCGTCACGGAACAGGTTTACTGTTTTTACCGGTTCAAATTTTACCAGTTTACCTGCAGGATTTGCATATAAATATCCGTCATCCGGCATACAGACAAAATCCCAGACCCTGCCGTCGAGGGTTAGACGTACTCCGGGAGTGTCGTCATTAAAGGTAACCGGCTGCAGCAGGCATTCCGCCTGAATGGAAGCATCTTCAATCCGTTCAATCTGGTTTGTCTCATCAATGATTGTCCGTGCAATTTCTGTACCGTTTTCGTCTGTGCAGGCGATAAAAGTCTGGCCGTCCGTTTTCAGGGAAAGCAGTAGTTTCTTTCCGCGAATGTCCAGAACGACATTGTCTTCATTTGTTTCTATACTGCGCAGGGCAACCCGTTCTTCCATCCGGTAAGTTCCGGAAAAGGTGGTAAAAAGCTGCGAACCGCGTCCTGCAGCAAGAAGCACCAGAAATCCGGCGGCAGCTATTCCAAGACCGGCATAAAAAATTTTTTTCCACCGGCTTAACAGAACAAATACCACAAAACAGGTTCCGGCTGCCAGGGCAAGCCATCCGGAGTCACTGTGGCTTCCCTGCATGCATATTCCGGAAAGTACCGCAACCGCCAGAAGAATGATTTTGTGCACCAGCTTTTTAGAGGCAATCACCAGACAGGCGGCAACCGGGATAATGATTCCAAAATAAAAGGATAGGAAATTCGGGTTATATAAGGTGGTGTAGGAGGTATCAGCTCCCATGACAAAACTGATTTCGTCCAGACGGTTCCAGAAACTGGAATCCGTAATCAGATGTTTTCCCAGGGAAGTCTGGAAAAAATCCAGTCCGAAATACTGGAATACACCAATCAGCGTTACAATAAGAATACCAATTCCCGCCCAGCGGAAAAGGCATATCATCTGTTTTTCCTCCTGAACAAAATGATAGGTGTAATAACAGAGGACAATATAGGCAAATACAACCCATACAGATTCAAATAATTCATAGGTACCGCGCACCACCCAGTATTTATATGGGGAAAAAAGTGCAGACATGGCAACAAAGCCGGCATAGAAAAACAGAAGGTAGAAGGCGTTTTCAAACCGGAATGTTTCTTTCTTTTTAAAATACCGGAATAGAAAAATACCAAGCATAATAATGCCGACAGCAATTATTGCAATCATTTTCCATGCAAAAAATACATCTGTTCTGCTTTCGGAAGCATTTGGAAACCAGTCAAACTGTGAAAGTCCTGTTTTATAGTCGTATGTATGGACAATTGCCGGAACAAATCCCATCATCAGAATAATTGGCAGCAGCCTGCATGAAGTCTGTTTTTTGGTTTGTGATACTTTACTCAAGGGTATGTTCTCCTTTTTGATGATTTACTTTATAGACTGTCAAAAGTTATTTTCAAGTATACTTCATTATGGAGGAAAAGTCTATATTCTGAAATTATTTTGCACAGCACAGATATTATTATACTAACTGTAACAGAATGGCAAAAGGAGATAAGAAACTGAATCGAAAATACTGGATGAAAAGGACATGAACTGTTATGCAGAGTGTTTTTGCGGATCCTTCATATGCCTTTCCAGAATATGGTGTACCCTTGTTACTTCTTCAAGTATCAGGTTCTCGCTGGAATGAAGCTCATCTTTCATATTCTGCTCCGTCAGAGAGAACTTTATATCAAATTCACCCCTGATATTCTGTTCTGTCTGTGAAAGCTTAGCATCAAAATCAGTTCTGATGTTCTGCTCCGTCAGAGCAAGCTTAGCATCAAAATCAGTCCTGATGTTCTGTTCCGTCTGTGAAAGCTTAGCATCAAAATCAGTCCTGATGTTCTGCTCCGTCTGTGAAAGCTTAGCATCAAAATCAGTCCTGATGTTCTGCTCCGTCTGTAAAAGCTTAGCATCAAAATCAGTCCTGATGTTCTGCTCCGTCTGTGAAAGCTTAGC
>CAJUND010000008.1:0-104450 GCA_910587655.1 uncultured Agathobacter sp. | reverse complement strand
TAGCATCAAAATCAGTCCTGATGTTCTGCTCCGTCTGTAAAAGCTTAGCATCAAACTCGGTTCTGAGATTCTCCTCCGTCTGTTGGATCTGGACTTCCAGCCTGTGCAGCCCGTTCTTCATCAGGATTTGTTCTTCTTTTAAAACCTGAACATCCGCCTTAAGGATTGTGACATCGTTTTTCAGTGACTGCACATCAGTCTGTATTGGCTGTAACAGACCGGCAATTGCTTGTAAATCTTTATTTGTAAGTGACATATGGTGCCTCCCTGGAAAAAAGAAAATTAATTTGATAAAAGACATGTAACTATAGGCTTAAAATAGCTACATACAAATGATATCATATCTGTGAACTTTTTGTCTATAGGACTTTTGTTTCATTTTTGCGGGAATACAAAATTCACCGTATAAATAATAACAATAATCCTCTTGCCATTCCCGGTCCCATGACGTTATAATAGGAAATAAAGCAGGGAGGCAGAGACATGGAGAAAATACTGGTAGTGGACGATGATTCTGTTAATCTTAAGATGGCAGAATTTATATTAAAAAATAATTATGAGGTAATTAGTGCATTATCCGGAAACCGTGCCCTTAAATTTCTGGCACAGAATGTTCCGGACCTGATTTTACTGGATCTGCACATGCCGGAGATGGATGGTATGGAGGTACTGGATAACATACGGGAAATGGAACACCTGAAACAGGTTCCGGTTGTTTTTCTGACGGCAGATGACGAGGAGGATACAGAACAGAAACTTCTGCAGGCAGGAGCGGCAGGGTATGTCGGGAAGCCGTTTCTGGCAGCGGCGCTGCTTCAGAAAATTGAGCAGGTTCTCGGAAAGGATAAATTATCATGAACAGACAAAATTCATCAGGGAAAGTCAGCCGTGTGGAGGAACAGACCGGAATCCACCTGCTGATGGTCTGTATGGCATCCATATTCAGTCTGGTGCTGGTATGGTTTACCCTTGTCATGTCCTGGGAATTATGGATGATTCCCCTGATTGCTGTGGGCTTACTGGCAGTGTGGAGCATGCATATCGGCGGCTTTGTCACAAATGTGGTTTTTGAGCAGATGTGCATTGGGTTTCTGGTGTGTGAAAGTTTTTATTACGGCGTACACAGTGCAGGGCTGATAAGTATGCCTGTTCTGGTATGCATTCTTTTTATTCTGATGATTCTGCTGGAAAAAAAGCAGATGCTGTATGTTGTGGAAGGGATATACTTTCTGACCGTTATTTACAATTTCCTCTTTCTCCGTACAGAGATGATGGACAGGATTGGGGATATTGTGACAGAGGGGGCGGAGTATGCCGGACCGGCGTGGAGGTTTTCCAGAATCGGGCTGAGTATGCTTGGAACTGTGGCTGCAATGATACTTTCAGGAATTATGATTGACAGACGCAGGGAAGGGCGCAAGGAAATGCAGCAGATTGCTGCACAGTTAAAGGCCGCGCAGAGACGGAATTCTGATTTTCTTTCCAGCGTGTCCCATGAGCTGCGCACCCCGATTAATATGGTGACAGGAATTAGTGAAGTGGCGCTGGGCAGGGACCTTCCGCCTTCCCTGCGGCAGGATATGCATTCCATACAAAGGGCTGGAAGACGCCTTGCCGGGCAGATAAACGACATTCTCGACTATACAGAAATTTCCGGAAACACTCTGGTTGTTGTGGAAGAAAATTATATGCCGGTTTCTGTAATGAATGATATTATTGCGGAAACGGACATGCTGGAAAATAACACGGATCTGGAACTGGTATTTGACCTGGACCCGGCGCTGCCGGCTGTACTGGTGGGGGATGCGGAAAAGATTTCCCGTGTAATATGGATACTGCTTCAGAATGCCATCAAATTTACAGATGAAGGCGGTGTGTGTGTGAACATGGGCTGCCGTCAGGAAAAATACGGCGTAAATCTGGATATTACCATACATGATACCGGAACGGGCATGGTATGTTCCGGGATATACCATGATCTTTACCAGGAAGACGGCAGCAGCCGTTATGCAGGAGGTCTTGGACTGGGAATTCCCATTGCGCGCGGGCTGGTGGATGCAATGGGTGGTTTTCTTCTTTTTGAAAGCAAAGAAAATGAGGGAACCGTTGTACATATTTCCATTCCGCAGAAAGTTGCAGATGCCAAACCGTGCATGGAAGTTGCAGAACCGGCGTGGCTTTGCGTTGGCTGTTACTTTAAAAGTGACAAGTACAGCCGCAGTGAAGTGCGTAAATTTTATGCTGACATGCTGCAGCACACGGCAGAAAGGCTGCGTATTGATATCTACCGCATCAGCCGGTTTGAGGAGCTGGAGCGTCTGCTGCACAGATACCAGGTAACCCATCTGTTCATCGGACAGGAGGAATATGAGGAAAACAGGCCGTATTTTGAGGAGCTTGGCAATAATACCTGCATTGTTGTAATTGCCAGAAAAGATTTTACTCTCCAGAAGGACAGCTGTATGACGATTCTTCCAAAGCCGTTTTTTGCCCTTCCGGTTGTTAATCTTTTTAACGGGGAAACGCATGGCAGAAAGCTGGGTGAGAGCCCGTATGAGGAGAGGGCGTTTACATGTGTCAATACTAAAACCCTGGTTGTGGACGATGAAGAAATGAATCTTGTTGTGGCCAAGGGGATTTTGAGGGAATACGGTATCCGGGTGGATACCTGCACAAGCGGCGCGGAAGCAGTCAAACAGTGTGTAACAACTGCGTATGACCTGATTTTTCTTGACCATATGATGCCGGGCATGGATGGCGTGGAAACATTAAAGCGCATCCGTACGCTCAGGGACGGGATTTACCAGAATCTTCCGGTAATAGCACTGACCGCAAATGCTATCAGCGGAGCAAGGGAAATGTTTAAAAATGAGGGATTTACAGAATTTGTTCCAAAGCCGGTGGAGCGTTCCGTACTGGAGAGGATACTGTGCAGGGTTCTTCCGGAACAGAACATTGTTTATTATAAGGAAGAAGATGAGAGTGACCGCACGGACAGCCGGATAACCAGGGAACATAAAAAGCCTGCTCCTGCAAAACCGCGCTCCATGCGGGAGGGACTGCAGCAGCTTGGAATTGATGTGGAGCTGGGACTTGCCTACTGTAATGGTTCAGAAGCATTTTATAAGGAGATACTTCAGATGTTCTGTGACCAGGGACCGGAAAAACGGAAAGAAATCGTTTCATTATATGAGGAAGAAGACTGGTCCGGTTATGCAGTAAAAGTACATGCATTAAAAAGCACGTCACTGACCCTTGGCGCCCAGGAACTGTCCGGACAGGCAAAAGCCCTGGAAAAGGCGGGAAAAAATGGTGATGAAGCGTTTATCCGCCAGAACCATGAAGCGCTGCTTGTATCATATGATGCAGTCTGTAAGGGAATCGCAGACAGTATTCAGGTGGATTAAACCGTATCCGGTCAGGCAGGGGACGATAGGAAAAGGAGGAGTAAATACGTGATTAAGCGGTATGTTTCAAAAATCATGGATTACGGGGTGGATCTGCAGGAGAGGATGTTCCGCCTGATTTCAGGTATTGGAATGATTGCCCTGGTCCTGATGGTTGTGGTAAGCCTGATCAGTGGTGAAAACATAGAGAATCTGATCGTGCTGTTTGCATGTCTTGCCTATGTCATTCTTGTGGTTTCCAGCAGTCTTGCCCAAAAGCAGATTGAACGGGGAGCTGTACTGATTGCGCTGTTTCTTCTGATAATGTGTCCGGTCAATTTTTTTACCGCGGGAGGAATGGAGGGAGGAACGCCGCTGTGGTTTGGATTCTTTTTCGTGTATATCAGTCTTATCCTCAACGGGGCATGCAGGCGGATATTTTTTATAACCAGTATCATAACCACATTTGCGTGTTATTACATTGCTTATATATATCCGGAATTAGTCATCCGGCATACAAAGACCGTGGCGTACCTGGATTCTGCCATCACTACGGTCGTGGTCGGAAGCCTGACAAGTTTTATGATCTGGTTCCAGAACCATATCTACAAGGAAGAGAACCGGATTACACAGAAGCAGAAGCAGGAAATTGAACAACTGAACGAGGCGGAAAACCACTTTTTTTCCAGTATGAGCCATGAAATCCGCACGCCGATCAATACCATTATCGGATTAAACGAGATGAACCTGCGCAGCGATATTTCCGGGGAGGTGGCTGAAAACTCCAGGAATATCCAGGGAGCCAGTAAAATGCTGCTAACACTGATTAATGATATTCTGGATATGTCAAGGCTTGAATCGGGCAGGATGGAAATTATTAATGTTTCCTATGAAACGGGAGTGTTCTTTTCCGACATTATCAATATGATCTGGATCAAGGCCCAGGAAAAGGGGCTGGAATTTCATCTTGACATTGATGCATCCATGCCAAGCCAGCTCTGTGGTGACGAGGTGCGAATCAAGCAGGTACTGATTAATCTGTTAAATAATGCAGTGAAATATACCAGGCAGGGTTCCATTACGCTTTCCGTCCGTTGCGAACGCAAATCCCTGAACAGGGTATGCGTTTATTATTCCGTTGAGGACACAGGGGAAGGAATCAAACAGGAGGATATTCCGTCGCTGTTCAGTGTTTTTAAGCGTGTGGAAGAAGAGAAAAACCGTCATATAGAAGGAACCGGACTGGGGCTGAGCATTGTAAAGCAGCTTGTAAACTTAATGGGCGGGGAAGTTACGGTTAACAGTGTTTATACCAAAGGCAGCACGTTTCTTGTGACACTCGAACAGGGGATTGTGGATGAACGGGCGCTTGGACCGTTTACCCTGGATTCACGTGTGCGGACTGAAAACAGTAAACAGTACAAACAGAGTTTTGAAGCGCCGAAGGCACATCTTCTGATTGTGGATGACAATGAGATGAACCTGGTAGTGGCAAAGAAACTTTTAAGGGATACCAGAATTCAGATTGACACTGCATCAGGAGGGGAGGAATGCCTGAAACTGACACTGAACAGGCATTATGACGGAATACTGATGGATCACCTGATGCCCGGAATGGACGGAATTGAATGTCTGCACGCCATCCGTGCACAGACCGCAGGACTGTGCCGTGATGTGCCGGTGATTGCCCTGACGGCAAATGCAGGCAGTGAAAACCAGCTTCTATATAAAAACGAAGGCTTTAAAGGCTACCTTCCAAAGCCGGTAAACGGTGCCCTGCTGGAAGCCGCTGTGATGAATATTCTGCCGCAGGAGCTGGTAATTGTGGGAGAAGAGCCGGCACAGACGGATATTGGAAAAGACGTAATTGTTTTTGATGAAAAAACAAGGGATCTTCTGATGATAACGACAGACAGCGTATCTGACCTTCCGGCGGAACTGATGGAGCAGATGGGGATTTGTGTCTGTCCAAGCTATATTCTTACGGAAAAAGGCCGTTTTGTCTGCGGCAGGGAGCTTGATACAGATGGTCTCTTAAACCATATGGAGCAGGGCGGTGAATGTGTTTCCCAGGCGCCGCAGGTTGAGGATTATGTTAATTTCTTCGCGGAGAAGCTGACAGAAGCCCAGAATATTATACATATTGCAATGGCAAAAGATGCCGGGGAAGAATATGAATATGCCAAAGAGGCCGCCAGATCCTTTGAAAACGTCACAGTACTGGATTCCGGCTGTCTTACCAGCGGACAGGGACTTGTGGCGCTGTATGCTGCAAACATGGCAGTGCACAATGCGCCGCTGGGGGAAATTGTGGAACAGGTTCAGGAATTTAAGAACCGCATTTCCTGCAGTTTTATCGTTTCAAACACCGGCAGGCTGTACCTGGCAGGAAGAATACCCAAAAACATCCATATACTCAGCGAAACCATGATGATGCATCCGGTTATAACACTCAGGAAAAGCAGAATGACGGTAAGTACACTTTTTACAGGCAGTTTTGTGCATGTAACCGGCCGTTATATCCGCCGGGTGTTTAAACATCCGGAGAACATAGATAAAAGAATACTTTTTATCACGTATGTCGGGATGGACAGCCAGAGCCTGGAAAATATACAGCAAACCATACAAAAGTACTGTTCCTTTGAACGGGTATACCTGCTGCAGGCATCCTCTTCCATCGCAAGCAACTGCGGTGCAGGAACGCTCGCGCTTACGTTTATCCGCAAAGTGAAGGGATGACAGCGGTTAAACTGTTTTATCTGGAAAATAAAACAGATTGAATCAGTAAGCCAGGTGTGGTAAAATACGAGATGTTCAGTACAGATGAAATGAAAAAGACGAAAGAACTAGTGTGGTGTCATGGATATTAAATTATGGACAAGAAGATTATTTCTGATATGTTATGATATTGCGGCGGTTGGATTAACCTGTATGATTGCATTGTCCGCGCGGTTTGATTTTCGCTGGAGCCAGGTGCCTGACAACTATTCCCAGGTGCTGTGGCAGTCGATAATTATCAGTGAAATCATAACCATTGTGGTATTCGGGCTGCTGCATCTGTACAGCAGTCTCTGGAGTTATGCAAGTACAACGGAGCTTTTGTATGTGGTATCAGCGTGTATTATTGATGGTATTGTAAACATGTTCTGTATTCTGGCAGTGTACCGGAACAGGGAAGGTCTTCCCCTGCCGCGCAGTTATTTCCTGCTGTATGGCATGTTTCTTCTGGCGTTTACACTGTTTGGCAGATATTTTTACCGGCTTGTACGGATTGTCAGGGGACATGTTTTTATTGACAGGGCAAAACGGAAGCGGATTCTGATTGTCGGGGCCGGGGAAGCCGGAAGCGCCCTGATAAAGGAAATTACCAACAGTAAAGAAGTCAGCATGTGCATTGTGGGGATTGTGGATGACGATCCGTCCAAAAAAGGGACCTATATCCACGGGGTGCGCGTTCTTGGAAACAGGGACTGCATACTTGAGGCATGCGAAGAGCTGACCGTACAGGAGATTATGATAGCCCTTCCTTCCGCATCGGCACAGGAGATAAAAGGAATTGTTGACATCTGCAAGGAAACAGGATGCGAACTCAGGCGTCTGCCGGGGATGTACCAGATGATAAATGGTGAAATATCCGTTTCCAAGCTTAAGGAAGTGGACGTCAATGATCTTCTGGGCAGGGAGCCGGTTGAGGTGGATCTTGATTCCATACTTGGCTATGTGTCCGGAAAAGTTGTCCTTGTAACTGGAGGGGGCGGTTCCATCGGTTCAGAGGTCTGCCGCCAGGTGGCAGGGCATAAGCCGGAGCGGCTGATTATTGTGGATATATATGAGAATAATGCATATGACGTCCAGCAGGAACTGAAAACGAAATACCCATGGCTTGACCTGGTGGTGCTTGTTGCTTCTGTCCGCAATACCAAGCGGATGGATGACATATTTGCCCGTTATCAGCCGGATATTGTATATCATGCGGCGGCGCACAAGCACGTGCCGCTGATGGAGGAATCCCCGAACGAGGCGGTAAAAAACAACGTTCTGGGTACATGGAAAGTGGTTCTTGCCTCTGACCGGGCGCATGTCAAAAAATTTGTCATGATATCCACAGACAAGGCGGTAAACCCGACAAATATCATGGGTGCGACAAAACGAATCTGTGAGATGATTATTCAGACCTATAACAGACGTTCAGAAACGGAATTTGTAGCCGTGCGTTTTGGGAATGTGCTTGGCTCCAACGGCTCGGTCATACCGCTGTTTAAAAAGCAGATAGAGGCAGGCGGACCGGTAACCGTTACACATCCGGATATTATCCGGTATTTTATGACGATTCCGGAGGCGGTTTCCCTGGTGCTGCAGGCAGGTGCATTTGCAAAGGGCGGGGAAATCTTTGTGCTGGATATGGGAGAGCCGGTCAAAATACTGGATCTGGCCAATAACCTGATTCTGTTATCCGGGCACAAACCCGGCGAGGATATCCGGATAGAATTTACAGGACTTCGGCCGGGGGAAAAGCTGTATGAAGAAATGCTGATGGATGAAGAGGGCATGCAGGATACCAAAAACCATATGATCCATATTGGCAGGCCGATAGAGTTTGATGAAGAAAAGTTCCTGCAGGATCTGGAGGATCTGAAAGAATATGTGGTAAATGAACCGGATGATATCCGGGTATGGGTTCAGAGGATTGTTCCTACATATTCAATACAGAAAAATTAAATGCAGATTGGAGAAAAGTTATGAATCAATCACCTCAGAGATACCAGGAAATCAGTCTGGCTGATTTGTTCTGGTATATTTGCAGCAGCTGGCGCGTTCTCGTGGCTGGTATGCTTGTCTGTGCCATACTGACCGGCTGTTACCGGGTTTATAAAAACAATTCTGGTATTGCAGCAGCGCAGGCGGAACTGGAAACACAAAAAAATGCAGAGGAAACAGGAGGGAATCCGGCATATGACGCCCTGACGGAATCAGAGGCGGCAGCAGTGGATAATGCAGTAGAATACGCACGGTGGATGAAATTAAAACAGAATTATAAAAACTCATCTGTTTATATAAATCTGGATCCGTACCATGAAAACGTAAAAATCCTTAATTATATTGTCCAGACGGACAGGGATGCGGTTGCAGATGACGGAATGAGTGCAAATACATTTGCCAGACTGGTAGTCCAGTCATATACCAATTATCTCAATTCCGGCGCGGCAGCAGCAAAAATTGCAGATGTCAGCGGAAAGCTGGATAAAACAAATGTTTCAGAGCTTATTTCTGCAGGGCAGCTGGAAGGGGCTACGGCCTTTAAGACAGGAAATTTTACGACAGAAGGGAATGTGACAAGCTTTCGTGAAGAGTCAGATAAAGCGTACGAACTGTTTACCGTCAGGGTAAAAGGGAGTACGGATAATGAAGCCGAAGAGCTTGCCAAAGCCCTGGAGCAGGTTCTGGATGAGTATACACAGACACTTACGGAAACCCTGGCTCCCCATACCCTGACATGCCATGGCTCCAGTGCGGGAGTGGTTGTGGATACAGATCTTGCGACCCAGAAGCAGAATTTTCAGACAGAAATGACAAACATCAGAACAAATCTGGACAACATTGTTAATGCAATGACAGAAGAACAGAAAGCCGCGTATGAAAAGATTGTCAGCCGGGATGCAGGGGAAGAACCGGACCAGGAGACTGGCAAAGAGCCGGAAGAAGCAGGCGGCGGGCAGGCTCCGGCGTTTTCTGCCTCAGACGGACTTGTAAAATATGTGCTGTTCGGGCTGGTCATCGGTCTGTTTCTTGCCGCCATGGTTCTGGCGCTGGTCTATGTAATGGGACCGGCGTTAAAGACGACGGAAGATTTTACCAGGTGTTTCGGTTATTACCTTATGGCAGATATGTCCTGTCACAGAAGCCTGAGAAAAAGGTTCGGCGCGGGAGTGGACAGACTGATAAACCGACTGCGGTACAGGGGGCGGCTGTCTGCTGAGGAAGAGCAGCGGCTTCTTGCCACAAACCTGAAAGTAACCTGCCAGAAAGAAGGGCTGTCCTCTGTGTATCTGACTTCCTCTTACGTCATGTGCGAAGAAGAGGAACGCATGGTTGCAGGGCTGGTTCAGGCGTTAAAGAAAGAAAATATCACGGCATCCTACGGCAGGTCCATCGAACGGGATGCAGAATCATATGAAAATATGACAAAAACGGGTGCAGTGGTATATGTAGAAAAACTGGGAGTAAGCAGGTTTGCTTCCCTGGAAAATATACATGCCATGACAGAAAAGCAGGGAGTAAAAATCCTGGGCGTTGTGGCAGTGTGACCAGAGGCTGTTGTTGCGAAACAACAGCCTTTTTACGTCAAATTCATGTAAACTACTGTGCAATTGCATAAAAATATGATAAAATAGAATGGAATGCGAAGTGGTTTGCGCAGGAAATAATATAAGACGGCACAAAAAGCCGATATGAAAGATATAGATAAATGACAGCGGACCGTATGCAGGTCTGGGGGAGGTGCATATGAGATACGAAGTATATACCAGCAGCGCACCGCAGGCAGCGGAAGCAGCCGGGGAAGTCGCCGGACAGATTTTCTTTGAACCGTCAACAGTACTTTTTTTCGCCCCGGATAATAATTTTGAATTTTATACAAAAGAATTTAAACAGAGATTTCAAAATGCGGAAGTATTCGGGGTTGCTGCCACAACTGTGTTTACGCAAAGCAGTACAGAGGACGGCTGTCTGACAGTCTGCGTTATGGATGATGATATCGAATGCCATGGCGGGGTTCTGGAGGAAATCAGCCGTTACCCCGATAAATACAGGGGACGCATTGCAGACTGCGTGCAGAAGCTTTCCGAAGTCCGGAACACGGTCTGCCTTGAATTTTCCGCAGCATTTTACAGCTGTGAGGAACTGGTGCTGGATACCCTGAACAAAGAACTGGATGATTACCATATCCCGGTAGCGGGCGGCTCAACCGGAATAAAAGGTGCGCCGGAGCAGAATCTTGTAAGTTATAACGGCGTTGTCTACCAGGAAGCGGCGGTTTTTATGCTCTTACATAATAAACACGGAAAGGTCTGTCTTTACCGCGAGGACATTTACCACCCGACAAAAAATTATTTTTTTGCAACAGAAGTAAATATCCACCAGAGAAAAGTATCGGAGTTTGATGACAGACCGGCGGCGGACGTACTTGCTGAAGCCATGGGTGTGGGCATTGACGGGCTTTCCGACATGCTTCTTGTCCATCCGCTTGGACGACAGAGCGCGGGGGATATTTATATGACGGACGGCAATGAGATTCTGCCGGATGGAAGTATTACATTTTATGCAAGTGTTTATGGAAATACCAGGATGGTGCTACTGGATCTGGGGGATTACAAGGAGATTACAAAGGATACCATCTGCAGGATCAAAGAGGATGTGCCTGAGCCCCGTTTTGGTATCATGATTAACTGTTATTCCAGAACACAGTTATTCCGGAAAGAGAATTATGTGGAAGATTTCAGGGATGCCTATGCAGAGGTTTTTGGAAATGCCTTTTTCTGTTTTACGGGATTTGGAGAGCAGCTTTACCATACGCACCTGAATCAGACACTGGTTATGCTGGTCTTTGAATGAGTGGGGAAGGGAGTGAAATAAATGTCGAAACAGAAGGAGCATCTTGTATTTACGAATGATAAATGCATTGGCTGCAACCGGTGTATTGTAGCCTGCCCGGTTTCTGAAGCCAATGTTTCGGTTAAAAAGGACGGAAAAAACCGGATAGAAGTCGATGAATCAAAATGTATCCACTGCGGACGCTGTATGACGGCATGTCCGCATGGTGCCAGGGAGTTTCTGGATGATACGGCAGAGTTTCTGCGGGCGTTAAAATCAGGAGAACAGATTTCCCTTGCCGTTGCACCGTCTTTTTATATTACATACGGAAAGAAAGCGAAACAGATTCTTGGTTATCTGAAATCGCTTGGTGTAAATAAGATTTATGATGTGTCGCTTGGCGCTGATATATCTGCGTGGGCAACTGTAAAATATCTTGAGGAACATCCCGGCAAATCCTGCTATACGCAGCCATGTTCCGTGGTTCAGAATTATATCATGTCATACAGACCGCAGTACATTGACCGGCTGATACCGGTACAGTCGCCGCTTCTGTGTCTGGCAGTATATGTAAAGAAATACCTGGGGGATGAAAGCCGGATAGCCTTTCTTAGTCCGTGTCTGGCAAAATGGGATGAAATACATGCAGAAGAAAATGCGGGATATATAGACTATAATGTGACATTTGAACATCTTGCTACACAGGTGGAGGGACTGGATCTGTCTGCATACGACGGACGGGCAGACGTAACAGAATACAGTATGGGCGGAATGTACCCTATGTCCGGAGGGCTGGAAAAGAACCTTTCCCTGTATCTGGAGAGCGGTCATACACTGATATCACAGGATGACGTATTTGACAAGCCGGATTTTTTTGACCGCTGGGAAAAAACTTTGCAGAAAGAGAAGACAGAGCCGGTGGTACTGGATCTGCTTGCCTGTTCCAGCGGATGCGTAAATGGAACGGCAGTTCCCGAATTTGATCCGGTTGCAGCAATCAGATGCGGGAAAGAAATATCTGCGCGTGCAGCAGGCCGGGGAATCCTGCCGCAGGAGCGGAGCGAAAACCGGAAACGAATGGAAGAGTATTTTGCAGAACTGGACTGGAATGATTTTGTAAGAACCTTCCAGGAAAAATACCAGCAGCCATACCGGATTCCGGAGGATACCTATCAGGAAATCTTTGAGATTATGCATAAAAATACAGAAGAGTCCCGCCATATTGACTGCGGCTACTGCGGTTATCCTTCCTGCAGGGATATGGTATATGCAATTGCGTACGGTTATAACCGGAAGAATAACTGTATTCACTATACCCAGGAGGAAAACAGGCGGCTTTACATGACCGATTCCCTGACCGGGATTGCAAACCGTGAGGCATTTTACAAGGCGGCCAAAAAGCTGATGCGGGACAGTCCAAAAACCACTTATGTAATCGGAGTGGTAAATATCCGTAAATTCACGGTAATCAATGAATTGTTCGGATACAAGACGGGAAAAAATGTTCTGCGGTATCTTGCCGGGCAGCTGGACGGGTTTCTGCAGAAGGACAGTACCTGTGCAAGGCTGAATTCAGATGATTTTGCCGTCTGTCTGCCGTATCTTCCGGAAAGAATGGATGCATTTATGGAAAAGCTGAACCAGATCTGCGATTCCTATGAACTGGAATTCCCGCTGTCGCTGAATGTGGGGCTGTGCATTGCGGATGATACGGAGGAATCCGTCAATCTGATTCTGGACCACGCGATACTTGCGCTGACGCTTGTCATGAAAAGCAATCGCGTGGATATTGCATACTACGATAAATCCATGCGTCTTAAGATGCTCAGGGAGGCAGAGATAACATCAGAAATGCAGCAGGCGCTTCTGGAAAAACAGTTCCAGATTTATTTACAGCCGCAGGTGAACCACCGGACCGGGGAGCTGACCGGCTGTGAGGCGCTGGTACGCTGGATACATCCGGACAAAGGAATGATTTCGCCGGGTGAATTTATTCCGGTATTTGAAAAGACGGGATTTATTACCAGACTGGACCGGTTTGTCTGGGAAGAAGCGTGCCGCGTGATTGCGGACTGGAAAAAGCGGGGGAGAAGTGTAATCCCTATATCGGTTAATATTTCAAGAATAGATATACTGGAACTTGACCTGCTGTCTGTGTTTACAGAAATGATGCAAAAATATGGTATTACCACTGATGAACTCAGACTGGAAATTACAGAATCAGCCTATGTGGAGCAGGGGAATGAAATACTGGATGTCGTCGGAGCGCTCAGGGACCGTAAATTTATTGTGGAAATGGATGACTTCGGAAGCGGTTACTCATCACTGAACACATTAAAGGATGTACCGGTGGATGTATTAAAACTGGATTTAAAATTTCTTTCAGGCGGTGAGAACGAGAGGGGAAATATAATTCTCAAATCTGTTGTTGACATGGCAAACAGACTGGAGCTGGCAATCGTGGCAGAAGGTGTGGAGACAATGCCGCAGGCGGACTTTTTAAACCAGCTGGGATGCGAAACCATCCAGGGATATTTATATTCAAAACCAATTCCGGTAGCGGATTTTGAGGAGATGGCTGACGCCAGAAAAGGAGGAAAACAGGTATGAAAAAGAGTAACATATTAAAACGGCTGACAGTATTTATGTTAGTATTTGCCCTGCTTCCGTTTGGGAGGCTGGACCATGTGCAGGCAGCGGATATCAGGAGTGTGAATATCCATGTGCGGTACGGGCAGTCGGAAGCACGGACGCTTCTTGGAATGATTAATTCCATCCGGCAGAATACCAACGATTCATGGTACTGGAAACCAGGCAGTTCGGAAAAAGAGCAGCTGAATAATTTAAGGCCGCTGGTATATGACTATGGTCTGGAAGAAGTGGCAATGAAGCGTGCGGCGGAAATCGCGCTGGTCTACAGCCACGGAAGACCGGACGGCAGAAATTACTGGACGGCGTTTGATGACTGCGGAATCGGCCAGGCAGGAAATACATCCGCAGAAAATATTGCAGTCGGATTTACTTCGGCAGCAGATGTGCATAAGGCATGGACAGAGGCAAATGAAAAATACGAAGGACAGGGACACCGGAGAAATATGTTAAATTCCGCCTATATTGCTGTCGGTGTGGGGCATGTCAAATATAATGACCGCGATTACTGGGTGGAGCTGTTTTCCAATAAGGCACCGCGCACGACTGCAGTTCCTGCAGACGACGGAGAGGCGATTGTATACGGAATCGGGATTGACAGTGCCAAAATCCAGGCGGACAGAATAGACACAACGGCAGTCGGAAGCGCCATCGGTCTGGATGTAGGCGGCTCCAAGGATCTTTCTGGAATTTATGAATCCGTGAAGCTGGAAGACCATTTCCGCGGATCCCTTGCAGAGGAATACTGTCCGCTGCGGCAGACGCTTTACATGAGTGTGGCAAATACGAGTATAGCAACCATAACCGGTAATACATTAAAAGCAGTATCAAACGGAAGGACAACACTGAACATCCAGTGTACGCTTGGAGGACCGCAGGTATCCATTCCGGTTCTGGTTGGGCAGGGACCGGTGAGTGAGGACATGAGCCTGAAAAAAGCTACTGTAGATATGATACCGGACCAGCGTTATACCGGATATGCGCTTACCCCGTCTGTAACAGTACGGATGAACAACGCAGTCCTGCGGCAGAATACGGATTATATTCTGTCATATGGAAATAATATAGATGTTGGAACGGCAACCGTTACAATTACAGGTATCGGCCAGTACAACGGAATCATTACGGCAAACTTCCTGATTTACGGGCAGAGTCTTTCCGGTGCGACAATAGATGCAATACCGGACCAGCGTTATACCGGCTCCCAGGTGCGGCCGCGTGTTACGGTGCGGCTTGGCTCCACGATTCTGACGGAAAACAGGGATTATATACTGACCTATTATAACAATACCAATCCAGGAATGGCTACTGTTACCGTAACCGGAAAGGGTGGATACAGCGGAACAAAAACAACGGCATTCAAAATAATTGACTCGGATTTATCCCATGCCAGAATAACTGTGGCAAAACAGGTTGCCTATACCGGGGAAGCGCTTTACCCAAATGTTCAGGTTACGATGAATAATGTCGTTCTTTATCCGAATACCGATTATATCATTAATTATGAGGATAACCTGTTTCCGGGACGCGCAAAGATTACAATTACTGGAATTGGAAACTATCTGGGGACCAAATCCAAAACATTTGTCATTGTTCCGAAAAAACAGAAAGTAAAATCCGGCAAGGCGTCCGGCAGGAAAGTGACCATTACATGGCAGGAGGATGAGGACGCGGACGGATACGTACTTTACCGTTCCACAAAGTCAGGTTCCGGCTTTAAAAAGATTGGTACTTATAACAAATCCACAAGAACCAGGTACCAGAGTTCCAGAATGACGCGGGGAACCTATTATTACAAGGTTCGCAGCTATGTGGTAATTGGCGGCAAAAAATACTATGGCGCCTACAGCAAAGTGAAAAAAGTAACGGTTCGTTAAAATAGTTCAAATAACCATTGACGAATGGAAAAATACTGGTATAATCGTAAATAGTTTTGAAAACTACGTTGTACTTGAATGGATGGTGGAGAATATGTCATATCAGATTATATCAGACGGTTCCTGCGACCTTGGCGAGGCGCGCGCAGCAGAGCTTGGAGTCAGGGTCGTACCGTTTTACGTTTCCTTTGACGGGGAAACATACCAGAAAGAAATTGAAGAGGTTGCAGTCAGGGATTTTTACCAGGAGATGGTGGACAGGCCCGACTGTTTTCCAAAGACGTCCATGCCGTCAGTCCAGGATTATCTGGATGTATTTGAACAGTGTGTGGCAGAAGGAAAAGATATTCTGTGCCTGTGTATTACCACAAAATTCAGCGGGTCATATAATTCTGCCATGAATGCGAAGCAGATGCTTTTAGAGGCGCATCCGGATGCAAGGGTTGAAGTGCTGGACACCATGGTAAACACAGTTCTGCAGGGGCTTCTGGTAAGGGAGGCCGCACGGATGCAGCAGGCAGGCTGGACGTTTGAGGATACGCTTTCCCGTATCAGGGAAATGATACCGACCGGCAGGATTATATTTACGGTTGCAAGCTTTGATTATCTGGTACATGGCGGCAGAATCGGAAAAGTAATGGGCGCAGCAGTGAAAAGCCTGAATATCAAACCCCTGATAATTTTAAAAGAGGGTGAAATTTTTCCGGCGGGCATTTACCGTAACCGGAAAAAAGGCAAGCAGACGCTGCTTGATTTATGCAGGAAACATTTTGAAAAGTCCGGTGAAAACCCGGATGACTATGTGTTTAATGTCGGTTATGGTTATGACAAAGAGGAAGGCATGGAATTTCAGAAACAGTTTCTGGACAGCATGGCAGCATACAGCGGTGTGAAGGATGCAGAGCTGTTTCAGATTGGCGCAACCATCGGGGTGCATACAGGACCGCATCCGATTGGACTTACATTCATAAAAAAAGCATTTTAAAGACGGGGCATGCGCCCCGTCTTTTATTTTAACATACCAGCTGGTTTTTACCGGAAGACTTGCCAATGTAGAGCTTCTGGTCTGCTGAGTTAATCCATTCATCAATACTTGAAGAATCATCAAACACCTGCATTCCCAGTGTGATTGTTAGAACCAGCCGCTGGTTCTGGTAGACGAAAGAATGGCGTTCCACTTCCCGGCGCAGCATTTCCAGCAGTTCTTTTGCCTCCTTCTGCGCGGCTTCCGGAGCGCTGCCTGCATGACCAAGAATCAGGAATTCCTCGCCTCCCCACCGGCAGGATACCTGCTTTCTGCACTGCATGGAAATAATTCTGGAAATCTCGCAAAGCACATAGTCACCGCAGTTGTGTCCATGCCGGTCATTAAATTTCTTAAAATCATCAATATCCAGAATTGAAAGCCAGTAGGCGGGACGGTCAGATGCATGTTCCACGTTTGTCAGGTATTCAATCATATACTGACGGTTATACATGCCGGTGAGACGGTCATGTTCTGCCTGCCTGGTAAGCTCTCCCTCATAGAAACTGGCGGTCTTAACCATAATTGCCAGCAGGAAAATAGAAATAAATACAAATACAACAAACAGGTTGAACAGCTGCATTGCCATGGTCGGAAGCGGTTTCAGCGTATATCTGGCGCCGCGTGTCCACGACAGATAAACACTGGTAAGATAACAGACACCGTCAATGGCGCAGAGCAGGAGTGAGTTTGCAGGCTGTTTTTCGAGCCGCTGGATAAAATATTCCATAAAAAAGATAACAGCAGCACATCCAATATAATACTGCTGGAATCCGCTTCCGGTTCCCACGCACAGAATTGTCAGAAACATATGTACGATGATTTCCACAAAAACAATGATACTGGATGCCCGAAGAAACTGCTTCCGCAGCACAATAAAATTGCACAGATAAGTTATGATACTGAATATATTAACCACTGTCATGACAGTTACATGGTTCAATGCAAAGAAGACAAGAAAAATACAGTGCATTCCCATTAATGTGCCGTTAAGCATATAAAGAAGCGCCATTGATTTTTCTTTTGGAATTACAAAATTAAATTTCATCAGAATACCCGTTTCTATAATTTAATGTGATGTGTTCTGTATTTATTTCAGTATAGTAAATATGTCCCGTTTTTGCAAGGGTAAAGCGTAAAAGGGAACAGATTAATCAGAAAAAATGTGCAAAATAAACAAATTGGATGCGCGTATACCCACTTAAAAAAACGAAAAATAGAAAAATTAAGTAAAAGTTACGAAAAATTAATGGCATATTGACTTAAATTAAATATGGTAATAAACTGTAAATACCAGGATTTACATGTGGAAAGAAAAATAAAGGAAAGGAGCAAAAAATGAGTTACAGAAAGTTATTAAAAAAAGGAGCCGCATTTTCGCTGGCAGTCATGATGGGCATAACTGCCGTTCCGGCTGCGCCGGCACTGAATGTTTACGCGGCGGAGGCTCAGCAGGATCTGGAGGTGGTTCAGACTTTTAATTTCGATGATGGAATTGACGGCTGGACGTATGACAAAGGATGGGACTGGGATTATTCGGGTGCGGATAAGACTGCAGTGGCAGGTGATAATGGCAGACTGAAATTCACGGTCGATTATTCCAAAGACAAGGACAAGGGCTGGGCACAGACGAGCGCAGTCTGGCGCGGAGATGGGAAGGATATTCCCGGAGCAAACCGCGTTACTTTTGATTTTTACTATAGCAGCGACCTTTTAAAAGCGGGTGAATTTAAAGTCAAGTTAGTTGCACAGGGCGGAGGGGAAGAACTGTTTTCCAAAGATACAACAGTGGATCTTACCCAGAAGACCCCTGACAGCGGGAATGTTGTAAAAGTCCCGGTGATTGTGCAGGATTTTGATGCAGTAGCAGATGGAAAGAAGATGGATACCCTGGCACTGCAGGTGATTGGAGCTAACACGGATTATGCTGGAGATGTGTGGATAGATAATGTGTCTGTTCAGCGTGCCAAAGTAAAGGACACATGGTCTGTGGACTCTAAAGTAAAAGTGGATGACAAAAAGAAAGCAGCATCCGTAAAAGACGGCAAACTTTCCGTAACAAGAAAGGACAGCAGCACACAGGAGGTTGCCCTGAATACAAAGGTAAAGCTTGTGGATGCAAAGGCGTCTGACAATACCAGGCAGATTTACTCTTACCTGCAGGCGGTTGGTTCTTCCGACAGCGTGATTTTCGGACATGAGAATGACCTGTTCGATAAGGCTGGTTCGGTTGCCACATCAAGGTCTGATGTAAAGGATATCACTGGAAGCATTGCCGGTGTTCATGGAATTGATACGCTGTCATTGACAGGCAATGAACTTGGTGCAGAGAAGTATAAAAAGGCATATCCAACAGAGCCAGAGCCGGCAACTCCGGTAGAAGCTGCTGTCCGTCTGAGCAATCATGCCATCGAGGACGGTTCAATTGTCACCTTGTCTGCCCATATGCCGAATTTCAGTCTGGTAAAGAAAAATGCAGATTATAAATCCGGCGACAAAAACTACCTGAAATGGGATTTCAAAGGTTATACACCAAACAATACAGACGGGGATGTGATGAACAATCTTCTTCCGGGCGGAAAATATAACGAAAAGTATACGGCTTACCTGGATATGATTGCTGATTACGCAACGCAGGTAAAGGGAACTGTTCTTTTCCGTCCGTTCCATGAGAATACCGGAAGCTGGTTCTGGTGGGGCAAAGCATACTGCGAGCCGGAGACATACAAGAGCGTATGGCGTTATACGGTAGAGTACCTGCGTGATGAAAAGGACGTACATAACTTCATTTATGTATACAGCCCAAGCAATTCCAACGCAGCTACCATTGAAGAGTACGGCGAGCGCTATCCTGGCGACGGATATGTGGACATGGTTGGATTTGATATGTATGATAACAGCAGGGGCAGTGACAATTCATCATGGATGACAGCATTTAAAAACCAGATTGATGTGGTAGAAGCTTTTGCTAAAACACATAAAAAGCTTTTTACGGTAACTGAAACAGGTATTGCAAGTGATCCGGAACCAGGGTCAAACCAGACAGCGCTGTTAAGACAGAATAATGTAAGCAAAGACTGGTTTAACCAGGTGCTGAATGCAGTGTCTGATTCAGATGCATCCTATTTCCTGCTCTGGGCCAACTTTGGAAAGCAGGATGGATATTATACACCATATGTAGATGCGGTGAATGCAGACGGCAGCCTGCACGGACATGAAACACTTGACAGTTTTATTAATTTTTACAATGACGGACGAAGCATTTTTGCAGCTAACCAGAAAGATGCTCTGGCATCCATGGCAGGCAGCACAGTTACTGCAGAGGCAGCGCAGACAGGCGTCAGCGGATATGTGGTATCCCCGGTTGCAGGAACCAGAATCCTGAAAGCTGTAACGCTCCGTGCAAAATTAAGCGGAACAAAGCCGGAGACAAAGGTGAAATTTGTCTTAAAGGCAGGAAAAACCACAGTTTCACTGAATGCAAAGGCGGGAAAGAACGGTGCGTACACCGCTTCACTGAGCAAAAAGAATCTTGCGAAGCTTGGAAAAAAGACCGGAACCCTGGCACTTACCGCTGACGGAAAAACAGTTCAGAAGCTTTCCATGATTTACAATGTGAAGGAACCGGAGGCAGATGTATGCCAGATTGATAACTTTGAGGGATACCTTGGCGTGGATGACCAGCTGAAGAACGCATGGACACCAAATGTGGGCAGTGACTGCACATTAAAACTTTCCCTGAATAAGAGCAAAAAGACCGAGGGAAGCTATGCAATGAAATTTGATTATGATGAAGCAGATGACGGATATGCGGGGGCAAGCATTGGCAAGCAGGTTGACTGGTCCAACTGCAATGCGCTTTCCTTCACTATGACACCGGACGGAAAGAACCAGAAGACGGTTATCCAGATTCAGGCAAACGGAGTGTGCTATGAGGCATACTTAAATAACTACAAGGCATACCGCCAGAACGGCAAAAAGCAGATTCTTGTGACAATTCCGTTTAAGGAGTTCTGCGAGCGTGATACCGCAGGAAATCCAAAGGGCGGACTTGTTAAGAATGCAAAGAAAATCGAATCCTTTGGACTGTACGTAAATGCAATTGCAGATTCTTCCGCAGTGAAGAACGGCAGGGTAAAAGGAACACTTTACTTTGATGATATCACCGCAGTACGTGTAAAGAGTGAAAAGATTTCCTTTACAAAGACAAGCAGCAAGACCTACAAGAATCTTCAGGCACAGAAAGTAAGCCTTAAGAAAACAAAGCTTACATTAAAGAAGGGCAAAACCTACAAGCTGTCTGCAAAGGTAACCGGTAAGGGCGATACCACACTGACATGGTACTCATCCAATCCGTCTGTTGCAACAGTCAGCAAGACAGGTAAGATTACCGCAAAGAAAGCCGGAACGGTAAAGATTATCGTTAAGACAAGAAGCGGAAAGAAGGCTGTCTGCACAATTACTGTAAAATAAAATCAGGAATAAATAAAACTGCCGAACCGGTATTAAGGTTCGGCGGTTTTTTCTTTTTTTCTTTCCCGCAGTTCGCGGAAAAACTGCGAAAGCATTCCGGAGCATTCCTGTTCAAGTACGCCGCGGGTGATTTCCGCCTGGTGGTTAAATTCCTGCATCTGCAGAAGATTTAAAATGGAGCCGGCGCATCCTGCTTTTGCGTTCATGGTGGCAATGACCACATGCTTCATGCGGGACTGGACAATTGCTCCGGCGCACATCTGGCAGGGTTCCAGGGTGACATACATAATGCAGTCCTCCAGCCGCCAGTCCCCGGTCTTTTTTGCAGCCTTTCGGATGGCGGTCAGCTCGGCATGTGCGAGGGGGTTCTTGTCGGTGTTGCGTCGGTTATATCCGCGCGCAATGATTTTTCCCTCCCGGACGATGACACATCCAATAGGAACTTCGTCAATGGCATATGCTTTTTGTGCCTGCTTTAGTGCGGCTTTCATAAATTTTTCATCATCAGTCATGGACATTTTCCCCTAAAATAATTATGATAGATAATACAGTATATTTTACCATATAATTTGAAGCAAATCACGCGGAATTTCGGTTTACGCGGTGCTTTGCACAGGAAAAAAGGAAGAAAGAATGTTATTTGATTATGAAACCAGCCGGTTACGGTTAAAGGTCGTACATGCGGACGCAGCGGATGCCGTACTGGATTTTTACCTGCGGGACAGGGAACTGTTTGAAAAGTACGAACCGGACCGCATGCCTAATTTTTATACCCTGCAGTACCAGAGACAGATGCTGCTTTTTGAGTACAACATGTCAGTGCAGGGAAAACTGTTCCGTTTTTATATCTATGAGAAAAATAACAGCAGCCGGATTATTGGAACCATTTGCGTGCACAATATAAACAGGGGTTATACCAGTTCCTGTGAAGTAGGGTACAAATTTTCCAGCGAGGTGCATCACAGGGGGTATGCATCAGAGGCTCTTTCCAGGATTATGCAGCTGGTATTTTCGGAACTGAAAATTCACCGCGCCATGGCGTGGGTGCTGCCGGACAACAGGGCGAGCATCCGGCTTCTGGAGCGTGTCGGCTTTATCCGGGAGGGAATCAGCAGGGGATATCTGCTGCTGCACGGAGTCTGGATGGACCATGTGCAGTACAGCATGCTTGATTCGGATGCCGGACTGTTTTATTCTGCAGACAGCGGGCACATCCAGTAGCCGAAGGTGCCGGTTGCGCTGGCTGCCGGTTTGCCTGCGTTATTTTCTGCCGCTTCAAATTCCGGAAAACCGAACAGCAGTGCCATCATGCGTTCCGGCTGTTCATAAATGCCCGGCACACCAATGAACTGTTGTTTTTTATCCCCGTTTTCCACCGTTTTCAGAATGAGGTAATGGTAATTGAAAAATCCGTGTACCAGAAAGCTGTTGTTGCACAGCTTCCAGTTGCATTTTGGGAGGCTTCGGATGTCTGTGATTCCAATGCGTCTGAGGGAAGCAGTGCCGGCGGGGGCTGACATGGATTCCAGGGTCTTTTTTTCCATGTCTCTGGATGGCGGAACAGCGGCAGGGGCTGTCATGTCCGGAACGAAGGAACTGTTTCTGTTATTATGCTGTTCCGGCATGGAAGGAGAAGTACTGCTGCCAGTGGCGTTCGGAGAAGGAACCGTTCTGTTACCAGCCATGTTCGGAGAAGAAGGATTCATTCTGCCGCCGGTTGGGTTTGGAACAGAAGGAACTGTTCTGTTGTTCGCTGTGTCCGGAGCAGGAGGAACCGTTCTGTTGCCGGTTGTGCCTGGTGCAGAAGGCCGGGTTCTGTTTTCGTTCATGTCCGGAACGAGGGAACTGTTTCTGTTATCAGGCTGTTGCGGCATGGAAGGAGCAGTACTGTTACCAGCTGTGTCCGGTACATATGGGGTCATTCTGCCGCCGGCTGTGTCCGGAGAAGGAGGAACCGTTCGGCTGCCGGCGATGTCCGGAGAAGGAGGAACCGTTCGGCTGCCGACTGTGTTCGGAGAAGGAGGAACCGTTCGGCTGCCGACTGTGTTCGGAGAAGAAGGAACGATTCTGTCGCCGGTTGGGTTTGGAACAGAAGGAACTGTTCTGTTATCGGCGGTGTTCGGAACAGTAGGGACCGTTCTGTTGCCGGTTGTATCTGGTACAGAAGGCCGGGGTCTTTTTTCGGTCATGTCCGGGACGAAGGAACTGGCTCTGTTATCAGGCTGTTGCGGCATGGAAGGAGCAGTGATGTTACCGGCCGTGTTCGGAGAAGAAGGAGCCATTCTGCTGTCAGCTGTGTCTGGAACCGAAGGAGCTGTCCTGGCGTCAGCTGTCTCCGGCATGGAAGGAGCTGTTCCGCTGCCAGCGGTGTCCGGAGCGGAAGGCGTAATTTTTCTGTCCGGCTGCTCCGGCTCTGCGGGAATTTCCCCGGCGGAAGTCATGGGTTCTGCGGTGGAAGCCGCAGCGGACACAGGCCTGGCGTTTTCAGGTGCGGATTCCGTATTTGCTCCAAGTATGGTAAAATCTCCCCGCAGTATTTTTTCTGCAGGTTCGTTTACAAAGCATCCGGCAAGTACTTTTCCGCTGCCGTAGCGGATGACAACCGCCTGCAGGTCAGAAAACAGATAACCGCTGTTTCCAATGCGGTTCTGCTGACAGGTAAGCTTCAGAAAACCTGCGCCCTGTGATATCAGAATTTCCGCGGCGGGGATGCCGACAGCATCATCCGTGACTGCCAGGTAAACAGTGCATCTGCCCTTAAAGCGGTCAAGCCCGCGGATATGTATTTCCATCCGGCAGAAGCTGTCACGGATATCCGTGCGGATGAAACCGACATTCCTTCCGCGGGATCCTCGTTCGTATTCATAAATATAAGTAACAAATCGTTTCAATGTTCCGTTATCTCCTGATTATGTTATTTGTATTTTATGTTCCAGAAATGGGAAATATTATTTTGAGGGATTTTTTTAAAAAAACATTGACAAATCGTCTGGTCGGAATTATAATCATAACAGTAACAGTTCCTATTATCTTTTTACTTGTTTTATTCCTTTCAGGAATATGGCAGGGCAGGATTTATATGTACGGATGTACATGAGGGAGAGCTTTATGATAAAAAGAAGTCGTCAGCGGGAGGCGGTCCGGCGGTGTCTGGCTGAAAGATGCGACCATCCGACAGCGGAAACGGTCTACCTGTCCATTAAGGACGAATTTCCCAATATCAGCCTGGGAACTGTATACCGCAACCTGTCCCTGTTATCAGACATGGGAGAGGTGAAAAAAATTACTGTAAGCGGAGGTCCTGACAGATTTGACGGTAACACCGCCCCGCATTACCATTTTTTCTGCAGCAGATGCGGATGTATGATGGATATGGATCTTCAGACGCAGAAGGATTTGGAAATACTTGCAGCGGAACATTTTTCCGGACAGATTGAGTCCCATGAGATTCAGTTTACGGGAATTTGTCCGAACTGTATAAAATGCCAGAAGAATTAAATAATAAGGAGGACATGAACAATGGCAAAATTTGTATGTAGTGTATGTGGTTACGTTTACGAGGGAGAGACAGCACCGGCAGAGTGCCCGGTATGTCACGTTGGAGCTGATAAGTTCAAGCAGGTTGAGGGAGAACTTGCCCTTGCAGCAGAGCATGAATACAACCTTTACGCAAAGACTGTAAAGGACAATGCGGAAATCAGCGATGAAGACAAGAAATATATCTTTGACCAGTTAAAGGCAAACTTTGAGGGTGAGTGCTCTGAAGTCGGCATGTATCTTTGCATGGCACGTATCGCACACCGTGAGGGATATCCGGAAATCGGAAATTACTGGGAGAAAGCAGCTTATGAAGAGGCGGAGCATGCAGCTAAATTTGCAGAGATGCTCGGTGAGGACCTTGAGCCGAATATGAAGGACAGCACCAAAGCAAATCTGAAATGGAGGGTTGACTGCGAGTTCGGTGCAACCTCCGGCAAAGTGGATCTTGCAAAGTGTGCAAAGAAGAACAATCTTGATGCAATCCATGACAGCGTTCATGAGATGGCAAGGGATGAGGCAAGACACGGCAAGGCGTTCAAGGGCCTGCTGGAGAGATATTTTGGATAGAAGCTGAATGTGAAAGACCTCGCTGCTTTTGCGGCGGGGTTTTTTAATGTGCTGTTTTCTGCGGTAAACTATAGATAAAGGGGAATAGGTTATGAATATCACAGACATTGGGAAGTTGTTTGAAAACGCAAAAATTAAATGGTCTGTCCACTGCCTGGAGCGTATGCAGGAAAGGGATATCGGCATTACAGATGTGCGCAGCTGCATAATGGATGATGTATATATTGTAAAAGTGACGGGCTTATTTCGGCTGCAACAACTCATGTGGTGAATGATAAAGGCTGTGTGATTGTAATTAAAAATGTACCGTGCGAGGAATGTGAACAGTGCGGCGGGAAGTATTATTCCGGTGAAGTTGCCGAGCGGCTGGAAAAACTGGTAAACAATGCAAAGATGCTTATGCAGGAAATATCCGTCATTGATTATGTGAAAGCAGCATAAAAATCCGGGTATCCCGCTTCGAATCTGTCCAACAGACGTTACCTCTGCAGCCGGCTCCCTCCAGGCACCCTTACGGCACATGAGAGCGTCTGCTTAGGGCTGCTGTATTCCTACCCTGACCCGGTTCACAGATTCTCATTGCGTAAGACCCAGACGTCAACGCCGCTTACAAAGGGCAGCTCCACCAGAGCAGACCCTCCACGGGATATCACCCCAGCTATAGCGGATTGCTGGTACAAGGTACCGCTAACACCCCGGCTACCCGGAGATTTAAGTATAATTCATCAAACGGCGCATTGTCAAGTTTAAAGTTTGCAAAAAAAGCTAAAGTATCCGGTCAAACATCCGATAGATAATGTAGAAAGCTTATTTCAAGGAAGAAAGGAGATGCTGTTATGCGTATAGATGCATATAACCAGATTGCTCAGATATACGGAGTACAGAACTCACGTAAAACACAGAAAGCACAGAGTACCAACGGACCGAAAGACCAGGTTTCCATTTCAAGTGCAGGACGTGATTATCAGGTTGCAAAAAATGCAGTATCTGAAGCTTCAGATATCAGGGAAGATAAAGTCAGCCAGCTTAAGTCAATGATTGATGCAGGAACTTATTCCGTGCAGCCAGGTGATTTTGCCAGCAAATTACTGGAAAAATACAATAACAGTATTATGTAATTTCTGTGTAATCCCATGTAGTATATGGAGCAGATGAAGAGAGGTTTTTTAAAGTGGCAAGTTTAGTGGAAGAGCTCGTAAAAGCGCTTGAGACTGAAGAAAAAATTTACCAGACCATCATCGGGTACGGGCGGCAGAAGACAGACGTCCTGATCCGGGGGGATGTGCCGGCGCTTGAAGAGCTTACAGAAAAAGAACAGCTTGCAAGTGATGAACTGGTATCGCAGAGCAGCCGCCATGGGCAGCTGTTAAAGGATATTGCGATAGTGCTTGGGAAGACAGAAGAGGAAATGACGGTTACACGTCTGATCGAGCTTCTGGATACCCAGCCGGAAGCCAGGCAGCAGCTGATTGCTGCAAAAGAAAAGCTCGTATCTGCGGCAAATGAAATGAAAAGCCTGAACGAACAGAACATAGCCCTGATTAAACAGGCTATCGAATTAAACGAATTCGATCTTACCTTGTTCAAAAGCATGCGACAGGCCCCTGAGACTGCAAACTATGATAAGAGTGCCTGCAACACCGGGTCACTGCTGGGAAGCAGCGGATTTGACGCGACAAGCTGACAGAATTTGAAGGAGGAACAAAAAAGGTATGGCAAACGGATTCGGAACTCTGTTTATCGGAGCGTCAGGGCTTCAGAATGCGCAGACTGCGCTGAATACAACTGCGAACAATCTCTCGAACGTGGATACAAAAGGATACGTCCGGCAGCAGGTTCGTTTCGCAGATAAAAGTTATAATAAATTAAAGGACAGCATTGCAAACGTCAACCTGCAGCAGTATGGTCTTGGCGTATCCATTGGCGATGTTGTCCACGCAAGGGATATATTTCTGGATAAACGTTACCGTCAGAATCACGGAAGCAAAGCGTTTTACAGCGTGCGCGGCGAGACGGCGGATTATGTAACGGACCTGCTGCAGGAAATGCACGGGGAACAGTTCAAGTCCAGTATCAGTGCCATGTGGCAGGCATTTCAGGAGCTGTCCACCAAACCGGAGGTTACCGTGTACCAGAATCTGGTTGTGGAAAAAGCGGAACTTTTGATCAGCCGTGCCCAGACACTCTATGCGGATTTTCAAAAATACCAATCCAATATAAACGATCAAATTAATGATGATGTGGAGCGCGTGAATGAAATCGGCCAGCGTATCTATGAGCTCAATCTTGAAATCCAGAAGGTGGAGGCCGGCGGCGTTGAGACTGCCATGACCCTGCGCGATGAAAGGGATAACCTGCTGGATGAACTTGGGGCTTATGGTACGATTGATGTAAAGGAAGACCAGACAGGACTGGTTTATGTCGATTTTGAGCGTACCCGCTTTGTTGACGAAAACCGTGCATACAACATTGCATTAAAGAAAGACCTGGAAACCGGGTTTGACAACCCTTACTGGGAGCATCTTTCGGATGTGGACAAAGGACAGTATGTACCGGTATTTCATATTGATGATGCGGCTGCGACAGATATCCGTTTTGATGTGGGGGCGATTAAGTCAAAGCTCATTGTCAGGGGTGACAGATACGGTGTTGCGTCAGACATGGATACTTATGCGTCATACGATAAAATCGCAGGAAGTACGGTAATGGTGGTGGAAGCGCAGATTGACGACCTGATGTCCTCCATCATGATGGCGATGAATGACGTATTCTGTCCGAATATGGAAAGCACTGCAGCGTTTACGGGACCTGACGGAACCGTTTATCCTGCGGGCACCCTGATTCTGGACGAAAAAAACTGCGCCCGCGGTTCGGATGGCGAGCTGCCGCCGAGGGAGCTTTTTGTCCGGAGAGGCGTTGACCGTTACACGAAAGTGGAGGCGGATGACGGTAATACATATTATGTATATAACAAACCGGATCCGGATGTCTACGATACACAGTATTCCATCAGAAGGGTATCTGTAAATGATGAGCTGAAAAAGCAGGTTTCACTTATGCCGGCATTTCTGGAAAACGGGGATGTTGCCATTGAACTTGCCAAGAAATTTTCGGATGCATGGAATGCCACGGATATGAAGCTCAATCCGTATGATGAAAAACCATGTACGTTTGAGGACTATTATAACCGGGTTGTGGATGCGCTTGGTCTGGAAGGAAATATATTCAATTCTGCCGCTGATGCAATGGAAGGGGCTATGTACTCCATTGATAACAAAAGACAGCAGGTAATGGGCGTATCTTCAGACGAAGAACTGACACAGATGATAAAATACCAGTCTGCATATAACGCGGCAAGCCGTTTTATGACAGTAATCAGCGAAATGACGGAACTGATTGTAACCGGGCTGGGCAGATAGGTGATACATGGGTATTGCTGATTCGGAAAGGAGACATATATGGCATCGCAGTTTTTTGGATTAAATATAGGAAGAAGCGGTCTTATGGCGTTTCAGGCTGCCATAAATACGACTGCAAATAATATATCAAATGTACAGACAAAGGGTTACAGCAGACAGACCACGGTCATTGAGTCAACGGATCCGCTTCGTGCATATGCCAAATACGGCAGCATGGGAAGCGGAGTTGCCGTAACGGCGATTGTTCAGGAACGCAGCCTTTACTATGACACCAAGTACTGGCAGAACAATTCCAACAGCGGGTACTATAACCAGAGGCTTTATTATATGGACCAGGTGCAGGGGATTCTCCGGGATGATGAGAGTTCCCAGAAAGGATTTAATTCTATTTTTTCCGAGATGTTTGCTGCGCTGGATTCACTGACAACACATGCGGAAGAAGCAGAATACCGTAACCAGTTTATTCAGAAGGCGCAGAGCCTTTGTACATATTTTAACCAGCTGTCCATTTCCCTGACGGAGATGCAGGAGGACTGCAATGAGGAAATCAAGACAACTGTGGAAACGATTAATTCCATTTCACAGAAGATTGCAGTATTAAATAACCAGATTAACGATATTGAGACACGCGGAGGCCACGCAAACGAGCTCCGTGACAAGCGCGCCAACCTGCTGGACCAGTTATCCGGGATTGTGGAGGTGGAAACCAGGGAGTACGATATCCATAATTCATTTGGTGAGGATCTCGGCGGAACAAATTTCCTCGTATACATAAACGGACAGCAGCTTGTGGACGGCAAGGAGTTCCGTTCCCTGGAATGTGTCCCGTCAAGATACACAAATAACCAGTCGGATATAGAAGGGCTTTATTCTATTGTCTGGACGGATACGGGCATGGATTTTCCGGCAACCGGAGGGGTTTCAAACGGAAGCCTGAAAGCGCTTTTTGACGTCAGGGACGGAAATAACAAAGACAATATGAAAGGATTTGTCGGCGGTGTCGGGCAGACAACGATTAATTTTGACGGGATTGACCGCAACGTCAGCACAATAAAGCTTGATTTTCCAACGGTAACTGATGTAAATGCACTTGCGCTTCCGTCACGCGGACAGATTACAATCAACAACAAACACTATAATTATGAGGGATTTACTGCTGATGTGGATGCTGACGGTAAAATCAGCGGTGTTACATTTAACCTGACCTACGAGATGAGCGCGCAGGAGCAGGCGGGCATTCAGGGGAAGGAAATCACCTGCGGAAGAACCGTGGATGCCATGGGTATTCCGTATTACCAGAACCAGACAAATGAATTTTTACGTGCCTTTGCGCGTGCCTTTAATGAGATTGAGCAGAAAGGGCTTACACTGGATGGCAATCCGATGGGATCATTTTTTAACGGAAAGTCGCCGGGAGGTACCATTTATGACGGCAGTGACTGGGATGCAAAGGTTGCAGGCGGATATCCGTTTTCATTCAGTTCCATGGATGATACATATTACGGTGTGACGGCGCAGTCCATCTGTGTAAATTCAGAGTCCATACGTGATCCGAAATACTTTGCAACGGCAAGCGAGCTGGTAAACGGTGTGGCAAAGTACGATATCATGGGAGAGCTTAAGACCCTTGAAAAGGAAGTGCGGATGTTCCGGGGCACATTTGCGGAATCATTTCTTGAAACGCTGATTTCGGATGTTACCGTGGATGTTAATAAAATTGAAACATGTTATAACAATTATGCAAACATGGTAAAGGCTGTGGATTTGCAGCGGACCTCCGTGTCAGGCGTTGACGAGGACGAGGAAGGCGTAAACCTGATTAAATTCCAGAATGCATATAATCTGGCTTCAAAAGTGATTTCTGTTATGAATGAACTGTACAACAAATTAATTAACGAAACCGGGGTGGTATAATTATGAGAGTTACCAATAACATGATTACGAGCAACACCAAAAGCAATATGAATGCCAATAAGGTGCTTGTGGATAAATACAATACACAGATGACAACACAGAAAAAAATCGAGCGTCCGTCCGAAGACCCGGTAATTGCAATCCGTACCCTTCGCATGCAGACGACGATGAGCCATCTGGACCAGTATATTGACAATAATATTGCGGATGTGGATTCGTGGCTGGAGCTTACGGACACAGCGCTGGGAAATATCAATAAGGTGCTTACGGATGCCAGAAGCCTCTGTAACCAGGGCGCTACGGATACACTGAATGCAGATGACAGACAGACCATCTTAAGGCAGCTGCAGGCACTGGGAGACCAGATATACTGTGAGGGAAATGCAGATAATGCCGGAAGAACCATTTTTACCGGATACCGTACGACGGAACAGCTGACGTTTAAGGAGAACGAGCAGGATACCAAATATATCATTGACCAGAAATTTGATTTTCATGATATGATGGAAGCGCGTTACTATTACGGGGAAACAGAAATACCGTCAGACGCCAGCACCCAGTGGGATAAAGAAATGGAGAAGCTGACCTATAACCGGATTCGTCTGGCATATGGTAAAATTGATTCCCTGGATTCCATAACCGTCAATGGCGCTGCGGCGCCGGGGACAGTAAATTCCTATGCGTCCCTTGATGCATGGCGTGCGGCAGCGCCGGCAGGTGCGGACCCTATGGTTATCGGTGATAACGACATGGTGTTTATTGAGGATACCGGGGAACTGATTCTTGGAAAAAATATTGCGCATGATATAGCCGGCGGCAGGTCAAAAATTGAAGTTACCTATACCAAGACCGGTTTTGACAAGGGCGAGGCAAGACCGGAATATTACTATGACTGTAAAAAGCATACGCCGGACATGGGACAGGATGCAGGCGGACAGGACGTATACCTGGAGTTTACCAAACAGAACCAGGAAATCCAGTTTGAAATATCAAGCGGAATTATGATTACGGCGAATACACAGGCGAGTGATGTCCTGGATACCAGCATAGGCAGGGATATTAATGACATGATTAACATTGTTTCCACTGCAATTAATGCCCATGACAAAGTGAAAAGAATCGAACAGATGATGACGCGTGCAGAATATGCGGATCCGACCAGCCAGGCAAATCTTCAGACTTACCTGACGGCAGCGGAAGCAGAAGCGGTTTATGCGGACGATAACTTAAAAAAGACGTACCAGCATTACCTGACCAGCTTCAATAATTACCTGAGCAAGGTGGATATTGCCCATACAAATGTCGGAAGCGTACAGCAGCGTCTGGAACTGACAAGAATCAGGGTGGAGAACCAGAGAACCACCACTGAGGAACTGAAATCAAAGACGGAAAACAGGGATATTTCAGATATTATTATTGATTACAATGCTGCGTATAATGCGTATACGGCAAGTCTTATGTCTGCATCGAAAGTACAGCAGCAGACACTGCTGAACTATTTATAGGACAGCAGGGGAGATAACAGGGGGAAGAACATGAAAGCAGAAACAAGGTTTTTTGGCGAGGTTGATATTGCGGATGATAAGATAATCACACTGGCGACAGGGATGATCGGGTTTCCGGATCTTGTACATTTTGCCCTGATTTTTGATGAGGAAAAAGGGCAGAAGGATGACTCCATTATGTGGCTGCAGTCCATGGATGACGGGGATTTTGCGTTCCCGGTCATGATGCCCCACATTGTAAAGGAAGATTACAAGCCGAATGTGAATGAGGAACTGATTGCGCCGTTGGGGGAACTGACGGAGGAAAATACCTACATACTGGTAACTGTCACCGTGCCGAAAAAGGTTGAGGATTTTACAGTCAACCTGAAAGCGCCGATTGTGATTAACATGGATACCAATAAAGGCGTACAGGTGATTGTGGAGGATGATTATCCGGTCAAGTACCGTGTTTATGAAATCCTTCAGGCAAAAAAAGAGAAGGCGGGTGAGTAAATGCTGGCATTAACCAGAAAAAAGGGGGAATCCCTGATAGTCAATAACGATGTGGAAATTACAGTGCTGGAAATCCGCGGGGACCAGATTAAGCTTGGGATTTCTGCGCCGCGGGAGGTGCCCATTTACCGCAAGGAAGTGTATCTCCAGATTCAGGAGGAAAACAAGGAAGCATCAAATAAGGACGCAATGGAGACTCTGAAAGGACTTCTTGGATAAGGAACAATGCAATAAATTTATCGGAGGGTGTAAACTTTTGGAGTTTATCCTCCGATAATTATTTTAGGGACTACGAGAACATTACAGGGAGGTAATTATCATGGGAATGGAAGCGGTTAAAGATGCAGTAATGACGTATCAGGGAAGTGCGTCGGCTGCAGTAACCAGAGAAGTAAAACAGCCCAGGGCTGAACAGAATGGAAATCTGGCTGCGGCAGCAGCTGTCGTAAATCAGACGGTGGCTCCTGATACAGAAAAAACAGACAAAGACGGAAGCAACAAAAATAATGCGCAGCAGCAGTCTGCGAACCAGAAAAACAAACAGCTTCAGAAAGCGGTGGAAGAAATCAATAAAAAAATGCTCCACAATTCAGAAGCAATATTTGGTGTGCATGAGGCAACAAACCGTGTGACGATTAAGATTGTTGATAAGGACAGTAAGAAAGTGCTGAAAGAGATTCCGCCGGAAGAAACCCTTGACATGATTGCCAAGGTATGGGAGCTTGCCGGTATTATGATTGATGAAAAAATGTAGGGAGGAACGATTATGGCAATTAGAATTTCGGGAATTAACTCAGGGCTGGATACAGATTCCATTGTACAGGAACTGGTATCCGCATATAGTAAGAAAACAGAGAAATACCAGAAAGAGCAGACAAAGCTTGGCTGGAAACAGGATATCTGGAAGGACCTGAATAAAAAAGTAAACGCTTTTTACAAAAAGGTCGGCAACCTGAAATATTCCGGTGCTTACAACACGAAGAAAGTGACATCCTCAGATACTACAAAGGCTTCTGTAACAGCAACATCTGGAGCTGTTAACGGAACACAGAAGCTTCATGTTCTTTCCACAGCACAGTCCGGATATCTGACAGGCGCAGAGGTAAGAACCTCGCTGACCAACAGCATTGCAAAGTCAGACACTACATTAGGAACTCTGGGATTTACAGATAATACAAGTATCCGTCTGCAGACAACAGATAAAGACGGCAAAAAAATAGATAAACAGATAACATTAAATCCAAGCAGCAAGATTTCTGACGTGGTGAACCAGCTGCGTGATGCCGGTGTAAATGCCAGCTTTGATGAAAATAACGGCAGGTTTTATATCAGTTCTGCACGGACTGGAAAAGAAGGGGATTTTACATTAAGCGACAACGGTTCTGCAGAATCCAAAAAGCTTCTTGGAATACTGGGACTTGACACAACCGGAACATATGGCGGAGGCAAGGCAACCAAGCTGGACGGTGAAGATGCGACTATCGTGTTAAACGGTGTAGAGTATACCAGTTCAAACAATAATTTCAGTATTAATGGTCTGAACATTGCGGTAAACGGTGTGACAGATAATATTGCACGTGATGCAAATGGGAAGTTTGATCTGAGCAAACTGGACAGCAGCAAGGCGGTTTCCCTGAATGTATCTACCGATGTACAGGGACTTTACGATAAGATTAAGGATTTCCTGACAGAGTATAATAATCTTATTAATGAAATCACAAAGCTTTACAATGCGGACAGTGCAAAAGGTTATGAACCACTGACAGAGGATGAAAAGAATGAGATGTCTGACCGCGAGATTGAAATGTGGGAGACAAAGGTAAAGGATTCCCTGCTCCGCCGGGATGATAATCTCAATACTGTCATGCGGAGCATGGTTACTGCAATGAGCAAATCCTACACGGTCAATGGCAAGAGTTATGCGCTTTCCAGCTTCGGCATTAAGACGCTCGGAGTGCTTAATGCGGCAAAGAACGAGCAGAATGCATACCATATTGACGGGGATGCAGATGATGAAAATACGTCAGGAAATACTGACAGGCTCATGGCAATGCTGACTTCCGACCCGGATGCGGTTGTGGATTTCATGAAACAGCTTACGACTGGTCTTTATGAGACGCTTGATGAGCAGATGAAGAGCAGCGGTCTGCGCAGCAAGTTCAGTATCTACAATGACAAAGAGATGGATACGCAGTACAAGAACTACGGCAAGACCATTAAAGAGTGGGAGAAGAAAGTAAAGGAAAAAGAAGACTATTATTATAAAAAGTTTGCAGCCATGGAAACTGCGCTTGGTACATTAAACAGCCAGCAGAGTTCCCTTGCAGGTCTTTTCGGAACAAAATAATAATAACTGAACAGCTATTTACACGGACTTTCGTGTCATGCAGCCATGCATGGCACGGAAGTTGTGTGCGTTTATAAGATAAGGAGGAAAATTATGCCACAGAATAATCCATATGCGGCATATGGCAATAATAAGATTCTGACTGCCACACCGGCACAGCTGACGCTGATGCTTTACGAGGGTGCAATTAAATTTGTGAATATTGCAATTGTGGCTGTTGAAAAAAAGGATATTGAAAAAGCGCATGAAAATATCATGAAGACAGAGAACATTATTATGGAGTTCCAGTCTACGCTGGATCACAAATACGAAGTTGCGAAGGATTTTGACGCCGTTTATTCATATCTGCTCCAGAGGCTGCAGGAGGCAAATATAAAAAAGGACAAAGAGATTCTGGAAGAGGTTTTAGAGCATCTGCGGACGATGCGCGACACATGGAAAGAGGTTATGGAAAAAACCGCCAATGGTGCAAATTTAGACGTTTAAACAATCAGTATGGAGCAAATCACATACTAATTTGCCCTGGCGGGCAAGGTGATTTGCGCAGGCAATACCCCTTCGGGGCATTACAATTAAGGAGAGAACATGCCGGAAACATATTTATCAATTATGCTGCAGAGTCTTAGAAAAAAAGAAGAGGTGCTGGATGAGATTATCCGGCTGGACGATTTGCAGAAAGAGACCCTGACAGACCCGTCGCGCAGGGCTGACGAGTTTGACAAAACTGTTGAGGACAAGAGCGCCTGCATAGAACAGCTGGAGCAGCTTGACAGCGGTTTTGAGAAGTTGTATGCCCAGGTGGAAGAGGAGCTTGCGGCAAACAGCGGGGCACATGCAGAGGAAATCCGCCAGATTCAGGAAAAGATTCGCAGTATTACGGACAAGAGCGTGCGGATTCAGGCGCAGGAGGCAAGAAACAAGGATCTTATGATGCGCAAGTTTGATATTGTCAAAAAACAGGCAAAGGACGTGCGTTTAAACAGCAAAGCCATCACCGGGTATTACCAGACCATGAAAGGACCGGTGTCGCTGGAACCGCATTATCTGGATGGGAAGAAATAAAAAAGGGACACAGCCATTGGCTGTGTCTCTTTTTTGGCATGTGCCCGAAAGCTCCTGCCCCCGTTCTGAAATCCGGGGCGTATTAGCTCTGGATGGGCGGATTCTGGTACAATTTTCGTTCAACGAATCTTTTTTCAATAGCAAGCTGCTTTAAAACTTCATCAGCATTGCTTTCTGCGGCGACCATTTCCAGTCTTTCAATTAATTCCAGCTGGTCCAGCAGATAGCAGTTTATTTCTTTTTCATTGGTTGGCATACTGTCACCTCCCCGGAACCGTAATATCTATAGCGTATGATATACTTCTCATTTAAATTATATCCTGATGTTTTTCGACTGTCAAATGAAATAATACGATAAAAAAGTGAATTTTCCCTGTAAAGTTTTTCCGGAGCCCTCCGATATATAAGGTGTACAGCAAAACAGATAAAGGTCAGCAAAGAAAATAAAAAAATTTCAAAAAAGCACTAAAGTTTGAAAAACACGGACCGATATATAAGGTGTACAACAAAAAATAAGGAGCAGTTGCATGAAAGTTCACTTCGTGAAAGCAACTGCCAGAGCAATCATCCTGGCGGATGACTGCAAAAGGCAATCCCCTCTTACGAGGGAATTACAAGTGATAATAATTGAGAGCTAACCTAGGGGCGTCTCAAATATTATAAAGAGCAAATCGTATAGCGATTTGTACAGGTAATATCCTAAAAGAGCAGGACATTACAACAGCCACCCGGCTTGCGGGTCGGGTGAAACCAAAACAAGTCAATACCCCGAAAGGGTATCACAGTGACGCAAAAGGATTTGCGCACTTAAAAACAAGGAGGACAATATTATGGCAATGGTAGTACAGCACAACATTACGGCAATGAACGCTAATCGTCAGCTTGGTGTTATCACAAGTGGACAGTCAAAATCTGCAGAGAAGTTATCAAGCGGTTACAAAATCAACCGTGCAGCAGATGATGCAGCAGGATTAAAGATTTCTGAGAAGATGAGAAGCCAGATTCGTGGTCTTAACAAGGCATCTTCAAACGCACAGGATGGTGTATCCTTACTGCAGACAGCAGAAGGTGCATTAAATGAAACACACAGCATCCTTCAGCGTATGAACGAGCTGGCAATTCAGGGTGCAAACGACACCAACCAGAACATCGACCGTGATGCAATCAACCAGGAGTTAAAGGCTCTGACAGACGAGATTGACCGTATCTCTCAGACAACCCAGTTCAACAAGCAGGGACTTCTGGATGGAAGCTTTACTGGAAAGAACCTTCAGGTAGGCGCTAACCAGGGACAGAAGATTACCTTAAACATTGCAGCTATGAACTCATACGCAATCGGTATCAGACCTGTTTCTGCAGCTAAGGTAAGCGGCTATGTTGCAACAAACGAAGTTGTAAAGAACAACGTTAAGACAACAGCTTCTGGAACCATCAGAGGATCTATCGGTAAACTCGCAGCATGTAATACAGCAGTTGCAACATTCTTCTCAAATCCGGCTCTGAAGAGTACTTCTTACTATGTAAGAGGCGACGGAGAGAAGGTTAAGACTTCTACATCAGTTCGTGCATATGCTTCTAAGCAGGCTATGTGTGCAGCACAGATTTTCTTAGTAAATTCAAAGGCTGCTACAGTAGTTAGCTCACCGAACGTAAGAGATTACCAGCAGGCAACAGGAACCATTACAATGATTCAGAACGCAATCAACAATGTTTCCAGCCAGAGATCTGCACTCGGTGCATTACAGAACAGATTAGAGCATACAATTGCCAACCTGGATAACGTAGCTGAGAACACCCAGTCTGCAGAATCCCGTATCCGCGATACAGATATGGCAAAAGAGATGGTGGAATACAGCAAGAACAACATTCTTGCACAGGCAGGACAGTCAATGCTTGCACAGGCAAACCAGTCCAACCAGGGTGTACTTTCACTGTTACAGTAATCTTATACTGGATTTTAAAAGAACCGGCATCTGCCGGTTCTTTTTTTGATTTTACCTAAAGTGGAGGCAGGTATTGTCCGATAATATATATGTAATTAATTGCAGCATGGAGGCGGCAAATGCAATGTCATCGTGGAGCGGGGCATTACATTTCATGGAGGATAAAATGAACGAATTTCTAAATCTATTGCAGTCGCAGATAGAAACAGCCGAACAGATAGGAAATAAAATTGAAAATGGTGAAGAATATATGGAAGATATCAGGGCATATCTGCCTTCCCTGAACCAGACGGTGACTTCCATTTTTCAGATTGCGCAGGAGCCCGGATCCGGGCTGGAAATTAATGCGGAATTTGTTCTGCAGGTATTAAATGACATACTCTATGGAATCGAACACAGGGACTCTGTATTTCTGCTGGACGTCCTGCGGTACGGACTACTGGAAATCTATTATTATCTGGCAGAAGAGTTGCAAAGCGGGGGAGAGCATGAATAATACAATATATGAAAACAATATAAAAGCCCTGAAGGATAAATACCCGGTGTGGGCGGCCATCCTGGAAAATACAAAGCGGAAAAAAAGAGGGTTTGATGTTACTGCAGAGCAGAGTCTGATGGGGGAGACGATTCTGAAAGTCAGCCAGGAAGGGAAAGAACTCTATCTGAATGGAAAGTATGCGCCGTCTGCAGTTACGGAACGCTGGATGGAAGCACAGGGAACCGTGGAAGAATATGCGCCGATTGTCATTGTCGGGATTTCAAATGGCGAGCATATACGCCGGATTATGGAGTGGGCTCCAAAGACAAGCAATATCCTGGTTTATGAACCGTCGTTTGAGATTTTCCGCAGGGCAATGCAGGAAGTGGACTTGTCATTTATGTTTCAGCCTGATATTCCGGTGGGGGTAATCGTAGAGGGTATTAATGGAAATGAAGTGGGGGCATTTTTTCACTTCTTTATTTCATGTGACAATATGGCGTTAATCCGCCTTTATCTTTCCGGCAACTACCGTGAACTGTTTCCGGAAAAAGTAGAAGCCTTTATTGCCGCTTTGAACCAGCATCTCGAATATATCCAGGTCAGATGGGATACGGCTTTGCGTTATGCAAATGTAAACGCAATAAATGTACTTTCCAATCTGCATTATCTGTATGAAGGTTACAGCATGAGGGAGCTATATGATATCTTGCCGGATGATATTCCCGCCATCATCGTTTCTGCAGGTCCGTCCCTGAATAAAAATATTATGGAACTTAAAAAAGCAGTGGGAAAAGCATGTATTATTGCAACGGATACTGCCATGAAACCACTTTTAAATGCGGGAATCGTACCGAATCTGTTTGTTATCGTGGACGGACTGAAACCGGAGCTGCTCTTTCAGCATAAGGATATTTCAAAAGTTCCGATGGTTACAATGACTGCGGTATCCACCGGACCAATGGACTGCCATAAGGGAAAGAAATTTTTCTATCTTGGAGGTCCGGGAATTGAAGTGGAAATGCTGAAGGAACTGGAAGAAAAAGAGGGGGAGGAAAGGGTTCTGCCGAATCTGATGTCGGGCGGATCTGTGGCAACTTCTGCATACTGCCTTGCCCTTAACATGGGTGCAAAGACTGTAATTCTGGTTGGACAGGATCTTGCCATGACAGGCAATAAAACACATGCTGACGGCACATTTAAGGATAAAATGGACGATATTGATGTAAACAGCGGGGAATACATGGAAGTGGAGTCCATTGACGGAGGAAAGGTACTGACCAGAAATGACTTTAAGTTTTATCTGGAATGGTTTGAAAAATGGATTAAGGAATGGAGCCATATTACGACTGTGGATGCAACGGAAGGCGGTGCGTTGATTCATGGCAGTAAGATTATGACATTAAAAGGTGCAATCCGCAAATACTGTAAACGTGATTTTAATGTCAAGTGGCATATTGACCATTCCAGAAAACTGTTTACCGGGGATAACCGCAGGATTGCAATGAAGTATTTTTCCGGTGCATCTGCAAAACTGGATGAAGTAAAGAAAAAGGCAAAAGAAGGACAGCGTTATTATGAAAAGCTGGAGAAGCTGGCAAGAGAGAATAAAACCGCCGGAAAAGAAATAGACAAGACATTAAAGCGGATTAAAAAACTGAACCGCTATATGGAAACGGATTATATGGCGCAGATGGTAATGGAAAGCCTTGTCGGGCTGAATTATACCCTGCGGCCTGCGGTATACCAGTCGGAAACGGAACAGAACAGGGAGTTCATGGATATCGCGGAGCAGGGTGAAGTACTTATGTACGGGATGATAATAGCGGCAGATGAAATTAAACAGACAGCTGAAAAAACAGTTGTAAAATACGCGAAAGAACATCCGGTTGATGAGCAGACAAATGGTAAAAAGGAGTAGGATATGGCACTGACAGGACAGGAACTGCTGGATTATGCATGCGCACAGTTTGAAAGCGGGGCATATGATGCGGCACTGGAAGCATTTATACTTTCATACACAAAAGAATACGAAAAGGAATGGGTGCTGGAAACTATTTATAACTGTTACATGGCGGGAAATGAAGCGGAGTTTCAGAAAAATTATGAACTCTGGAATACAGGTGAAAAACCGCCGTATGAAAACCTGACGCTGGATTTTATTCCGTACCGTGAGGGCGAGTATTATATTTTTGATAAAGAAATACAGAATTTCAGGGGAGTCTTTTCCATAAACAATGTAAGCTGCACTGAAAGGACAGAGGATTTGCGCCAGATGGAGTTCAGCGCCCTGGCGCTTGCGATGTACTGGGACTGGAGTAATCTGCCGGGGATTCTTGCGGAAGCAAAATTCCATAAAATATATGCGGTCTGCCAGGACATGAATAAGTGCTCGTCATTTTTTAAGATTCCGGAACTGGCGGATTATGCAGAAAAGATTATGATGTTTCCAGGTATGGAAGAGTTTCGGCGTTATTTTCATGAACATACCTCGGTCTATCTGCCGAAGATATGTATAGGAACGGAAGACGGGAAAAAGGAACTGCTGGAAATTATAAACAGGGAGCATGAATACCGTCTGACGCCGGAGGGACGGAATACGGACAATGTGCTGCTTACGATTGGTATTCCGACATACAACCGCGGAAATCTGCTGCTGGAACGCATAAAGAATCTTCTGCCAATGCCATATGATGCAGAGATTGAAATTGCAGTTTCTAAAAACGGGATGGAGCGGTACCAGGAAGAGTACGAACAGATTGCCGAAATTCCGGATGCCAGACTGATTTATTTTGACCATGGGAAAACGCTGGATGCGACAGCAAACTGGCGGCATGTTATTGAAATGGCACATGGAAAATATGTTGTGTTTGTTTCTGATGAGGATGATTTGGCATTGGAGGCACTTGAACATTATCTTGGGCTGCTGGAGGAATTTCCGCAGCTGGGTGTTATCAGGGCAAAGACAATGCAGCAGCATGCCCAGATTTCGGACCGGAGCTATAAAAAAAGGGGACTGGATGCATTTATTAATTTGTTTCTGACCCAGAATTATTTATCAGGACTGATTGTCCGGAGGAAAGATTTTATAGAGGAGGACTTCGCGCGTCTGGACCGGTTTTCTGATAATAAGTTTTACAGGAGTTATCCCCATGAGTGGTGGTGTGCAGTACTCAGCCGGAGAGGGGACAGCCTGAAAGAACCGGTAATTCTGGTACATGAGGGTGAGTCGGCGGAAGCGGGCAAAGACGGAGAAGTAACTCTGCAGTATTATGCCACTTATGAGTCAAGGCTGGAGCAGTTTGACGGGATAATCGAATTCCTGCACTGGTATACGAGCGGGGATGCAGAGGAAATCGTACTTGGACTGGAATATGCGATTTATAAAACGGTATTTCTTATGAATATGGCAAGGCAGTTAGGATATGACTGTGAGCATTTTAAAGAATGGGTTGAACGGTTCAGTATAAAAGCTATGGAGGCAGTTGATGGATTTCATCTGAATGTTGAAAAAAAACTGATAGTTTTACAGTATTTGCATGACAGGTGTTCTCAGGCACTGGAGGAAGCAGCGGACAAGGAATGAGAGGATACATTTAGTTTTCCTGTATTAAAAAGGGTGGTGTGGAATGCCGCATCACCCTTTTTGGAGAATTGTCAGGATAAGTTTAAAGAAAAGGTAAAAAAGTATGAAATTATCAGATTATGTGATACAGTATCTGGAACAGCTGAATATCAGGCATATGTTTATGCTTCCCGGCGGCGGTGCCATGCACCTGAATGATTCCCTGGGAAAAAGCAGAAAAATTCAGTACGTGGTGTGCCTGCACGAGCAGGCATGCTCGATTGCGGCGGAAGCCTATGCCAGGGTGACAAATGAGCCGGGGCTTTTAATGGTGACGACCGGACCGGGAGGAACCAATGCCATTACCGGAGTTGCGGCGGCTTATATTGAATCCACACCAATGATTGTGCTGTCGGGGCAGGTAAAGACCGCAGACATGATTAACGGGCAGGGAATCCGCCAGCAGGGAATGCAGGAGCTTGATATTATTTCTGTTGTAACACCGGTAACAAAGTATGCGGCGCTGGTGACAGACCCGGAAAGTATCCGCCATCATCTGGACAGGGCGGTATATGAAGCGACAACCGGTAGGAAAGGTCCGGTATGGCTGGATATCCCGCTGGACGTCCAGGCAACACAGATTGACGCGGAAAAGCTTGCCGGATGGCAGCCGGAAGAAACAGATGCGGAAACAGTAAGGAAAAAGGAAGAATTACTGGAGCAGCAGGCGCTTGAGGTGATTAATTATCTGAACCAGGCGAAACGTCCGGTACTTCTGGCAGGAAATGGAATCCGGCTTTCCGGCGGCACCGGGGAGTTTCACCGGTTAGCGGAAGAACTGCAGATTCCGGTTCTGACCACATGGAATGGAATAGATTTAATGGAGGATACACATCCGCTGTTTTTTGGAAGACCGGGGGGGATGGGACAGCGTTATGCAAATTTTGTGCAGCAGAATTCGGATTTTTTCCTTTCCATCGGCGCAAGGATGAACCTGCTTCAGACGGGATATAATTTTGACGGGTTCGCAAGGGCGGCGGTCAGAATTATGGTGGATATTGATGAAAATGAGCTGCATAAAACAAATGTAAGACCGAATCTGGCAGTGTGTGCGGATGCGAAGCATTTTATGGAGCTGCTGTTAAAACATAAAGATAAAATTCAGCATAAAGATTATACGGAATGGATTTCCTATGCAGACCGGATGAAACAGAAATATCCCGTTGTGACAGAGGGAGCCTGGAACCAGAAAGAACTGGTAAATACCTATGCCCTGCTGGATACAATTACAGAACAGATGCAGCCGGAGGATATTTATGTATCCGGAAGCTCCGGGACATGTATTGATGTTTCGATGCAGACGTTCCGCGTAAAAAAAGGACAGAGAGTGTTTTCCACAAAAGGACTTGCGTCCATGGGATTTGGCGTTCCGGCAACGATTGGGGCATGCCTGGCAGGAAACAGAAGGCGGACCGTATGTGTGAACGGCGACGGCGGATTCCAGATGAATATTCAGGAACTGGAAACCATCAGACGGCTGAATCTTCCGGTCAAGATTTTTGTACTGAATAACCAGGGGTATGCTCAGATTCATGCAACTCAGAAAAATGTTTTTGAAGGGCATTATGTCGCCTGTGATGAGAAGTCGAACCTGACACTGTCCCCGGTTTCGGATGTGGCAGCTGCTTACTGTTTAAAGACAGTGCAGATTTATAATAACCTTGAATTAAAGGAAAAGGTGCAAAAGGTGCTGGAATATGACGGGCCTGTTATCTGTGAGGTAATGGTTCCGATTGAGCTGAGCGCATTTCCAAAGCAGGTTTCCTATAAGAGAACGGACGGGCAGATGGAATCGCTGCCGCTGGAGTATATGAACCCGATGCTTCCGGAAGAGGAGATGCGGGAAAATATGCTGATTGAACTGTATAAAAAAAGTTAAAACCAGAAAGGAAGAATTAAGATGGCGGACAGATTAAAACTGGAAGAAATACTGTGCGGATTACCGGAGCTGTCCGGGAAAAAAGTGTGGATCTGGGGAGCGGGAAATACGGCAAAGCTGTATTATGAGGGGTTTCACAGGCTTGAGAAAGAAGGGTTTTCTTTTGAAGGTTATATTGACAGCGCTGTATCAAAGAAAAATAAAATTTTTAATGGCAAGCCGGTCAAAGGACCTGAAGTACTGCAGGAACAGAATGATATCTGCGTTTTAATCTGTACCATACAGCCGGATGTGGTGAAAGAAATAAGGGAGCAGTGCAGTCTGCTTGGCGCAGAATGCCGGCTTGTTGATGAGGTCATTTTAAAGTCGCACCGTAAGGAGGTGCTGGAATGTTATGATATGCTTTATGACGAGCGTTCCAGGGAAGTCTATGCAGAGCTGGTAAAATGGAGGATAACCGGAAATAAGCCGGAAGCAGACCTGGAAGAGGGCAATGCATATTTCTGTCTGGATTCATTTCAAAGGAAAAATCCGGATGAAGTATTTGTGGACTGCGGGGCATATACCGGTGATACCATTGAAGAATATTTAAAACAGAAAGACGGAGAGTTCGGAAAGATTATTGCGTTTGAACCGGACAAGGATAATTTTTCCTGCTTAAAGAAAACAGTGGAAAAGGAATGCAGCAGGCAAAATATTCAGGAAAGCCGGTTTGAATTATATCCATATGGAATAGGCGAGCACAGCGGTGCGGCAAAATTTGAACACTACGGGGAGAATGACGGGCTGGGAAGCAAGATCGTGGGACTGTCTTCGGAGGAAGAAGGGGACTTACGGATAGTTGCACTGGATGAGTTCCTGACAGAACCGTATTCTTTCCTGAAAGCGGATATTGAGAGCTATGAATACCAGATGCTTCTGGGGGCAGAAAACGGTATAAGAAAGTACAGGCCGCTGCTGGCGGTATGTATTTACCATAATGCAGTTGATTTTTATTCCATACCACTGCTGATTAAGCGGATTTTACCGGAGTATAAGCTTGCAGTAAGGCATCATCTGGATGATTTGAGTGAAACGGTTGTATATGCATGGATACAAAAGAGTTAAGAAAGGGAACGGCATGGGATACCAGATAAAAAAAGCTGTTATGACAGGGGGCAGCGGGGCAGTTGGCATGGCATTAATCCAGAAGCTTCTGGAGGAAAATACTGAAATTCTTCTCTTTCAGCGGGAAGCTTCTGAAAGAAGACTTAATCTGCCAAAGGATGACCGTCTGCACGTTGTGTACTGCAGTCTGGAACAACTGAAGGATTATGTTCCGCAGGAGCGGGATTATGATGTGTTTTTCCATCTGGGATGGACAAATACGCCGCAGAAGCTGCGGGAGGACATGGAGAAACAGTTTGAAAATGTAAAATATTCCTGCGATGCAGTGAGGCTGGCATATGAAATGGGATGTCATACTTTTATCGGGGCCGGAAGCCAGGCAGAATATGGAAGGCATGAGGAACCGCTTAGGGATGATACTCTGTGTACACCGGAAAATGCATATGGCATAACAAAACTGTGTGCCTGCCATTCAACAAGGGTATTATGTCAGAAGTATGGGATCCGGCATATCTGGGCGAGAATATTAAGTGGATATGGAAAATATGATAACGATAATTCCGTTCTTATTTCCAACATATTAAATGCTCTGAAGGGGCAGAAAATGGCATTTTCCAAAGGTGAGCAAATCTGGGATTTTTTATATATGGACGATATTGCTAATGCCCTTTACCTGCTTGCGAAAAAAGGGAAGAATAACCGGATTTATCCAGTTGGAAGCGGAAAGGCAAGACCACTGAAAGAATACATTGCGATATTATGTGACAAGCTGGGGAAATCAGATGAAATGGTTCTTGGCAGCATACCATACGGGGAGAAGCAGGTGATGCATCTGGAAGCGGATATAACGAAGCTGAAGGAGGATACAGGATGGGAGCCGGAGGTGGAATTTGAAGAGGGAATTGAGAGAACGATAGAATTTTATAAAGAAAGAGTACAGTAAATCAAGGAATTAAGAAGGGAATTAAAATGATGGGGACAGGTATTAAAAACTATTATCAGACTATGAATCGGATTTATGACCATTTGCAGGATGAAGAATCAAAAAGTTTGTTTGAATTAAGAATTAATTTCCTATTGAATCAGAGTCAGGATGATTATACAGAAGGATTATGCAATCTGTATCATGACTGGCATCCGTCCGGAGAACTGGATGAAAAAATGGCTGAACTGATGCCGAAAGAAATTATTATTTTTACGTGCGGATTCGGTGGGATGCACATTAAAAAAATGCTTCCGTACCAGGGATACAAGGCATCCTGTTTTTGTGACAATTTCAGGGCTGGGGAAACAGTGGACGGTTTGCGTGTTCTGTCCGTGGACGAGATGATAAAGGAACACGGTAACGGTTTGGTTATTCTTGGCTCACACTTGCATGCCAGGGAAATATATAAGCAGCTGCTGGATAGGGGAATGGATAAAAAATATATACTTTCAGATACAATGCTGGTGTGGAGCAGGGGAGACCAGTACCGGGATGTTTTTGAACCGCTGGCAGATGAAGTTTATGTTGATGCGGGAGCATTTGACGGTTCGGATGTGCAGGCATTTTCCCGGTGGACAAATGGAAATTATAAAAAAATTTTTGCATTTGAACCCGTCAGCAGTATGTGTGATGTCATACGGCAGAACGTCAGGGAAAAAAATATTCCGAATGTGGAAATTTGTAATTATGCGGTGTGGAACAGAAAAGAAACTCTTAAATTTTCTGAGTCCGGGGCAGGCTCATCCGTTACAGAGGCGGGAGAGTACGAAGTTTCAGGAACAGATATAGATTCGGTTGTAAAAGATGAAAAAGTCACATTTATTAAAATGGATGTGGAAGGAAGTGAATTAAAGGCTCTGGAGGGAGCAAAGCAGACAATTCTAAATAACCGTCCAAGGCTGGCAATCTGTATCTACCATAAACCTGAGGATATCATAGAGATTCCTTTTTATATTCTAAGTCTTGTTCCGGAATATAAGTTTTATATCCGGCATTACGCGTCTAACATGTGGGAAACGGTTTTGTATGCAGAAGTGTAATCTTAACTGCAGAGAGTGTAGGAGGGATTATGGTATGTTGAAAGTGGAATTAAAGGAGGAAAAGTACGGCTATGGAAGATATTATGCTGTCAGTCATAATTGCTACATATAACCATGAAAAATATATAAAGGAGACAATACAGGGAATTCTCAGCCAGAAAACGGATTTCCGGTATGAGATACTGGTTCATGATGATGCGTCAACAGATGGGACTGCGGATATCATAAAAGAATATGAAATAAAATATCCTGGAGTAGTGAGAGGGTTTTATGAAACGGAAAATCAATATCAACAAGGTAAAATCAGTGAGAAAAGGCATCATTTGAAGAAGGAGGGCAAATATTTTGCAATAATTGATGGCGATGATTACTGGATTGACGATGAAAAAATACAAAAACAGATAGCGTTTCTGGAAGCACATGAGGAATATTCTATGTGTATGAGCAATGCAGTGAAGTTAAACTGTATGACGGGGGAGGAGACGCTTCTTAATACATTTCCCAAGGAGGGAACATATTCCCAGGAGGAACAGGTAAAGATGGGGCTGGGGACGAATTTCCCGGCATCATCATCTTATGTATACCGGTCCAGGTATCATAAAAATATGCCTGGATTTATTCAGGATGCAGAGTCGGGGGATTATGCATACAGAAATTACTTTGCATGCTGTGGAAAGGTGTATTATTTTGAGAAACCGATGGTTGTATACAGAGTCGGAAATAATCAGTCCATGATGAGTGTATGGAGAAAAGACCGGAATGCTTATTGTACTTATGTTTTGAAGATGATTACTTTTTTTGAAAAATTTGATGATTATACGGGAAAAAGATTTCACGATATTCTGGAGAGGAAAATCATTTCTGACTGCCTGGGATTCTGTGCGGCTATTGGGAGAAAAGAAGGGCTGGAAATGGCATTGAAGCTTGGAATTGATGCGGGGAGACTGGAAAGCTGCTACAAGTATGTCGAAGAAGACTATCTGAATGAGAGGATAAAAGAGCTGGATAAGAAATCGGAGCATCTGTTTATTTATGGGACAAGCAGACTTGGGGCTGTGTGCCGCAGGCAGCTGGATTATGCTGGGATTGCATATGAAGGATTTGTTGTATCGGATGGACAGACTGCGCCGGAAGTATTTGAGGGAAAACCAGTATATTATCTGAGTGATGTAGCCGCAAACTATGAAAAGCCTGGATTTATTCTGGGCATACAGCCGATTAATGTCCAGGAGGTCACAGCTATACTGGATAAATTAAATCTGCGGGAATATTGTACAGTTTATGCGGTTTAATCCGGAGATTAGTTTTGACAATGATTTTTTCATTTCAGACAAAGGAGAAAAGGAATCTGGTAAAACAGGTTTTAATGGACATAGAAGAAACCCCGGATATAAAAATTGGAAATTGGGACGAAATCATGAAAATCAGAAGATGGGAATAAAGACAGGCCTGCGCTGCGTGGTATTTACAGAAAAGCCAAAGTTGTGCTATACTTAATAAGGAGAATATAACTGTATTCTTGGAAATGACAGGAAGTGGAGCTGAGGTCTGGGATTAAACTATGAAAGAAAGGGGTGGGTTATGCTGCTGGCGATATACGGAGCCCATGGTCTGGCAAGGGAAGTATACATTATTGCACGAAAAATAAACCAGATTCATCACAGATGGAGCGAATACTGCTTTATAGATGATATAAATGAAATTGCAGAGGTTAATGAAGTAAAGGTTTATAAATTCAGTGAACTTATGAAAGAAAGGAAGAACAATGATATAGAAGTCGTGATAGCAGTAGGAGAACCAGGCGTCAGAGACTTTATGTATCAAAGGGTGAAGGATGAGGGAGTCCGTCTGGCAACTTTAATTCATCCGGGAGTGTATATAGATGAGACGACAACAGTTAGTGAGGGAGTTGTCATAGCAGAAGGGGTAACGATTACGGACAATGTAGAGATTGGCGCCAATACATATATACAATCCCATGCGGTGATAGGTCATGATATAAAGATAGGACAGCATACAGTGATAGGTTCGAACTGCCAGATTGGCGGAGGGGATTATATTGGCGACAGGGTTTTTATGGGATTCTTATCAGGGACCACGGATCATATTTCCATAGGGAATGATTCTGTTATTTCAGCAGGAGCCATTGTTTTCAGGGAATTGCCGGAGGGAGTTGTTGCTGTGGGGAATCCCGCGCGGATTATGAAAAAAAATGAATCGAAAAAAGTATTCAAATAGAAATGAGGGAAAAATGGTTGAAAAAAACAAACTTGAATTTGATTTAATGGGGATACAGGAATGCCAGAGGAATAGATATCCGCTGCTCTTTATTGACAGGATAAAGGAGGCCGTTCCGCTGCAGAGTGCTTATGCGATAAAAAACTTTTCTTATAACGAATGGTTTTTTCCGGCGCATTTTGATGATGAGCCAAATGTGCCCGGGTTCGTTCAGGTAGAAGCATTAGCACAGACATTTTTAATGACATTTCTCTGTGTGGAAGAGTATAAAGGCATGAAGACGGCATTTGTAAGTATTGATAAAACGAAATTCAGAAGAAAAATTGTTCCGGGAGACAGACTGGAAATATATGCAACTTTAGATACTTTTAATCGGGGAGTGGCAAAAGGACATGTGGAAAGTTACGTAGATGGGGAAGCAGCCTGTTCAGCCAGTCTTGTTGTTGCAATTCCGGATGTAATAAACAAATATAAACCAAAGGCAGAATGATATGATTAATAATGAATTGGAGAAGCTGGCGCTCGCTATTCGCAAGAGAATAATAAAGCTGGCATATGAGTGTAATAGTAATGTTCATTTGGGCGGAGCATTGTCTATGGTTGATGTTCTTGCTGTTTTGTATGGAGAGGTGCTGCGTGGTATCGGCGAACCTTATGAGGAACGGGACAAATTTGTTCTCAGTAAGGGGCATGGAGCATTGGCTTTGTTTGCGACACTTGGAGAGCTGGGGATAATATCGGAGGAACGTCTCCTGACATATCTTGCAGATGGCAGTAACCTTTGTGCACATCCGGTCATGGAACCTGGGATTGGAATTGAATCATCCAATGGAAGCTTAGGCCAGGGGATATCCATGGCAGTGGGAATGGCATTGTCCGCCAAGCGTAAAAAAAGAGATTACCGGGTATACACAATAATTGGTAATGGAGAAAGCAATGAGGGTTTGGTATGGGAAGCATTATCGTCAGCAGCACAGTTTAGGCTGGACAACTTTACGGTTATATTAGACGATAATAAATTTCAAAATGACGGTGCCAGTGAACAGGTTATGTACTATCCGAATTACATGGAACGTTTGCAGGCATTTGGATTTCATACGCTGGAAATAGACGGGCATAACATCTCAGAAATACGGAAAGCTCTAAGCAGCAATCCTTTAAGAAATATGCCGACAGCAATTGTTGCAGATACAATTAAAGGGCATGGTATTTCCTTTATGGAGAATAATAACAGCTGGCATCATAACCGTTTGACACAGAAAAATTATGAGCTGGCAATGAAAGAATTGGAAGAACAGAAGTATGGAGATTAAAAAGTCTGAAATTACAAGATGGGCGGCAATGGGACCGAGAGCCGCATTTGGAATGGCAATCTTGAAATTATATGAAGAGGAACCGGATTTTTTTGTGATGTCGGCTGATTTGGGAAGTTCGTCAGGACTGACGAGATTTTATTCCAAATATCCGGATGCTTTTGTAAATGTTGGTATAGCAGAGCAGAATCTGATAGGTGTTGCCGCCGGACTGGCGAAGGATGGTACGCCGGTATTTGCCACTTCGTTTGCGCCGTTTATTTCAATGAGGGCAAGCGAACAGATTCGCATGAATATGGGGTATATGTCCTTAAACATAAAGGCGGTGGGGCTGGGCAGCGGCTTAGCGATGAATACACTGGGTGCGTCGCATTTTGGACTGGAGGATATAGCTATTATGCGTACGATTCCGGGAATGACGGTTTTATGCCCGTCAGACGGCCTGCAGATTGTAAAATGTGTTGAAGCGTCGAAGCATTACGACGGACCTGTATATATTCGTTTATCAGGAGGAGCGGATATTATTTATGCAGATGATTTTAACTATGAAATCGGCAGGTCGATTACCTTAAAGAAGGGAGAAGATATTGCTTTCATTGCTGCGGGGTCAATTGTATCACAGACTTTGAAGGCAGCAGGTTTACTTGAGGACGAAGGTATCACATGTACGGTCGTTGACATGCATACGGTAAAGCCGCTGGACAAGGATATATTAAATTCCCTGATGGGATATAAGCTCATCGTAACGGTGGAAGAACATAATATTTTTGGTGGATTAGGCAGTGCGGTTGCGGAATATTATGCATGTAAAAAGGAAAGACCCAGACAGTTGATGATTGGTGTAAATGATTTCTATCCTCATCCGGGAAGTTATGAGTATTTGCTGAATGAATGTGGTTTGTCACCGGAAAAAATAGTGGAAAGAGTTAAGAATGAATATGCTGAAGGATAAAAATATTGTCATTACGGGAAGTAACAGGGGGATAGGATTTGCTGTTTTAAAGGCATGTATAGAAAATGGAGCAAATGTTTTTGCCTGTATGCGCAGCCGGACGGAAGAATTGGAAAGTAAATTACAGAATCTTTCTGAAAAATATGGTGTTGCAATCCACCCGGTTTATTTTGATTTGGGTGAGGAAAGTATGATTAAGGAAGGCGCTTCTGAAATATTGAAATATAAAGTGCCAATTTCAGGGATTGTGAATAATGCAGGAACTATTGGAACAAAAAACTTGTTTTTAATGACATCCATGGAAGATATACGGCGCACATTTGAGATTAATTTTTTCGGTCACGTTTTTTTGACGCAGCGCCTGTTGAAAAATATGATTCGAGGCAAGAGAGGTTCCATTGTGAATATCAGTTCTGCGGCAGCGTTGGACGGAGATCCGGCACAGTTTGAATATGTAGCAAGCAAGGCGGCAATCATTGGTGCAACAAAAAAATGGGCTAATGAACTTGGAGGATATGGAATAAGAGTAAATGCAGTAGCACCGGGAGTTACAGAGACGGATATGGTATCGGAAATGAAAACAGAATTGTTATCAGAAACAATTGGAAATACGGCTCTTCATCGAATCGGGCAGCCGGATGAAATTGCTAAAACGGTAGTATATTTGCTGTCTGATTACAGCAGCTATGTGACAGGGCAGGTAATGAGGGCAGACGGAGGTCTGCACCCATAGGGAGTGAAATCATATGGAACTGAAAGATAATAAAAGGGTTCTCGAAAAAATGCGGGCGTTCGACAGATATATTAGTAAAAATGGCGGCGTAGGTACTGCACCCAGAGGAATTTTACTTAATTACAGCAATGCATGCAATTTTAAATGCGACCAGTGCTTTACAGAGTCTCCGAGCAGACCGGTTAGAGGAACTTTAACACTGGATGATATTAGAAAGCTGGCGGATGAAGCAGATGAACTGGGTATGTATGAAATTCTGATTGAAGGGGGAGAACCATTAGTATGTAAGGATTTATATGATATTATTGATATATTTGGCGCGGATCGGTTCTATATAGAGATGACCTCCAATGGGTATCTTTTGACGGAACAGGTGGCATCTAAACTGAAACAGGCAGGGATGTCCCGCGTTTCAATCAGCCTGGATAGTACAAAACCTGAGATACATGATGGATACCGGGGCGTTAAAGGTGCATATGACCACGCGGTTAAGGCACTGGAAAATGCGAAAAATGCTGGTATGCAGGCATCTGTTAATTTTCTGGTTGGACATTACAATATTCATTCAGGGGAAGTGGAGGAGATTGCGGAGTTTTGCCAGAAGCAGGATTATCATTTTTCAATTGTGCCGGCAACCCCAACCGGAAACTGGAGGGGGAAATTCGATGTGATGCTTACCCCGGAAGATACCATGTACCTGGAGAGCCTTAGACAAAAATATAAGCATTTTTGGCGGGATATCTGGCCGCCGTTACCGAATAAGAAAGTACAGGTCAGCGGCTGTATAGCAGTAAACCGTCCGTATATTAACCCGTATGGAGATGTACTTCCATGTTCATATTTGCATATGAAGCTTGGCAATATCAAAGAGCAGCCGCTGAAAGAAATTATGGAATATGGTTTTTCGTTTCCGTGTTTTGGGGAGCGGCATGAATGTTGTTATGCGGGAGAAGACCCTCAGTTTATGAGGCGGTATTGTATGCATGAAATGTCAATATTAGATCCGATTGATATAAAAAAAGTATTCTAAAAAGAAGAGGAGAAAAAAGATGACTAATTTAGAAAAGTATGTCGCAGCATTTACAGAAGGACTGGGGGTTGACGAAAGCGTTGTAAACTCTACGCTGGAGTATCAATCCATAGCCGAATGGGATTCCGTAGGGCATATGGGTTTGATTGCGGAACTGGAAAATGCGTTTGATATTGAAATGGAGACCGATGATATCGTGGATTTTAGTTCTTTTGACACAGGGAAAGAGATTTTAAAGAAATACAGTATAGAGATATAAAGAAGAGTGTTTAGGGAAAGGAAAAACCGGATGAAAGAATTAACTCCGCCGATAAGAGCAGACAGAAAGCCATTGTGGGAACTGCTTCCTCTAAAACAGCCGCTCAGAGTAAATATAGATCCATGTGATGCGTGTAATTTTAAATGTGACTTTTGCTTTCAGAGTAAGAGTAAAGAATTTAAGGGCAATATCATGACGGTGGAAATGTTTGAGAAAACGCTTGCACAGTTAAAAGAGTTTGATGCTCCAATAAATGTAATACATCTTTATGGGCTGGGAGAACCTTTGATCAATAAAAAAATTGCCTGGTTCGTTCAAAGGATTAAAGAAGAGGGGGTTGCCAAGGAGGTAAAAACTACAACAAATGGCAGCCTGCTTACCCATAAGCTGATAGATGAGCTGGTGGAGGCCGGGCTGGACGAACTGACAATTTCGTTAAATGGATTAAATGATAAAGACTATGAGAGAATTACAGGGGTAAAGATAAGTTTTGATGAGATGTATGACAATATCAAATATCTGTACGCCCACAGAAAAAATTGCCATGTTCATATTAAAATAATTGGTGATTATTTTTCAGAGAAAGACCAGGACTCTTTTGTGAATATGATTGGAGATTATGCGGATACCATAAATATTGATGGTGCCACTAATCACTGGTCAGGGTTTCAGGATTCTGTAAAAGAGCAGCAGCAGTATAACGTTGGCGGGGGGACATTTAAGGAATGGCCGGTATGCGCATTTTGTTTTTATGAGTTAGTGGTTCACAGTGATGGTTCTGTCAGCCCTTGTTCTGCGGACTGGCAGAAGGACAAACAGAATCTGGGGAATATAACGGAAATGTCGCTTAAGGAAATATGGGAGTCTGAAAAAAGAAGGGAAATGCTGATAAGCTTTCTGGAAGGAACAGAGAATCCCTATATAGCGTGCAGGGAATGCGAATACCCTGGATCAGGCGCGGGTGTAAATTTGGAGCCGTATAAAGAGGAACTGCTGAAAAAATATGTATGAAAAAGATATCAGGGAACAAAAAATAAATATTGTTGAGATGGTACATACTACCGGGATTGCAGCTCACATGTCGCCGGCAATGGCAATGCTGGAAATATTTAATGTCCTGTTACGGGATGTCATGAATATAGAAAATGGGATTGATGGCGAAGGAAGCGACCAGCTCGTTCTCAGTAACGGGCACACGGCACTGGCGTTGTATGCGGTATATGAAACACTTGGAATTATTACCAGAGAGGAATTTTATACCTATAAAAAAAGAAACAGCAGGCTGGGTGTTCATCAGGACAGACATCATACACCGGGAACGCTTATTTCCACAGGCTCGCTTGGGCATGGGCTTCCCAATGCCGTAGGCGTTGCATATGCGTGGAAGCTTCAGGGGAAGACCAGCAGATTGTTTATTACTGTGGGTGACGGAGAGCTAAACGAGGGAAGTATTTGGGAAAGTGTTATATTTGCTGCAAGAATGAAGCTTGATAATGTCTGCTGTATTATTGATGACAATAAGTCTACGGAATATATGCCGGATATTATAGGGAAATTCCGTGCGTTTGAGTGGGAAGCGGTCAAAGTGGACGGACATGATGAGGAAAGTCTGCGCAGGGTGCTGTTAAGACAACCCGCAGGAAAGCCATATGTTGTCATAGCAGATACGGTTAAGGGCAATGGAGTAAGAATTTTTGAGGAAAATCACGCGGTATGGCATGAGAAGGCTGTCTCAGATGAAGACTATGCAGTGATTATGGAGGACTTGCGCTGACTATGAATGAAATGACGGCAATGTTTTACAAAACAATTGAAAATATAATGGCAGGGGATGAACGGACAGTTGTTTTGTTAGGTGCTTCGGGGGTGGGGGTATATGTGGATTTGTCCCGGAAATTTCCGGGGAGATTTATTGATGCCGGCATCATGGAGCAGTCGATTATCGGCATTGCGTCGGGGATGTCAATAGCGGGAATGATTCCCATTGTCTATGGGCATTCGACCTTTATGATTGAGCGTGCATATGAACAGCTTAAAATTGATTTTGGATATCAGCAGTTGGGCGGCGATTTTGTCGTATATGGCGGAAGTACGGAAATTGGAACGTTAGGAGCAACGCACTGTTGTCCGGCGGCTTTGTCCGTATTGTCCATGATACCTGGCATGGAGATTGTAGTTCCGGGCAGGCCGGACGAATTTAGTGCACTTTTTTCGGAAACATACGATAATGGAAATCCTACAGTATACAGGATATCTTTTTTCTCCAATTCATGTGCTCAATCGGTTGCTTTTGGTAAGGCGAATGTTGTAAAGAAGGGAAGTAAGGCAACCGTATTAGCCGTAGGACCGATGCTGGAATTAGCTATGCGTGCGCTGCAGGATGAGGATGTTACAATTTTGTATTATACGTCTGTTGCTCCGTTTGATGAGGATACTTTACGGTCAAATTATACAAATGGTCGTCTGTTGCTGATGGAACCGGCATACCAGGGAGGGATACTGCATCAGGTAATGAAGGCATTGCATGGAGAAAGAGTTAAAATGGATTTTGTGGGATATCCCCTTGAATTTATTACAAATCATGGCTATGTAATAGCGAATGCACCCATGTATGGGATGACGGTTGAAGCAGTAAGGGAAAAATATAAAAAATTAATTCAATAGGTGATAAGATGCGTGTAGGAGTAACCGGTGGAACCGGATTTATAGGACAATATTTGATCAGGGATTACGGGGAAAACTATGATTTCGTAGTTCCTATAAGAGATAAAAGCAGAGCGATTAAAGAATGGGCAGATGAAAGATTTATAGAGTGTGATTACACAGTTGACAGTTTAAAAAGAGCCTTGGAAGGGTGTGACGCTGTGATTCACTTGGCAGCAAAGGGTATGCCCAAGAACAGGAATCCTCTTAAAATGGAGGAGTATTTGCCGAATGTTATGGCGAGTGCCAGCGTGTTTGAAGCATGTAAAGAAATTGGGATTAAAAATATAATAAACGCATCTTCTAAAGCTGTTTGGGGGGAGCAGGCGGAAGCAGATTTGTTAAAGGAAAAGCAAATACCAAAACCAGAGGATGAGTATGGTGTCAGCAAATTATGTGGTGAAGTGCTTGCGAAATTTTATAATGATAGTTACAGGATGAAGATAAAAACCCTGAGAATGGCTGAGGTATGTGGTTTGGATCTAAGCAGGGGGATGCTGAATCCGTTTTGGTCGGTTCTTTTAAATGCTTCGGCGGAGGGTAGACCGATACCAATTTATGGCAGGGGAATTGGCGGCAGGGATTTGATTTATGTGAAAGACGTGACAAGGGCATTCACAATGGCTCTGGATAAGGAGGCAGAAGGGATATACAACATTGGTTCCGGCCGGATAACCACAAATATGGAAATAGCGGAAGCCTTTTGCAAGGTTTTTAAGAATGAAGGCGGAATAGAGTTGTATCCAGAAAAAGAAGAATGGGGTACAACAAAGTGTCTGAGCGTTGAAAAAGCAAAACAGGAATTAGGATTTGCAGCCAGTTATGATTTATTGCGGATTGTAGAGGATATAAAAAGGGAATATGACAGTCACAAAATAATCTAGGAAGGGAAAACAGCATGAAGGAAGTTCGTGTAATATTATTTGGAACCGGCTCTGTAAGTAAATTTCTGACAGAGCATTTAAGAGAGCAGGTAAAAATAGCAGCCTATTTAGTAACCGGAGCGAGTGAAGTTGTCAATGGGATATCAACAATCACGTTAGAACAGTTGCAGGAGACAGAGTATGATTATATTGTAGTGGCTTTCGGTAATACGATGAAAGGGATTGAAATTCTGGAAAAGGCAGGTGTGCCAAATGATAAGATTGTCGGCTACGCATACACAGGGATGTCCTATGCTGAAAATCTGCTCCAAAAAGAGTGCAGTAAGATTGTGCAGGAAAAACTGCACAATGAAAAAATTTCCGAGCTGTTTGACATTCCGGGAAAAGAGTATTTTATATGCGGCATGAATATCCTGGAAAACAAGGATGTCATAAAGAGAGATTTTGTGAGAGAACAGACTTTAGCTTTTCTGGCGGAGGAGATAAACAGACGGAATATAAAGGGCAGTGTTGCGGAAATCGGAGTATCGCAGGGGGAATTTGCTCAAAAGATTAATCTGCTCTTTCCAAATCGCAGACTGTATTTGTTTGACACGTTTGAGGGATTAAGTGCGAAAGATAAGGACAAGGCTCTGGAAATGGGCTGGGGAGAAAAGCTGTATGCTTTAGCAGAAAGAGGAATACCGGTTGAAGAAGTACTGCAGAGTATGCCCTGCAGAGAAAACTGCGTTGTAAAAAAAGGATATTTTCCTGAATCATTTGATTTGGAAGAAGACCTTGCGTTTGTGAGTCTGGATATTGATTTTTATGATTCGACCAAAAGAGGATTAGAGGTAATATATCCTCATCTGAGCAGGGGCGGATATATTATGGTGCATGATTTTCATAATTTGGCATTCATAGAAAACAGAGATGCTGTATTAGATTTTTGCGAAGAAAATGGTGCGGCCTATGTGCCTATACCTGATGTGGCTGGAACGGTGGTTATCGTTAAGTAAATGAAGGCTGAGAGTAGAAAGACAGGTGCTTATGTGGGATTTGGAACGATATGATCATCATGTGGCAATGATTGATGATAAGGGAGTACATGTAACATATCACGATATTGCCGCGGTACAGCAAAGAATTGCGGATGCGATTGGGAGACGTACCCTGGTAATTTCGCTGTGCAGAAACAGCATTGGAGCGGTTGCGGGATATGTTGCTTTTTTGAATTTGCAAATTGTACCTGTTATGCTGAATGCAGATTTAGAATCTTCTTTGATGCAAAATTTGTTTACAATTTATTCACCTTCATATATATGGCTGCCGTCCGATATGGTTCCGGATAAGCTTTTTTCCAGGATGGAGGTCGTGTGTTCGGAGTATGACTATACCTTATTAAGGACATTGTATGATAAGGAATATCCATTGTATGGTGAATTGGGATTGTTATTAACGACGTCAGGTTCTACAGGGAGTCCTAAATTTGTCAGGCAGAGTTACGCAAATATTTTATCAAATGCGCAGTCAATTGTAGCTTATCTGAATTTGGATGAAACAGAGCGGCCTGTTACAACACTGCCAATGAATTATACATATGGGTTATCTATTTTGAATAGCCATTTTTTGGTGGGGGCAACGGTACTGGTGACAGAAAAATCACTGATGCAGAAAGAGTTTTGGGGATTTTTCAAAGAACAGGAGGCGACTTCGTTTGGCGGAGTACCATACACTTATGAAATGTTAGACAAACTCCGTTTTACGAAAATGAATTTGCCGTCGCTTAGGACTATGACGCAGGCGGGAGGGAAGCTAACTACAGGTTTACATGCAAAATTTGCGAAGTATGCGGCGGAAAAAGATAAGCACTTTGTTGTAATGTATGGGCAGTGTGAGGCTACTGCCCGGATGGGTTATCTGCCGCCGGAGATGGCGGTAAAAAAATGTGGTGCCATGGGAATTGCTATTCCGGGAGGAAAATTTACGCTGATAGATGCGGAAGGGTTGTCCATAAAGGAAGCAGACACAGCGGGAGAATTGGTGTACGAAGGTCCAAACGTTACCCTGGGATATGCAGAGTGCGGTGAAGATCTGAAGCTGGGAGATGAAAGGAGAGGAATTCTTTATACAGGTGATATGGCGCAACTTGATAAGGACGGCTACTATTATATCGTGGGCAGAAAAAAGAGGTTTTTGAAGATTTATGGTAATCGCGTGAATTTGGATGAAATTGACAGGATGATTAAAAGCCAATATCAGGATATTGATGTAGCCAGTACCGGTATTGATGATCATATGTGTATATTTATAACAGATGAAAAACAGGCTGAAGATGTCAAAAAATTTGTTGTGTCCAAAACGAAACTGAATCCGGCGGCATATAAAGTTATTGCTATTGATAATATTCCTCATAATGATGCGGGAAAGATTTTGTATGCAGAGCTAAAAAAATATTATCAGATTGAAAAAAGCTAAAATAGTATTGCTGTATATAAGAGGGGTTAAATAAGAAATGTTATATGAGGAACTGCTTAAAATACCGCCGTATTCTCTGGGAAAAGAAGAAAAAGAAAAAATGCTTACTGAGCGTCTTTTGGAGCTTACCGAGTTTCATAGGAAAGAATGTCCTGAATATGGGAAAATATTAAATAGTATAGATTATGACAAAGGCAGAGTAGGTTCATATAAAGACCTGCCGTTTTTGCCTGTCAGGCTTTTTAAGGAATTACCTTTAAAAAGCATACCGCAGGATGAAGTAGTTAAAACAATGACTTCATCAGGAACATCTGGACAAGCCGTATCAAAAATATATCTGGATAAGATAACTGCATCAAACCAGCAGAAGACGATGGTTAAAATAGTTTCAGATTTTATAGGGTCTGCCCGTATGCCGATGATTATTATTGACTGTCCTTCTGTTGTTAAGAACCGGCAGATGTTTTCGGCAAGGGGAGCGGGAATTCTTGGATTTTCTATTTTTGGAGCGAAGAAGATATATGCGTTAGATGATGATATGAAGCTTGATGTGGATGGTATCAGAGAATTTCTGGAAAATTTTAGTGGACAGAGGATCTTGCTGTTTGGATTTACTTTTATGATTTGGCAGTATTTTTATAAGGAGCTGGTACGGCTTAGGAAGCAGGGCGTGTTCTTTGACTTATCCAACAGTGTTTTGATTCACGGGGGAGGGTGGAAAAAACTTGCCGGTGAAGCAGTGAGTCCCAAAGAGTTTCATGAAAACCTGAAAGCTGTCTGTGGACTGGATTATATTTATGATTATTATGGAATGGTTGAACAGACAGGATGTATTTATATGCAGTGTGAATATGGGCATTTACATGCCAGTATTTTTTCGGATGTCATTGTCAGAAGGGCGGAGGATTTTTCAGAATGCAGGACTGGAGAAAAAGGAATTATTCAGGTGGTCTCAGCAGTGCCGGAATCCTATCCGGGACATTCCTTACTGACAGAGGATGAAGGAATGATTTTAGGGGAGGATGACTGTTCGTGTGGCAGAAAGGGGAAGTATTTTAAAATATTTGGAAGGTTGAAAAATGCTGAAATCCGTGGCTGTAGTGATACATTCGCAGCTGAACACGGAGCAGAAATAATTCCTGGTGGCAGTGCTGCTGATACCGGCTGTCTGTCTGGTATCCGGTATCTGGAGGGAAATGAAGATATTCTGCTTAATATGCCGTCCGTTTCACCACATAAGGCATTTTCAGAAAGTATTCTGAATTTTTTAAGTGATTTATCAAAAGAGATAATAAAGGACAGCAGTGCAAAGATATATCCGGATGTGGTAACACTTGGTTTCTGGCTGAGAAAATCATCATTGGTTCATATGCGGAAGCGTTTTTTAACGGATAGTACTAATATACACATGGGACGGGGGGTTGCGTTTCATATAGCACCTTCTAATGTGCCTGTAAATTACGCGTATTCACTGTGTACCGGACTGCTTTGTGGGAATGCAAATATTGTGAGGATTCCCTCTAAGGATTTTCCGCAGGTACGGATTATTAATCATGCTGTTCATGTTGTTCTGGAAAAACATAAAGAAATAAAACCATATGTTTGTCTGGTAAGATATGAGAGGAACAGGAAAATTAATAATCTTCTTTCGTCACTTTGTGATACAAGGATTGTCTGGGGTGGAAATGCCACGATAGCGGACATAAGGAAGTCCGCCCTTATGCCCCGCGCAACAGAAATAACGTTTGCGGACCGCTATTCCCTGGCAGTTATAGATTCTGATATGTATTTAAAAATGACTGTCGATACCAGTGGAAATATAAGGGAAGTTGTAGCAGGTAAAATAGCGTCTGATTTTTATAATGATACATATTTATCAGACCAGAATGCTTGTACGAGTCCCATGGCAGTTGTATGGACCGGTTCAAAAAAAGAGAAGGCCAGGCAGATTTTCTGGGACAGTCTGTATGATATGGCAAAGAAAAAATATTCTTTTCAGCCGGTTCAGGGAATTGACAAATTTGCCATGTTTTGTATGGCAGCGGCTGGGGACGCAGGGGATATTAAATTTTCCGACTATCATAAAGATAATCTTCTGGTCCGGGTGCATGTGTCGGAGCTTAACAGAAAGCTTATGAATTACAGGGGAAATGCAGGATATTTTTATGAATATGACTGTAACAATGTAATGGAACTGAAGGATTTCTGTGATAATATGCACTGCCAGACTGTGGGACTGCTGGGAGACAGAAAAATACTTAAACCATTGCTTGATTCTGGAATAAAGGGGATAGACAGAATAGTACCTGTAGGGCATACAATGGATTTTGATATGCTCTGGGATGGATATAATCTGGTGGAACGGCTGACAAGAACAATCGTGCAGCAGGATGGCAGTTATTCGGACAAGGATATGTAAATAATGGAGAAAAGAATTAATGTAACGCGGTCGTTAATGCCGTCTTTTGAAGAATATATTGAGGAAATCAGACCCATATGGGACAGCCACTGGCTGACGAATATGGGAGTTAAGCACCAGGAGCTAGAAGATAAGCTGAAGGAGTATCTTCACGTCCCTGAAATTTCCCTGATGTCCAATGGTCACATGTCGCTGGAGATGGCGTTGCAGGCAATGGAACTGGAGGGAGAAATAATTACAACCCCCTTTACGTTTGCTTCTACGACACATGCAATAACCAGAAATAATCTGGAACCTGTATTTTGCGATATAGATCCGTTTGATTTTACAATGGATGTATCAAAGATAGAAACGCTGATTACGGACAGGACTTCTGCAATTCTGCCGGTTCATGTATATGGAAATATATGTCAGGTTAATGAAATAGACAGGATTGCAAAAAAACATGGATTAAAAGTGATTTATGATGCTGCCCATGCATTTGCAGAAACTTATCATGGGCAGGGAGTTGGCTGTTATGGAGATGCCTCTATCTTCAGCTTTCATGCAACGAAAGTATTTAATACAATAGAAGGAGGCTGTGTCTGTTTTTCAGATGAAGCATTTGGGATACAACTTTCCCGTCTTAAGAATTTTGGTATATGCAATGAGGAAGTAGTGGATGGGATTGGCGCAAACGCCAAAATGAATGAGTTCCAGGCGGCAATGGGCTTGTGCAATCTCAGATATATTGATGGAGAAATTAAAAAAAGAAAACATTTGACAGAGTGTTACAGAGAACGTCTGGAAAGGCAAAAAGGAATACAGCTGAATGCAGTACAGAAGGATGTAAAATCAAATTATGCATATTTTCCGGTTGTAATTAACGCGGAAGAGTTTGGGGCTTCCAGGGATGAAATATGCGGGGAATTGAAGAAATACCAGATTTATGCCAGAAAATATTTTTATCCGCTTACCAGCAGTTTTGAATGTTATCATGGAAGGTTTACGCCGGAGGAAACACCGGTGGCATGGAACATTTCAAAAGAGGTGATGACACTGCCATTGTATGGAGAGCTGGAAGAAAATATAGTTCATAGAGTTTGTGATATAATATTGTCTTTAAAAAAGAGGTAAAAAGGGAAGATTATGGGAAACAGAAACTGTCCTGTGTGTGGGAATAATAGTTCAAAATTTTTAAATAAAATAAATATGAAAATCCCGGAGGAATACCATCTGCCGGATTCATATGATGTGGTTGTATGTAAAGAATGCGGAATGGTATATGCTGATACCAGCGCGTCCATGGCAGATTACGACTGGTATTATGCAAACTGCAATTTTTACGGAGATGACAGCAAAGATGATAACAGCGCGCGGTTTGAAAGCGTGGAAGGGTTTTTGGAAAAATATGTGGATAAAGAGTCTGTGTTACTGGAACTGGGAGCGGGAAACGGCCGTTTTGAACTGGCGCTGAAAGAGCATGGATATCTTGATGTCACAGGAACAGATCCTTCAGAAGAAAGTGTAAAGCGTCTGAAAGAGGCGGGTATTAAAGCCCGTGTGGCAAGTGTTTATTCAGATATTTCTTCAGAGGAATACGAAAGCTATGACGGTGTTTTTCTGTTTGAGGTAGCAGAGCATCTTCTGGTTCCGGGATGTGGAATTACAAATATAGAAAGAATGCTGAAAAAGAACGGAATCTTTATGGTGAGTGTTCCTGATTATTCCCTGATAGGAGAAGACCTGACCAGCATTCCGAATTATTTTAATCTGGAACATATTAATTATTTTTCAGAAACCACCCTGGATTATCTGATGTCGCTGCATGGACTGGAACGGATAGACCAGAAGCATTTTGGGGTTGATTTAATACAGGTATACCGTAAAACAGACGGGGTTAAGACACCCGGCAGGGACACAGCGACCGAAGCTGCGGTGAGCCGTTATTTCGGGCATCAGCAGGAGAGGGCAGAGCGGATAGACAAAACAGTAGAAGGACTGAAAAAAGCAGGAACAGAACTGGTTATCTGGGGAACAGGTTCCTATGTTATGAATCTTTTTGCAACAACCAGTCTGCCGCAGTGCAATATAAAAGGATTTGTAGATAATAATAAACTTAAGCAGGGACGGAAAATGTATGATTATACAATTTATCCGCCGGAATATTTAAAAGATACATCATATACGGTATTAATCTGTTCTATGCTGTACGGAGAGAAAATCCGTGAGCAGCTGGAGGGGATGCACACGAAGAATACGATTGTGGTGATATAGATTCGGTACAGGATTAGCTGCAATACAGGGAAAGGGAATGCGCGTATGGGAAAAAAAATAGAATTGCTCGACTGCACGCTCAGGGATGGGGCATATATTGTTGAATCAGAATTTGGGACACCGGCGATGAAAGGTATTATTAAAAAAATGCAGGATGCCAATGTGGATATTATAGAATGCGGATGGCTGAAAAACGATGAACACAAAGAAGGCACCTCCTTTTATCATGTCCCGGATGATTTGTTAAAATATATGATCCGCAGAAGGGACCATGTCACTTATGTCGTCATGATTGACTGGGACAGGTATGATTTGAATTACCTGCCGGAATGTAGTGGGAAGTCAGTTGACGCGATTCGGATTGTTTTTCCGCATGGAAAACACAGAGAAGGAATTGCTGTTGGCAGGAAAATTAAGGAAAAAGGATATAAGGTGTTTTTTCAGGCGGCGAATACACTGGCATATTCGGATGACGATTTAATTGATTTGGCGAAAGAGATTAACAAGGTGCATCCGGCTGCATTATCTGTGGTAGATACATTTGGTGCGATGTTTGATGAAGATCTGGACAGAATTTTACCAATACTGGACAGGCATCTGGATAAAGATATTGCCCTGGGATTTCATTCACATAATAACCAGCAGCTTTCGTTTTCCCTGACTATGTATTTTATTAAATATGCAGGAAAAACTGAAAGAAAAGTGATTGTTGATTCCAGTTTGTGCGGTATGGGACGCGGAGCGGGAAATGCGCCTACCGAACTGGTGGCTAATTATCTGAATTTGAAGTATCACTGTAATTATGACATGAATGCGGTTATGGATGCAATTGATACATATATGTCATATTTTCAGGAGAATTATAAGTGGGGCTATTCTACGCCTTATTTTATTGCAGGAATGTACTGCTGCCATGTTAATAATATTGCATATTTGCAGAAAAACCACCGTACCAATGCCCGGGACATGAGAAATATTATTGACTCTTTAACTCCGGAAGAACGGAAAAAATATGATTATAATCTTCTGGAAGAAAAATACATGGTAAACCAGAACCGTATTGTGGATGATGAAGAAGTGATGGAATATTTGTCACATGAGCTGGAAAAACGCGTGGTTCTTCTTATTGCTCCGGGGAAAACAAGCGAGACGGAAAAAGAAACAATAAATTCTTATATTCGGGAGAATCACCCGGTAGTGATTGCTGTAAATGCCATTAATCCGGAATATTCTTTTGATTATCTGTTTATTATCAATGCGATTCGCTATGGTTATGCAAAAGAAATTTATTCGAAACAGTTTTATGACACAAAGAAAATACTGTTGTCTAACATTAAAACTGCGGCAGATGAAAATGAGCTTATTGTGAATTTTAACCGTGTGGTGAAACGTGGCTGGGAGCATTTTGATAATGCGGTAATTAGTCTTTTAAGACTGCTGGATAAGCTGCATGTAAAAAATGTGGCAATTGCGGGGTTTGACGGGTTTAAGCACAAGTATAACGAAAGCTATGCAGATAGTTCACTGCCGACACTGAATCCGGATAACCGGTGGGATGAGCTTAATGATGAAATCGATAATATGTTTCAGGATTTCAGGAGAATGACAAGTTCAACAATGAATATTAAATTTATCACATACAGTATTTTTGATAAATTGAAATTTTAAAGACTTACAAACAAGGACCTGAGATTATGAACAGATAATCGGAGAAAGGAAAAGAATGGGGGAATTTGAAAATTTTATTACATCAGTTTTAGATACCCTGAGGCTGGAAAAGAAATATTATGAAAGCAGTTATCTTTCACAGGATGTAATAAAAGCAGGACTGCAGTTAATCCAGTTGATGAAGGATACGGACGAAGAGGTGCGGGAGGCAGTATGGGAGCTGTTTAAAAAAGAAATCCCGTATGAGCGTCCATATACGGCGGTATGGATTTATTCAGTCCTGATAAAAATAAAACCTGATACTGTTCTTTTTTATGAATTTGTCAGGTACGCAAGGGAAAACAGAACTGCATTTTCAAATAATACGCAGTATTATTTATGGTCGCAGTTATTCCATTTGCAGTTTTGTAATCCTGCACTGTATGAAGATAAGACAAATCTGGAATTATGGCGTTTCTTTCTTGAAATAGCAGATGCATTTGCATCAGAGGTTACCGTTTCATTAGATGAAATTCCGGAATCGGAAAGGGATGAAAAGCTGGTACTTGTAATTATCACCCAGTATGTTCCTCTTAGTCATGCACCAACGGTTACCGCACTGGACCGGTGTTTTTTCCTGCAGGAAAAACTAAAGAAAAAGATTCTGATTATAAATACCGGTGAGGCGCTGAATATGACGGGATCCATCCCATTGGCAGAGGTTGCCGCAGGGAATAACCAGGATTTAAGGGAAGCGGACACTGTGAGCTGGAAGGGAAAAACATTTCCGTATTTCCAGTGCCCTGAAATGATGCCTGACGCTGATGTGATAAATCTTATGCTGGAACAGGTACGGAAATTAAAACCGGGGAGGGTTGTTCTGATTGGCGGCGTCAGTATTCTGGGCAATATCATTGACAGAATGATTCCCGCGCTGACACTTGCCCTCGTTTTTTCTGACCTGGTGATTACAGGTACAAGATACCAGGCAGTGGGCAGAAAACTTACCGAAGAAGATGAAAAAAGATTAAAAAATGTGGGCTTTCACCGTTCGCATGTAATAGAAAGTACATTTACATTTGACTTAAAGCCACAGACGGAGGTGGTTTCCCGGCAGGAGCTTGGTTTCCCAGAGGATGCATTTGTTCTGGTGACACTTGGAACGAGACTGGAGTCAGAGATTACGGATGAATTTCTGGGGATGCTGGAGAGCATACCGGATGAGAAAATATATATGGTATTTATCGGGGATTTTCCGGAGTATGCAGAAAGAATAAGGAATTTTCCGGTTCTGGGGAAAAGGTGTATGGCGTTAGGAAACTGCAGGGATGTGTTATCGCGCCTGCAGGTGTGCGACCTCTATGTCAATCCAAAAAGAAAAGGCGGCGGCAGCTCTGTGGTGGAAGCCATGGTTCTTGGAAAGCCTGCTGTTACGATTGCATATGGAGATATAGCAGTAAACGCAGGCGGGGAATTTACCGTGGATACATATGAAGAGATGGCAGAACAGATTCTGCATTACTGTAATGATAAAAAATTTTATGCAGAAATGTCAGAGAAAGCCAGGAAAAGGGCGGATCTTCTTCTGGATACAGAAACGGCATTCCGGCAGATTATGGAAGAGTATGAGAGACGTGAGAAAGGACGGTAACTAATATGGATTTTTTTATTTTATGTCCGGGTGGAGTGGTATCAGGAGGTCCGGAGCTGGCGCACCAGCTCTGCCATATGCTGATGCAGTATGGGCAGCAGGCATATATGTATTATGTAGACTGGGAACAGACAGAACCGCTGGATATTGAGGCGCCTGAAAAATACCGTAAATATGGGACAGACCATGCGAAAAAACTCTCTGAAATAGATGATGATTCCATCGTTATTGTACCGGAAGGAATGACGGGCAGGGTATCAGTCATTCCCACAGACAGAATCTTACGGGTATCTGATTATATTGGGGAAAATTACGGACAGTTTATTCTGCCTGCACAGTACCGCCAGAATATTGCACTCTATAATCCGGCAAAAGGGTTTGGTGAAATCTGTCCGCTGATTGAGGCAACACCATGGCTGAACGGGGTTCCGCTGCAGGGACTAAGCGAAGAAGAAATGATTGTAATCATGCAGGCGGCAAAGGTATATGTGGATTTTGGGAATCATCCGGGAAAGGACCGCATTCCAAGGGAAACTGCAAGCTGCGGCTGCTGTGTTATCACAAATAAAAAAGGAAGCGCTGCTTTTTATGAGGATGTTCCGATACCGGATGAATATAAATTTGAAGATGTTCACAGCGCTTATGATGAGATTGCAGTTCTTCTTTCCGATATCTGTGAAAATTACGGATTTCATATGAAAAGATTTGACAGATACCGGCAGTTTATTGCCGGAGAAAAAGCGAAGTTTGAAAGCGATGTGCAGAATATGGTGGATATACTGCAGAAGAAATCAGGGACTGCCGGACCGGAAAGAAAAAATATTTTATTGGTAAAAACCGTTTCGCGGTACGGTTCTAATAATAAATATGTTGACGAGTGGGCGGCTGCCATGCGCAAGCTCGGATGCAACACATGCGTACTGGACGGATGGTCGCTTGCGCAGCCTGCGCTGTACAGCCATGTTCTCTCAAAATACAGTTTTGATGCAGTTTTTGACCTGAATGGAATACTCTGTTCATGGGGAATTACAAAAAATCTGCCGGCCGGAAGCATATATGGCATATATGTCTGTGATCCCCCGCAGGCGTCAGACCTGCAGGACAAGCTTGTGCAGGCGGACGACAGGACAGTTGTATTCTGCTGCGACAGAAATTTCCGTGATTATACAGACAGATATTTTCCCATGGTAAAACATACGGCGTTTGTTCCGCTGTCAGGAAGTTGTTATCCTGTGAACGTACCTTATAACGAGCGCACGCTGGATATTATTTTTACCGGTACTTATACAGATCCTGGGGAATACCGGAAACAGGCGCTTTCCAAATTTGAAAAGGGTTCTGTTATGGCACAGTTTATGGAAGACATGCTGGAGGATATTATTGAAAATTCGCAGTACACGCTGCCGGAATGCCTTGCCAGAACATTAAAAAAATACAATCAGAACGTAAGCGACAGTGATTTTCATGAACTTGCCACAGAGTTTCTGGTTGTGGATTTTTATGCCCGTTTTTATTACAGGGATAAAGTGCTCAGGACACTGCTGGATGCCGGATTAAAAATTGATGTGTTTGGAAACGGCTGGGAGAATTTTCAGTGCGCGCATAAAGAAAACCTTATGATTCATAAGGGGGGAACAAATGCTGCAGCAAAAGCCCTGGCAAATGCAAAAATTTCGCTGAATATTATGCCGTGGTTTAAGGACGGATTTCAGGAACGGATTGCAGCGGCAATGTTAAGCCATACGGTGGCAGTGACAGATGAAAGCAGCTATATTCTGGAGGAGTTTGAGGACGATAAGGAACTGGTTGTTTTTTCATTAAAAGATACGGAATCACTTCCAGAGCGTATCCGGGAACTGCTTGAGAATTCCGGCAAAGCTTCTGAAATCGCTGAAAACGGTTACCGGAAAGTGCAGGACCATACATGGGCTGTACGCGTGGCGGATATGTTTCGGAAGATGGAAGAGGATTTTGGTGTTACCCTGACAGCGGAGGGCGAAGGAAGGGAACTGGAATTTGAAATCGATTATCCGGATAAAAAAAATATGACAGAGGATGCGGTTTATGAGCTTCACCAGATGGCGGCGCTGGCGGAAAATGATATTGCAGAAATGGAATCCGTGTCAAAGACGGACACGGATTTTCTGTTAAAAAAGTTTGATGATTTTACCCGTAAATTTGCAGGGCGGCTGGATGGAATGGAGATGAATGAATACATAAGGGAATGTATGGAGCATCCCGCAGCGGATACGAAGCAGCATCCGGCAGAATTATTTTCCATGCAGTGCAGTGCGCTGATGGGGAAATTACTGTTGGAAGATAAGGGCATTCAGCTTTAAGAGGGTAAAGGAATGGAACGTTTTGAAGAGATAATCGCGTCTGTTTTGGGTGTGATGCGCCGTGAAAGAAAATACTATAAAAATTTTTTGTCTCAGGCGGCATGTAATGCCGGAATGCAGTTATGCAATGTAATGCATGGTGCAGGGAATGAATTAAAGGATGCCGTACTCGAACTGTTTCAGAAAGAAATGCCGGTTGAACACCCTTATATGGCGGTTTGGTGGTATTCCGTTTTAATGGAAATAAAAAAGTCAGCCCCTGTCTTTTATGATTTTGTAAGGTATGTAAGGGAACATAAAAAAGCGTTTTCCAAAAATACACTGGATTTCTTATATTATCAGCTTACCTTTCTGTATGACTCTAATCCGTCCTTATACGCAGACAGGACAAAAATGGAATTATGGAAACTTTTTCTTGAAACTGTGGAGGCATTTGCTTTTGAGACCACAGTTTCCCTGGAGAAAATTCCTGATTCAGCGAGAGACCAAAATCTTGTACTTGTTGTTATCATCCAGTATGTTCCGGTCAGCCATGCGCCGACTGTGACTGCACTGGACAGATGCAGGATTTTAATGGAGCGGTGTGGAAAAAAGGTACTTATAATTAATACAGGTGAAGCTGCAAATTCACTTGGCTGTATCCCTTTTATAGAAAGCATTGTGGGGCATAACCAGGATTTAAGCGCACAGGATACTGTAAACTGGAAAGGAATAACAATTCCGTATTTTCAGTGTTCGGTTAAGATGCCGGATATGGATACCATTAATTTATTGTTGGGACAGATAAGAAATATGGCGCCCGAAAGAGTGGTTCTGATTGGCGGAAGCAGCATTCTGGGAAACCTTATTGACCGGATGATTCCGGCATTAACAATTTCTACCGGCTTTTCGGATCTGGCAATTACCGGGACAAGATATCAGGCAGTGGGAAGAAAACTTACAGAAAAAGATGAAGTGCTGCTGAAAAGTATAGGCTGTGACAGAACGCATGTGATAGAAAGTACATTTACGTTTGATATTAAGCCGCAGACAGAGAAGGTTTCACGCCGGGAACTCGGCATACCGGAAGACGCGTTTGTTATGGCTGTGGTTGGCATGAGACTGGATACGGAGATGACGGATGAGTTTTTGCAAACCCTGGAAAGTATTACGGATGAAACAAAATATGTTCTTTTTCTCGGTGATTTTTCAACATATAATGAACGTGTAAATGCGTTTCCTGCATTACATAAAAAAAGTATGGCTCCGGGGATATGCGATGATGTATTGTCACGGCTGGAAGTGTGTGATTTATATGTTAATCCGAAAAGAAAAGGGGGTGGGAGTTCTGTGGTGGAAGCCATGTTTCTTGGAAAGCCTGCAGTCAGTATTGCATACGGGGATGTTGCATTAAATGCCGGAGAGGAATTTTGTGTGGATACTTATGAAGAGATGGCGGAACAGATACGGCATTATTGCGATGATAAGGATTTTTATGCAGAAATGTCGGAAAAAGCCAGAAACAGGGCGGATATTCTTCTGGATACTGAGAAGGCATTCCAGGAAATCATGAATGAGTATGACCGGCGGGAGAAAGAGTGAGAAATATGGAAGAAAGTTATTTAACCTGGCTGGAACAGGCGCTGCAGTTATGCTCTGATTCATCCCTGGGAGGAAGTAAATTAACACAGGAAAAATTTAATGAACTGGCAGAACAGTACCGGACCTTTGATGAGAATGCAAAAAGACAGATTTTTGAAGTGGCGGAAAACTGCCTGCACGGCAATACCATGTATGTGTATTCGTGTATTTTCCGGTATACCGGTCTGCAGGAGTTTGAAGAGAAGATGGTAAGCATACTGCTTTCGGGCAGCTATCCGGTATTGCAGGGATGCATGCTGGAACTTCAAATGAAGAATGATATACCCGGGCATTACAGGGAAAAGCGAATGCTTCACCGGAAAAATGTGGACAGTCTCAGGGAGGCGGTTGGACAGGACTGGACATATATCCCTGCGGGGCAGAGGGATAAAAACAGAGTGGTGATTGTAACAGAGCAGATTTTATCAGTGCTGCATGCTCCGACGTCCGCCATGTTTAATATTGCATATGTTCTTAAAAAATATTTGCAGTATGAAGTGTTTGTTTTCAGCTGTCCGAGTGATTATCATATGACGGGGACAGAATGGTATATGCCGGTGAGAATGAGTTCCCGAAGCGGCGCAAAGGGGATGAGAATGGACATGGAGTACCTGGATGAAATTATTCAGGGATACCAGATTAATATGGAGGCAGAGGACTGTATTGAGCAGTACGGCATGATGCTGGCAACGGTTCAGGAATAGAAACCGGCATTTGTGCTGGGACTGGGTGTGGTAAATCCGGTACTTGATCTGTTTAATGATATTACAACAGTAGCCACGATGGTGATGTCAACCGACTGTCCGGTATCTGACAGTGAGATTTTATTCCGGTTAAAGAAACATGAGGAAGAAGCGGAACAGGAATATGCGGCTGCGGGCGGCGGAAAACAGACGCATATTTTCATGGAGGGTACGCTTCCGGCGGTTGCGGAAGGAAGGACGGGGAAGGTTTTTACAAGGGAAGAACTTGGTCTGCCAGCGGATAAATATATTATTACGGTGGTAGGGAACCGGCTGGATGCGGAACTGGATGAAACATTTATATCCCTGATGAAGGAGCTGTTATCGGAATATCCGGACTGTGTGTTTGCAGTAGTCGGGATTGTGGATAAAATAAAAGAATATTTTGCCGGAAATGAATACCGGAACAGAATTTTTTATCTTGGTTTCTGTCCTGACCTGCAGGGAGTTTTCGGCACTATGGACCTATACCTGAATCCCAGGAGGGCGGGCGGAGGCTGGAGCAGTGCAATTGCGCTGATGGCGGGAGTTCCTGTACTTACCCTGCCGGACTGTGATGTGGCATATAATGTCGGGGAAAAATTTGTTGTACAGGATTTTGCAGCACTGAAGGCGACGGCGGCAAGATATATTACGGACCCGGATTTTGCGGGAATGATGTCAGGGTATGCAGCTGCCAGCGCAGGTGATCCGCAGGATAAAATGCGGCAGTATGTACAGTCAATGGTAAATGGAATCAATGCTGTACTGGAAGGAAGAAAATGATACCTTTTAATGAACCGGTTTATTTGAAAAAGGGAATTGAATATATTACAGAGGCTGTTGCCAAAAACCGCTGCCTGAATGGGGACGGACCATTTACTGCAAAGTGTACGAAATGGTTTGAAGAACAGTATCATACAAAGGCGCTGCTTACCACTTCATGTACCCATGCGCTGGAAATGGCGGCACTGCTGATGGAAATAAAATCCGGGGATGAAGTAATTATGCCGGCATATACGTTTGTTTCAACAGCCTGTGCATTTGCACTGCGGGGAGCCAGAATCAGATTTGTGGATATCCGGAAAGACACCATGAATATTAATGAAAAGCTGATAGAGAATGCCATTACTGAAAAGACAAAGGCAGTTGTTCCCGTGCATTATGCCGGTGTGGGATGCGAAATGGATACCATTATGGACATAGCGAAAAGGCACCGCCTGCTTGTGGCCGAGGATGCAGCGTAGGGGATGATGTCGGCATATAAAGGAAAACCGCTGGGAACCATTGGTGATTTTGGAACATACAGTTTTCATGAAACCAAGAATTATACCATGGGCGAGGGCGGACTGTTTTTTGTAAACCGGAAAAAGTACAGGGACCGGGCGGAAGTCATCCGGGAGAAAGGGACAAACAGGAAACAGTTTTTCAGGGGTGAAGTGGATAAATACAGCTGGGTGGATTTCGGCTCATCCTATCTTCCGAGTGAAATGAATGCTGCATATCTTTTTTCACAGCTGGAATGTGCGGAGGAAATTAACCGTAAAAGATTAATACTGTGGAACAGATATTACGGTGAACTGGAGGATTTACAGGACAAAGGAAAAGTGGAGCTGCCGTATATACCGGATGACTGCCGGCACAATGCGCATATGTTTTATATAAAAGTAAAGGATCTTTTGCAGCGGACAAGGCTGCTGGAATATCTAAAACGGCATGAAATTAAAGCGGTGTTTCATTACGTGCCGCTGCATACATCTGCTGCCGGTAAAAAATTCGGGGAGTTTGTCGGAGAGGACAGATATACCACGGCAGAGAGCGACAGACTGATCCGTCTGCCCATGTTTTATGCATTAAAGGAGTCCGAGGTTTCTTATATCACGGAAATGATTCACCGGTTTTTTAAAGGAGAATAGCAGAATATGCCTGAAAATGAAAACATGATCCTGTATCCGGTTTCCATGGATGATACAGAGGATATCATCAGATGGAGAAACCAGGATTTTGTAAAACAGAGGTTTATATATCAGGAAGATTTTACACCGGAGACCCAGATGAAATGGATGGAAACCAAAATCCGTACCGGTGAAGCGGTGCAGTTTATTATTGAGTACAAAAAAGACCGTAAAAGGATTGGCAGTGTTTACCTGCGTGATATAGATATGGTAAACTGTAAAGCAGAGTTTGGAATTTTTATCGGGGAAAAAGATTACCTGGGAAAAGGAATTGGCAGCGGTGCCGCAAAGCTGGTCTTAAATTACGCATTCAGTACCATAAGGTTAAACAAGGTATTTCTCCGGGTGCTGGCAGATAATGTACGTGCAGCCAGAAGTTACGAAAAGGCGGGATTTAAAAGGGAAGGTTATTTTGAGCAGGATGTGGTAATAAACGGGAAATATCATGACATTATTTTTATGGGCGTTTGTGCGGACTGGTTTTTAAAGGAGAATGGAAATGAGTGATACAATGAATCAGGCAGGCGAATTATACTATAAAAGAGGAACCGGTTTTTTTGCAAACGGGGAATACGAAAAAGCTGTGGCGGATTTTACTCAGGCATTTAATCTGGGATATAACAGAAAGCAGATTCTGGAGGAGCTGTACAGTTGTTTTATTCTGCCGAATGAAGAAGAGTTCCGGAAGAATTACAGGGAAAACAGCAGTGAATTTACACAGCTTTCTTTTGAGGAATGTACACTTGATTTTATTCCGGTAAGGGAGAACAGGTTTTATATTTTTGACCGTGGGGAAGAATGCTTCCGGGGAATATTTGAGCTGGAAGAAACACCGGTACAGGGAAAGAAAATAGAATTTCATGATATTTTATATGCAGACACCTGGGACATCCGGGAGATGCTGCAGGATATGAAAGAAAATATCCATACGGTTTACGTATTGCTGGATGAACAGCTGGAAACAAAATTTGCTTCGTTTTTAAAGCTGCCGCGGTTTCAGGAGTTATACCTGAACCAGGTAATCTGCTTTAAGAATGATACTGTAATGCGTGCGTTTTTTGAAGACTATGAACAGTTTTATCTTCCAAAGCAGATTGTGTGTACACAGACCGAAAACATTTCCGGTATGATTTATGAAATACATAATAAAAGAATTTCCTGCAGACGGACGGAAAGAGAAAATATTTTTTTATCCATATGCATTTTAAGCTGTAACAATGGAACGGCGGCATATAATCATGTACTGCATCTGCTGCAGAGTATTTATGATAATGAGATAGAAATTATTGTGCTTAATTATGGTGCTTCAAATGATACAGAAGGATACCGGCAGGTCCGGCAGATCAAAGACAGCCGTGTCAGATATTATGAATTTCCCGACTGCCGGAAAAGGGAAGGTTTGTTAAAGGCGCTTGAACTGGCGAAGGGAGCTTATGCCGTGCTGGCTGAAAGCGGAACCAGGATGGACCAGGAGCAGATGGAGACATATTTTAATCTGTTAAAAACACATGCATCTGCCGGTGTTTTCCTGACGAATGCTCCGGGACAGGCAAAAGAGGATGTTTATAAAAAAGGAAAGCAGGCTGTTGTTAAAGCGTCAGACCTCAGTTCCATGACGGGAATTACCTGCAATATGGAATTATTCCGGCGCACGGGGCTTTTGGAGCAGCTGGCTGCGCAGCAGGAGAATAAGTTTCTGGAAGCGTATCCGCATGCGGCACTGGCTATGCTGGCAGGCACCCATGCGGATTTTGTGGTGTCCAGTCTGGTATTATGGAAAAAATGCAGTCCTGAATCCGGGGAAACGGATACGGTACCGTGCAGCATGCGGGAACGCTGGATTGCTCAGCAGAATGGAGCCATAGAATTTTTAAACCATTTTCCGGGTCCGTTATCTGAAATGGACTGTGCCGGTCTGAGACATTTGCTGACGGAGCGGCTGCTTGAAATGCAGTGGAGCGGCGACAGGTGGCTGGGCAGGGACAGCATGAATGAAGAAAAGAAAAAACTAAAGTGTGCAGCAGAGCATGATGCAGCTTCAGCGGATATGGAAAAATGGATTTGTGAATATGAAAAGAAATACCCGTATGATCTGGATTTATATTCTGTCAGGGCATGGTTTTTATTAAAAAGCCGGAAGACGGAAAAAGCGTATGAAACAATTAAAAAGGCATTTCGGATAAACCCGTATAATTATGTCGTCAACCAGTTGGCAAGGCTTATCTGCAAAGAGACGGGGCGTTATACGGAGGCAGTAAAATATGATACGGTTCTGCAGATGCTGCAAAGGGAATTTAAAATACTTCCCTCCGTGGAATCGTGGTATGACCGGCTCGATGAACAGATAAAAGAAACATATGAATCGTTATCTGCACGGGGGGAAGATACGGATTCCTTCCGTAAGGAAATTGAATTTATGGAGGCGCATAAAGAAACAGCGTACGGACTGGATGACCAGACTTATTACCGTGGTGCGTTTTATAAGCAGGTGATTGGAACCGTTTATGAAGACATATTTGGAAATAAGAAATATAATGCATATTATTATGACGTGGGGGCTGAAGATATCTGCCTGCGGAAAGAAGAGTGCAGCTGGACAACCACAAAACTTGAGTGTATGGAAGTAACCCGTGCAAAAGAATTAACGCTCGGTGATTCGGAATACCTGCTTCCGATTCTGCAGGAAAACACGGGGATACCGTATGAAATTATAACTGGTAACGGAAAGTCATTTTTATGCAGGAATAAAAAAGCAGTTCATTTTGATTATTACCGTCTGCCGTCCCATACTGTCATAAAGTCAGAATCCGAACTGCTTTTTGGAAAACCGATTGTACTCCGCCAGAATCCGGAACAGAAAAAGCTGGTATTAAATATATTTGTGGACGGGATTTCACAAAATGTACTTGGGGAGGAAAATTTTGCCGAACTGATGCCATATACGTTTAAATTTTTTCAAAAGGGAGTGCAGTGTACCAGCGTTTACAGTGCGGGAGAGTGGACACTGCCGTCACTGGCGTCTTATGTGACAGGCGCAGGTTCCGCGAACCATATGGTGATTCACAATAAGATTACCAATAACCTGCCGGAGGATATTACGGTTCTGGCTGAATACTTTCATGAGACCGGATACTATACGGCAAAAATAGACGGGGACTGGAGGTCTTCCCTGGCATACGGATACGGACGCGGAATGGACCGGGTGGTTTACCAGCACCAGAATACAGGTTTTAAGACAGAGCAGGTGGTAGCGGATGTGATAGACCAGATGGAACTGACGAAAGAGACGAACCAGTTTATCTGGATGTGTGTTGGGGAACTGCATAATATTGCGGATGGATTTACGATGAATGCATCCGTTCAGGCAGAAATTCCGCTGGAAAGCAGAACGGATGAGGATACTGGAAAAACTTCGGTAAAACAGAACTTCAGTCCAAACAAGCGGGCGGCATATACCAGACAGATGAAATATATTGACCGTCATCTGCATGCACTGTATACTTATATTGAAGAAAATTACAGTGACAGTGAAATTATTGTTTCACTGTTTGGGGACCACGGGCAGGGATATCTGGTCAATGAAGCAGAAGAACATTTCCTTGCGGACGGCAGATCCAGGGTTGCAATGATGTTCCGGGGCGGGGATATTCCTGCAGATACCGTATGCGAAGAGCTGATGTCCACCTGCGATTATGTGCCTGTTCTTTGTAAACTGGCGGGAATACCGTTAAAGCATGAGGATATTGACGGAAATCTTCCGGTCTTTTTTGGCGGTACCAGAAAACGGGAATATGCCATAACAGACAGTATCCATCCGGGAGATGCATATGAAGCAGCAGTTGTGTCCCCTGACTATAAATTCTATTTTACGTCTGAGGGCATGGTGGAATATGACGGCAGATTTGAGCCGGGAGCATATTCCTGCCGGTTATTGGACAAAGATGGGAATGAATGCAGGGATGCGGCAGATATCAGACATTATCTTGATGTTCTGATGCGGCATGCAGGAAGCCTGGTAGTTTATTAGAAAATATACATGCCGGGGTAATGGAGAAAAAAGGAATGCAAAAAGTATATCTGTGTTTTTGTACTGATATTATACATGAAGGACATTTAAATATTCTGCATGAGGCAGGCAGGCTGGGAAGCGTGACGGTCGGGATTCTGACAGATTCCGAGATGATTAAGTATAACCGTTTTCCAACAAAATCCACCATGGAGCGTGTGAAGATGGTGGAGGAACTGCCGGGTGTGGACTGCGTGGTGATACAGAAGACGATTATGTATGATGAAGTGGTAAAAGAGCTGAGACCGGATTATATTGTTCATGGAAATAACTGGAGTGATCCGGGGATGGACATGATAAAGAAAAATATTCTTGAACTGCTGGAAAAATACGGCGGTAAGCTGGTGGAAATTCCGTATACATATAACCAGACGATTCAAAAGATCGACAGGCAGATGAACGAAAAACTGGCGATGCCGGAATTTCGGAGGGCAAGGCTCCGCAGACTTCTGGAGCTGGTTCCCGTCGTAAAAACAATTGAGGTTCACAGCGGACTGACCGGTCTTATAGCGGAGAAGACAGTTGTTGCCGGAAACGGGACGGCGGACCAGTTCGACGCCATGTGGATTTCCAGTCTGTGTGACAGTACCGAAAAGGGAAAGCCGGACATTGAGCTTGTGGACATGACAAGCCGTTTCAGGACGATTAACGATGTTATGGAAGTGACCACGAAACCAATTATATTTGACGGCGATACCGGAGGACTTACGGAACATTTTGTTTATACCGTCCGTTCGCTGGAACGGATGGGCGTATCAGCAATTATCATTGAGGACAAGATGGGGCTCAAGAGGAACAGTCTTTTTGGAACCGGTGCACAGCAGACGCAGGACAGCATAGAAAATTTTGCAAAAAAAATCCGGGCTGGAAAGCAGGCACAGCTTTCTGATGATTTTATGATTATTGCGAGGATAGAGAGCCTGATACTGGAGCAGGGCATGGAGGACGCGCTTGCCCGTGCGGCGGCATTTTGTGATGCAGGGGCGGACGGGATTATGATTCACAGCAGGAAAAAAGATCCAACGGAAATCCTGGAGTTCTGCGACCGGTTCCGTATGCAGGACAAAAAAACACCGCTTGTGGCTGTTCCCACATCGTTTCATTCCATAACAGAGGGGGAACTGGCGGCGCATGGGGTGAATATCGTAATTTATGCGAACCAGCTGCTGCGTGCAGCAGTTCCCGCGATGAAAGAGACGGCGGAAAAGATTTTAAAATACCACAGGGTGCAGGAGGCAGATGAAAAACTGATGCCGTTTGGGGAAATCATTACAATGATAGACGAACTCTGGTAAATCTGCCGGAAAAATAAATGACAGGAGAAATAAAAATGGCTAATGTTTTGCTTATCAAGGGGCAGTCACAGTATAGTGCCATGCGTAACTATATTGATGAAATTGAGACGGGGTTCCGTATGGCAGGGTATCATACCTGTGTTCTGGATGGTCTGGACGAGTCATTCTGGTTTCAGTTTAACCAGCTGCAGAACAGTATAAAAACAGATATCACATTTGTATGTAACGCCATGCTGCAGACAAGGGTTTCGGATGTGTATATTACTTATCTGACAGACCATCCGGCATCACACAAGGACCGGCTGACACGTCTGGATGAAAGGTCGGTTGTTTTTGTATGTGACCGGCGGCATGAGGCATATGTCAGAAAGTACTGTCCGAATATCAGACATGTGAAGTACATTCCGCTTTCCGGCGAGGCTGCCAAACAGTATATACCATACAGCCGGCGTTCAAGAGATCTTGTTTTTACGGGCAGCTATAGAAAACCGGAGGACGCCTACAGGGATATTTTTTTATGTGATGAAAGCGTCAGTGAAATTGCCAGGTATCTGGCAGAGAGCATTATTGAAAATCCACAGCAGGATCTGGAAATGTGCCTGCAGAACTGTCTGGAGCTTTTTGATACAGAGGTTACCCGTGAACGCTTTCATGAACTGGTTGCTGATTTCGGTGAGGTGGACAGATATGCCAGGTGTTATTACAGGGACAGAATGATCAGGAGTCTGGTGGAAAACGGACTTAAGGTGCATGTATTTGGAAATGGCTGGGAGGAATTTGAAGGGGAAGGAAAAGAAAATTTAATCATTGAAAAAGGGGATTTTTATGTTGCAAGAAAGGCGGTTGCAGATGCAAAAATCTCGCTGAATATTATGCCGTGGTTTAAGGACGGGTTCCAGGAGCGGATCGCAGCTGCAATGCTGAGCGGGACGGTTGCCGTTACGGATGAAAGCATATATATCCGGGAGAATTTTACGGATGGAAAGGAACTGGTTTTATATAACCTGGAACATCTGGAGGAACTTCCTGCAAAAGTAAAGTGGCTGCTGGAACATCCGGATGAGGCGGAAAAAATAGCAGGGGCGGGAAAAGAGCGTGCCGAAAAAGAACTGACATGGCAGCACAGGACGTTTGAGATGATTCGTTACGTGCAGGAGAGTTTTTCCCTGGATACCCCGGAAAGAGGGAAGCCGGGTGAAATACTTCAGATTAAATACGAAAAACTCCATGACCGCCGGATGCTGCAGGACGCCATTCATAACATGAATGAAATGATGGAAATGATGGCGCATCTGAAATTATACAGTAAGGTAGAAAAATGTGACATTGAGTATTTTTACATGCAGTTTCTTTCCCTGTATGTAAAAATAAGTGCAAATTATCCGGAAATAAATATTTCCCAGCAGGCGTTTGATTTTCTGATGGGATTATCGGAAGAGCAGGTGGAATTTGCAGCAGAACTGCTGAATCTGGAGTGCATGCATGTACTCTCATTTATGCTTGCGGAAGAGAACCGGGAGCTGGTGAAAGAACTTGCAGTGAAAGAATCCACGTGTGAGGAGCTGGTAAAGAAATTTTCAACAGAAAAATCTGCGGATGAGGGGCTGCTGAAAAAGGAAAGTATGGAGCCGAACGGATTTGCCGGGGAAATTCTTATAGGGAGACTGCTGGCTAATTACCGGAATTCTACAGATGAGGATATCATTGAAATCCTGGGAAATATTGAAACCAGCCGCTGTGTTGGAGCATACAACCAGAACTTCGCAAAGAAGTATGAAAAAGTTCCCGGTGATAAACCGGAACTGGTCCAGTATGATTCGCAGGCAGGGATGTTTTTTGCGCTCTGGAATAACAGGAGGATGTATTATCCAAAGGATTATTCAAGGGAAGATGTGCTTTCTGCAGTTAATTTTGTAAGTCTTGAGCAGGATTTACAGTCCCCGCACCGGTATCTGGACGGGGATTTTGATGTACAGGAGGGGGATATCGTCATAGATGCAGGTGTCGCAGAAGGAAATTTTGCCCTGGATATCGTTGACAGGGCAAAAAAGGTTTATCTGGTTGAATGTGAACACATGTGGATAGAGGCATTAAACAAAACATTTGAACCTTGGGCGGACAAGGTGGTAATTATTGAAAAAATGCTGGGGGATACGGATGATGAAAACCATATAAGCATAGACAGCTTTGTTGAGGAAGGACATATTAATTTTCTGAAGCTGGATGTGGAGGGAGCCGAGATACCTGCTTTAAAAGGTGCGTTAAAGGTTCTTGAAAACAGCAGGAAGGTAAAGTGCGCCGTATGTGCATATCACCGCAAAAATGCAGAGAAGGACATCTGCAGACTGCTGGAAGATTATCATTTTTACACATCGGCTGCGAAAGGATATATGTTTTTTAAGGAGGATATGGACAGCTGGATTGATGGCGAACTGCGGCACGGGATTGTCCGGGGAGTGAAGCTTTAATGGAAATTTTTTATTAGTGAAAACCTTCAGTATGGTTTTGATATCATATATAAAAACAAATGGTGTTAAGCTCTGGTTGAAAACCTGCGGCTTAACACTTTTGTTTTTATCATTGAAAGAAATTAACAAAAAATAACGGGAAGGTGAAATTGAGTACACTTTATAACGAATTTAAACTAATTGTTCTTTTAAATAGTGTATTATATAATATATGCGAGGTGAGTCACAGTGAATCATATAGGAGAAGCGCTGGGTGATGTAGTCCGCACGACGAGAAAAAGCAGGCATTTGTCCCAGGAGGCTTTAGCAGAGAAGATTGGTGTCTGTAAAAGAACAATTATAGATATAGAAAATAATACTGGTAATCCCAAATTTGAAATTTTATATCTTCTGGTCAGAGAACTTGACCTGCCGCTTTGTCAGGTTTTCTATCCCGAAATGGCAGAAGACTTAAAAATAAGGAATGTTTTATTTCAGGAGTTGAACACCTGCTCCGAATATGAGATAAAAATTATTTTATCATTGGTGAAAGGGTTAAGAAGTACTTTGGAAAATAACAGTTAATTTGGGATTTAATTATACAAAAGAGGGAAGGGAATACATTGAATAAAACAAACAGAATTACTTTAATTGCAGCAGCACTTGGTGCGGCAGCAACCGTTTCAGCCGCTTTTGTCGGTTCATCGTATGGACAGCAAAAATTTCAAAAAAATCTCCAGAATTCAATTGAAGAAATAACAGGTGATAACAATACGGTTAATATAAATAATATGGATGGTTTCATTAAAGAATATCAGAATCTGATGGTATCCAATGACCGGTATGCCAAGCAGCTGAAGGACACAGTTAAAGAACTGGACGAATTAAAAGAGCAGATGGGAGATACTCCAATATTTAAATTCAGAGATTTACGATTATCCGTAGACGGTGAGGAAGTGTCGCTTAATTCAAAAAAATCCATGGCGATAATTGATGGCCGTGAATATTTTGATAAAAGTTTTATTGACAGCTTACTGGGTTCAGACCGTTCATTAACGATTAAAGAGGATGGAGCATATGTGGGGAAAATCATTCAGGATAAAACGGATTTGAAGAATAAGCGGGTGGTTGATTCCCATGGAGTTGATTTTCCGGACAGCGAAACAGATTCATATGGGAATACATATGTAAACGCAATAGAATTTCAAGAAAGTGATTCTTTCGTTACATTTAATCTTAATGAAGAATATTCTCTTCTAAAATGCGGGTTTTCCATGGAAGAAAATGCATACAGTGATGTTACAGGATATATTGTAATAAAGGCTGATGACAAAGTTGTTTATACATCGTCTGAACTGGGGAAAACAAAAAAACCTTTTTCAGAAACTGATATAGCTATTAACAATTGTATGTTGCTTACGGTAGAGTATCATTCAGAGTCCCATGGCTATGGAATCGTATCTGATGCGGTAATATACAATTAGATTTGAATCTGTCATGAAGTACCTGGCTGATTAACTGCTATAATGATACAGGGCATATTGTATTTATTGGGAGGGGAGTTATTGCATTTCCCTCCTTCAAATGTTATAATTCTTTCAAAGCATAATTTCACACTGCCATAGGGATGGCAGCATATCCGGATTTCATTTCATAAAGCTGATATCATACAAATCCCGAAAATTCATGCTTTTATTTTCAAAATTTTACAATTAAAAGCAGGAAACTGACGGGAGATACAGACAAATAAGAAAATGGATGTACAATGGTTTTCCTGCTGTACGTGTATTGCAAAGGAGGAGAATCATATGGCAGGAAACAGAGAGTACAAAAGTGACGTTTTCAGCATGCTGATGGAGGACAGGAGGAATGCACTGGAACTATATAATGCAGTGAACCATTCTGATTACACGGATCCGGATCTTGTGGAGATTTGCACACTGGACAGGGGGATTTCCCTGACAGTGCACAATGACGCATCCTTTATGCTGGATATGAACTTAAGCGTATATGAACACCAGTCAAGTATCTGCCCGAATATGCCGGTACGCAGCCTGGTTTATTTTTCAAATATTCTGGAGAGGATGATCAAGGATAAAAATATCTACGGACGCAGGCAGGTGAAAATTCCGACACCACGTTTTGCAGTGTTTTACAACGGGGAAGAGGCACAGCCGGAGCAGTATGATATGAGACTTTCAGATGCATTTGTGCATCCGGTGGAAAATCCGGAGCTGGAACTGACCTGCAGGGTATACAATATTAATTACGGAAAGAACAGGGAACTTCTTAACAAATGTTCTTTTTTAAGAGAATATATGGTGTTTGTAGATTATGTACGTAAATTTCACCGGGAGTTTAAAGATGAGGAACTGGAGCATGCAATTGAGATGGCGATTGATTGTTGTATAGAGGAAAATGTGCTCCGGGATTTTCTGATAAAGCACCGTATGGAGGTGGTAAAAGTGGTGAGACTGGATTATACATTTGACAGACAGTTGATGCTTGAGCGTGCTGACAGCAGGGAAGAAGGACGAGAAGAAGGCAGAAAAGAAGGCAGAAAAGAAGGCAGAAAAGAAGGGCGTTTAGAAGGTGAAGTGTTCCATACAGCATCATTAATTTACCAGAAAATTAAAAAACAGAAAAGTCTCGATGAGATAGCAGATGAACTGGAAAAAACTCCGGAGGAGATTCGATGTTTATTTGAAGTTGTCTGCCAGGATATGCCGGAGTTTGATACTGACAGGATTTATCATAACTTTATAAAAAAGAAGCAGGAAATGCACGAAAATACTGACAGCTGAATGGAGGAACAAAAGTGAAAGTAATTATTCTGGCAGGAGGTCTGCCAAGTACCTTAATTGAAGAAGATGAAAAAATGCCAAAGCCAATGGCGGAAATCGGCAGACGGCCGCTTTTGTGGCATATTATGAAGCAGTACGACCATTACGGGTACCATGACTTTATTATCTGCACCGGCTACAAGGGGGATGTGATAAAGGATTATTTCCTCAATTTTTATGTTTACCAGTCAGATATTACAGTGGATTTACAGACAAACCAGGTTGAGGTTCACAGGAAACAGACCGAGGACTGGAAGGTATCCATTATAGATACCGGAAGAAATTCCTCGGTTCTGGAGCGGATGTACATGGCGCGTGAATACGTGGGGGACGAGCCGGTACTGGTATCATACGGGGACTGTCTGTCGGATATTGATATCGGGGAAATGGTAAAGTTTCATAAGGAATCCGGTATGTCGGCAACCTTTGCAGTGGCACATCCGACCGGAAGAAATGAAATACTTTCATTGGAACCGGACGGAACTTACAGGGGAACCGGCAGTAATAACAGCGGAGGCGGGCAGGACGCCTGGGTTAATGCCTGCAGCATGGTACTGGAGCCGCGCGCATTGCAGCATCTGCAGCATCCGCTGGGCACCACCCTGATGGACTGTCTGGCAGGAACAGAAACCGTGCAGACATACCGTCACGAAGGATTCTGGTCCCCGGTAGAAACAATCAGGGACAAGACATGGCTGGAACACCTGTGGGCAGTGGGACTGGCACCGTGGAAGGTATGGGAGGATTAGAATTAATGGAAACAATGGATTTTTACAAGGGAAAAAATGTACTGGTCACCGGACATACCGGCTTTAAGGGAAGCTGGCTTTGCACCATGCTTGAAATGGCAGGTGCAAACGTTACCGGCTATGCGCTGCCGCCGGAAGGGGAAAACCTGTTTGAGCTGTCTTCTGCAGGGGAACATATGGATTCCGTAGAGGGGGATATCCGGGATTACAGCCATTTAAAAAGCATATTTAATAAATGCAGGCCGGAGCTGGTATTTCATCTTGCCGCACAGCCGATTGTGCGGGAAAGCTACCGGAATCCGGTTTATACCTACGAAACAAATGTGATGGGAACCGTAAACCTTTTGGAGTGTGTGCGCAGTACAGAGGGTGTTATGTCGGTATTAAATGTTACCACGGATAAGGTATATGAAAACCGGGAATGGAGCTGGGGCTACCGGGAAACGGATGCGCTGGACGGATACGATCCGTATTCTAACAGCAAGTCCTGCTCTGAACTGATAACGCACAGTTATAAAAAATCATTTCTGGAAGAAGCAGGAACTGCAGTATCCACCGCGAGGGCAGGTAATGTAATTGGCGGCGGTGATTTTGCAAAGGACCGCATTATACCGGACTGTGTGCGTGCCGCCATGGCAGGGGAAGAGATTATAATCAGAAATCCGGCTTCCATCCGTCCGTTCCAGCATGTGCTGGAGCCTTTAATGGCGTATCTTATGATTGTGGAAAAACAGGCACAGTCTGCTAAAATGCAGGGATATTATAACGTGGGTCCGCAGGAGGACGACTGCATTACAGCCGGGGAACTGGCAGACCTTTTCTGCAGTGCATGGCATGGGGCATCCTGGAAAAATGTCAGCGACGGGGGGCCGCATGAGGCTTCGTTTCTGAAACTGGACTGTTCCCTTATAAAAAGTAAAATCGGGTGGAAACCCAGATGGAACATCAAAAAAGCTGTGGAAAAAACAGTTGAATGGACAAAAACATACCAGGATGGTAAAAACATCAGGGAGTGTATGGAAGCGCAGATACAGGAATTTTTAATGGAGTAAACCGCATGAAAGTAGTAATCCTGGCAGGTGGAAAAGGAACAAGAATCAGTGAGGAATCCAGGCTTCGCCCCAAGCCCATGGTGGAAGTCGGGGGAAGACCGATTTTATGGCATATCATGAGGCAGTATGCCGCATACGGATTCCGGGAATTTATCGTATGCTGCGGTTATAAGGGGCATATGATAAAAGAATATTTTGTCAATTATTACAGGAACAACAGTCAGATAGAAATCTGCCTGAAAAACCAGAGGGCTCAGGTGCTGGTGAAAAACAGCGAGCCCTGGAAGGTGACCCTGGTGGATACCGGGTTGGAAACCCTGACGGCAGGTAGAATCTTAAAGGTCAGGGATTATATTGGCGAGGAACCGTTTCTGCTGACTTATGGGGACGGTGTTTCGGATGTGGATATAGATAAGCTGCTGCAGTTCCACGGTAAGCAGAAAAAAACAGTTACCATATCCACCACACAGCCGGAGGGCCGGTTCGGGGCGCTGCAGCTGGATGCGGAAGAAAACCAGGTGCTGGGCTTTAAGGAAAAGGCGCGTTCCGACCAGGCATGGGTCAACATTGGCTTTATGGTTATGGAACCCGGTGTGTATGAATACCTTGGGGACGGCAGTACGATGCTGGAAACGGTACCGTTCGAGCGTCTGGCAGCGGACGGACAGATGGCGGCATACAAGCATTCCGGTTTCTGGTCGCCGATGGATAATATCCACGACAGGGAATACCTTGAAAAGCTCTGGGACAGCGGCACGGCGCCATGGAAAGTATAAATGCGGCAGTATTTCATGCTTCCCGGAATGATTATAGGAAATGGAGAATTTTAAAATGGCAGAATGGAAAAATGAGGAAGAGGCAAGAAGCCGGATTAAGGAACTGGTGACACAGTATTACCATGATTTTAAGGAGAAAAAAGAACCCTATCGGGAGGGGGAGCGTATCAGCTATGCAGGACGCGTGTTTGATGAAAAGGAAATGTGCGCCCTGACGGATGCCACCCTGGATTTCTGGCTGACTACAGGAAGATTTTCCGAAAAATTTGAAAAAGAATTTGCAGACTGGATTGGAATCAAATATGCGCATCTGGTAAACAGCGGGTCTTCTGCAAACCTGATTGCGTTTATGGCGCTGACTGCCCCGGAGCTGGGGGAGAGACAGATTAAAAGAGGAGATGAAGTCATAACCGTTGCCTGCGGGTTTCCGACAACCATTACCCCGGTCATCCAGTACGGGGCGGTTCCGGTTTTTGTGGATGCCACGGTTCCGCAGTACAATATTGATGTGACAAAACTCGAAGCGGCATATACAAAAAAAACAAAGGCAGTCATGATTGCACATACGCTGGGTAATCCGTTTGACCTTGCAACAGTTAAAGCGTTCTGTGACAGACATAACCTGTGGCTGGTGGAGGATAACTGCGACGCCCTCGGTACAAAATATACGATTGACGGCGTAACGAAATATACCGGCACCTGGGGCGATATCGGAACAAGCAGTTTTTATCCGCCGCACCATATGACAATGGGCGAGGGCGGCTGCGTATACACAGACAACCCGCTTCTGCACCGGCTGATTCTTTCATTCCGTGACTGGGGACGCGACTGCATCTGTCCGTCCGGGCATGATAATTTCTGCGGACACCGGTATGACGGCACATACGGGCAGCTTCCGCAGGGCTACGACCACAAATATGTCTACAGCCATTTCGGCTACAACCTGAAAGTGACGGACATGCAGGCGGCAGTTGGCTGCGCGCAGCTGGAAAAATTTCCGTCGTTCATTGAAAGGCGGCGGCATAACTGGGAACGTCTTTACAAAGCACTGGAAGGTGTTTCTGACAAGCTGCTTCTGCCGGAACCGGCAGAGAACAGTATTCCGTCATGGTTTGGTTTTTTAATCAGTGTAAAGCCGGAAAGCGGATTAAAGAGAAATGACATAACAAAATACATCGAGGAGCATCATGTACAGACAAGGCTTCTGTTTTCCGGAAATATCGTAAAACAGCCGTGCTTTGATGCAATGCGTGATACCGGGGAATACCGGGTGTCCGGAAGCCTGGAGGTCACAGAGTATATTATGAATAATTCCTTCTGGGTGGGCGTTTATCCTGGTATGACGGATGAAATGACGGATTATATGGCAAAGACCATTATAGAGGCAGTAAATACCTGTAAAATAATATAGGCATTATGTATACTGAAAAATAATAACAGTCAGGGAGGACACTATGGAAGAAAATTTAAAAGAACAGAAAGAGGCGCTTGAAGTTTTAGCCGGATTTAATTCACGTCTGGTCGGTAACATGGAAATCGCCGTCCAGGAATTAAGCGGAGACCGCAAAGAAGACACCGACAAGCTGGTAAAAAGCATTACCGATGCAGTCAACTGGGAAGTCCAGGTACTGAACAGTACCATGGACCTGCTGAACAAAGATAAAGTGCGGATTGAAAAGACGGCATTTAACGCAGCGATTACAGAGTTTTCAAACGCATTGCAGCAGGGCGCAGACGACGCGCTTGCTGCCGCGTTAAAAACCATGATTCCGCAGTTTAAAAAGCTGGATGATGCCGTAAAGGAAATCGGACTGTCATAAAAATACGGGGCGGCATTCATGGAATACCGCCCCGCAAATACCCGTTCTTAATGTTTCATTCTCCAGTCAATGCACCTTAGCAGGTACTCTGTATAATCTGCATTTTTACACATACCTTTTCCGGAAATATCAGAAATCTTGGCAACATCCATTCCGTTGCATGCCGTTGTTTTCATTACAATATTTAACGCCGGGGCGTCCGTATCATTGGCAATATAAGTGCCGATGCCAAAAGCAACTTTTGCCCGGTCCTTAAAATAAGAATATAAATCATTTGCACGCTTAAAATCAAGACTGTCGGAAAACAGCAGGGTTTTTGCGGACGGGTCAATGCCAAGCTCTCTGTAATGCGCAATCATCCGGTCGCCCCATGCAAACGGGTCGCCGCTGTCGTGGCGCACCCCGGAAAAAAGAGTCGCAAAGGTAAGCTGGAAGTCTTTTAAAAAGCAGTCGGTTGTTATGGTATCCGTAAGCGCTGTGCCGTTTAAGATACCGTATTCGCGTATCCATGCGTTTAATGCATACCAGTTGGAGTAAGCGGGATTATGTTTATGACAGCCCTGCCCCACGCACATAATCCATTCATGTGCCATCGTTCCAACCGGCGTCAGGGAAAATTTCTTAGCCAGGTATACATTGGAGGTGCCCACAAATCTTGAATTTATATAGGAATCCGCATGTTCGCTTAATGTCTGCACGGCAAGGGACTGTGCCTCGGCAGACAGCCGCCTGCGCATTCCAAACTCACTGAATGCGCCAAGCTGTAATTCCTGCTGGAGCGTATGTACTTTCGTATCCAGACGTTTTCTGAAGCTTTCAAAAAGTTTGCTGTAATCATACGCCATCCGGAAGTATACTTCGTTTATAATGGCTAAAACCGGAATCTCATACATGGAAGTGTTGAGCCAGGTTCCTTTTGTCTCAACGGCCAGTCCGCAGTCACTGGTATCTGAGATTTCAAAATCCTCGAATCTGGGCTGCCACAGCCGCAGGAAATCCACATAGGACCCTTTGATCCATGTGATATGGTTCAGATAGGCAAGCTCATCTTCTGTAAATCTCAGACTGCAGTATGCCTGGATCTGGTTACGGATTTCCTCCACCATTTCCGGTGTAAACCAAACGTCCGTATTACGGCAGTGAAATGTCCAGGTCGTCTTGTAATCGCTGAACTGGTGGTAAATGGCCTGTCCCATACTGAATTTGTACATATCCTGCTCCAGCAGGCTTTTAATAATCTGGTTTAGTTTCATGGTATTCTCCTCTGGTTACAGTATATCCACCTGACAGGTTTTCATGGCTTCAATTGCTGTTTTATGTGTTTCCGGTGTCACGCAGGCGCAGGCCTTTTCAATCACGCAGACCTTTGCTTCCGGCAGCTTTGCTTTTACGATCATGACATTGCTGATGACGCAGATGCCCGTACAAAATCCGGTAAAATGAATTTCCGCTTCTTCCCCCGGAAATTTTTTGAGGCAGTCTGCAATCCGCTCGGCAAGTGCGATACTGCCAAACTGCCCTTTGTTTACTATGGTGAGTTTATCATTTAAACGTTCTTTAAACTTTTCTGAAAGAGATGCCATGATATCATCATGGATTTCCCAGCCTTTTGTGTCTTCCACGGTGTGGATGACCGGAAGTTTCCTGCCTTCCTGTGTATCCAGGTAACCGGAACCGTGGGTATCCCTTGTGGCAAAAACCATATCATATTCACCGTCTGCAATGATTTTTGAGATAACGGGAACGGCTGTCTGGCATTCCTGGTTTCCAAGAACGCCGGAGATAAAGTCATTCTGGGTATCGGTTAATACTAAAATCTTTTTCATGCTCTGTCTTCCTTTCCAAATGCTTTTATACAGATTTTTACCTAAATCAGATGTAATGTCAATATCTATTGACAAAAACCCCTGAATGCCTTTAAATAAAATAAGGAAAGTTTGAGAACAGAGGAGAAAACAAAATGGAAGTAAATGAACGCCTGGCAAAGGCTAACCGGACAGCGATTAACTGCCATCTGATGGTGTCAACACTGTTAGTGGCGGCATATCTGCTGGAAGTGGTGAAGGGTTCCAAATCGCTGCTTTACTGGATTATACTTGTGGCACTGGGATATATCCCGGTGGTGCTGGAACAGATGTGTTACAAAACCAACAGGGCGCATCCGGCAGTCAGACACTTAATCTCCATCGGATATGCGGTGTTTTATGTTTCAATTCTGTTTACAACAGACAACCCGCAGACCTATGTATATGTCATTCCCATGCTGATAGCCATAACCATTTATAATGACAGACGTTATGCGCTGGAAATCGGAATTGCCGTTGTTCTGGTGAATATAATCTATATAATATTCTATTATGGAAGGGACGGATTTACTGCAGAAGAGATTGCCTCGTCAGAAATTCAGCTTGCACTGCTGACGGTAATCGGCGTGATTTCCTACTATACGGCGCGGGTTTCTTCCCAGCTGGATAAGATGGAAACAGACCGGATTGCAGATGCAAAAGAACGTTCGGATGAACTGCTGGGGAAAAATCTGCAGATTTCCGCAAAAATAGCAGAGACCATGGATGTGGTTTCCAGTGAAATGCAGGAGTTAAGCAGATCCATCCAGAATACAAAGGGAGCGATGGAGGAGCTGACCGGAGGAGCCACGGACACGGCGGAAGCAGTACAGAAGCAGCTCGAACAGACGAATGCCATTGCGGGAAAAATTGAAAGCGTACAGGATGCTGCTGACAGGATTGCAGACAATATGACAGAAGCACGCCAGGCAATACATACCGGAAATGAGAACCTGGGACGTCTGGTGGAGCAGGTGGACCAGACAGAGCGGACCAATGTTGAGGTGGCAGCAGAGATGAAGCATCTGAAGAATTCCATGGAACAGATGTTTTCCATTCTGGAGATGATTAACAATATTACATCCCAGACGAACATGCTTTCTCTCAATGCCTCCATAGAGGCGGCACGTGCAGGGGACTCCGGACGCGGTTTTGCGGTTGTTGCGTCAGAAATATCCGGGCTGGCATCCCAGACCAAGGAAGCGACGGTTAATATTGAAAGAATGATCAGGGATGTGTCAGATGAACTGGGCAGGGTGGTAAATATCATTGAAAACATGATTGAACAGGTGAAAGTGCAGAATGCAGTTGTGGGAGATACGGCACACAGTTTTGAACAGATTTCTGCAAATACAGAAAGCATCGAACAGCATTCCGGAAGCCTGACAGCAGTTGTGGATGAGCTTGCAGAGGCAAACCGTGTGATTTCTGACAGTATCCAGACGATTTCCGCGATTTCCCAGCAGGTGGCGTCCCATACCAACGCTACATTTGGGGAATGCATGGAAAATGAACATACAATTGAACGCCTGAATGAGAAAACAGGCAGCCTGCAGGAGCTTGCAAAACGGCTGTCCCAGTAGGGACAGCCGCTGTTATAACTGCTGTTTTTTCATCTGCGCACTGGCGATGAATTTTACAAAATCCTGCTCCGGTATTGGTCTGGAAAAGAAATACCCCTGGATAAAATCGCATTTTAAATCCGTGAATGCACGCAACATTTCTTCGGTTTCAATTCCTTCCACCACGATTTCCATTTCCATGTCCTTAATCATTTTTACCGTATTCTGAAGGAAAATCCACATCTTCGGGTTATGCTGTTCATCCACAAAGGATTTGTCCAGCTTTATGATTTTAAGCGGAAGCTGGATGACGCGTTTCATATTGGAATACCCGGTTCCGTAATCGTCCAGTGAAAAACTGATGCCTGCAGCGTTTAGTTTATTCAGGTTTTCTGTCATAATCTTCTGCGTATTGGCAGCGGCTGTTTCCGTAATTTCCAGATTGATTTTGTCGCTTGGCACATGGTACTGGTGCATGGTTGTTAATATATTATCGGCAAGGTCACGGTGCATGCACTGCGCAACGGACAGATTCACTTCAATGTATTTCAGGTTCAGGAGTTTAAAATTATCACTGGAAATAAAACGGCAGACTTCTTCAAAAACAAACGCCCCGATTTTATGGATTGCCCCGCTTTTTTCAGCGGCAGGAATCAGGATTTCCGGTGAAATAAAACCGTGTTTTTCATCGTACAGCCGAAGCAGCGCTTCTGCAGATACAAATTCGTCATGTTCGATGGAATAAATTGGCTGGTAATATACCTGGAAATTATGATTCTGGAATCCCCGGTTAATAATCTCATCAATATGGTTCTGAATTTCCAGCGTGTTCTTGCTGAATGCCTCGTCTGCAGTCATAACCGTCCCGCTGAACTGGTTTCTGATATGAAAATCCGCCCCAAGGCGCATGAGGGAATCAAAATTGCCGATATCCTCCGGACAGCGCGCAAGCACGATAAATGGCATCAGGTCAATATCAAGTCCGCTGAAGTCGGAATTTTTTAATACATCCATAAGCAGATGTGCGGCGTCAGCAGCGTTTTCGTAATATTTCCGGTTAAAAACCATACGGAACCTTCCGGTGTCCAGATAGTACAGATCCGCTTTTCCGCCCGTATGTTTATTTACCTCGCGTATTCTGGAAGCAACCACATCGAGTGCCTGGATGGCAAAATCATATCCCATCATGGAATGTATGGATGCGTAATTGCCGATATTCAGCATGACAATGGTTACATGCTTATGGTTGTAAAAAGTACGTTTCATATCGGAAGCATACGCACTGTGTTTCATCAGAAGGGTTGCCGAGTCAACAACCTCCTCCGGCCGCTGGACGCCGATGCTGATTAAAAGAACGCTTAATGCACCTGCAAACATTTCCACCAGCAGCGACGGGTAAAACATCTGGATTACCATCGCAGTAATCCCGACAGGGAGATAGGCGCTTATAGTAAGCAGTTTGAAACGTGTGAACAGCTTACGGTAACGTGATAAATAGGCAATAAAATAAACGGAGTGAATAACGGTGGTAATATAGAGAACAAAAAAGCCCGGACCGCGTGTGTAGCCGTTTTCAACCGTAAAAATCCATCCGGTAAACGGATTTGTTACCAGAAGGGCGGTTACGGCAATGCACGGTGCCCACAGCAGAAACTGCAGCAGAAAACCTTTGCGCAGTTTATGCCATGTGTCGGTCAGGGCAATTTCAAAGAGCAGGTATACAGACGTAACAAGGCTGTGTATTAAAAGATACCCGGAATGCGCAGCATACAGCGCAGGGAAATTCGTACTGCCCGCATTGTCAAGGGATACTGCCCAGATATCAAATATTGTTGATGACAGCACAAAAGACACCAGAATAAGAAACAGACGGTTTGGTATGCCGTTTGTCATTCTGCGTATGATACAGGATAGCAAAATCAGCAGCAGCAAAAGGAGCGCTGCGATATCAAAACTTATATTTTTAACCATAATATTTTTACCTCTGCACTTAAAAACATATTAACAAAGAAAGGCATAAAAATCAACAGTTTTGTGGTAATTATGTACAAAAAAGGAATATTTTGTTATTTGTTTTGTTGACATGAGGGAAAAACTGGTGTATATTCATTATTAATCATTAATTCCTACTATAACAGTATGAAAATAGGACATTAAATATCAGGCCGGGTATTCATGGTCCGGCAATGCAAAAATAAGGAGGGAAATGATATGGCAAATATTTATGAAGGAACACTTGGATTAATCGGGCACACACCGCTTGTGGAATTGAAAAATATTGAAAAGCGGCTGGGACTTAAGGCAAGACTTCTGGCAAAACTGGAGTATTTTAATCCGGCAGGTTCCGTTAAGGACCGGATTGCAAAAGAAATGATTGAGCAGGCAGAGGCGGACGGGAAATTAAAGCCGGGTTCCGTCATTATTGAACCGACATCCGGCAATACCGGAATCGGGCTTGCAGCAATAGCAGCAGCCAAGGGATACCGTCTGATTATCGTGCTTCCGGAAACCATGAGCGTGGAGCGCCGTAATATTATTAAGGCATATGGCGCGGAGCTTGTGCTTTCCGACGGGAGCAGGGGAATGAAAGGGGCAATCGAAAAGGCAGAGGAACTTCATAAGGAAATTAAGGACAGTTTTATACCGGAACAGTTTGAAAATCCGGCAAATCCGGCGGCGCATAAAAAAACAACGGGTCCGGAAATCTGGGAGGATACCGACGGGGAAGTGGATATCTTTGTTGCAGGTGTCGGAACCGGGGGAACTATCAGCGGAGTCGGGGAGTTTTTAAAAGAAAAAAAGGCGGATGTAAAGATTGTGGCAGTTGAGCCGGAATCATCGGCGGTGCTTTCCACCGGAAAAGCCGGTGCGCATAAGATTCAGGGAATCGGTGCCGGATTTGTCCCAAACACCTTAAACACTGAAATATATGATGAAATTATTCCTGTTTCCAATGAAAATTCCTTTGCATATGGAAAGCTTATTGCAAAAGAGGAAGGAGTGCTGGTGGGAATTTCCTCCGGTGCAGCAGTGTCCGCGGCAGTAGAGCTGGCAAAAAGACCGGAAAATGAAGGAAAAACCATAGTTGCGCTTCTTCCTGACAGCGGGGACAGATATTATTCCACAGACCTTTTTAAGGATTAGTTTTCACTGTGTTCAAATGCGCGGACTTTCAGGGGAACCCCGCGGCTTTCGGCAATCCTGCGGCAGGCTTCAATGTCTGCTTCCGGCAGGACGTCCACAACGGAAAGCTGCGTGTGTGCGATGGCTTTACTGCATTCCTCTGCAAAATCAAGCATTGCCTCATAGGCATTTTCAAACGCCGGGCGGGTTACTTTCTGGTACTCCCCGGCGTCTGCTGCGTTCAGGCTGATGGAAACGCTGTCAATCACTTCCGCCAGTTCGGGAATGATATTTCTTTTGTGGTAAAGGCAGCCAAGGCCGTTGGTGTTTAAACGGATGGGAAGATTTGTTTTTTCTTTTACGTAACGGGCGCTGGCAAGCAGGTGTTCCAGTGCGCATGTAGGCTCGCCGTAGCCGCAGAAAACAAATTCCCGGTAGCCGGAAAAATCAAACGCATCAATTGCAGCATATATGTCTTCCAGCTCCGGTTCTTTTTCATGCCAGAGCGTATCAGCATTTCCAACACCGTCCATCTGGGAACGGATGCAGAAGGTACAGGCGCAGTCGCATTTGTTTGTAATGTTCGCATAGACCTGGCTGTTATAGATATAAAGAATTTTTGCCATGTTGTGTTCTCCTTTTTCCTTATGTCTGTTATCCAATAGTATCATCCCATCTGACTATATGTGTATATCCAGAAAAAGAAAAAATTACAGGGTCAGAAAATGGCTTTTGAAAAAAAGGATCATATGTGGTATGATATTCGTAATGTCTCATGGACGTTATATGTATCATGTTAGAGGTAAAGAAGCATATGTTTGAGAAAAAGCAGATTATTTACAGTGAAACACAGGGAGTATGCAGGGTGGACAACATTGTTTCGCTTTCTGCCAGCAGGGGAGAGGCAGGCGTGCCGTATTACGTGCTCAGCAGTGTGTTTGACAAATCAAAGGTGTCCTATATCCCGGTGGACAACCATCAGGTAAAGCTGCGGGAATTATTTACCAGGGAAGAGGCGCGGGAGCTTCTTAAGAATGAGGAAACACAAAAAGATGAAAATCTGAAAAAGGCAGCGGAATATGTATTACAGGAGGATGGGAATGGCACAGCAGGCAATACATAAATTTATACTGGGAAACAAGGAGGTTGAGGGAAAAACGGCTGAGTTTGAATACGACAGGGGCTGGTACACCATCAGTGAGGTTGCGGGAGAGCAGCGGGAAGTGATATACAGATCGAAAAATGCCCAGGAAGCATACATGAAATGGAATGTATATATCGGCCGGAAGAAAGAACGGCAGGTATCCGAGGAACCGCACAGGCAGGAGGGGAATGAACGCCGCCACAGCGGCAGAAATTCCAGACAGGAAAACCATGCCAGGCATGAAGGGCATTTCAGGGCTGACAGCAATAAGGAGGGGCATTCCAGACAGGAAAACCACGGCTCACGCGAGGGCTGGGACCGCCGGGAAAATAATGGAAGAAGGCGTGATGGCAGCCGCAGAAGATAAGGGATATCATAATGTATTGACACAGAAGAATTCATTTGCTAAAGTTGAACTGACAGTAAATGGTAAAGCAGGAGGATGGAAATGTCAAAAATTATATTAACGGGGGACCGCCCGACAGGCAGGCTGCATGTGGGACATTATGTGGGTTCCCTGAGGAGAAGGGTGGAACTGCAGAATTCCGGGGAATATGACAGGGTTTTTATTATGATAGCAGATGCTCAGGCGCTGACGGATAATTTTGAGAACCCGGAAAAAGTAAGGCAGAACATCATTGAGGTTGCGCTGGATTATCTGTCCTGCGGTCTGGATCCCGAAAAGGCCAAACTGTTTGTCCAGTCACAGATTTCCGAGCTTACCGAGCTTACCTTTTTTTACGCAAACCTGGTAACGGTGTCGCGGCTGCAGAGAAATCCGACCGTAAAATCAGAAATCCAGATGCGCAATTTTGAAGCGAGTATTCCGGTGGGATTTTTCACTTATCCCATCAGCCAGGCGGCGGATATTACCGCTTTTAAGGCGACGACCGTTCCGGTTGGGGAAGACCAGCTTCCAATGATTGAACAGACCAGGGAAATCGTGCGTAAATTTAATTCAATCTATGACGAAGTGCTGGTGGAGCCGGAGGCGCTGCTTCCGGAAAATGAAGTCTGCATGCGTCTTCCGGGGACGGACGGGAAGCAGAAGATGAGCAAATCCCTTGGAAACTGCATCTATCTTTCCGATACCGAAGCGGATGTTAAGAAAAAAATTATGAGCATGTACACAGACCCGCTGCATATCCAGGTGTCAGATCCGGGGCATATCGAGGGAAACTGTGTTTTCACATATCTGGATGCATTCAGCAGACCTGCACATTTTGAAGAATATCTTCCGGATTATCATAATTTGGAAGAACTTAAGGAACACTATAAAAAGGGCGGACTGGGAGATGTAAAAATCAAAAAATTCCTGAATGCCGTTATGCAGGAGGAACTTGCACCAATCCGTGCCAGAAGGGCGGAATTTGAAAAGGATATTCCGGCGGTTTATGATATCCTGAAAAAAGGAAGCGATACCGCAAGGGAAACGGCAGCGAAGACGCTTTCCGAAGTAAAAACAGCAATGAGAATCAACTATTTTGACGACAGTGAGTTAATCCGTGCACAGAGTGAAAAGTATTCCGGGAGTGAAGATTAGTTAAGATTTTTTTAAATATGAAAAACCGCCTTTACAGAAATGGTGTACGAGAGTATAGTTGTGTGTGGACATTATAGAGGAAGGAAAGGTGCTATATGAAAAAAATTTGGGGAATTGCAGCTGCTTTTGCAGTTATTATGGCAGGGTGCGGGAGTTCAGCAAAGGAGATTGATGCGGCTGCCCTGGCAGAGTCGCTGGTAAATGAGATTACGTATGAGGATAAGCTGGAATCCGTGGATGCGGATACCATATCCATGTATATTGAAGTTCCGGAAAATACAGATTCCGTTATGTACATGGGAAGCGGCTCAACAGCAGAGGAAGTTGCTGTGTTTACTTCCAAAGATGCAGCGGCGGCAGGCGAAACCTTAAAAAAAGTGCAGGAGCATCTCGATGACCAGACTGCATCGTTTAAGGCATACAAAGCGGAAGAGGCAAAGCGCGTGGAGGATGCTGTTTTAAAACAGGAGGGGAACTATGTCATTCTCTGTGTGTCCGGGGATGCTGACAAGGCGAATGAAATCATAGAGAAAGCGTTTAAATAACATGGTATTTAGCAGTTTTGTATTTTTAATGGTATTTTTACCGCTCGTTCTGCTGGTTTATTATATCTGCCCGTCAAAAATCAGAAATTTCATACTGATGGCGGCAAGCCTCATATTCTATGCATGGGGGGAACCGGTATATGTGCTTATCATGCTGTTTTCAACGGTATTTGATTATACGAACGGGCGGCTGATTGAGCGGTTTAAAAAGAAAGAGAATCTGGGGATAGCAAAGGCGGTACTTGTATTTGATTTGTTCGGAAACCTTGCAATCCTCGGTTTTTTTAAGTATGCGGATTTTGTCATAGGAAATATCAACAGCATCACTGGAGCCGGGATTTCCCTGTTAAATATTGCGCTTCCTATTGGAATTTCCTTTTATACATTCCAGACCATGTCCTATACGATTGACGTTTACCGCGGGGAAGTGGCAGCGCAGCGTAATATACTGGATTTTGCGACATATGTGACGCTGTTTCCGCAGCTGATTGCAGGACCGATTGTACAGTACAAGACGGTGGCAAAGGAGCTGTCAAAGCGGAAAAACACAATGGAGGATTTTGCCCAGGGAGCATTCCGTTTTACGGTGGGGCTTGCAAAAAAAGTGCTTCTGGCAAACCAGATCGGAAGCCTCTGGGATTCCATTTCGGCAATGAATGGAATATCCGTGGCAACCGCATGGCTTGGCGCCGTTGCCTACAGCTTCCAGATTTATTTTGACTTTTCCGGGTATTCGGATATGGCGATTGGGCTGGGACGTATGTTTGGTTTTTATTTTCTGGAAAACTTTAATTTTCCGTATATGTCAGCAACCATTACGGAATTCTGGAGACGCTGGCATATTTCCTTAAGCTCGTGGTTTAAGGAATACGTCTATATTCCGCTTGGCGGAAACCGCAAAGGAATGAAACGCCAGATTTTTAATATTATGGTCGTGTGGATGCTTACCGGGCTGTGGCACGGGGCAAACTGGAATTTTGTTCTCTGGGGACTGTATTACGGAATCCTGCTGATGCTGGAAAAGCTTTTTCTGATGAAATGGCTGGAGAAAATCCCAAAATGGATTGGGCATGTATACAGCATGGTGTTAGTTGCAGTCGGATGGGTGATTTTTGCGCAGACCGATATCGGGATGCTTGGAAAATACTTAAAATCCATGGTGGGAGTCGGTGCGGTTTCCGTAGTGGATGGTGATTTTTTCTATTTGTTAAGCACCAATGCCGTACTTCTTGCAGCGCTGGTCATCTGTTCCATTGACCACAGGGTGTGGCTTGGCAAAATTGCATGGAAGATGGACAGGCTGGAAAAAGTATGGGCAGTCGGAAAACCGGTTACACTGGTACTTCTTCTGACGGTTTCTTTTGCTTTTTTAGTGGGGGACAGTTATAATCCGTTTCTTTATTTCCGGTTTTAGGAGGCGTGTGGTTTGAAAAAGACAAAATATATGATTACGGTTTTATTTATTGTATTTATTGCGGCGGTATCGGGAATCAGTTTTCTGATGCCTGACCGTAAATTTTCCCCGAATGAAAACCGTTATCTGTCAGAGCCGCCGAAGCTTTCTGTTGATAATATTTTATCAACTGATTTTCAGGACGGGCTGGAGGAATATTTAAGGGACCAGATTTGTTTCAGGGATGAATGGATCACAGTTAAAACCGGTATCCAGAAAGCCTGCGGCGATACGGATATCGGCGGCGCCTATGTGGGTGCTGACGGCTATGATTTTGAAAAGATTACGCCGGAGGATGTGGATGAAAAACTGGTTGCAAGAAACATTAAGGCGGTAACGGAGTTTTTTGATTCAGCGTCGGAAACCATAGAAAAAGACCGTCTTTCGTTTCTTCTGGTACCGACTTCCGGTTTTGTGATGTCAGGAAAGCTTCCAAGAAATGCAAGGCTTTTTAACCAGTCCGCCTACATAGGCCGGGTGGAGAAGGCGCTGGAAGATTACCAGTTTATTGATGTGCGCAGGGAACTGCTTGCACACAATAAGGAATATATTTATTATAAGACAGACCATCACTGGACAATGGACGGGGCATATCTTGCCTACAAAAAATGGTGTGAAGCCACAGGGAATTTATATGAGGATAAGGATATTCTGGAAAAAAATGTGTTATGCAGTGATTTTAAGGGAAGTCTTTATTCCAAAATACTGGATGCGGATTCTGCCGCTGACAGTATCTGGACATACAGTCCGAACGGGCATGCGCCGTATGGTGCGCACTGTAAGGTGATAATTGACAATAAAACCACCATGGAAGGCTGTTTTGATAATTCCAAACTAAAGGAAAAGGACAAGTATGCATATTTCTTTGGCGGCAATTACGGGGAAGTCCATATTTCAAGCGGACCGGACCGCAAATCAGAAACGAAGAAAAACCTGCTTGTGGTAAAGGACTCCTTTGCAAATACGTTTGTACCGCTTATTACAATGGATTATGACAATATATACATGGTGGATCTGCGGTATTATAACGGGGATATGAAGGCGTATCTGAGCGAAAAGCAGATTTCGGATGTGCTTGTACTCTATAACATTTCCAATTTTATTTCGGACAGGAACCTGCATAAACTGACTAAAAAATTTTAATCCGGAGGAAAATCAATGCGTTGTAAAAAATTATGTGCAGCAGTTTTTGTTATGGCTTTGTCTGTTTCTGTGATGGCAGGCTGTAATAAACAGAAGGGAACAAAAGAAGAGAAAAATAATACAACAGAAACTGCAGCGGTGACAGAGGGAACAGAAGAAAATACGCAGGAGAATGCTGTGCCTGTAACCATGTATCCGGAGATTACTTCTGATAAAAAAATGAAGGATTACCAGTCGGTTATTACGATTGGGGACTGCGGCTTTGAGCTGTATACCTATCTGGACAATGTGGCAAAAAATTATGCCAAAAGCGTAAATAAAGTGGCGGACAACCTGAAAGGGAAAGCCGATGTTTATAATATGGTAATTCCCTTAAGTTCAGAAATTACATTTCCGGATAACCGCAGGGGGGAAGTTGCTTCAACAAACCAGCGGGAGGCAATGCTTGCAATCCAGTCGAAGCTTAAGGAAAACGTAAAGACAGTGGACATTTATGACGCATTAATGTCGCACCGCAATGAATATGTGTATTTCCGTACCGATCACCACTGGACCACGCTGGGCGCATATTATGCTTATGAGCAGTTCTGTGCGGCAAAGGGAATCGAGCCTGAACAGCTGGATTCCTATGAAAAAAAGGATTTTGAAGGATTTCTCGGTTCCTTTTTTAATGATACGGGAGACAAAAGATTAAAGAAAAACCCGGACGTTGTTACGGCGTACTACCCGCATGCGGAAAGCATTTTACATGTGACGGCTTCTGACGGGCAGAAGTATGACTGGCCGGTCATTTATGATGTGAGTAACTACAGCGCTTCATTAAAATACAGCGCATTTATTGCGAGCGACAATCCTTATACCGTAGTAGAGAATAAGGAACTGGACGATAACAGTTCCTGCATTGTCGTAAAGGAATCCTTTGGCAACGCATTTGTTCCGTTTCTGGTGGACCATTACCAGAAAATCTATGTGATTGACTACCGTTACTGGACCGGAAGCATCAGTGAGCTTGCTGAGGAAAAGGGCGTTTCGGATGTGATTTTTATGAATAACCTTTCCATGATAAGGAATAAAAGCCTGGTGGGGAAGATGCACAGGGTGATATAATAAAAGAAAAGGGTAAAAGAGGTTCGGCTGATGACCGAAAATAAGATTAGACAAATCAAAGAGCATATTGGAGATATCGCTTAAAAACTTATTGTAAAAAGGCAGAAAGGAGGGGATTCCATGATTAAATATTTCAGGACAGACGACAAAAAGCTGCATGAGGAAACCGATGTGCAAAACGGCGTCTGGATACAGATGATTAATCCAAGTGTTGCAGAGGGAAAACAAATTGCGGAAATGCTTGATGTGGATATCGAGGATGTGCTGGCGGCGCTGGATGAGGAGGAAAGCTCGCGTATTGAGCTGGAGGACGGCTATACGCTGATTCTTGTGGATATTCCCTCCATTGAAATACGCCATGAAAAGGAATCCTATACCACAATTCCGCTTGGCATCATTCTGACAGCAGATGAAATCGTGACAGTCTGCACAGAGGACACTCCGGTGCTGCAGGCGTTCTTAAATAACCGTGTCCGTGAATTCAGTACCAAAAAGAAGCTGCGTTTTGTATACCAGATTCTTTACCGCATTGCGGTTTTATACCAGAGCGACCTGCGGATTATCGACAAGATGCGGACGGAAATCGAGGAACGTGTCGGGGACGATACGGAAGAGGTGGATTTAATTGCGCTTCACGAGCTGGAATCCACCCTTGTCTATTTTGCGACGTCCCTCCGTGCCAACGGCGTGGTCCTGGACCGCCTGACAAGGTACAAACGGCTGGAACAGTACCCGGAGGACAAGGAACTGCTTGGCGACGTGATTGTGGAAAACAAGCAGGCGATTGAAATGACGGTCATTTACCGTGACATTATAAACGGAACAAGGGAGCTCCTTTCTTCCGTTATTGACAACCGCATGAATAATATTATGAAATCCCTGACGGTCATCACCCTGATTATGGCGATTCCGACAGTTATATCGGGAATTTACGGAATGAATGTCAGTTCCGAATGGGTGCCGCTTGCAAATACAGCGCATGGTTTTGCGATTGTCTGCGGTATTATGGTGGTGATTTGTGTGGTTATACTGTTGTGGCTGAGGAAGAAGAGGATTTTGTAATTAAGAGGTAAAAATGTCGCATAGCAAAACAACAAATGGATATTTTTAAAGAACAAACAGACGGCAGGTGACGGACCTGCTGTTTTTTTTGTTTGATTTTATGATAGGAATCAGGAATTTGGTGTCGGCCAAATTTGCTTGATAAAATCAGGTTGGGCTGGTGTCTGGAATATAAGGATACTGTTCACGTCAAAAAAACGCGCTTTAGGTCACATTAATATTTCAAGCGTTCATAAAATAAGTTGACAGTATTTTCTTATATATGGTAATATCCTGATATATCTGCAAACCAGCAACAGACTAAGGAGAATGAAAATGAGAAAAAGATTAAAGATACTTGTGGCAGCCATACTTGCCGCTGCAGTCACTGTTACATCCGTTCCTGCCGGGGCGGCAGTAAACAGTAAAACAGCCGGGCAGCAGGAAGAAACAGCAGTCCCGGTTCCGCAGGACCTGCAGGAGGCGGACCGGGCAGCGGCCGGGTGGGACGGGAAAACCACGGAAGACATATTTGAAGGGGAAAATTTCAGGGTCACATTCACCCTTTCTGCACACTGGGAGGGCGGTTACAACGCAGACGTTGAAATCAGGAACACCGGGGACACAGTAATTGAAAACTGGATAATGGAAATGATGTACACTGGAAAAATCACAAACATCTGGAATGCCGTCACCAGCGGACAGACAGCGGACGGCTGCGTCATAAAAAACGCCGGGTGGAACCAGGACATAGAACCGGGAAAAAGCGTGTCCTTCGGCATCAGCGGGCAGGAAAACTTTCCGGGGTTCCCGC
>CAJUND010000007.1 GCA_910587655.1 uncultured Agathobacter sp. | reverse complement strand
AGAGCGCACGCCTGATAAGCGTGAGGTCGGTGGTTCGAGTCCACTTAAGCCCATGATTTTTGTCCGCCGCAGGCGGGCATTTTTTATGTCTGCTATAATGTTTTGTGCTCCTGCGACCACAGTTCGCCATGCGTCAGGTACTGCTCATTAATCCAGTCAACAACTTCCTGTTTTCCTTCATCAGAAAAAGGGGCGGTAAAATCTGTTTTTTTATCATCCTCTGTCAGGTCAAAGATCAGGGGTCCCGGCCATACCCAGGCATGGAAGACGGCATCCTGGTCTTCGTGCTGTTCGCGTCTGATCAGAAAACGCATTCCGTTTATCCAGCCGGAGTAGCTTGTTTTTTTATAATAATTTAAATTGAGGACTTCATCAAAAGTAAGCATAATTCCTCCCTGGGATGAATTTAAAGTTTATGCCCCTGCAGGGTTTCATTCATTGTATCATAATTTCCAGTTGTTTTTGTGTAAAATATGGATTTTTTTTTATAAATCATATATAATACATAAGGAATGGGGGAAAAACAATGCATACTGATTATTATAAAGAATTTCTTCCGGACCTTGATGAGTTCCGCGAAAAAACGATGAAATTTCATAATGGGGAAATGACCGTGCCGGAGTACAAGGGGTTTTCCGGCGGATACGGAAGTTATGCGCAGCGCGGCGGTAAAAAGCATATGCTGAGGCTGCGTATGGCGGGAGGACGCATCACAAAGGAGCGTCTGGATTTTATTGTGCAGTCCATACAAAAATACCACATTGACCTGGTAAAGCTGACCACCTGCCAGTCCGTCCAGTTTCATAATCTGGAAGCAGAGGATTTATGTGTGCTGATCGAGCAGGCATGGGCGGCAGGCATGGTTTCCCGCGGCGGGGGCGGTGATTTTCCGCGTAATGTCATGGCGTCCCCCCTTTCCGGTGTGGAACCGGGAGAATATTTTGACGTGCTTCCTTATGCGGAGGCTGTGGGGGAATACCTGATGCAGTTTATCCGTGCCGTGAAGTTTCCGCGTAAATTAAAAGTAAGTTTCAGCAGTTCGCCGAAAAACGAAACACATGCCACTTTCCGGGATCTTGGTTTTGCTGCCAATGCGGACGGCACTTTTGATGTGTATGCGGCGGGCGGACTTGGAAATAAGCCTGCGCTTGGTGCAAAAGTTGCGGAGCATATTGCACCGGAAAAAGTATGTTATTATGCAAAAGCAATGGTGGATACCTTTGTGGAGCATGGAAATTATGAGAACCGCGGACGTGCAAGGACGCGTTTTCTGCAGGAAACACTGGGAACCGAAGGGTTTGTGCAGGAATACCGTAAGAAGCTTGCACTGGTAATGGAAAACGAAAACCTGGATACAGATATCAGGCCTTCTGTCATTACAAAAACAGGGAAAGGGGATGCGCTGGAGGATGCCCGTGCCGTAAAACAGAAGCAGGAGGGGCTCTATGCAGTATTTTACCAGCCGGTTGGCGGTGTGATTGCCCCTGAAAAACTCTCAGAGCTGCAGCAGCTGATGAAGGACATGCAGGAGGTCGAAATACGGCTGACCCCGGAGGAAGGCATGTATATTATCAACTGTACGGCGGATGAGGCGCGCAGCCTTCTTGCAGCGACTGAGGACGGCGCAAAGACGCTGTTTGAAACCTCGGTTGCCTGTATCGGAAACAGTATCTGCCAGGTTGGTGCAAGGGATTCCCAGGAGGCGCTTAAGATGTGTGTGGAGGCTGTCCGGAAAGAAAATTTTGCAGACGGCGTTCTGCCAAAGGTGCATTTCAGCGGATGTCCGTCTTCCTGTTCAGCGCACCAGACCGGGAGCATCGGGTTCCGCGGCGGGGTAAAACAGTCAGCGGACGGGCCGAAGCCTGCTTTTGCAGTCTTTACCGGAGGATGTGCAAGGCAGGGAGAGGAAGTAATTGCAGAAGCAAATAAGGCAATTGCGCTTGAAGAGATTCCGCAGTTTCTCATTGAGCTGGGCAGGATGGTTTCTGCAGAAAATACAACCTATGAAAAATGGGTGAAGACAAACCGTGACGCGCTAAATGAGCTGATTGACAGATACACGGCGTAGGATGGATAAAAATTCATGTTTGGAAAAGACGAAAAGCTTGAAAAAATCAAAGAAGCCCTGGCTGCAATGGACTGTGACATGAACGGTTTCAGAAGCTGGCAGAAGCAGTATGACAAATTAAAAAAACAGTGGAAAAATGAAGAGGAGCGTTACCGGAAGGCACACAGAATCACCATGCGGGTGGAAACCATTGCAGACCGTTTTGAGGAGATTCTGACAAGCAGATGGGGGGCGGACAAAGCGGAGGCGCTGCAGCTGGTAAAGGAATTAAAACAGCTGCAGAACAGCTTTGACCATGAGTTTATCATCGGTAAAAATGATGACGATTTTCACAGCACTTATAATGCAATCATCAGGATGGGCGCAAAGGCACTGGAGGATGAACAGCAGAGGATTCTGTTTCAGAGTGAAATTGAAAACCTGCTCCAGATGCTCAGGGAAAATCTCGTAAAGCAGCCGCCCGATGCAAAAAAGCTCTGCATTTATTACATGTACAGGAAGGATACAGACCTTGAGGAATTATCCGCCCAGGAGAAGCTTGTAACGGTGGAAAATGTATACCAGATTATGTTTTTCGGACCGATTGTGGAGCTTCTTACATATGCCATTACCCAGGCAGATGAAAAGAAGGAATTACTGGAACAGGGCGCGGACAAACGGAGCAGGAAATCCCTGGAATCCGTACAGTTTCTGCTGGATGGCGCACAGGAGGGGCTTTCGCCGAAGGAGCGCGCGAAGGAACTGTTTCAGGAACTGATCGAGCAAATGTAGTGGAGAAGATATGATGATAAGAAGACCGGAGCCGGGAGAAAAATACCGGCATTTGAAAGGCGGAATGTACCAGGTGGTTACGGTTGCAAAGCATTCCGGGACAGGAGAGGAGCTGGTGGTTTACCAGGCTCTTTTCGGCGATTATGCGGTTTATGCAGGCCCGGCGGCAATGTTTGCCGAGGAGTTTGTACCGGAAAAATACCCGGACCTGAAGGCTGGCAGCATGCAGAAAAACCGCATGGAACGTGTGGAGGAATCCGCGGAAAAACAGGGGGAGAAAGAACAGTCTGGTGAAGCAGCAGGCAGCGTGGATCCAAAGCTTATGGAATTTCTTGAGACGGACAGTCTGGAGGAACGCTATAATATTCTTGTTTCCATGCGCGATATGATTACAGACGGAATGATTGATACCATGGCAGTTGTGATGGATACCGTGATACCGGAGGGGGAAATCATGAAACGCTATGATGATTTAAAGCATGTCATCCAGACCAGACAGCAGTACGAGACTGCAAACCGCCTCCGGTAATGCCGGTCATGCTGTTGGCGGCATGGCGTCAGAAAGGCTTAAATTACTGTTATGGTAGATTCCCAGGTTTGTCACATCTTTACCGAACCATTCCGGCGGTGCAAAAGCGTCTGCCTCGTCAACCGATTCAAATTCAACTTCAACAATCACCAGTCCCTCCAGCGCACCGCAGAATATATCCAGCTCTGCCGTCAGTTTATCCGTCAGCGGAATGATATAGCGTGTTTTTTCAATGAGTCTGCCGTCAGCTTTTGGGAGCATATGTTCATATGCCTCTTTTGTCAGCGGCAGATTATATTCTTCGCGGACCATCAGCCCGTCCCCTTTGTAAGTCAGATAGTAGTCGTCATCCGAACGGCGGATACGGACCACCGGGCTGGTACACAGGTATCCCTGCGCGATTTTTTTTGATTCATACCGGTCCAGGCGGTCCGGCAGGCTTTTTACAAAAAATTTTTTTTCTATTTCCATAAAAATTTTCCTCCATATTTTCATACCACATCCTGTATTTGAAGAAAGTGTGTCTCAAAAAACCTGTGGTTTTTTGCTGATATGGACATTATACCACGCTGAATTACGGGAATACAAGGGGTAAGGAAACGCAGAAAAAATATTGCCTAAATCCCAAATCGTAGTATAATATAAAAAAGGAGAAAATGTAAAGGAGAATTCGGGAATGGCAAATTTATTTTACACGCCTGCAGAAATGGTCGGCAACTATATTTCCGCAGGAGAAAAAAAAGCAAAACTTCCTCTGGGCAGAATGATTCTTCTGGGCATTCTGGCGGGAGCATGTATTGCAATCGGGGGTGCGGCAAGTAATGTGACGGTTCATGCAATTTCGAACGTGGGAGTTGCAAGAACCCTTGCAGGAGTAGTTTTCCCTGTGGGACTGATTATGGTCGTAATTACAGGTGCGGAATTATTTACGGGCAACAACCTGATGATTATGTCGCGGCTTTCCGGTAAAATCAGTACGGGTGCTTTGTGCAGAAACCTGGTGGTCGTTTACTTAAGCAACCTCATCGGCTCCCTGCTGATTGTCGGACTGGTTGCACTGTCCGGGCAGCTTGATTTGTCCGCAGGCGGTCTTGGGGCATATACCATCAAGGTGGCGCTCGGCAAATGCAACCTTGTTCCGGTAAAAGCGCTGACAAGCGGTATTCTCTGTAATATTCTGGTCTGTCTTGCAATCCTTCTGGCAGGGGCGGCAAAGGACATTGTAGGAAAAATCTGGGCGATTTTCTTCCCGATTTTTGCATTTGTTACGGCAGGTTTTGAACACTGCGTGGCAAACATGTACTATATTCCGGCAGGCATGGCTGCGGCACTGAATAAGGATTATGTTGCGCTGGCAGAGGAAACGTACGGCATCACGGCAGAGCAGGTTGCTTCCCTGTATTCGCCTAATGTGGCGCGAAGCCTTCTGTTAGTCACGCTTGGCAATATGGTCGGAGGTATGATTTTTATTGCAGTGACATTTTATGTCATACATAAACAGGCGCTTGAAGCGGCTGCTGCGGCAAAGCAGGAAACCCGTACCGTGCGGACAGAAGCTTCGCCGCTGCCTTTAATCCGGCTTGGTATTTTTATGGCGGACGGCTGTGAGGAAATCGAAGGACTGACAGTTGTTGATGTTATGCGAAGGGCGGGCATTGCCATTGAAACCATTTCCATTAACGGCAGCCACCAGATTACCAGTTCCCACAATGTTACATTCCATGCGGATGTGACAAAGGATAAGGCGGATTTCGAAAGTTATGACGGAATCGTGCTTCCGGGCGGTATGCCGGGAACGTTAAATCTTGGGGCGGATGAAGTGGTAAACCAGGTGATTCAGGATTTTGCGGAAAGCGGAAAGCTTGTTGCAGCAATCTGTGCCGCACCGAGCGTGCTTGGGCAGGCAAATGTCCTGGTTGGTAAAAAAGCAACCTGCCATCCGGGCTTTGAGGAAAAGCTGGTCGGAGCCAAATTCCAGAGGCAGCCGGTTGTTGTGGATTCCAACATTATCACAAGCCGCGGCATGGGTACAGCCATTGCGTTTGCGCTTGAAATTGTCCGTTATTTCCTTGGGGATACGGCAGTGGAAAAAGTGAAAAAAGGACTTGTTTACCGTGGAGTGTCATAAATAAACACAAACTGCAGGAAAAGCGCCCCCGGATGTCTTATGCATCCGGAGGCGCTTTGTGTACCCCGCTTTCAGGCAACACATGTCAGCAATCATACGCGGGGTACATACTGTTTTTCATTCAGGAGAAAAAAGCTATTTCATCTGCTCTTCCTGTCTCATGATCATCTTCTTGACCATTTCTCCGCCGATAGATCCAGCCTGCTTTGAAGTAAGGTCACCATTGTAACCTTCCTTAAGCGGTACTCCAAGCTCGCTTGCTACCTCTTCCTTAAAACGCTTCATTGCGTCCTTAGCTTCTGGTACAGCCATACGTGAACCAGATGAGTTGTTTGATGATGCCATAATGTCCACCTCCTTAGTTTCTAACTTCTTTATTCGTAAAGTGCCGGACAGTGCCGACTGCACATGGGCTGCAGCCGGCAAATTTCTTTGTCTGCGTGCTGTCTCATGTGCCTGAGTATAGTGTAGCCAGAAAAGATGAAAATATGATTTTTTCAGTGTGACAATTACTGGTAATCTGCATTCATATTTATCTTCTGTAATTTTAGAAATATAATGCGCAGATGTGACGGATATGGTATAATTCTGTAAACCTGAAATATAAAAGTGAAACTGTTTTAAAAGCATAACTGTGAAAAAGGAAGTGACTGTATGAAATTAGAACATGTTGCAATGTATGTAAATGATTTAGAAGGCACAAAGCGATTTTTTGAACAGTATCTGGGTGCTGTATCAAATGAACTGTATCACAATAAAACGACAGGTTTTAAATCTTATTTTCTGAGTTTTGACGACGGGGCAAGACTGGAGATCATGAACAGACCGGATATGGATGATTATGGCAGGCACCTGCAGAGAACCGGATACATACATATTGCATTTTCAGTCGGGAGCAGAAAAAAGGTTGATTCACTGACTGCGCAGCTGAAAGAGGACGGATATGAAGTAATCAGCGGACCGAGAACCACGGGTGACGGGTACTATGAAAGCTGCATTGCTGCAATCGAGGGAAACCAGATTGAGATTACCATATAAAAAATGCAGAAGGGTCTGTAATGTCACAATAACAATTAACGGAGGATAATTATGCTTGTATTCAGATGGATGGTTCTGCCGGCGCTGGCAGTGTGCGCATTTACAGGATACCTGTTTTTTTCAGTATACCGGGGAGTGGGATATTTTCTGGAAAAGTGGCCAAAAAAGAAAAAAATACCTGCGGCTCTTTTGATTACTGTTCTGCTGGTTGCACCGATGCGTCTTGGAATATTCTGGTTTATCTTACTGGCACATTTTTCTGCAATGCTGCTGTTTTCAGACCTGGTTTTTGCCGCGGCACGGAAGATAAAAAAATCCGGGCTTTCCAAAGCTGCCATGGTGTTCTGGCGCGGCGGAATCCTGCCAGCTTTGCTGACAGCTGTTATAATGTGTTATGGAGTGTGCAATATGAAACACGTCATAAAAACGGAATATCAGGCTGTCACAGATAAAACGATACGTGACGGGGGCTACAGACTGGTACTGGTTGCTGACCTGCATTACGGGATTTCCCTGGACCATGAGGAGCTTGCTGGCGTGGCAGGGGAAATCGAAAAAGAAAACCCGGATGTGGTGGTTCTGGCGGGGGATATTGTGGATGAGAGAACCACACTGGAGCAGATGGAGGATGTCTTTGCAACGCTTGGTACAATATCCAGTACATACGGTACCTATTTTACTTATGGAAACCATGATAAAAGCCTTTATTCTTCTGCGCCTAATTATACCGTGGAACAGCTTGAGGCAGCAGCGCATAAAGCCGGGATAACGGTTCTTGAGGACCAGACGGTATCTGTAAACTCCGAGCTGCTTTTGTCCGGGCGTGCAGACAGATCCTATGCGCCGCAGCGGGCATCTGCTGACAGTCTGGCAGCAGACAGGGATATGGAAAAGGTATGGATTGTGGCGGACCACCAGCCGGCCGGATATGAGGAATTAAAACAGGTAGGATGTGACATTGTTCTGTCAGGGCATACCCATGCCGGACAAATCTGGCCGCTGGGACTGTTTGCGAAGCTGTTTCGGCTGGATGAAATGAGTTACGGGTATGAAACGGATGACGGACTGCAGAAGACGGTCACTTCCGGAATGGCAGGCTGGGGCGTGTGTTTCCGTACCCAGAAGCATTCCGAATATGTTGTCATTTCCTTAATGCCTGAATCATAAAAAGGCTGAAAATACAGATGCGCCGAAAACGGTGAGCAGTCCTGCAACTGCAATGGAAAGGCTGCTCATCGCACCTTCGGTCTCTCCCATTTCGATTGCCCTGGCAGTACCGATGGCATGGGCGCTGCAGCCAAGCGCAAGCCCGCGGGAAACCGGCTCGGTAATTTTAAATATTTTACAGATAAATTCACCGAAAATATTGCCGAGAACGCCGGTAATCACAATGACAGCCACAGTGATTGTGACGTATCCGCCGAGTTCTTCTGAGACTCCCATGCCGATTGCTGTTGTAATGGATTTCGGAAGAAGGGTGACATATTCTTCATGGGATAACCCCATAAGAAGCGCAAGAACAAGGATGGTTACGAGGCTTGTCAGTACGCCTGTCACAATGCCTGAAATGACAGCCTTTAAGTTTTTCTTCAAAAGATCAAGCTGTTCATAAAGCGGAATGGCAAGACATACCGTTGCAGGAGTTAAAAACCAGCTTAAGTACTGTGCGCCCGTGCTGTAGGTTTCATAATCAATGTTTGCTGCCATCAGGATAAGAATTGTGGCTGCAATGGAAATTAATAAAGGATTGCATAATCCCGTCTTAAATTTCTTTTTCAGCAGAACACCAAATGCATATGCCAACAGGCTGACAGTTACACCGGCAAATGCCGAAGTTTCAAAAAATTCGTTCATTTCTTAAGAAATTCCTTTCCCTCATTTTTTTTCATGTCACGGCGGATCATAAACTGTGACACATGGCCTGTGGCAGCCATTACCGTAACAATGGTAAGAACGGTAATGATGCTGACGGGCAGCAGTATGGGCCGCAGCATGTCATAAGATGACATCAGTCCCACGCCTGCGGGAATAAACATGACAGGCATGATTTCAATCAGAAATTTACCTGCTTCTTTTACCTGGTCTGGCCGGATGAACCCGCACAGCAGTCCGGCGAACATAAGAACCATACCGTAGATGCTTGCTGGAACCGGCAGCGGAATTATGGATTTTAAGATTTCCCCGGCAAAGGAAATGGTTAGTATGATTAAAAACTGTTTTAAATATTTCATGGAAAGAACCTCCTTTTTTATAGTCTGTACAAAAAACCCATTGTAATTATGAAGTATTTTTCCATGTTAGTCTTCTTTTTTTATTTTGTCAAATATGGGATTGTTTTTCCATGGGAAAAGCATTAATATGAAATAAAAAGAAGAACAGGAGAAATTACAATGGGATTTTCAGAGAATTTTGTATGGGGGCTGCCACAAGCTCCATCCAGATTGAGGGTGCGTCCGCAGAGGACGGCAAGGGGGAAAATATCTGGGATGTGTATGCAAAAGAAGAAGGAAGGATTCATGGGGGACAGAACGCTGTGACGGCATGCGACCACTACCACCGTTTCCGGGATGATGTGGCGATGATGAAGGAAATGGGCTTAAAGGCTTACCGTTTTTCCGTGGACTGGTCCAGGGGGCTTCCGGAGGGCAGGGGGCGTGTCAATGAAAAGGGCGTAAGGTTTTATCAGGAGCTGATTGATGAGCTTTTAGCAAACGGAATCGAGCCGTACCTGACACTGTACCACTGGGAAATGCCGTATGAACTCTATAAATGCGGCGGATGGATGAATCCCCGGAGCGTACAGTGGTTTGGGGATTATGCAAAACTGGTGGCAGAGCGTTTCAGTGACCGTGTAAAGTATTTCTTTACCATCAATGAGCCGCAGTGTTTTACAGGACTGGGATATCTGACAGCGGAACATGCGCCGGGACTTAAGGCGCCGGTTCGTGATACATTTGAAATGGCGCATAATATTTTAAAGGCGCATGGTCGTGCCACGCAGATGCTGCGTGAGTACGGAAAGCAGAAGCTGACGATTGGCCTTGCACCGACGGCGGGAATGACCTATCCTGCAAGCGGGTCAGCGGAGGATATTGAGGCAGCAAGGGAAAGTCTGTTTTCGCTGCCGGACCTTCCGGTCTGGACATGGAATGTGGCATGGTGGTCAGATCCTGTGATTTTTGGGAAATACCCGGAGGAAGGTCTGGTAAAATACGAAAAGTACCTGCCGAAAATTACAGATGAGGATATGAAACTGATTTCAGAACCGATTGATATCTACGGCCAGAATATTTATAACGGAAAGTGCATCCGTATGGGAAAAGACGGAAAGCCTGAGGAGGTAAAACGTTTCGACGGATTCCCGCGGACTGCTGCAAACTGGCCCGTGACACCGGAGGCACTCGAATACGGTGTGAAATTCCTGTATGAACGTTACCGCAAGCCAATCTATATTACGGAAAACGGAATTTCCTGCGCAGATGTTGTTTCTATTGATAATAAAGTGCATGACAGCAACCGTACGGATTTTCTTGCACGGTATCTGCGTGCACTGAAAAAAGCAGCAGGGGAAGCAGATGTGCGAGGGTATTTCCAGTGGTCGCTTATGGATAATTTTGAATGGAACAAAGGTTATTCGGAACGGTTCGGACTGGTTTATGTGGATTATCAGACGCAGGAAAGAATATGGAAGGATTCTGCGTTCTGGTATCGTGATGTCATAAAAAATAATGGGAATAATCTGTAGAAACAGCTGGATTTTCATAAGACAGAGTGATATAATTTTTCTAAATACTAAGCATCTGCAGTAGGAGGAATGATTATGTTTGGAAAATCCAGGACAGGCAGTGAGGAGCCGGAGGCCTCAGTAAATAAACGTGAGATTGCGGCAAAACTGAAGGGGTATGCTGATTCCGTGTCAGATCTGCAGCGTCTTGTGGCAAAAAAGAAGGAAGAGGCTGCAAAGGAAGAATCACAGTCAGTTTCTGAAATTGATAAAGTAAAAGGCTCACTGGTAAATGCGGTTGAAAATAATGAAACCGTGGTGCAGGCCGTTGTGGATTTCGGGGAGGCATTTGAACAGATTGATGCACTGTCAGAGCAGTTTCAGGATGCAATTAAGGAGATTACGCAGGTATCTGAGAGCGCCATGGACAATATGGGAAGCCTGAATGAAAGTACAGACCACCTGGTTGCACAGTTTCAGGAAATCCAGCAGATTTACAATGATTTCCAGAGCGAATTTGGAGAGATATATAATGCCATGACCGGTATCATTTCCGTGGCAAACCAGACAAACATGTTAGCTTTAAATGCATCCATCGAGGCAGCGCGCGCCGGCGAGCAGGGACGCGGGTTTGCAGTTGTTGCAGATGAGGTAAACAACCTTTCCCAGGAAATCAAGCAGCTGGTTGCAGTGGTAAATAAGAGTATGGACGGGCTTTCCGCCAGCTCCGAAAAGCTCAGCGGCTCCATTACACAGGCGGAGAAAGCGCTGGAAGAGTCCAGGGAACAGATGAATACAACCAACAATGCATTTGAACAGATTACTAATTCAGTAACAAGTGTCGAGCGGGTAAAAGACGGCATTGAAGACGCTGCAGGCCGCTGTACCAGCAGGATATCAGAAGTAAAGTCTGATATGACCAGGCAGGAGAAACGTTATGAGCAGGTAATCGGGGAAATGGATGACTTTAAGGCATCCATCTGTGAATGGGAGACGGCGTTTGAGGAAATTTCAGACAGCATAGAAACTTCCCGGCCTGTTCTGGACCAGATCATTAAGGAACTGTAGGAAGATAAACATGCAGGAGCAAATCTGTATCAGGTTTGCTCCGTTTTATATATACCAGACGGGGGCAAATGCTATGAAAAAACAGATGTTAAACGGAGACTGGAAATTAAAACAATGTCCGGATGGAAAAAGCATTCCGGTAAAAGTGCCAGGAAGCGTCATTTCCGGGCTGCTGGCAGCAGGGGAAATGGAAGATCCGTATTACCGGGAAAATGAATACAGTACAAGGGAATTATTCTGGAATGATTTTGAGTTTTCCAGAAAATTTTCTGTAAGCCGGAAGCTGCTGCAGGAAAAAGAAGTGGAACTGGTCTGTGAAGGTCTGGACACACTGGCGGAAATACGGTTAAACGGTATTCCGGTGGCACATACTGCCAACATGCACAGGACATTCCGGATTCCGGCGGGGAATTTTCTGTTTGAAGGGGAAAACGAAATAGCCATCCGTTTTTCTTCTGTTCTGGAGTATATAAAAAACTATAAATACAGGGAGAACCATGAGGTGCATTATACTCCGAGCGGTGCAATGGAAGGAAACCACCTGCTCAGAAAGGCACATTCCATGTTTGGCTGGGACTGGGGTCCGCAGCTTGTGGACGCAGGAATATTCCGTGATATTTACCTGGAGGGACGTTCTGACGGACGGATTGCCGATGTGCGGATACACCAGAAACACAGGGAGGACGGTTCTGTCGGCGTGGTGGTTGCCGTTGAGCTGGAGCATGCCGCAGAGGACCAGGAGATTATGGTGACACTTACAGAACCAAAAGGCGGGCAGTCCTGGAATGAAAATGCCCAGAAGGTTTCCGACGTCTTTTATGCTGCAGAGTTTACCGTTGATAATCCCATGCTCTGGTGGCCGAACGGATACGGTGCGCAGCCGCTTTACTCGCTTGTGGTGCAAAGGGATGACGAGCAGGTGACAAAAAAAATCGGACTTCGGACACTTACGGTCAGCCGGCAGAAAGACGAATGGGGCAGTGAATTTGCGTTTATGGTAAACGGCGTAAAAATATTTGCCAGGGGCGGCAATTACATTCCGGAGGACGCCGTTTATCCGCATATCACAGAAGAAAAAATAAAACGTCTTTTAAAAGACTGCGTGCGTGCAAACTTTAACTGTATCCGCGTCTGGGGCGGAGGGTATTATCCTTCGGATGCATTTTTTAATCTGTGCGACAGTTTCGGACTGATTGTCTGGCAGGACCTGATGTATGCATGCAATGTCTATGACGTGACAGATGATTTTATAAAAAATGTAAAAAAGGAAACTGTTGACAATGTAAAAAGAATCCGTCACCACGCATGTCTGGGGCTGTGGTGCGGCAATAACGAAATTGAATCCGCATGGGACCACTGGGGGGATTTCCAGAAAGAAAGCGCCTATCTGCGCGCTGATTATATCAGGCTGTTTGAAGAGGTGCTGCCGAGGACGGTTAAGAGCGTTGACCCGGATACCTTTTACTGGCATTCCTCTCCGTCTTCCGGCGGCTGTTTTGACAGCCCGGATGATGAAAACCGCGGGGACACGCATTACTGGTCGGTATGGCACGGACAGCAGCCGTTTACGGATTACCAGAAATATTTTTTCCGGTTCTGTTCAGAATTTGGCTTCCAGTCATTTCCATGCAGAAAAACCGTGGATACTTATACAGAAGAAAGTGACAGGAATATTTTTTCCAGGGTTATGGAAAGCCATCAGAAAAATACATCGGCAAATGGAAAAATGCTTTACTATCTGTCAGAGAATTTCCGTTATCCGAAGGATTTTGACAGCCTGCTTTATGTCACCCAGGTACTGCAGGGCATTGCAGTCAAAAGCGGTGTGGACCACTGGAGGAGAAACAGGGGACGCTGCATGGGCGCCCTGTACTGGCAGGTAAATGATAACTGGCCGGTTGCCTCCTGGTCGGGGATTGACTATTTTGGCAGGTGGAAGGCGCTTCATTATATGGCGGTAAAGTTTTATGCTCCGGTGTCAGGAAGCATCCGTGCCGCAGATGCTGCAGAGCTTTACCTGGTGAATGAGACGTCTGCTGAAATCAGCTATTCCGGTTCCTTTGTATGCAGGGACCTGGATGGAAATATTCTGGAGGAAATTCCGGTTTCGGGCCAGCTTGCGGCATTCAGCGCACAGAAGGCAGGTGAATTATCCGCAGCACGGACATATGAAAGCTTTGCGGAGGCAAAAATTACATGCAGCGACGGTACGGAAATTCATGAAGCGGAGGTACTGGCGCCGTATAAGCACCTGGAACTTGAAAAACCCGAATACCGCCTCCGGGTAACAGAGGAGGCCGACCGCTTTGTAATCGGGATTGGCGCGGACTGCTTTGCGCCGTTTGCAGAGCTTGATTTTGCAGATGCGGACGTGGTTTTCAGTGAAAATTTTTTTGCGCTGGACGGTGCAGAAGAAAAACTCATTGAGATTTTAAAACAGGATATCCGCAAAGGAAGCTTTGCGGATGCGGATGACCTGAAAAACCGGCTGGTGATCCGCAGCCTGCGGGATACCTACTGAGTATCCCCATGTTTTTTCCATACAGTGTAAAAAACACTTGGCAAAGTGCCGTTTGTTATGTTATAATGCATAAATGACTGTAGTTATGAATTAGAGTGCAGCATGGCATGACATGAAATAGATTGTACATGAAGTTATTTTTTAAGGAGGAAACAGTTAGAATGAGTGTACAGGTTGAAAATTTAGAGAAGAATATGGCAAAACTTACCATCGAGCTTCCGGCAGAGGAACTGGATAAGGCAATTGAGGCTGCTTACCAGAAACAGAAAGGGCAGATCAGCATCCAGGGATTCCGTAAAGGAAAAGTTCCGAGGGCGATGATTGAAAAGATATATGGTGCAGAGGTTTTTTACGAAGATGCGGCAAATGCACTGATGCAGCAGAATTATGCGGCAGCAGTTGACGAGAGCGGTATTGATATCGTGTCCCGTCCGACCGTGGATGTGGTCCAGATTGAAAAAGGCCAGCCATTTATTTTTACTGCAGAAGTTGCAGTAAAGCCGGAAGTGACGCTTGGCAAATACATGGGCGTGACCGTTACAAAGATTGATACATCTGTCAGTGAAGAGGATGTGGATGCCGAACTGGAAAAAGAACGCGACAATAATGCCAGAATCATTACTGTATCAGACAGACCGGTTGCAGACGGGGATACAGCAGTGATTGATTTTGAAGGCTTTGTTGACGGCGTTGCATTTGAAGGCGGCAAAGGTGAAAACCATCCGCTGGTCATTGGTTCCCATACATTTATTGACAATTTTGAGGAACAGCTGATTGGAAAGAACGCCGGAGAGGATGTTGAAGTAAACGTTACTTTCCCGGAGCAGTACCAGGCAGCGGAGCTTGCGGGAAAGGCAGCTGTATTTAAGGTTAAGATTAATGAAGTAAAAACAAAGGAGCTTCCGGAGCTGGATGATGAGTTCGCGCAGGATGTTTCTGAGTTTGATACGCTTGCCGAGTACAGGGAAAGCGTAAAGAAAAGGCTTGAGGAGCAGAAGCAGGAAGAAGCCAGAAGAACCAAAGAGGACGAGGCAATCCAGAAGATTATTGACAAATCCAAAATGGATATTCCAGATGCCATGATTGAAACACAGTGCGAGACAATGCTTGATGAATTTGCCCAGAGGATTGCCCAGAGCGGACTTTCCATGGAGCAGTATTTACAGTTTTCAGGTCTTACCGTTGATGCGCTGATGGACCAGGTTCGTCCGGAAGCCATTTCACGGATTAAGAGCAGCCTTGTTCTGGAAAAGATTGCAGAGGAAGAAAACATCCAGGCAACCGAAGAGGAACTGGAGGCAGAAATTGAAAAAATGGCTGCAGGCTACGGCATGGAGGCGGATAAACTCAAAGACCTTATGGGTGATTCTGAAAAAGAATCCATGAAAAAAGAGCTGGAGCTTTCAAAGGCTGCAGACCTTATTATGGAAAATATTAAGGAACGGGCAAAGGCAAAGAGTAAAAAGGAAAAAGAAGCAGAAGCCGAGGCTGAGGCAGAATAATTCCAGATGCAAAAACAGACAGACTGGTCTGGTCTTTCACAGACCAGATTGGTCTTTTACACTTTTATACTTCTTATGCAGTATTACAATTATGGAGGCATGAATTATGAGTTTGGTACCTTACGTTGTGGAACAGACGAGCAGGGGGGAGAGAAGCTACGATATATACTCCCGCCTTTTAAAAGACAGAATTATTTTTCTGGGGGAAGAGGTAAATGAGACGACGGCAAGCCTTGTTGTTGCGCAGCTTCTTTTCCTGGAATCAGAGGACCCTGGAAAAGATATCCAGCTGTATATTAATTCTCCGGGCGGAATGGTAACTGCCGGTCTTGCAATTTATGATACCATGCAGTACATCAAATGTGATGTTTCAACAATCTGTATTGGTCTTGCAGCAAGCATGGGAGCATTTCTTCTGGCAGGAGGAACAAAAGGAAAGCGGTTTGCCCTTCCGAATGCGGAGATTATGATTCACCAGCCGTCCGGCGGCGCCAAAGGGCAGGCAACCGAGATTCAGATTGCGGCAGAAAACATCTTAAAAACCAAAAAGCGGTTAAACGAAATTCTGGCTGCAAATACAGGCAGGCCTTATGAGGTAATTGCTGCTGATACCGAGCGTGATAATTATATGTCGGCAGAGGAAGCGGCAGAGTATGGCTTAATTGATGGAGTGATTACGAACCGGTAAGGAAAGGGTAATGCCTCTGGCAGTCTGCCGGAGGCATTGTGTTAGGTGGTAATATGGAAAAAACAACGACAGGAAAAAATAATGATGGAAGGATCCGCTGCTCTTTTTGCGGCAAGACACAGGAACAGGTCGGAAGACTGATTTCCGGTCCGAACGGGGCGTTTATCTGTGATGAATGCGTGGATATCTGCGCAGAAATTATTGAAGAAGAAGGTGTGGAAGAACGCATCGCAGTTTCTGCGGGAGAAGAAATCAATCTTTTAAAGCCGGAAGAATTAAAGTCATTTCTGGACGACTATATCATTGGCCAGGACCAGGCAAAAAAAGTACTTTCTGTTGCAGTATATAACCATTACAAGCGCGTGCTGGCAGGAATGAGTCTGGATGTGGAGCTGCAGAAAAGCAATATCCTGATGCTTGGACCGACCGGTTCCGGAAAGACGCTTCTGGCACAGACGCTTGCAAGGGTTTTAAACGTTCCGTTTGCAATTGCAGATGCAACGACGCTGACGGAAGCCGGCTATGTGGGCGAGGATGTGGAAAATATTCTGCTGAAACTGATTCAGTCGGCAGATTATGATATTGAGCGTGCACAGCATGGAATCATATATATTGACGAGATTGACAAGATTACCAAAAAGTCGGAAAACGTATCCATTACGAGGGATGTATCCGGTGAGGGTGTGCAGCAGGCGCTTCTTAAGATTCTGGAGGGAACGGTTGCATCTGTTCCGCCGCAGGGAGGCCGCAAGCATCCGCAGCAGGAGCTGATTCCGATTGATACCACCAATATCCTGTTTATCTGCGGCGGTGCATTTGACGGACTGGAAAAGATTGTTGATTCCCGTCTGGATGCTTCCGCAATCGGTTTTAATGCAGAGGTAAGGGCAAAGGGGGACATTAATGTCGGAGAGGCATTCCGTCATGCACTTCCGCAGGATTTTGTGAAATTTGGACTGATACCGGAATTTATCGGGCGTGTGCCGATTACGGTTTCGCTTGATTCGCTGGACCGTGATGCACTGATAAGGATTCTGAAAGAACCGAAAAATTCACTGGTGAAGCAGTATACCAAGCTGCTGGAGCTGGACGGCGTCGGTCTGGAATTTGAAGAAAGTGCGATTGAAACAATTGCAGACAAGGCACTGGAGCGTGAGACCGGGGCAAGAGGACTGCGTGCAATTATGGAGACTGTGATGCTGGATCTGATGTACCAGGTTCCTTCGGATGAATCCATCAGCAGATGCGTGATTGACCGGGAGTACGTGGAAAAAAACCTGTCTGCAGGAGATGAGAAGATTCTTGGCATAAAAAATAAGGGCGGAAAAAAAGAAGAGCTTGCGTCCTGATCAGGAGTAATACAGGTGGAAGAAAATAAGCTTGCCATGCCTGCTGTGGCATTACGTGGAATAACGATTTTACCGGGCATGATTGCCCATTTTGATATTGGCAGGGGGCGTTCGGTACGTGCCGTTGAAAAGGCAATGAATACGGACGAACGGATTTTTATCGTAACACAGAAAGATAACGACCAGGAAAATCCGGATATTTCCCATCTTTATGACATGGGAACCATTGCACAGATCAGGCAGGTGGCAAAACTACAGAGAGGAATTGTTCGGATTCTGGTTGAGGGAATGACCCGTGCCAGACTGTGTGAATATGAATATGAAGGAGAGAAAGGGTTTCCACTGGCGCACGTCGTTTCCAGCGGGGACGACGAGGCGCTGGATCTGGAACCGGAGTCAGTCCGGGCGCTGGTTGTGGATGTGAAGGATGCCTTTTTTCAGTATGCCCATCTGCATGGAAAAATCGGGCAGGATATTTTAAGCCAGGTAAAAGGTATCCGTGATTTATCTGCATTAATAGATTATATCACGAATAACCTGCCGGTGGCGTATACCTGCAAGCAGGAGGTTCTGGAAGCGGTTGCGTTGTCCAAGCGCTATGAGGTACTGATGGTTATCCTGATGCAGGAGAGTGAAATCCTAAAAATCCGCGGGGATTTCCAGAAAAAGGTGCAGGAGCGTGTGGATAAAAACCAGAAGGATTATGTGCTGCGCGAGCAGATGGCAGTAATCCGGGAAGAGCTGGGGGAAACGAATACCGATTCAGACGCCCATGAGTATGAAAATAAGCTTGCAGAGCTTCAGGCGTCGGATAAGGTAAAAGAACGGATTCATAAAGAAATCGTCCGTTTTAAGGGAATATCCGCAAATTCATCGGAAAGCACGGTAAGCCGCGGGTATATCGAAACACTGTTAGAGCTTCCATGGGATAAAATGTCAGAGGATAACAAGGATCTGGCTCAGGCGGAGAAAATACTGGATGAGGACCATTACGGTCTGGAAAAGGTAAAGGAGCGTGTGCTGGAATTTCTCGCAGTCCGCAGCCTGACCGGCAAGGGAGAAAGCCCCGTCATTTGTCTGCTGGGACCTCCCGGAACAGGAAAGACCAGTATTGCCCGTTCAATTGCACGGGCGCTTGACAAAAAATATGTGCGCATATCCCTGGGCGGCGTCAGGGATGAAGCAGAAATCAGGGGACACAGAAGAACCTATGTGGGAGCCATGCCGGGACGCATTGTTGCAGGACTTCGGACGGCAGGAGTGAAAAACCCGCTGATGCTGCTGGACGAAATTGACAAAATGAGCAGCGATTACAAGGGAGATACGGCTTCTGCAATGCTTGAAGTACTGGATATGGAGCAGAACCATAAATTCCGCGACCACTATGTGGAGCTTCCGGTGGATTTGTCAGAGGTGCTTTTTATTGCAAGCGCAAATTCCGCACAGGATATTCCCCGTCCGCTTATGGACCGTATGGAAATTATCGACGTCAGCAGTTATACGGAAAATGAAAAATTCCATATAGCGAAGAAACATCTGGTTGCAAAGCAGCTGAAACGCAATGGAATTGCAGAGGACCAGCTGAAAATTACGGACAAGGCGCTGCGCCAGATGATTTCATTTTATACAAAAGAAGCGGGCGTGCGGGGACTGGAACGCAGAATCGGGGAAATCTGCCGAAAGAGCGCAAGAAAGCTCTATGAGGGAAAGGAAGAAAAGGTCCGTGTTTCAGCCACGAACCTGGAGGAGTTTCTTGGTACTCCCAAATACCGCCAGGATAAGAAAAACAAGAAAAACGAGGTCGGCATCGTCCGTGGGCTGGCATGGACCAGCGTCGGCGGTGTGACGCTTGAAATAGAAGTGAATGTAATGCCCGGAAAGGGAAATCTTGTGCTGACCGGAAAGCTGGGAGACGTTATGAAAGAGTCTGCCCGTGCGGGAATCAGCTATATCCGTTCCATCAGTGCAGACTATGGAATTAAGCCTGAATTTTTTACAGAGAATGAAATACACATCCATATTCCGGAGGGAGCTGTGCCAAAAGACGGACCGTCAGCAGGAATCACCATGGCGCTGGCGATTCTGTCCGCGGTAACCAGCCATCCGGTCCGTGCGGACATTGCGATGACAGGTGAAATTACGCTGCGGGGCCGCGTGCTTCCAATCGGAGGACTGAAAGAAAAACTTCTTGCGGCAAAAAATGCAGGAATGCGTACAGTCTGCATTCCAAAAGAAAATGAAAAGGATCTGGGTGAAATATCGGAAGAAATCACGGAAGGAATGGAGATACTTCTGGTAGAGCACATGGATCAGGTGATAAAGGCTGCCTTTGTATAAAGGGCTGCCTTTACTGCTTAAAGGGAGGATATCAATGGTAATAAAAAATGTGAACCTTGAGACCGTGTGCGGAATTACAAGTACAATTCCGGAGAATCTGCATGATGAGGTGGCGTTTGCAGGAAAATCCAATGTGGGAAAATCTTCGTTAATTAATTCCCTGATGAACCGGAAAGCGCTGGCGCGGATTTCTGCACAGCCGGGGAAGACGCAGACCATAAATTTTTACAATATTAATGACGCTGTGTACCTGGTGGACCTGCCGGGATACGGGTATGCAAAAGCACATGTGGAAATCAAGGCAAAATGGGGACAGATGATTGAAAATTACCTTCATGTTTCCACCCGTCTGAAAGCAGTGTTTCTTCTGGTTGATATCAGGCATGAACCATCGGATGATGATAAAATGATGTACCAGTGGATTCTGCACCAGGGATTTGAGCCTGTGATTATTGCCACAAAGGCGGATAAAATCAAGCGTTCCCAGTTAAACCGGCATCTGCAGATGTTAAAGACCGGGCTTAAACTCCAGGCGGATGCAGCCGTGATTCCTTTTTCTGCGGAAACAAGGCAGGGCTGGGAGGAAATCTGGGAAGCAGTGGAATCGTTTGTTGATTTACCGGATGATTTGAAGGGAAATCCTTCACGAAATGCATCAAATGAAGGGAAAAAATCAACAACTGACACAATTTCTGAAAAAACGACAGAGAAAAAACAGAGATGGAAGACAAGCGGTCATCCGGTGGCAAAAAAGACACTGCGTAAGGCGCAGGCGAAAAAGGCAGCAGGAAAGAAAGCGAAAGGAAAGAAGAAAAAATAATGTGGAAGAATAAATACCTGTTTACTGCCGTCATGCTGTCTGCCATTCTTGCTGTTTCCATAGGATTTACCACGCTTTATGCCGGATTTTCCGGTCAGAAGCCGCAGGAAAAAGAGATTACGGTTGTCACATCGTTTTATCCGGTGTATATAGCTGCCATGAATGTCATCGGGGACGCCGAAAATGTCAGGCTGCAAAATTTAAGCGAGCCGCAGACCGGATGCCTGCATGATTTCCAGCTTACGCCGGAGGATATGAAGCTGTTAAGCACGGCGGATGTATTTATTGTAAACGGCGGGGGTATCGAAACATTTATGAAGGATGTGGCGTCTGCCTACCCAAATCTTGTGATTGTGGAGGCATGTGAATTTGCGGAGCTTCTGTCAGACGGGGATGAAACAAATGCCCATGCGTGGCTTGGCGTATCCTGCTACCGGGATATGGTCCAGGGGATTGCAGAGGGGCTGGCGGATGCGGACCGTGTGCATGGAGACCTGTACAGAAAGAATGCGGCAAAATATGATGAAAAGCTTATAAAACTGCAGGAAAAGCAGCAGGATACCGTCAGGAAGCTGTCTGGAAAAAACGTGGTTTTATTTCATGAAGCCTTTGATTATATTGCGCAGGATTATGGTATGAATGTAAGCTGTGTGCTGGATCTGGACGAGGAACGTCCGGTCAGTGCAGGCGAGGTTTCCGGGGTGCTTTCCGCAGTCCGGGATGAAAATGCAAATCTGATTCTTGCGGAGAAGCTGTATGGAAAAGGCGTTGCAGATGCAGTACAAAAGGAAGCGGATGTGACGATTGTCTATTTAAATCCGTTAAACCGCGGGGAGTATGAAAAGGACAGCTATTTAAAAGGCATGGAGCAGAATATAAATCTGCTGCAGGAAATATGACAGACAGGAGCAGGTAAATGCGTAAAATAATAAATCCCTGCGGGTTTCACTGTATCAAAGTGAACCATCTGGGAGTAAGTTTTGGCGACCAGGTGGTACTTTCTGATGTGAACCTGCATATTCACTGCGGTTCCTTAAACGCAGTGATTGGAAAAAACGGCGCGGGGAAATCCACGCTGGTACGGGCAATGTTAAACAATATCGGGCATACGGGCTCCATTGAATTCCGGGACACGAAAAACGGCAGGATGAAGAAGCTGAAAATCGGCTATGTGCCGCAGTCCGTCAATATCGAAAAAAATACGCCGGTTTCCGTCTACGACCTGCTTGCAGGTTTTGAAAGCCGGTATCCGGTATTCCTTCCCAAAAGCAGGAAGGTATACGAAAGAATGAAAAGCAGCCTGCGGATTTTTGAGGCAGAGGATTTGATTGACAAACAGGTCTGCAACCTTTCCGGCGGGCAGCTGCAGCGCGTGCTTTTGTCCCTTGCGATTATGGATGAGCCGAACCTGCTGCTACTGGATGAGCCGGTATCCGGTATTGACAAAAACGGAATGGAGCTTTTCTTCCAGACAATGGACTACCTGAAAAAACATTATGACCTTGCCATTATCCTGATTTCGCATGACCTGGATTATGTGGCAAAATATGCGGACCATGTGGTGCTTCTGGATCAGACGGTGGTAAAGCAGGGCACGGTGCGGGAAGTGTATGGAAGCCCTGAGTTTGAAGAAGTATTCTCTGCCGGTAACGATGAAAGATGGATAAAGGAGGAAAAAGAAAATGCCTGACTGGACCTCCTGGCTGGAATATGGTTTTATGAAAAATGCCCTTGCCGCAGTAATTATTATTACGCCGCTGTTCGGGCTGATGGGAACCATGATTGTCAATAAAAAAATGGCTTATTTTTCTGATGCACTGGGACATTCCGCCTTAACCGGGATTGCCGCCGGGGTGGTGTTCGGCGTGCAGAATACCAGTATTTCCATGGTGGTGTTTGCCGTTATTTTCGCCCTTCTTTTAAATAAAATAGCAGAAAGCAGTACAGCAGTGGATACAATTATTTCCGTGTTTTCTTCCTGCTCGGTGGCAGTCGGCCTTGTGATTCTGTCAAAAGGGGGAAATTTCAGCAGATATTCCAGTATCCTTGTCGGCGATGTGTTAAGCATTACAAAACAGGAAATCGGATATCTGGCGGTGATTTTTGTAGTAACCGTCGTATTCTGGTTTTTCGGGTTTAACTGGCTCAATTCCGTCTGTATCCACAAAGCGCTGGCTGGAAGCAAAGGGATTCCGGTAAAACTGATGGATGATATTTTTGCAGTGCTGACTGCTTTAATCGTGGTACTTTCCATTAAATGGGTGGGGATTTTAATTATCAACGCACTTTTAATTCTGCCTGCGGCGTCCGCGCGCAATATTTCGGAAAATATGAGGGAATACCATTTCTTTTCCCTGCTTTTTGCCCTGTTTTCGGGTGTGCTGGGGCTGGTGCTGTCCTATTACACAAGCGTGGCAACCGGACCGATGATAGTGATTCTGGCGTCCGTTATCTATTTTGCAACATATTTCTGGGGAAAACATAACCAGTGAGGGGACAATGATGGAAAAATGGGATTTGTATACAAAATACCGGGAACGAACGGGACTGGAACATACCAGGGGGGAGGAAATTCCCAGTGGATATTATCATCTTGCCGTTCATGTATGGATAAAAAACAGCAGGGGGGAATATGTAATCGCCCGGCGTGCTGCCGACCGGCCGACTTATCCGCTTAAATGGGAATGTCCGGGCGGTTCCGTACTGTTTGGGGAAAGCAGTGTGGAAGGAGCCATACGGGAGGTAAAGGAAGAGGTTGGGATTGACCTGTCGGCTGATAAGGGAACGCTCGTTTTTTCTAAAATCCGGAACAGCTTTGACGGGAAAACATTTAACGATCTGATGGATGTGTGGCTTTTTTCCTATGACGGTGAACTGACATTTGATGCCGCGACAACGGATGAATCCTCTGACTGTAAATGGATGACGGAAGAGGAAATAAAATCCCTGTATGATGCGGGGGAATTTGTGGAAACACTGGATTATTTTTTCTGTGCATTTGAAACGGAAGAAAAGGATTACAGCAGTATCATTGGAAAGACGGTATCCGGAACAATTGACCGTCCGTCTGGCAGCAGGCATCCGAAGCATCCGGACATGGTATATCCGCTCAATTATGGATATATTCCGGGAATTACCGCGGGGGACGGGGACGAGCAGGACGTATACGTGTTTGGAACAGACGGACCGATTACCGAGTTTACCGGAAAAGTGATTGCCGTTTACCACCGTTTTAATGATGTGGAGGATAAATGGATTGTGTCGCTGGATGGAGAGGATGTTTCTGATGAGAGGATTCTGGGGGATATTTCATTTCAGGAACAGTTTTTTTATGGAAAACTTTTCAGATAATCCGGTGGAAAACCAGCGGCGAAAAATTGACCGATTGTATTTTTTGTGATACAATCGTTGTATACAAAATACAGAGGGAACAATCATGAATGAGATTACGCTGAAAGCGCTGGCAAAAATAAATCTGGGACTGGATGTTGTAAGAAAAAGGGATGACGGCTATCATGAAGTGCGTATGGTGATGCAGACCATCCATCTGTATGACATGCTTTCTGTCAGAAAAAGCAGTACACCCGGAATACAGATTCGTTCCAACCTTTCATTTTTACCAGTAAATGAGAATAATCTTGTTTATAAGGCCGGAAAACTGTTAATGGAGGAGTATGGGATTACGAAAGGTGTTACCGTGGAACTTTTTAAACGGATTCCGGTTGCGGCAGGACTGGCAGGGGGAAGCACGGATGCAGCGGCAATGCTTTACGGCATGAACCGCCTGTTTGGATTGGGATTAAGCATCAGGGAGCTGATGGAGCGGGGAGTAACGATTGGTGCGGACGTGCCGTACTGCCTGATGCGCGGAACCGCGCTTGCAGAGGGAATCGGGGAGGAGCTTTCCTCCCTTCCGCCGATGGTCCGGTGTCCGGTTTTAATTGCCAAGCCGTCCGTTTCTGTGTCAACGAAATTTGTTTACCAGAATTTAAAGCTGGATGAATCAACAGTACACCCTGATATCCATGCGCTGATTACTGACATCAGAAAAAAAGATTTTGACGGAATCTGTAAAAACATGGGAAATGTACTGGAATCAGTGACAGTTCCCAGTTATCCGGTGATTGCACAGATTAAGGAACGCATGCTGGCTTCCGGGGCAAAAGCAGCGATGATGAGCGGGAGCGGTCCTACGGTATTCGGACTGTTTGCGGATAATGAAACCGCAAAACGTGCCAGAAAGGACATGCGAGAGTCCGGGCTGGCAAGACAGGTTTACCTTACCACGATTTATAATAACCGGAGAAAATAATGGATAAAAGCTTTGCGATTAGGAGGTACAATTATGACAGATGATCTTACGCTGAATATGAACGCATATCTGCCGCTTCGTGATGTGGTGTTTCATACGCTGCGGGAGGCGATTTTAAAGGGGGATTTAAAACCGGGAGAGCGTCTGATGGAGCTGCAGCTTGCTGCAAAGCTTGGCGTAAGCCGTACCCCGATCCGTGAGGCAATCCGTATGCTGGAGCAGGAGGGGCTGGCTGTGACAATGCCGAGAAAAGGGGCGGAGGTCGCAAAGATGACCCTTAAGGACATGGAAGATGTTCTGGAAATCCGGGAAGCGCTTGACGAGCTTGCGGTGCGTATTGCCTGCGAAAAAATTACCGATGAGCAGCTTAAAAAACTGATTGCGGTAAAGGAGGAATTTGAGTCGAATACAAAGAGCGGGGACCTGAAAAAAATTGCAGAATCCGATGTGCTTTTTCATGATATTATTTATGAGGCGACAGGAAATCCGAAGCTGGTGTCCATGTTAAACAACCTGCGGGAACAGGTATACCGTTACCGTGTGGAATACATCAAAAATCCCAAAAACTATCCGGTGCTGATTGCAGAGCATGAGGCGATTGTGGAAGGCGTAAAGAACCACGATGCCAAAAAAGCCAGCGGGGCAATGCATGAGCATGTTGCAAACCAGGCGGCGGCGGTGAAGGAGATTATACAGGGGCAGGAGTAATTTTCCGTTATAAGCCATTGCTATTTTCAGTAATTTTGTGTATAATAAACGTATAGAAAATGCTGCCGCTTACTGATGGTGCGGGGTATAAATTATTCAGTGCGTCAAATGTTCCCGCTTACCGATGGTGCGGGATATAAGTTATTCGGTGCGAACATTTGTCCCCGCCATAATGGCGGGGATTTTTACTAAGGAGAAAAATGAATATACAGTCAGGATATTATTATCACATCAAAGACATCTTTTTTGAGGAAATACGGGATGGTGCACTGATGGCAAACAAAGAGAACGGTAATTACAGACCGCATTTTCTTGCCGTGCAGGATTCACAAATTTCCGCTATTTACTGGATGATTCCTGTAAGTTCTAAATTTGAAAAATATAAAAGAATCTATAGCAGTCAGGTAGAAAGATATAAAAAATGTACAAAGATTGTTTTAGGTAAATGTAATGGCTGGGATGCGGCATTTCTGATTCAAAATGCGTTTCCGGCGACTGCGGATTATTTTGATCATATACATACAAGTAAGGGGAAACCGCTTTCCCTGCATAACGCTACATCAAAACTGATTGCTGATAATCTTAAATACAACCTCCGTCTTCATAAACGCGGCATTTCTCTTTTTTATACCGATATTGACCGTATTTACAGTCTTATGGAAGAAAAACTGGAGACAGAAAAAAATAAACTGTAATTTTTTGAATAAGGCGGAACAGACGGGGTATTCTTCTTAGTATCAGTTTATGAAATGAAAAAGGAGAATACCTGAAATGAAAAGAAAATACATATCCATCATTTGTGCAGCAGTACTGTTTACCGGAATCCTTGCAGCGGCAATGTGCATTTATGCAGCAGGAAAAAAAATGGCGGGACATGACCCCCTGCAGCCGGAAATTGCGCAGAAGATTCTGCGTTTCCATATCCTGGCAAACAGCGACAGTGAAAAAGACCAGAGTATCAAGCTTAAGGTGCGTGATGAGATTGGAAACCTGATGCAGAAAAAATTAAAAGATTCCGAAGGACTGCCGGATACCGAGGCGGTTGTCCTGGAGCATATGGATGAAATCACAGAAACCGCAGAGCGGATATTAAAGGAAAACGGATTTTCCTACGGCGCCAGTGCAAAGCTTGCAAAAGTGGATTTTCCGGAAAAAACCTACGGGGAATATACATTTCCGGAGGGCGAGTATGAAGCGCTGCAGGTTACGCTCGGCGAAGGCGGCGGACACAACTGGTGGTGCGTGCTTTATCCGAATATGTGTTTTCAGGGAAGCGTTTACGAAGTTGTGGAGGACGAGGCAGACGAAAAGCTGCAGGAAGTGCTGACGCCTGCCGAATATGCGGACGTTTTTAATTCGGGAAAAATCCGGCTCAGGCTGAAATTTCTTGAATATTTTCATTAAAACGGTTATCATAGCCGTAAAAAGCAAAGGGGAATGTTATGACAAAAGAAGTACTGGTGTCTGTCCGGGGACTGCAGAATACGCCGGAAGGCCAGAATGATACAGTTGAAACCATATCGCCGGGAGTATACTATTTTAAAAACGGCAAACATTACTTTATTTATGAGGAAGTGATGGAAGGCCTGCAGGAAAACATAAAAAATATGGTCAAGGTTTCCGAAAACCGGATGGAACTGATTAAAAAAGGCGGGGTGAGCGTACATATGCTCTTTGAACGAAACAAAAAAAATGTTACTTATTATTATACGCCTTTTGGAAACCTGATGGTTGGAATTGATGCATACTATGTGGACATTCACGAAACCGACGATGAAATTACCGTGGAAGTGGAATATGCGCTTGACATAAACAACGAACATGTTTCAAACTGCCATATCAGGCTGCAGGCGCAGGCGCAGGGAAGCGGACAGTTCCATCTGGAACATTCTGTGTAATCCAAAATAAAAAGACCGCCTCCGTATTATACGGAGACGGCATCTGTGTTTATTTCTTTTTCTTCTTTTTTCCGGCATTTGCTGCCTCTTCTTTTTTAGCTGCTTCCAGCTTTGCATTTGCATCCCTGTATTTTGCCTGGAGTTTTGCGCGGAAACCTTTTTTCTTTTCCGGCTGTTTTTCAAGCGGACCGCGCAGACCGCGGATATCTGTAATATACAGACCGCTGACGGAAGCTTTGACTTCTTTTTTTACCGGAATATCTTCAAAAATCTGTTCGTCTGCAATCAGTGTCATAACTTTCGGACCGACTTTGGCCTTTACAATCGGGAGTTTGGCGCGCTGCATAAACTTTGAGGTCTGTCCCATGACCTGTGCGGGAAGTCCGGCGTCTTTCAGCCGCATTCGTTTTTTGTCAATAATCAGCATGGATACGGTCTGTGCCGCTGCCTTTATCTGTTCATCCTGCTCTTCTTTTCTCTTCTGTGCCTTCTTTCCAAGGAAGTACAGTACAATCATAGCCACCAGTAATACGGCGAGTATAATTAACATTACAATACCAACTTTACTCACGATGGATTCCTCCTAAAATAAATACTGTCGGCAAACCTGTCCGATTTACCACTGTCAACCATTTTAGCAAATATTGTGTGAAAAATCAATGTGAATAATTGTATTTCCGGCAAATATGTGGTATGTTAATGGGAAGCCGTCCGGGAAGCAGGAAGACGGCGGGAAAGGAATAAATATATGAAAAAAAGAATGATGGCCCTGTTACTTGGCATGACAATGGTTTTGTCTGTCGGTGCATGCGGCAAGGATGATGGAAAAAAGGACACGCAGGACAGTACGCAGGAGGCGCAGGAAACTTACAAAGGCCCGGCAAGTGTGGATATTGATATTGATCTGGAAAAGCAGGTGAAAAAACTTCCGGAATACAAGGGAGTCAAAGTGACAATCACCGGGGATTATGACGTAAGCGACGAGCAGGTGGAAAGCAGTATTCTTTCACTGCTGCCGTATTACGGGGTGACGGGAATAGAAATTAAGGACCGTGATACTGTAAAGGAAGACGATTACGTCAAAGTGGATTACAGCGGGTACAAGGATGATGTGGCATTTGAAGGCGGAACCGCGGAGGACGTGACGCTGGATGTGAAAAATAATATGGATGTGACAAACCAGTCCCCGTATATTGACGGTTTCTGTAAGGACCTGCCGGGCGCAAAGGTCGGGGAGGAAATCGAAACGAATGTGACGTTTCCGGAAGAATACCCGAACAACCCGGATCTGGCAGGACAGCCGGTGGTATTTAAAATTAAAGTAAAAAGTATCTGCGAGCCCGTAACCATGGATAATCTCACGGATGATATGGTAAAAGAGGCTTTTAAAGAAGAAAAGCTGGAAAGCAAAGACGACCTTAAAAAATATGTGCGCGACGTACTGGAAAACCAGGCGGCAAACAGCAAATCACAGGCCAGCCTGAGTGAAGTCCAGAAATATATTTTAGGGGAAAGCGAAGTGGAAATTCCGGAGGAATATATGCAGGCAAGGCTTGCGGAATACCAGGCTGGATTTGAAAAAGGCGCGCTGGCTGACGGTCAGACCATGAATGATTACCTGAAAGAAAACGACACGACACTGGAAGCCTTACAGGAAACCTGGAGGACGAACCTGGAAGATACCATTAAGCTGGAATTTGTATTCGGCAGGATTGCAGATCTGGAAGACATCCAGGTGGAAGAAAACGATTTTAAGGAATTTATCCAGTATATCATTGATTCCGGAAACGGACAGATGGCAGATGAAACCGCGGTGTATGAGTATTACGGCAACGGCAAAAAAGAAAACGGCGAGAAAATGCTCCGCCAGATGTACCGTGTAAATACAGCGCTTTCCAAAGTAGTTGAGGAAGCGGACGTGACGGTTGAAAAGGAAAAAGAGACGGAAACAGAACAGTAGCAGACGGGCAGCTGTCTGAATTAGCAGGAGGAACAGTATGGAATTAACAAATATCAGGGAAATTTTTAAAAACACAGGAAAATATGAAAACGAAGAAGTAACCATCGGCGGCTGGGTGAGAAGCAACCGCAATTCCAAAAAATTTGGGTTTATTGTGGTCAATGACGGAACCTTTTTTGAGCCGGTGCAGGTGGTTTATTCGGACGGACTTCCAAACTATGAGGAAATCGGAAAAATCAATGTGGGTGCGGCAATTATCGTAAGGGGACAGCTTGTGGCCACACCGGAGGCAAAACAGCCGTTTGAAATCCAGGCGAAGTCTGTGACGGTCGAGGGTGCTTCATCCCCGGATTACCCGTTACAGAAAAAAAGGCATACCTTTGAATACCTGCGTACCATTTCGCACCTGCGTCCGAGGACAAATACGTTTGAAGCAGTGTTCCGTGTACGTTCACTCTGCGCATATGCCATCCATAAATTTTTCCAGGAGCGTGATTTTGTGTATGTGCATACGCCGCTGATTACCGGAAGCGACTGTGAAGGGGCAGGGGAGATGTTCCAGGTGACGACGCTGGATTTAACGAATCCGCCGAAAAACTCAGACGGAAGCATTGATTACAGCAGGGATTTTTTCCATAAGCCGACGAACCTTACCGTTTCCGGACAGCTCAACGGGGAAACCTATGCGATGGCATTTAAAAATATTTATACCTTCGGTCCGACCTTCCGTGCAGAAAATTCCAATACCACGAGACATGCGGCGGAATTCTGGATGATTGAGCCGGAGATTGCATTTGCGGATTTACAGGATGACATGATGCTGGCGGAGAGTATGCTGAAATATGTGATCAGCTATGTTTTAGAGCATGCGCCGGATGAGATGGCGTTTTTTAACAGTTTTGTTGATAACGGGCTTTTAGACAGACTGCACAATGTTGTCGAAAACGAATTTGCACGCGTGACCTACACGGAAGCCGTTAATATTCTGACTAAGCATAACCATAAGTTTGAATACAAGGTTTCCTGGGGCTGCGACCTGCAGACGGAGCATGAGCGTTACCTGACAGAGGAATATTTTAAGCGTCCGGTCTTTGTTACGGACTATCCAAAGGAAATTAAGGCATTTTACATGAAGCTTAATGAGGACGGAAAAACGGTTGCTGCCGTGGACTGTCTGGTTCCGGGCGTCGGCGAGATTATCGGCGGAAGCCAGAGAGAGGATGATTACGACAAACTGCTGGAACGGATTCAGGAGCTTGGACTGCAGGCGGAGGATTACAGCTTTTATCTGGACCTGCGGAAATACGGTTCAGCAAGGCATGCGGGCTTCGGGCTTGGATTTGAACGCTGCGTCATGTACCTGACGGGCATGGCAAATATCCGTGACGTCATTCCGTTCCCAAGAACTGTGAACAACTGCGAATTATAATTCTTTTTTCCACATAAACTAGCATTAAGAATGCGCACGATGTATGAGGTTTTGTGTGGAAAATAAAATACCAGAAAACGAAATAACGGAAAATGATGCAGAAAAAAGACAAAAATCCGGTTCCGGCGGAAAATTTGTACTGGCATTTCTGTTTACATGTCTGGCAGCGGCGGGACTGTTTCTGCTCTGGGCGTGGATTTCCTACAATAAACGGTATTCGGCGGAGTTTATCCGGGCGGGACTGGTGCTTGTTTATATCATCCCCTGCCTGCTTGGCGGAAGGATGCTTGGGGCGATGGCAAAAAGAAATGTGTTTCTTCCGGGGGCTTTGCTTGGAGCCTGCTATTTTGCGGCTGTGCTGCTGTTTTCCTATGTTATAAAAGGAGCGGATGTGCAGGCGGCTGCAGCCCCGCTTATTCTCTGCACCATAAGCGGGGCTGCCGGAACACTCCGTCTGCACCGCAGGAAGGAAAAGGAACAGGAGTCATAGCTTTTTATCATCTGCCGTATATAAAGGCTACTGCATATAAAAAAAGCTTTGCATATTGTGAACGCTGTGCTATAATAGCAAAGATGGACGTGTATTACCAGAAAAAGACAGGATAAAGGAGAATATTAAGATGAAACATGTAAAGACATTAAATACGAAAAAGCTTCAGAATACGATTAAAAAAGGCGGCTGCGGCGAGTGCCAGACTTCCTGCCAGTCTGCCTGCAAGACTTCCTGCACAGTAGGAAACCAGACCTGCGAAAACAGCAGATAGAAGAAATCTGCAGTAAAGCAGTATATTATTTCTGACCGCGTATGTGGTACGCGGTCTTTTGTAATGTAATACCGTTACTTTTTATGGGTCAGGAATGCGCACAAGCTGCGCATTCCGTGAGAACATGATTCAGGAGTGAGGGGCGATTTTTGCGAAGCAAAACTCTTAATATCGCCCCGAATCGTTACTATGAGCGCCCCCGGGCGTGAATAGTAACGTAATACCAGAGAAAGAGAGGAAATATTATAGTGGTTCACCAGTATAAGAACAACGGCTATGATATTGTCCTGGATGTGAATTCCGGTGCGGTTCATGTGGTTGATGATGTGACCTATGATGTAATCGCAGCGGTTGCCGAACATCCCGAATTAAAGGATGAAGAAATTTGTGCAAAGCTGAAAGACCGCTATCCGGAAACAGACATCCGGGAAGCGGCGGCAGAAGTACAGCAGCTTAAGGACAGTGGGGAACTGTTTACAGAGGATGTGTACGAGCCCCATATCATGGATTTTAAAAAACGGCCGACAGTTGTGAAGGCGCTTTGTCTGCATATTGCGCATGACTGCAATCTCGCCTGCAGATACTGTTTTGCAGAGGAGGGCGAATATCATGGAAGAAGGGCGCTGATGTCTTATGAGACTGGAAAGCAGGCGCTGGATTTTCTGATTGCAAACTCAGGAAACAGAAAGAACCTGGAAGTGGATTTCTTCGGCGGCGAGCCGCTTCTTAATTTTGAGGTGGTAAAGCAGCTGGTTGCCTATGGAAGGGAGCAGGAACAGCTTCATGACAAGCATTTCCGTTTTACCCTTACGACCAACGGCGTGCTGCTGGATGATGATGTGATGGAATTTGCAAACCGGGAAATGGACAATGTCGTGTTAAGCATTGATGGAAGGAAGGAAGTGCATGACAGGATGCGTCCGTTCCGTAAAGGGGCGGGAAGCTACGACCTTATCGTTCCGAAATTTCAGAAATTTGCAGAAAGCCGCGGGCAGAAACAGTATTATGTGCGCGGTACTTATACACATTTTAATACTGATTTTTCAAAAGATGTGCTTCATCTTGCAGACCTGGGGTTTGAACAGATTTCCGTGGAGCCTGTCGTGGCAGGTCCGGAGGATGAATATGCATTGACTGCGGAAGATTTGCCAATACTTTTTGAAGAGTATGATAATCTTGCAAAAGAAATGATAAAGCGGAAAAAAGAAGGAAAAGAATTTCATTTTTTCCATTTTATGATTGACCTTGAGGGCGGACCGTGTGTGTACAAGCGTTTGTCCGGATGCGGTTCGGGAACGGAGTATCTTGCAGTTACCCCGTGGGGGGATCTTTATCCGTGCCACCAGTTTGTCGGAAACGAAGATTTCCTTATGGGAAATGTGAAAGACGGAGTGACAAACACGGCGGTAAGGGATGAATTTAAATGCTGCAATGTCTATGCAAAGGAAAAATGCCGGGGCTGTTTTGCAAGGTTTTACTGCAGCGGCGGGTGCGCTGCAAACGCATACAATTTTCACGGAAGCATTACGGATGCCTACGACATAGGCTGCGAGCTCCAGAAAAAACGGATTGAGTGTGCAATTATGATAAAAGCAGCTGAACAAAATATATAAGAGGAAGGAAACAAAGATGAAGAAAAACAAGGGTGTCGTTATTATCGCGGTGATTCTTGCCTGTCTGATCGGGCTTGGGTACTATACCACCACGATTATGTCAGCGACAGGTGAAAGCCAGAAAAAAACTGACAATAAGGAAGAGTCCGAAGGCATTAAGCTTGGACTGGATCTGTCGGGCGGTGTGTCCATTACTTACCAGATTGTGGACAAAAACCCATCCAAAAAGGATCTGAACGATACGGTTACAAAGCTGGAAGAGCGTGCGGAAACCTACAGTACGGAGTATGCCGTGTATCCGGTCGGGGATGACCGTATTACGGTAGAGATTCCGGGTGTTTATGATGCGGATGCAGTACTTGCAGACCTGGGAAGTCCGGGATCTTTGTACTTTATTGTGCAGAAGGATGCGGATGGAAATGAAAACTATTCTTTTGACCAGAATACCGGGGACTATGTGCTGAACAAGGATATTGAGACACTGGTTGCTGACGGTTCCGCCATTTTAACAGGTAATGATGTAAAAAGCGCAGATGCCGTTTATAATACGGACCGTACAACAAATGCCAAAGAGCCGGTGGTTAGTCTTTCCTTTCATGATGATGCAGCGGATATTTTTGGCGAGGCAACCACAACTGCGGCAGCAAACGGGGAATCCATCGGTATTTACTATGACGACCATTTTATCAGCGTGCCGACAGTAAACAGTGCGATAACAGACGGAAACTGTATTATTGAGGGTCAGGCGGATTTTGAGGAGGCGGAACAGCTTGCAACCTTTATCCGTATCGGTGCCATCAATCTGGAGTTAAAAGAGCTGGAATCATCCGTTGTAGGCGCGCAGCTTGGCGGAAAGGCATTAAGCACAAGTATCCAGGCAGCTGTCATCGGTCTGATTCTGATTATGATTTATATGATAATTTCATACAGTGTTTCCGGTGTGGTTGCATCAGTCGGACTTGCATTATATACAGCAATTGTTGTTTCACTGATATATCTGTTTGAAATTACCCTGACACTGCCGGGTATTGCCGGTGTCATCCTTGGTATCGGTATGGCGGTGGATGCAAATGTCATTATCATCTCCCGAATCCGCGAAGAGGTGGCGGGCGGAAAATCCGTGCTTGTGTCAATTAAGGAAGGCTATAAAAAAGCGCTTTCAGCAATTGTTGACGGAAACGTAACGACATTTATTGCCGCCCTTGTGCTGATGTGGCTCAGTTCCGGTACGGTTAAGGGATTTGCTTATACCCTGATGATTTCCATTCTGGTGTCAGCCTTTACTGCGCTTGTAATTTCCAGATACCTGAATCTGGCGCTGTATGCAGTCGGATTCCAGAGTGAAAAGCTGTACGGACGCGCAAAAGAACGTAAGACCATTGACTTTATGAAACACCGTTATAAATGGTTTGCGGTATCCCTTGTTGTCATCGTGGCCGGATTTGTGGGAATGGCTGCATATGCGGCAGGCGGAAAAGGCGCATTAAACTACAGTCTGGAATTTGTCGGAGGTACAGCGATTTCTGCTGACTTTGGCAAGGATTACACGGTTGATGAAGTAGAGGAAACCATTGTTCCGGAGATTGCAGATGTAATTAAAAGTAAGAACATCCAGGCAAGTACCGTATCGGGAAGCAACGTCGTGTCATTTAAGACAAAGACGCTTTCCCAGGAACAGCGTGAAGCAGTTAATAATATGCTCGTGGAAAAATTTGGTGTGGACAAATCCACCATTGAAAGCCAGAGTATCGGTTCCACGGTCAGCAGTGAGATGCGCAGAAACGCATTATTTGCGGTAATCGTGGCATGTATCTGTATGCTTTTATATATCTGGTTCCGGTTCAAGGATATCCGTTTTGCAGGAAGCGCAATTGCAGCGCTTGTGCATGACGTACTGGTGATGCTGACCGCATATGCGCTGATCCGTATTTCCGTCGGCAATACCTTTATTGCATGTATGCTTACCATTGTCGGATATTCCATTAATGATACGATTGTCATTTTCGACCGTATCCGTGAGAATATGCACGGGGTGAAAAAACAGACGCCGGAGTCACTGGCAGAGATTGCCAACCGCTCACTGACACAGACGCTGGGGCGTTCCATCAATACTTCGATTACAACAATTGTGATGGTTCTGCTGCTGTTTATTTTAGGCGTGTCATCCATCCGTGAGTTTGCACTGCCGTTAATGGTGGGGTTAGTCAGCGGTACTTACTCATCCATCTTTATTGCAGGCTGTCTGTGGTATATGATGAAGCTTCATCTTGGAAAGGGAAAACTGGTAAAATCATCTTCAAAGAAATAAACCGGTAATAAAAATGATGCGGGGGACTGTGGATTAGATTCACAGTCCCTTTTTCTTTTGTAACTGAGGTGGACCTGTCCCCTTAGAATTTTGTGAATGAAAGGCTGAAAAAAGAAAATATGTGGAAACAGGCGGGAATTATTTACCTTATTTTAGTGAACGCTGCTGGATTTTTTCTGATGCATTCCGATAAGGAGAGGGCAAAAAAACACAGATGGAGGATTCCGGAACGCACCCTTTTTGCTGTAAGCCTCCTTGGCGGCAGCGCCGGGGCATGGGCAGGAATGTATGTATTCCGGCATAAAACAAGGCACTGGTATTTTGTAGCGGGCATCCCTGCAATACTTGTGATACAAATCATTGCATTGTTTTCTGTGATTTAGTATAATTACTGGTAATAGGGTTTGAAATCCCCCCGGCGGGGGTACAATAAAATATTAAGGAGAAAAAACATGTACACACTAAAAGATATTCAGACAGTAGATCCTGAAATTGCAGCAGCAATTACGGCAGAATTTGAAAGACAGAGCAGCCATATTGAGCTGATTGCTTCCGAGAACTGGGTTAGTCCGGCAGTGATGTCGGCAATGGGAAGCGTTCTTACCAATAAATATGCAGAAGGATATCCGGGCAGACGTTATTACGGCGGATGTGAGTGCGTGGATGTGGTTGAGGACCTTGCCAGGGAGCGTGCAAAAAAACTTTTTGGATGCGAGTATGTGAATGTCCAGCCGCATTCCGGCGCACAGGCAAATATGGCGGTGCAGTTTGCCATTTTAAAACCGGGCGATACCGTTATGGGAATGAACTTAGACCACGGCGGACACCTGACCCATGGCTCACCGGTCAATTTTTCCGGAAGCTATTTCAATATCGTGCCTTACGGAGTAAATGATGAAGGATTTATTGATTATGATAAAGTAAGGGAGATTGCGCTGGAGTGCAGGCCGAAAATGATTATTGCCGGGGCATCTGCCTATGCAAGAACCATTGATTTCAAAAAATTCCGTGAAATTGCGGATGAGGTGGACGCAGTACTTATGGTTGATATGGCTCATATTGCGGGTCTGATTGCAGCAGGGCTTCATCCAAGTCCAGTGCCGTATGCGCATGTGGTTACCACCACGACCCACAAGACGCTGCGCGGACCGCGCGGCGGCATGATTTTATGCAGCAACGAAGTAAACGAAAAATATAATTTTAATAAAGCAATTTTCCCTGGAATCCAGGGAGGTCCTCTGATGCATGTCATTGCGGCAAAGGCAGTCTGCTTTGAGGAGGCGTTAAAGCCGGAGTTTAAGGAATACCAGAAGCAGGTGGTAAACAATGCGCAGGCATTGTGCAGGGGCCTGCAGAACCGTGATATCAAGATTGTGTCAGGCGGCACCGACAACCATCTGATGCTTGTGGACTTAACTCCGTATGAACTGACCGGAAAGGCTGTGGAGAAGCTTCTTGACAGCGCGCATATTACGGCAAACAAAAATACGATTCCAAACGACCCGCAGAAGCCGTTTGTCACAAGCGGTATCCGTCTCGGTTCACCGGCAGCCACATCAAGGGGACTGAAGGAAGACGATTTCGACCAGGTGGCATCTGCAATCGCCATGCTGGTGAAAAACGGGGAATCCGCAGTGGATGAGGCAAAAGCAATCGTAAAAACCCTGACAGAGAAATATCCATTGCAAAGTTTTGAATAAATAAAGTTCGGGAGGAACTTATGATTGATATTAAATTTTTACGGGAAAATCCGGATGCAGTAAAGGAAAATATTAAAAAGAAATTCCAGGAACACAAGCTTGCACTTGTGGATGAAGTGATTGAGCTGGATGCAAAATCCCGCGCTGCGCAGGCAGAGGCAGACGCCCTGCGTGCAAATAAAAATAAGATTTCCAAGCAGATTGGCGCGCTGATGGCACAGGGAAAGAAGGAAGAGGCGCAAGAGGTTAAGGCGGAGGTTGCAGCAAATGCAGCCCGCCTTGCCGAGCTGGAGGAGCAGGAAAAGGAGCTTTCTGAAAAAGTCACCAGAATCATGATGACGATTCCAAACATCATCGACCCGTCCGTTCCGGTTGGAAAGGACGACAGCTGTAATGTCGAGATTGAAAAGTTCGGGGAGCCGGCGGTGCCAGACTTTGAAATTCCGTACCATACCGAGATTATGGAAAAATTCAGCGGCATTGACCTTGATGCGGCAGGAAAAGTAGCAGGCAACGGATTTTATTATCTGATGGGGGATATTGCCAGGCTTCATTCCGCAGTAATTTCCTATGCAAGGGATTTTATGATTGACAGGGGATTTACCTACTGCGTGCCGCCGTTTATGATTCGTTCGGGTGTTGTAACGGGTGTTATGAGCTTTGACGAGATGGACTCCATGATGTATAAGATTGAGGGCGAGGACCTTTATCTGATTGGGACAAGCGAGCATTCCATGATTGGAAAATTTATTGACACCATCAATGATGAGGAAAAGCTGCCTTACACGCTGACAAGCTACTCCCCGTGCTTCCGTAAGGAAAAGGGGGCGCACGGTATCGAAGAGCGCGGCGTTTACCGGATTCACCAGTTTGAGAAGCAGGAGATGATTGTGGTATGTAAACCGGAGGAAGCATCCATGTGGTACGAAAAGCTCTGGCAGAATACCGTGGATTTATTCCGCAGTCTGGATATTCCTGTACGCACACTGGAATGCTGTTCCGGTGACCTGGCAGACCTGAAAGTAAAATCCTGCGATGTGGAGGCATGGTCCCCGCGGCAGAAGAAATACTTTGAGGTCGGAAGCTGTTCCAATCTGGGAGACGCCCAGGCAAGACGGCTGAAAATCCGTGTGAAAGGAAAAGACGGCAAAAAGTATTTTGCAACGACATTAAACAATACCGTTGTGGCGCCGCCGCGTATGCTGATTGCATTTCTGGAAAACAACTTAAATGCAGACGGCAGCGTAAATATTCCGGAGGCGCTGCGGTCATATATGGGCGGTATGGAAAAGCTTACGGTGAAATAGCATCCTGTTTTTCGTTCTGTGTCTGCCATGGAAAAGGAGAAAGAAAAATGCATATCAGATTATATATTGATCCTGGAACAGGAAGCATGCTTTTTACAATTCTGCTTGGAATTACAGGGGCGCTGAATTATTTATTAAAGACAGGACTTCTGAAACTGCGTCTGAATTTAAGCCGCGGCAAAAAGATAGAAAGCGGTTCGGGTAAAATTCCGATTGTCATTTTTTCGGATGACAAACGTTACTGGAGTGTTTTTGAGCCGGTCTGCCGGGAGTTTGACAGACGCGGTGTGGATGTGGTTTATATGACAGCGTCGCCGGATGATGCGGCGCTTCAAAACCCTTATGAACATATCAGGGGAGAGTTTATCGGTGAGAATGACAGGGCTTTTGCAAGGCTGAATTTTCTGGATGCAGTCATTGTGCTTTCAACGACACCCGGACTTGACGTGTACCAGTGGAAGCGTTCCCGGAATGTGCAGTATTATGTCCATATGCTTCATGCTGCCAATGAGGTAACAGGATACCGGATGTTCGGGCTTGATTATTATGATGCGCTGATGTTATCAGGCGAATACCAGGTGAAAGACATCCGGGCGCTTGAAAAACTGCGTTCCCTTCCCCAAAAAGATTTAGTTAAAATAGGTATTCCCTATCTGGATGAAATGGCAGAACGGCTTCATGCTGATAAGAGGGAGCATTCCGGCCAAACAGTGGTTTTACTGGCGCCTACCTGGGGAAAGAGTTCGATTTTCGGAAAATACGGCGGGAAAATTATTGATGAACTGGTAAAAACCGGGTACCACATTATTATCCGTCCGCATCCGCAGTCATTTACCTCAGAAAAGAAACTGATGGAAAAACTGATGGACCAGTATCCGCAGTCCGGACAGATAGAGTGGAACCGTGACAGTGACAATTATGAGGTGTTAAAACGGGCGGACATATTAATTTCAGATTTTTCCGGCGTGGTTTTTGATTTTGCACTGGTGCATGACAAGCCGGTGATTTATGCAGACACGGAGTTTGATGACAGCCCTTATGATGCATGGTGGCTGGATACTCCGTTCTGGACACTTACAGCCCTTGAGCGTATCGGGCAGAAACTGACAAAGGACAATCTTTCATCATTAAAGCAAATGATAGACGCCTGCCTGACAGAGCCGGGATATGTGAACGGCCGCAGGGAAGTCCGGGCGGAAACATGGGAACATGAAGGAGAAGGAACGAAACGTGCGGTGGATTACCTTCTGGCAAAGTACCAGAAGCTGACCGTACTGGAGGGAGAGGCATAAGATGTCGTTTGAAGAGATATTACATACACTGCTGATTAAGCCGCTTCAGCTGCTTTTTGAAATGGTATATGTGACTGCAGAAAAAATAACGGGTAATCCGGGATTATCAATTATTGTGCTGAGTCTGGTGGTAAATTTTCTGGTTCTTCCCCTGTACATGCGTGCAGACAATATGCAGAAGGATGAGCGTGACATTCAGGCAAAACTTCAGAAAGGCGTGTCGCACATTAAAAAAACATTCCGCGGAAGTGAACGCACCATGATGCTGCAGACATATTACAGACAGAACAATTATAAGCCTGTTTATGCGCTGCGCGGTGCGGTTTCGCTTTTACTGCAGATTCCTTTTTTTGTGGCGGCATACCAGTTTCTTTCAGGGCTGCAGTCGTTAAACGGCGCTTCGTTCGGACCGCTGAAGAACCTTGGGGAACCGGACGGCATGATTGTAATCGGAGGGCTTTCCCTTAATGCCTTACCGTATATTATGACAATTATCAATCTGGTTTCCTGCATGGTTTTTACAAAAGACAGTACGTTAAAGTCCAGAATACAGCTGTATGCCATGGCGGCTTTTTTCCTTGCTTTTTTGTTTGATTCTCCGTCCGGGCTTGTTTTTTACTGGACACTGAATAATATTTTTTCACTGGTGAAAACAATTGTAACCTCCCGCCAGGGTGTAAAGCATAAGGGGAAAATTTCACTTTTCAAAAACAGGGACACAACGGCAGACGCAAAAGTGTTTTTTGCGGGAGAGCTTTTTTTGTCCTTTCTGACCGGAATACTGATTCCGTCAGCAGTGATAGAGTCATCCCCGCAGGAGTTTATTATTTTAAATTATTTTTATACGCCGCTTGAACTTGTCTTAAGTGCATTTTTTCTTGCGCTTGGGGTTTTTGTTGTCTGGTGCGGGGTATTTTACTGGCTGTCAGGGCCTTCAGTCAGGAGAGTGTTTGACCGTGCGGTATGGATACTTTCCGGTGTGGGGGTTGCCGATTACATGTTTTTTGGAAAAGACCTTGGAATTTTAACAACCGGATTGCAATACGAAAAAGGCATGGATTTCAGCTGGAAAGAGCAGCTGGGAAATGCGGTAATTATTCTTGCGGTCATACTTGTGTTTTATCTGATTGCCAGACGCTGGCAGAAAATTATTTTCCAGGTACTGGCGGCAGGAAGTGTGGCAGTCTGCTGTATGTCTGTGCTGAATGTACAGCATATCAATGCCGCTACTGCCGATATCAGGGAGCAGTCCTATGACCAGGAAAGCAGCCGGTTTTTTGAGGATATACATAAAGACTCCTATTTTTCCCTGAGCAAAACAGGAAAAAATGTAATCGTTCTGATGCTGGACCGGGCGATGGGACTTTATGTTCCGTATATGTTTCATGAAAAACCGGAACTGAAAGAACAGTTTTCAGGTTTTACCTGGTATTCCAATGTGATTTCGTATGGAAGGACTACCAATTTCGGGGCGCCCGCCCTTTTCGGGGGATACGAGTATACGCCGTATGAAATGAATAAAAGGAGCAGTGAGCCTCTGGTGACAAAACACAATGAGGCGCTGAAAGTTATGCCGGTTCTGTTTGACCGGAATAATTATGATGTGACAGTCTGTGATGCCCCTTATGCAAATTACCAGTGGATACCGGATCTGTCCATTTACGATGAATATCCTGAAATCGAAACGCATATTACAAAAGCCGCAATGATTTCTGATATTTCCAGTAAAGAAAACCTGTTACAGAATAACAGAAGGAATTTTTTCTGCTACTCGGTTATGAAAGTCATGCCGCTTCTGTTCCAGAACCTGTGGTATGACAATGGCAGTTATCTCCAGGCGGATGTCAGACGGTCAAATTCCGGCGGAGGTACGGTTAATTTAACAGGGGGGGATACATTTATAGAAAATTACTACATTATGTCCGAGCTGTCTTCAATGACAGAGATAACAGAGGATGGCACAGATACATTTTTAATGATGGCAAATGACCTTACCCATTGCCCGGTTATGCTCCAGGAACCGGAATATACTCTGGCGGACAAGGTGGATAATACGGAGTACGAAAAGAAACATAAAGACCGGTTTGAATTAAACGGACAGAAGCTGGAAATGAAGGAAGATATGCAGTTAATGCATTACCAGGTCAATATGGCAGCAATGATACAGCTGGGAAAATGGTTTGATTATATGCGTGAAAATAATGTTTATGATAACACTAGGATAATACTTGTATCCGACCACGGGCAGAATTTAAACCATACAGAAAGCCTGATGCTGGATGATACAAACGACATCTGTGCTTTTTACCCCCTGCTGATGGTAAAAGATTTTAACAGCAGCGGATTTGTGACATCAGAAGAGTTTATGACAAACGGAGATGTACCGTCGCTTGCCACAGGAGACCTCATCAGCCATCCGGTTAATCCTTTTACGGGAAAGGAAATAAACATGGATGCAAAAAAGGACAAACAGTATGTCCTTTACTCCCTGAACTGGAAGATTTCAGAAAACAATGGAAATACATTCCAGCCAGGCACCTGGTTTTCTGTCCGGAATGATATGCGGGATAAAAACAACTGGAAAAAAGAAGCAGTCAATGCCATTCTGCCGGCGGCGGAATAGGACTGCCGGGAGTGCGGTATGAAAAATATTATAATTTTATCCGACATTCATGCGAACCTGACAGCGCTTAACAGAGTACTGGACTGCGCAGATCTGAATGCCATGGACCATGTGGTGCTGCTGGGAGACATCATTGATTACGGACCGCGGTCCAATGAGGTGATTGAGAGACTTTTGGAGCTGGATGAAAATAAAATTCTGGTGAACATCTGGGGAAACCATGAGCAGGCAGTTGCAAAAGACTATTATGAACGGTTTTCCAGTGAACGGGGAAAACTATGCGCAAAGCATACCAGAAGCGGGCTGTCAGAACGTTCATTTGCCTATATACGGAATATGAACACAAAGGGCTTTCAGGAGTTTGATATCAGCGGTAAGCACTGTCTTGCCGTGCATGGTTCCCTTGAGGATGTATTCTGGAAAAGCATTGACTTTGCATGTCTGGATGAAGCATATGCAGAATATGACTATGTGTTCAGCGGACATTCCCATATTCCATTCTGCGCAGAGAAATTTTACGATGGAAACAGTGCAGAATACCGCAATAAAAAAAAGACAGTTTTTCTGAATCCCGGTTCCGTCGGACAGCCAAGAAACCATAATCCAAATGCAAATTTTGCAGTGCTGGATATAGAAAGCGGAACCGTAACCATGCATTCCCTGGAATATGATTACAAAGCGGAAATGAAGCTTTTTTCAGACCAGGTGGACCGGTTTTATAAGGAGCGGCTGGCAAAGGGGATTTAGGAAATCGGGACGGAATAAAAAAGGAGACCGGCATGAAAGATTTATATGTAATCAGCGGCGTGACAGGAATGACCGGAAATGAGCTGGCGCGCCAGATACTGAAAAAAGGGGATGCTGTCATAGGATTTGATAATTTTTTTGCATCCTCTGTCAAAACAATTGAGGACATTATAAATGACAGTAACCTGGAATTTTTTGAAGGGGATATCAACGATAAAAAATTCATGTATCTGCTGAAAGATGCTGTACGGAAGAAAAAAAGCAGTTTCGGAAGAACCATTTATATTAACTGTGCAGCAGTGGTTCATACGGAGCATTTTTATCATATTGACGCAACCTTTCAGACAAATGTCATGGGGATGAAAAGCTTTCTGGAGCAGGCGGTACAGATGGGAGCAGAAATTTTTATTAACTGCTCGACTTCGGAGGTTTATTCCATGCAGTCATGGAAAGAAGGGGGCGTGTGCGAGGATGATTACCTTCTTCTTGCCACAGCGGAGCACAGCCAGAGGACAAGCTATGCTGCCGGAAAACTGCTGACCGAGTTTTTTATGAAGGATGCAGTGGAACAGGGACAGATAAAAGGCTGTTCACTGAGATTTGCAAATGTTTACAGCAATAATGAGTTATATCCCAAGCACATACTGCCACATATTATCACCAGCCTTATCAAAGAAAAAAAAGTAGTTCTTCTGGAAAATTCAAAGATAAACAAAAGGACTTTTCTGCATAACTATGACAGCTGTGCAGCGGTACTGGCGGTAATAGAAAGCACAAATCCTGAAACACTGGACGGTTCTGTATATAATGTGGCAACAGAGGAGGAAGTTTCCATACTTGATTTAGTGGACAGGTGTGCAGCGTGCCTGGGGCTGGATGACTATCAGGTAGAATTTGAAGGATACCGTTCGGCAGACCCTGAGCGCAGAGTGCTATCGGCAAAAAAAATCATGGAACGCACGGGCTGGAAGCCGGAGATTTCACTGGATGAGGGAATCGCCATGTGCGTGGATTACCACAGACAGATTTTACAGGAAGGTTAATCGGAAACGGCGGGCGTTTCCGGCAGGGGGATGAAAAGATGACATATGCAGTTATTACGGTTGCGGGCGTATCCAGCAGGTTTAACCAGAGGGAGGAGACGCCTGTTTTGAAATGTATTTACCACACAGAGCATCATAAAAAAACATTACTTTATTCAATTTTAAAAAAGTGCCGGGGATGTAAAGGCGTAATAATAGTTGGCGGATACCAGTTCGGTGAACTGGAAAAATACATAGAAAACCTGAGAGGGGAATTTCCGTTTGGGATTGATGTCATCTGCAATCCTTATTATGAAACATATGGTTCCGGATACAGCCTGAAAACCGGACTGCAGGGGTGTTATTCAAAACCGGACTGTACGGATGTGGTTTTTATAGAAGGGGATTTGTTTTTTGACAGTGAATCCATGGCATATATCACAGACAGTAAAAAAAGCTGTCTGACCGTAAATTCTGACCCGATAATGTCAAAAAAGGCAGTTGCATTATATATAAACGAACAGAATGAAATCAAATATCTGTATGATACACAGCACGGACTGTTCCGTCTGCCGGAACCATTTTCGGAAATTTATAATTCCGGCCAGGTATGGAAATTTTCAGAGAAAAATGCAGCAGTACAGGTCATGGCTGAAATGGATGAGTCAGACTGGCACGGCACAAATTTATGTTTTGTAGAACGTTACTTGAACCATGTTTCAAGGGAGCATGTGGAAATTGTAAAATTTAAAAAATGGGTGAACTGTAATACAAGGGAAGATTACAGAAACTGTGAAAAATATTTATAAGAGGTCTGATAATGAAAACACTGGATGAGAGACTGGGGATTTTAAAAGAGCATACAGAAAATGAAAATCTTACCGTTATGATTATGGGACTGGGAAGTGTGGGTACTTATCTGCTGGATTATCTGGCAGCAAGGAATGACCCGTCAGTCAGAATCGTGGTTGTCGGAAGAAATAAAGACAAGCTGGAAAGCAGCAGCAATATTGTAAGGGTCGGGGCGCTGATACGGGGAGTAAACCGTTCGCAGATCATTGTGGAGCATGGCGTCGATTTTAATAACATACAGCAGATGGCGGACTGTATAAGGAAATACCAGCCGGACTTTGTGGTAAACAGCAGCCGGGCGTATTCAGGCTTAAAATACGGAAGTATTTCGTGGTCAAACTTTCGGGCATATGGAATCTGGAGCCCGCTGGCGGTCAAGTATATAAGAAATATCATGGAAGCCGCAGAGCTGGCGTATTCCCATGCAGTTTTTATAAATACTTCGTATTCGGATGCAGTGATTCCATGGCTGAAATCAGCCGGGAAAAATTATCCGGATTTTGGAAGCGGAAACCTGAACCATCTGGTGCCGCGAATTAAATTTGCAGTTGCAGAAAAACTGGGGATTCCCAATTTCTGGAATGTGGATGTGACACTTGCGACATCCCATTTTCATGATGTTGTCATCAGCAAAGAAGGACATACAGAAGGAATGGAACAGCTTTTACATATTTCCTGCAATGGGCAGCAGGTGGAATGCAGCCAGAAGGAAATATTTGAAGCATGTAAAATTCCCATGCCGGTCGATGCAAGACGGAATATGATGAACGCTTCCAGTAATTTTGAGATTATTACCGCAATAACGGATGCGGTCAGAAATGGGGAAAAACGCAAAATCCACTGTCCCGGAGTGTTCGGGGAGACGGGAGGATATCCGGTCTTTATAGACGCTGCATCAGAACAGTTAAAGATTGGCATTGACACATCCGTATTTACGTTAGAGCAGATGCGTCAGGCAAACAGGCAGTCGATTGCGTTTGACGGAGTGGAAAATATCACAGATGGAAAATTAGTCTATACGGACCGGCTGCTGGAAAAGGTGCAGGAGAGGTTCGGGGTACAGCTGCCGAAAGAGGTGGGATTTGACGAAATTGACCAGACTGCCGACATGCTTATACAGGAAATTATCGCTCCGGCGCTTAAGAAGGGATAGATAAAAATGGAAGTTTCTGTTTTTGCAAAATATCTGAAAAAACATCATATAGACACCGTGGCAGGCGTGCCGGACTCCGCCCTGAAAGAGTTCTGTTATTACCTGAACCAGGATGATGAAATGCCTTTCTGCCATTATGTTCCTGCAAATGAGGGAGCAGCAGTGGCAGTTGCAGCCGGTCATTATCTTGCCACGGGAAATCCGGCATGCGTTTATATGCAGAACAGCGGTCTGGGGAATGCGGTAAATCCCGTCACATCGCTTGCAAACGAAAAGGTTTACGGCATACCGGTACTTTTTTTAATCGGGTGGCGGGGAATGCCGGGGGTGAAGGATGAGCCGCAGCACCGTTTTATGGGTGAAATTACCTGCACGTTGTTAAAGGAGCTTGCCATTCCATATGCACTCTTAAAAAAACAGATGACAGAACAGGAACTGGAAGCCGTTTTTGTGCAGGCGGATCAATGTCTGGCAGAAAAAAAACAGTTTGCCCTTGTTGCAGAGCCGGGTACTTTTGAATCCGCCGGAAAATACCGGCAGAAAAATTCCTGGAGTCTGGTCCGTGAGGAAGCGGTGCGGGAAATACTTTCCGGTATTTCAGAGGATGATATCGTGGTATCCACAACAGGTAAAATATCCCGTGAAGTTTATGAACAGAGCGACAGGCTCAGGGAACACCATAAGCAGGCATTTCTGACGGTAGGCGGCATGGGGCATGCATCCATGGTTGCGTTTGGACTTGCAAAAGAGCATCAGGAAAAAACAGTTTACTGCATTGACGGGGACGGTGCAGTGCTTATGCATATGGGAAGCATGGCTTTCCTTGGCAGACAGCAGCCCCCAAATATGGTTCATATCTGCCTGAATAATGATGCGCATGAATCTGTCGGAGGGATGCCTACCGGATGCAGCGGACTGGATTTTGCACCGGTTGCGGCTGCCTGCGGTTATCCGTATGCAGAAATGGTATCCGACATAAAGGGACTGCAGCATGCGCTCTGTGTCATCCGCCAGAAACAGCAGTTGTCGTTTCTGGAGGTTAAAGTGTCCCTGGATGTGCGGACGGACCTGGGAAGGCCGAAAGAAACCGCGGCAGAAAATAAAGAGGCATTTATGGAATACCACAATAAAAATTGACAAAAAATTGTCAAAGTGTTACCATAATATCATAAAAAACGTACATGTTTTAGGAGGAATTTTACTATGAGTGAATTTAAAAACTTAACACTTGATGTGTCAGACGGAATCGCTGTTCTTGCAATTTCCAGACCGGCGGCATTAAATGCATTAAACTCTGAGACCCTGGATGAGTTAAATGTCTGCCTGGGCGAAATCGAAAAGAACGACGACATTAAAGTTGTCATCTTAACCGGCGGTCCGGATAAGAAAGGCAATGAATTCAAGTCATTCGTGGCAGGCGCCGATATTGCAGAGATGGTAAACTTTACAGCGCCTGAGGCACGTGCATTCGGAATTAAGGCGTCAGAGCCGTTCTTTAAGCTGCAGAATATGCGTCAGGTAACAATTGCCGCCATTAACGGATTTGCACTTGGCGGAGGATGCGAGATTGCGATGAGCTGTGATATCCGTATCGCAAGTGACAATGCAGTATTTGCACAGCCGGAATGCGGACTCGGAATCATTCCGGGATTCGGCGGAACACAGAGACTTGCACGCCTGGTAGGCATGGGACGCGCAAAGGAAATGATCTTTACCTGCGACAATGTGGATGCAAACGAAGCATACCGTATCGGACTTGTAAATAAAGTAGTGGCAAAGGAAGAGCTGATGCAGACTGCAAAAGACATGGCTGCAAAGATTATCTCCAAGGGAAGCTATGCAGTATCTGTTGCAAAGGCTGCCATCAACAACGGCTATGACATGGACATCAGAAACGCAGTTGAGATGGAGGCTAATCTGTTCGGCGTTGTTAATGATACAAACGACAAGAAAGAAGGCATGGGAGCATTCCTGGAGAAGAGGGCTGCCAATCTGACAGATTTTTAAACTGCCGGAAAAACGGACATACTTATGGACGGGAAATTCAAGGATTTCCCGTCCTGTTTTATAAATGGGAAACGGGCAGGACATATCATGCTGGATGATTATCATTTAAACAAAATCGTGGAGCCGCTGCAGAAATGGTTTCTGGAACATGCAAGGACTCTTCCGTGGCGGGAAAACCCCACGCCCTATCATGTCTGGATTTCGGAGATTATGCTCCAGCAGACCAGGGTGGAGGCAGTCAGGTCATATTTTGAGCGGTTTGTGAAAGAACTGCCGGATGTATATGCGCTTGCAGAATGCCCGGAGGACAGGTATTTAAAACTCTGGGAAGGCCTGGGATATTATAACCGGGTGCGTAATATGAATGCGGCGGCAAAGCAGATTGTGGATAATTACGGCGGCAGGATTCCGTCGGATTATGAAGAACTGCTGAAGCTGAAAGGAATCGGGCATTATACGGCAGGGGCAATTGCCTCCATTGCCTGTAACCAGCCGGTTCCCGCAGTGGACGGAAACGTGCTGCGGGTAATTTCCAGAATCACCGGTGATGATTCGGATATTATGAAACAGTCTGTGCGGACACGCATAGAAGAAAAATTAAGAAGCCTAATGACGGCGGACCTGGAAACAGAATTAAAGCCCCGTATCTTTAACCAGGCGCTGATGGAACTTGGAGCGCTGGTCTGTGTTCCCAATGGTGCTCCGCACTGCGGCGAGTGTCCGTTAAATGCTGTCTGTCATGCATGCATCCAGGGAAGAACTGCAGAAATTCCGGTCAGGTCAAAGGCAGGGGCACGCAGAATTGAGAAAAAAACCATTTTTATCATAAAGGATGGTGAAAAAATTGCCATCCGCAAGCGTCCGAACAGGGGACTTCTGGCAGGGTTGTATGAATTTCCCGGACATGAAGGGCATATGAACCAGGACGAGGCGATTTCTTACATGAAATTACTTGGCTGTATGCCAATCAGAATCCGGCCGCTTGGAGAAGCAAAGCATGTGTTTTCCCATGTGGAATGGCACATGACAGGATATGCAGTGCAGGTGGAGGAAGTGCCTGACGGCAGAAACGGAATATTTTTTGTGGAGGTTTCCGAACTCAGCAGACAGTATGCAGTTCCTGCAGCCTTTGCACGGTATATGGAATTCATAAACATGAATTAAACCAGCAGGGCTAAACATAATGAAAAGAGGAAAACCGGTGCATGCCACACCGGTTTTGTATGAAAAAGATTAAGTATGAGAAAGAAAAATCTGTTTTTTCAGGGAGGTCCCCGCGCCGTGTCAGGGTGCGAGGAAGATGAAAAAGAAAAAAGTTATTTTCTTGCTTACAGTTGTTAGTATATGTTTCATTTGTGAAATTGGTGTGTGGAGATTATGAGAATTCTGTTAATAAAATATGAACAATTGAAAATACAAAGCGGTTCTTAATAGAAAATTAAGTAAAAAAAGTTCGACTGCATTCACAAAATGTGTATAATAATAAATGATACGAAATTAGGACAAAGGGGAAAAACATGTACGATTATATCATTGTCGGCTCCGGGATTGCCGGTGCAGCAGTTGCCAGAAAGCTGGCAGAAGAGAAGAACAAAAAAATTCTTGTAATAGAAAAAAGAAGCCATATAGGGGGAAACTGTTACGATAAACCGGACCGGCACGGAATCCTGGTTCATGAATACGGTCCGCATATTTTTCATACGGAGGATGAGGGTGTCCGGGAATTTTTGTCCCGTTTTACCGAATGGTATGATTTCGGACATGAAGTGGTGGCAAAAGTTGGCGACAGGCTGATTCCTGTACCGTTTAACCTGAACACCCTGCATATGGTGTATGATGAAAAAAAAGCAGCACGGCTGGAGGAAAAGCTGGTAAAAGAGTACGGGGAGGGAAGCCGCGTACCCATTATGAAGCTCAGGGAAAACAGCGATGCCGATGTGCGGGAAATTGCAGATTTCGTATACAAAAACGTATTTTTATACTATACCATGAAACAGTGGGGGCAGAAGCCTGAGGAAATCAGTCCGGAGGTTACGGGGCGTGTGCCGGTTGTCATATCAAGGGACAACCGTTATTTTAAGGATAAGTACCAGAGCATGCCGCTTCATGGATATACGCCCATGTTTGAAAAAATGCTTGCGCATGAAAATATCGAAGTCAGGACCGGTACGGACTGCAGAAGGGTTCTGGAATTTCAGGATGGAAACATATATTTTGAAGGCAGCGGGTATACCGGTGGCGTTGTTTATACCGGGGCAATTGACGAACTGTTCGGCTGCCGGTTCGGCAGGCTGCCTTACCGCTCGCTGGATTTCAGGTTTGAGCATCTGCCGCAGGATTCCTTCCAGGGACACAGTGTGGTCAACTATACCGTAAGCGAGGATTTTACTCGCATTACCGAGTTTAAATACCTGACCGGGCAGAAAGATGCAAAAGGGACGACCATTGTAAAGGAATATCCGTTTGCCTATACAGGAGCCGAAAACGAAATTCCTTATTATGCAATCTTGAATGAGGAAAACGAAAAACTGTATGAAAAATACCGGAAACTGACAGAGGAATATCCGCATTTTTACCTGCTGGGCAGGCTTGCGGAATATAAATATTACAATATAGATGCCATGTGCAGAAAGGCAATGGATCTTGCGGAGGAGCTTGCATGAAATTACTGACATTTGCAATCCCGTGTTACAATTCACAGGATTATATGGAACACTGTATTGAATCAATCCTGCCGGGAGGCGAGGATATTGAAATTCTGATTATTGATGACGGTTCAAAAGACCGTACGGCAGAAATTGCCGATGATTATGCGAAACGTTACCCGTCCATTGTCCGCGCCATCCACCAGGAAAACGGCGGGCACGGGGAGGCAGTCAACGCAGGCATCCGTAATGCATCCGGACTGTATTTTAAAGTGGTGGACAGCGATGACTGGGTGGACGGGGAGGCATACAAAAAAGTGCTGCAGACACTGCGCGAGCTGACCGGAAGCAAAACCACGCTGGATATGCTGCTCTCCAATTATGTTTATGAAAAAGACGGCGTAAAAAATAAAAAAGTAATGCGGCAGACCGGATTTCCGAAAGACAGGCTTTTTACATGGAGTGATGTCAGGCATTTTTACAAAGGACATTATATCCTGATGCATTCCGTTATTTACCGGACAAAACTGCTGCGGGAATGCGGGCTTGAGCTTCCGAAGCATACCTTTTACGTGGATAATATCTATGTTTACAAACCGCTTCCGTATGTGCGGACCATGTACTATCTGGATGTGGACTTTTACCGTTACTTTATCGGCAGGGAGGACCAGTCCGTCAATGAAAAAGTCATGATTGGACGGATTGACCAGCAGATTCGTGTAAACAAAATTATGCTGGAGGATGTAAACCTCTGGAAGGTGCAGAACCCGAAATGCCGGAAATACATGTTTAATTACCTGGAAATCATAACAGTGGTTTCAACAATCATGCTGATCCGTTCCGGCACAGAGGAAAACCTTGAGAAAAAACGCGCGCTCTGGAAATATATTAAGGACAGGGACATCAAACTGTTCCATAAGCTCCGCCGCGGAATTATGGGGCAGACCATGAACCTGCCGGGAAAGAGCGGGAGAAAAATTTCCGTTGCAGCATACCGGCTTTCCCAGAAAGTAGTCGGTTTTAATTAAGATCATACCTGGCAATAAAAGGGTTTCTGTCTTGTCAGTTGTCAGGATATGTGCTATACTCCATGTCAGGCAAAGATGACATGGAGTTTTTTGAAAGCGTGGGAGAGATGAAAACAGACATACTTATTGTTGGAACCGGTTGCTCCGGCCTGTACTGTGCCCTGCAGCTGCCTGACGATAAACAGATTATGATGATTACCAAATCCGATGTGAAAAGCAGCGACTCCTATCTGGCACAGGGCGGTATCTGCATGTTAAAGGATGAAGCTGATTATGACAGCTATTTTGAGGATACCATGAAGGCAGGACACTATGAAAACGATAGGGATTCCGTCAGTATTATGATAAAGTCTTCCAGAAACGTCATAACGGATCTGCTGGATTACGGAGTGGATTTTGCCCGCGACGGGGATGGCGGACTGGTATTTACCAGGGAAGGTGCTCATTCAGATAAAAGAATCCTGTTTCACAAAGATATTACCGGGGCCGAAATTACGGGCAAACTGCTTGCTGCTGCCGGAAAAAGAAAAAACATTACGATTCTGGAGCATACGCGGATGGTGGATATTGTAACAAAGGACAACCGCTGTTACGGCGCCGTGATCCGGAGGGAGGACGGAAGCCTGGAAGCGGTGGAGGCGCAGTATACCGTCTGGGCGTGCGGCGGAATCGGTGGACTTTACAGCCATTCAACAAACTTCCGTCATCTGACCGGAGACGCCCTTGCCCTTGCCATCCGGCATAATATCCGCCTGAAGGATATCAATTACATACAGATTCACCCGACAACATTATATACGGATAACGAAGAGGAACGCAGCTTTCTGATATCAGAATCCGTCCGCGGGGAAGGGGCAAAGCTTTATGACAAACATATGAACCGTTTCGTCAATGAACTGCTGCCGCGGGACGTCGTTACGGTGGAAATCTATAAACAGATGGAAAAAGACGGGACGGAATTTGTCTGGGAGGATTTACGCACCATTCCGGAGGAGGAACTACTGACCCATTTTCCAAATATCGTAAAGCACTGCCATGAAATGGGTTATGACGTCATGCATGAATGCATACCGGTTGTTCCGGCACAGCATTATTTCATGGGCGGCGTCCAGGTGGACCATGACAGCGCCACATCCATGGAGCATCTGTATGCCGTCGGGGAAACCGCATGCAACGGCGTCCATGGCAGAAACCGGCTGGCAAGCAATTCCCTGCTGGAAAGCCTTGTCTTTGCAAAACGTGCGGCATGTCGGATGACGGATGGCATGGATGAAAAGTTTTCCGCGGAAGGGGACATGTTTGCCTCACTTGATTTTTCAGAATATGAGAATAAGGAAGCGCTGGCAGGCAGGTACCACGAAAGCGTCCGCAGGGCGATTATCGAAGCTGATAAAAAAATGGAAATGTCCAAGGAAGAGGATTCCCACAGGCAGGCAAAGGTTGCTTTCCGAAAGAAGATCGTGAGTTAAGGAGAAAATATTATGTACGACCAGGTAACATTAAAATTAAATGCAGATCCGTTTATTTTAAGCGCATTAAAAGAGGACATTACCAGCGAGGATGTTTCCACAAACAGCGTGATGCCGCATCCGCAGGCAGGCGAAGTGGATTTAATCTGCAAGCAGGACGGAATTATCTGCGGCCTGCAGATTTTTGAGCGTGTGTTTACGTTACTTGACGAAAATACAAAGGCAGAGTTTTTTGTACAGGACGGCGATGAGGTAAAAGCCGGACAGCTGATGGCAAAAGTACGCGGGGATATCCGAACCCTGCTCTGCGGGGAGCGCACGGCGCTGAATTATTTACAGCGCATGAGCGGAATCGCCACATATACCAGGGAGATGGCTGCACTGTTAAAAGGCAGCAGGATGAAGCTTCTGGATACAAGAAAGACCACGCCGAACAACCGTATTTTTGAAAAATACGCGGTGCGGACCGGGGGCGGAAACAACCACCGTTACAACCTCTCCGACGGCGTACTGCTTAAGGACAACCATATCGGGGCGGCAGGCGGCGTAAAGGAAGCCGTCCGGGCGGCAAAAGCATATGCGCCGTTTGTCCGGAAAATCGAAGTGGAAGTGGAAACGCTTGATATGGTAAAGTCTGCCGTGGAAGCCGGGGCGGATATTATTATGCTCGACAATATGGACATGGAAACTTTACAGGAGGCAGTTGCTTATATTGACGGGCGCGCAGAAATCGAAGTGTCCGGAAACGTGACGAAAGAAAACATCGAACGACTGGCAGGTCTTGGTGTGGATTATATTTCAAGCGGGGCACTGACGCATTCGGCTCCGATTCTGGACATTTCACTGAAGAATTTAAGACCCGTTTAAGGGCTGGCATCAGTTGCTTTAGGAGTGGATACTGGAATGAACGGTGAAGAAAGACGCGGCAGAATCATACAACTGTTAAAGGACAACAAGAGTCCCCTGTCCGGAACAGAGCTTGCAAAACAGCTTTCAGTCAGCAGGCAGGCAATCGTTACGGATATCGCACTGCTGCGTGCGAACGGAGCAGATATTATTTCTACAAACAGAGGGTATCTGATGCACGGCGGAAAAGAAAGCCGGGTGTTTAAAGTCAGGCATGAGGATGAGGAAGTGGAAAAAGAACTGACCTGCATTGTGGACCTTGGCGGGGAAGTTCAGGATGTCTTTGTCTGCCACAGGGTGTACGGCATTTTAAGGGCGGAAATGCATATCAGGTCCCGCATGGATATCCGCAGGTATCTGGAGGATATCGCTTCCGGCAAATCCAGCCTGTTAAAAAATGTGACTTCCGGTTACCATTATCATACCATAACCGCAGAAAGCGGGGAAATCCTGGACATGATACAGGAAAGGCTGCGGGAATACGGGTTTCTTGCAAAACTGCAGGATTATGAACCGGTGGACTTTTGGGGCAGGGAGTAATACCAGGCAGCATCCCTGACGTGCAGGAATATTTCATAACCAGAAAGGATAAAAACATGAGCAGAGAATTATCAAAAACCTATGATCCAAAAGACATAGAAGACCGTTTATATAAAAAATGGGAGGACAGCGGTTATTTCCACGCAGAGGCGGACCGCAGCAGAAAACCGTTTACCATCGTGATGCCGCCTCCGAATATCACCGGACAGCTTCATATGGGGCATGCGCTGGACAATACCATGCAGGATATATTAATCCGCTATAAAAGAATGCAGGGCTATAACGCACTCTGGCAGCCGGGAACCGACCATGCTTCCATTGCCACGGAAGTAAAAGTCATTGAATCCCTCAAAGAGCAGGGGATTGAAAAGGCTGACTTAACGCGTGAGGAATTCCTGGAAAAATGCTGGGACTGGCGGAAGGAATACGGCGGCAGAATCGTAAAACAGCTCCGTAAAATGGGTTCTTCCGCAGACTGGCAGAGGGAACGCTTTACCATGGACGAGGGATGTTCCCGCGCCGTCAACGACGTGTTTATCAAGCTGTACAAAAAAGGCTGGATATACAAAGGTTCCCGCATTATCAACTGGTGTCCGGTCTGTAAAACTTCCATTTCCGACGCAGAGGTTCTGCATGAGGAACAGGACGGCTTTTTCTGGCATATTAATTATCCGGTTGCCGGAGAGGAGGGCAGGTTTGTGGAAATCGCAACCACCCGTCCGGAAACCCTGTTCGGGGATACCGCAGTTGCGGTAAATCCGGAGGATGAAAGATACCAGGATATTATCGGAAAGACACTGGTGCTGCCGACGACCGGAAGGGAAATCCCGGTGATTGCGGATTCCTATGTGGACAAGGAGTTTGGAACCGGCTGTGTAAAGATTACCCCGGCGCATGACCCGAACGACTTTGAAGTGGGAAAACGGCACGGCCTGGAAGAAATCGTTGTGATCAATGATGATGCCACCATGAATGAAAAAGCCGGAACATACGCCGGAATGGACCGTTATGAGTGCAGAAAGGCACTGGTAAAGGATCTGGAGGAAATGGGACTTCTCGTAAAGGTTGTCCCGCATTCCCACAATGTAGGTACGCATGACCGCTGCCATACCACGGTGGAGCCGATGATTAAGCAGCAGTGGTTTGTAAAAATGGATGAAATGATTAAGCCTGCGGTTTCTGCCGTAAAGAACGGGGATATTAAGCTGCTTCCGGCACGTATGGACAAGACCTATTTTAACTGGACCGACAATATCAGGGACTGGTGCATCAGCCGCCAGCTCTGGTGGGGACACAGGATTCCGGCATGGTACTGCAGTGACTGCGGGCATATGGAGGTATCCGTGGAAAAGCCTGGCACCTGTCCAAAGTGCGGATGCAGCCATATGACGCAGGATGAGGATACATTAGATACCTGGTTTTCTTCTGCGCTCTGGCCGTTTTCCACACTGGGCTGGCCGGATGAGACCGAAGACCTGGATTATTTCTATCCGAACGACGTACTGGTAACCGGATATGACATTATCTTTTTCTGGGTTATCCGCATGATTTTTTCCGGTTACGAGCAGACCGGGAAGGCACCGTTCCATACCGTTTTATTCCACGGACTGATCCGTGATTCCGAAGGACGCAAGATGAGCAAATCGCTCGGAAACGGAATCGACCCGCTGGAAGTCATAGACAAATACGGTGCGGACGCGCTGCGCCTGACGCTGATTACCGGAAATGCGCCTGGAAATGACATGCGTTTTTACTGGGAGCGTGTGGAGGCATCCAGAAACTTTGCAAACAAGGTATGGAACGCATCCCGGTTTATCATGATGAACCTGGAAGGAACTGAGGTAACCGAGCCGTCTGCAGAAGAACTGCATCCGGCGGACAAATGGATTCTTTCAAAAGTAAACACACTGGCGCATGACGTAACCGAAAACATGGACAAGTTCGAGCTGGGAATTGCCGTGCAGAAGGTCTATGACTTTATCTGGGATGAATTCTGCGACTGGTACATTGAAATTGCAAAAGTGCGCACCTATAAAAAGGACGGGGACAAAAGCTCTGCAAATGCAGCGCTGTGGACATTAAAGACCGTGCTGGCAAATGCATTAAAACTGCTGCACCCGTATATGCCGTTTATCACAGAGGAAATTTTCTGTACGCTGCAGAATGAGGTGGAAACCATTATGCTTTCGCAGTGGCCGGAATATAAGGAAAGCTGGAGTTTCCCGGAGGAGGAAGCCGCAATCGAGCGCTGCAAGGACCTGGTAAAGGGCGTCAGGGGTGTCCGTACGGAAATGGATGTGCCGATGTCAAGAAAGGCAAAGCTGTTTGTTGTATCAGAAAAAGAAGAAGTGCGTAAGGTATTTGAGGACAATCAGGAGGTTTATGTAAACCTTGCGTTTACAAACGGCATCAGTGTGCAGCAGGATAAGTCCGGCATCGGGGAGGATGCGGTATCGACTGTTATTCCGGATGCTGTTGTCTACCTGCCGCTGGAAGACCTGGTTGACCTGGAGAAGGAAAAAGAACGCCTGAACAAGGAGAAGGACAGGCTTGCGAAGGAACTTGCGCGTTCAAAGGGGATGCTTTCAAATGAGAAATTTATAAATAATGCAAAACCGGAGAAGGTACAGGAGGAAAAAGACAAGCTCGCAAAATATGAACAGATGATGGCATCTGTGGAGGCACGTCTTGCGCAGATGAAGTAATTTCTGTCGTGATTTGGCGTATGATACTGCCGGTAAACGGACCAAAATAAAAAAATGTCGATATTTTACAGGAATAAATTGAACTGGCAGGAGAAATATGTTAAAATAACCTAAAGAATATATAACTGGAAAATGTATTTTGAGGAGTGGACGTATGGAATTATCTGCTTTTAAAGACGCGAGGATAAGAATTTCATATGATGAGATGGAGGCATTTCTGTTTCTGCCGGCGCTTCCGGCGGGACAGAAGTACACGGTAAAGGACATCGTTGCGTTTCTTAATGCCGGCAGGGTGGTTTTCGGTATTGATGAAGCGCGGATTCGTAAAATCATTGACACCATGGCGTATGAGCGTGAAGTATGCGTTGCAACGGGCATTCGTCCGGTGGAAGGGCAGGATGGATTCTTTGAATATAAGTTCAATATGGACTTAAATACCAAGCCGCAGGAAAATTCTGACGGTTCCGTGGATTACTGGTCGATTCATACACTTGAGACGGTGGAAGAAGGGCAGGTAATCGCTACCTACCATGAGCCGGTTGAGGGTTCGGACGGAAAGACGGTTACCGACAAAGTGGTTCCATGCAAGCGCGCCCGTGCACTTCCGCCGCTTGCCGGCAAAGGCTTTACCCGTTCTGAGGATAACTGTACCTATACTGCCGACTTAAACGGCAAGATAGAGATGAAAAACGGACGTGTCATGATATCCAATATCCATGAGGTAATGGGTGATGTGGATCTGCATACTGGTAATATTGATTTCCGCGGGGATGTTCTGATACACGGCAGCGTTACGCCGGGAGCGGTTGTCAAGGCGACCGGTTCCATTACCGTGGACGGAATCTGTGAAAACTGCATGCTGGATGCGGGCAAGGATATCATTCTCCGCGGCGGAGTACTGGGAGGACACAGTGCGGTCATCCGTTCCAAGTCAAATATCCATGCGCAGTTTTTGGAGTACTGCACCGTGGAAGCAGAAGGTTTTATTGAGTTTAATTATGCATTAAGCTGTAATATCACCTGCTATGACCATATTTATGTTGCAGGCAAAAAAGCAAGTATCGTAGGCGGCAGCGTTTATGCGACAAGCGGTGTGGATGTTGCGGTTGTCGGTAATTTGAACGAAGTAAAAACAAATATCCATGTCGGAACAAATACCGCTGTTTTAAAGGATATCATTGACCTGCAGAACCAGATGACAGAAGCAAATGAGATGGTGGAAAAGATTACCGGAGGTCTGCAGCAGTTTGACATTGTGTCAAAGGAGCGCGGTATTGACAACCGGAATGACGAGCGCAGAATTGCACTTTTACGTACCAGGATGACAAAGCAGGCGGAGATTGCAACAATCCAGAAAGAACTGGACCGTCTGAATGTGATTGTGGAAAGGGGCAAGGAGGCTACTGTCAGGGTATTGCGTGACGTGTATCCGGGTACTACCATAGGTATCGACCAGATGAAGCTGACCGTAAAAGATAAGCAGCAGACAATCGAATTCCGCAAGAGAAAAGGAAAAGTCGTGATGGTGGCGCTGGAAGACGTTCTTGTCGGATAACCACACAATTTGCGATGTTTTTTAAAAACTTCATAATATTTGTGCTTGCATAATGCGACCACTATATTATAATAAAATATAGTGGTCGTTTGTTATTGATAAAAAGGTGAGGAGGCTTCCATGATAAATTTTGAAAAAGAACTGAAAAACTTTAAGCCGAGCGCTGAAGTGGAGGAGGCAGAAGCTGTGATCCAGAACCATGATCTGTCAGACGTGACAGATTTAATCGCTGAGATGCTGCGTGAAGCAAAGGGGAACCGTTAATATGATTTGTTACAGATGTGGACAGGAAGCAGGAAATGAAAAGCGGTGCCCGTCATGCGGGGAAAATCTTGCCGTTTTAAAGAAAATAAGAATTATTTCCGGCGCATATTATAACCAGGGACTGGAGCAGGCAAAGGTCCGGAATCTTTCGGATGCAGTGGTCAGCCTGAAAAACAGCCTGAAATTTAATAAGTACAATATGGACGCCCGCAATCTGCTCGGACTTGTGTATTTTGAGATGGGCGAGGTTGTGGACGCGCTGGGGGAATGGGTCATCAGTAAAAGCTACAGGCCCGATGATAACCTTGCCAGCACATACCTGGATGAAGTACAGAAAAACCGGGGACGGCTGGATTCCGAAAACCAGACAATTAAAAAATATAACCAGGCGCTGCATTACTGCCAGCAGGACAGCCGGGATCTTGCCATCATCCAGCTGAAAAAGGTTCTTTCCATGAATCCCAGAATGGTAAAGGCGCACCAGCTTCTGGCGCTTTTGTATCTGCAGGAGGATAAACTGGAACTGGCAAAAAGAACCCTCCGAAATGCTGCAAAAATTGACAGCGGACACACAATCACGCTCCGCTATATGCAGGAAGTCAACCGCCGCCTGAAAGAAAAAGAAAAAAACTCTTCCAAAAAGTCGCAGGATGAGGACCTGATTTCCTATCAGAGCGGGAACGAAACGATTATTATGCCGAAGCGTTTTAAAGAGTCTTCTGTCGGCACCACACTGCTTTCCATTGTCATCGGTCTGCTAATCGGTACGGCAGTCACCTCGTTTCTGATCGTTCCGACCGTCAGAAACCGCATGAAGGAGGAGACCAGACAGCAGATGCTGGAAGCAAGCGATACCATATCCAGCAACGGTCAGGAAATGAAAGAGCTGGAAAGCCAGATTGAGACCTTAAAGCAGCAGCTTACCGAAGAGCAGGAGAACAGCGTTAAGGTTGAGTCACAGATCAGTTCGTATGACAAACTGCTAAGTGCCTATGTTTCCTATGCAGCGCAGGATTTTACGGCAGCAGGGGAAGCGCTGGACAAAGTAAAGACCAAGTACCTGTCCAAGAGTGCAAAATCAATTTACAAGGAACTGAGCGATGTTGTCATGGAAAAGTATTTTACGCAGCTTTACCGTGAAGGATATTCCGCCTACCAGAAGGGGCGGTATGCGGAGGCGATAGAGGCATTTAAACAGATTACGGATGAAAAAGAAGATTTTCATGATGGTTATGCGGCATACTATCTGGCACAGTCCTACCGCAGAAGTAATGATTTACAGTCTGCAAAGCCGTATTACCAGTTTGTGATAGACAACTATCCCGATACGGAACGTGCCAGGACGGCACAGAACTATGTGAACGCACAGGAACAATAACTGCAATGGATGAATTACTTATTACAAAAGACGTCAATTATGGCGTCTTTTTATTTTTCTGCAGGGACAGGACATGCACAAGCAGGAAGGCAGCAAACAAAAAAGGAGGTAAGGTAAAAATGGAACTACAGTATCAGATTAAGGAAGACCGGATGGTGGTACCCATGCCGAAAGAAGTGGACCACCATGTGGCAAAAAGTTTAAGCAGGGAAATCGATTTCCTCGTGGATTCCTGGCATGTGAAAACGCTGGTTTTTGACTTTGAGGGGACGGATTTCATGGACAGCTCAGGAATCGGGGTGCTGCTTGGACGTAAAAAAACCATGGAATTATATTCCGGTGAAATGCGTGCAGTCAACCTGGGGGAGCGTGTGGAAAAGATATTTGAAAAATCAGGTCTGTTTCGTATCATAACAGTAGAACGGTCCGGGAAAGGGGAAAAAGAAAATGGAAATATGTAATCATATGCAGGTGAGTTTTGATGCGAAATCGGTCAATGAGGGACTGGCACGTATGGTAGTGACAGCTTTTATGACGGAGATGAATCCTACGCTGGAACAGATTGCGGACGTAAAGACCGCAGTATCCGAGGCAGTAACCAATGCAATTATACATGGATATGAAGATGAGGACAAGCTGGTGGAGTTAAGCTGTGAGCGGAACGGCCAGCAGCTTGTCGTAACGGTTGAGGACCACGGGGTTGGGATTGCCAACCTTCAGGAGGCGATGCAGCCGTTTTATACCACAAAACCGCAGCTGGAACGTTCCGGCATGGGCTTTTCCTTTATGGAGGCTTTTATGGATAAAATTGAAGTGCGTTCAAATATGGGAAAAGGCACGAAAGTCGTGATGTGGAAATACATAGAAAGGGAAAAAAATCAGTAGTCCGGATACAAATGAGGAATGGCGCAAGTCAATTGCAAAGGCACAAAACGGGGACAAAAAAATCCGGGCGCAGCTGGTAACGGAAAACATGGGGCTTGTATACATGGTTGCCAGACGTTTTGAAGGGCGCGGAACAGACAGGGAGGAACTGGTCCAGATCGGGGCAATCGGACTGATTAAGGCAATTGACAAATTTGACCCTGAACTGCCGTACTCTTTTTCCACCTATGCAGTTCCGCTGATTATCGGGGAAATCCGGAGGTTTTTAAGGGACGACGGAATGATTCATATCAGTCGGAGTGTGAAGGAGAATGCAAGAAAAATAGCGATTGTCAGAGAAAAGCTGAAAAAGACGGAAAACAAAGACCCGACACTGGAAGAACTCAGGAAACTGACCGGGCTGGAATATGAAGAAATCGTTACGGCAATGGAGGCGACAAGCGAAGTGGATTCCATTTACCGTCCGCTTGCGGGGGAGGACGGGGATTCCCTGACACTGGGAGAGAAACTGGCGGATGAAAAACAGTTTGAGACTCCGATTGTCAACAGCATTGCCCTGCAGCAGGTCATGGACACCCTGGAGGAAAACGAAAACAGACTAATCAGCCTGCGGTACATGCAGAACCGTACACAGGCGGAAACGGCAAGGATTCTTGGAACAAACCAGGTTGCGGTTTCCCGTATGGAGCGGAAGATCCTGACAAAACTGCGGCAGAGATTGTATGCGGAGGGATGATTTAGTATAATAAACAAAAAGAAAAGGAGAGAAAACAGTATGGGGAAACATCTGAAAAAAGCGGTATTACCGGAAAACTACAAAAATTATGTATTTGACCTGTACGGAACACTGGTGGACATTCGTACAGACGAGACCAGGCCGTTCGTCTGGGAAAAACTTGCGCTTTTTTTCGGCTACTACGGAGCGCATTACGAGCCAAAAGAGCTGTGCAGCCGTTATGGGGAAATTGTAAAAGAACAGGAGTCTAATCTGAAAAAAGTACTGGATGTCAGGCGGCAGGATTCACATGAATCTTCTCCGGAAATTGAGATTACCAGTGTATTTCTGCAGTTATACAGGGATAAGGGAATCAGCGCGGATGAACAGCTTGCGGTTTACAGCGGACAGCTGTTTCGGGTGCTTGCCACGGATTATGTAAGGCTTTATCCCGGAACCAGAGAAATGCTTATGCACCTGAAAACACTTGGAAAAAATATCTATCTGCTGTCCAATGCGCAGAGAATTTTTACGGCATATGAAATGAAAGACCTTGGAATCAGCAGTTATTTTGATGATATCCTGATTTCATCCGACTACCGGACAAGAAAGCCGGATGAACAGTTTTTTAAAATTCTGGTGCAGCGTCATTTACTGGATTCCGCACAGTGCCTGTTTGTCGGAAATGACAGCAAATGCGATATCGCAGGGGCGCAGAATGCCAGAATGGATACATTTTATGTAAAATCCAACATTTCCCCGGAGAATGACGAGGCGGAAGATGCAAATTATATCGTGAATGAATTTTTTGAATGGGAGATTTAAAGCCCAAATTAACTTTGTTTGCCTGAAAGAAGGAATACGAGCAAATCCTGATGGTTATACTTAAATTAAATATTTAAGGAGGATTTACGGCGCATATGGTAAAACAAGGAAAAGTGGCAGTCATTGGCTGCGGGTTTGTCGGCTCTGCGTCAGCATTTGCGCTGATGCAGAGCGGGCTTTTTACAGAAATGGTACTGCTTGATGCAAACCAGGACAAAGCAGAAGGAGAGGCGGATGATATCGTACACGGCATTCCGTTCGGACGTCCGATGAAAATATATGCGGGAGGTTATGATGAAATAGCCGATGCGGCAATTATCGTGGTTACAGCGGGCGCAAACCAGAAGCCGGACGAGACAAGACTCGACCTGGTTCATAAAAATGTGGCGATTTTCCGCTCCATCATACCTGAGATTACACAGCGGGGGTTTGAGGGAATTCTGCTGGTGGTTGCGAATCCGGTGGATATCCTGACTTATGCAACGCTCAAAATTTCCGGTTACCCGGAAAACCGGGTGATTGGTTCAGGAACCGTGCTTGACAGCGCAAGGCTTAAGTACCATCTGGGAGAACACCTTGGCGTGGACAGCCGGAGCGTCCATGCTTTTATTGTGGGAGAACACGGGGACAGCGAGATTGCGGCGTGGTCAAGCGCAAATGTATCCGGAATCCCGCTCGACAGTTTCTGTGAAATGCGCGGGCATTACAACCATGTGGAGGCCAACGACAGGATTGCGGAGTCTGTCAAGCAGAGCGCCTACGAAATTATTGAAAAAAAAGGTGCAACCTATTATGGAATCGCGATGTCTGTCAAGCGCATCTGCGAAGCCATTATCCGTGACGAAAAGTCCATTCTTCCGGTTTCCACCATGATGCACGGGGAATACGGGATCTCGGATGTGGTCTTAAGCATTCCCTGCATTGTAGGAAGGAACGGCTATGAAACAAAAGTTCCCATAGATTTAGATCCGGATGAGGTTGCGAAACTGCATGAATCTGCCGATACATTAAAAGAAGTTCTCCAGGATGTCATGCAGGAATAAGAAGTATCGGTGTTGTAAAATAAATGCAGCAGTGGTAAAATAATACTGTTAGTGTTCGGAAATGAAAGGGTACGGGCGGCTGCCCGGAGGGCGCCGCAATAAAGTACCGGAGCACGGGAGGAGGAGCCTGGAAATGGATGAAAAAAAAATACAGGAATTAAAGGACGCTGGAGTAAATACTGACTCAGCAATGAAGAGGTTTATGAACAATGTCTCGCTGATGGAGCGTCTGTTTAAGAAGTTTCTGGATGACAAGAGTTATGCAGCCCTGACAGCTGCACTGGATGCAGGGGAAACGGAAGAAGCGTTTAAAGCGGCCCATACATTAAAGGGCGTCTGCGGGAATCTTTCGTTTGACAGTCTGTTTTCCGTTGTATCCGAGCAGACGGAGGTTCTGCGCGCCGGTAACCTGGAAGAAGGAAAAGCACTGATGCCAAAAGTAACGGAAGCATATGACAGTGTGATGCAGGTGTTAAAAACCCTGTAAACATTATTTATGAAAAAGTTACATAAAATGTCATAAAAGGCTTTTCAATTTGGTGAAAGTGTGCTATAATATTGCTGGAAGATTATAGCTGTGGCGCGGATGCCAGATTTTATACAGAAAAGAGGGGATATTTATGACAGGAAGTGCAAATCCGATCGACAGTTTTAGCTATGAATTTAAAAAAGGGCTGCTTGGAGGAAAGAAATTTTCCAATAGGCTTGCCGTTTTTGTCTCCCGCCTGGAGGGCGAGGGATTTATGCGTGATGCATCCAGGCTCAGCCAGTATACCGTTTCTTTTAATATACCAATTAAAATGGTAAAGAGCGTATCTGAACAGATTATAGAGAACCAGAAAGTTCTGCAGATTGCTTATAATAAGTATAATACCCACAGCGGTACAGAAGAATATGCAGAAATCGTCGGCATTGACGACTGCGACAAATGGATTCGGCTGATCAATGATACCAGGGCTAAGTATAAGGAACAGGAAGAGGCAGAAGCAGCGGAAGCCGCACAGAGGCGCCAGCAGAAAAAGCTGGCGGCTGAGGATGCCAAGCGGGCAACGATTGAGGAAAGTGCCAGCAAAGCAGCAGTAGAAGCGGAAGATGCTGCAAGGCGTGCAGCAGAACAGGCTGCAGCACAGCGTGCCGAGGAAGAGGAGGCTGCACAGGCACAGGCAGCTGAAGCGGCACGCCGTGCGGCTGCGGAAGAGGCAGTCCGCAGGGCGGCTGAGGAAGTTGCCAGAAGGGCAGCGGAAGAGGATGCGGCAATTAAGGCAGCCGAAGAAGCAGCCCGGCGTGTTGCGGAGGATGAAGCGCTCAGAATGGCAGAAGAGGCTGCGCAGAGACTGGCGGAACAGGAAACCCGCAGGATGGCGGAAGAAGTTTCCGGAAAGTCTGCAGTAGATGATTCTGCGCGTATGGCGGAAGAAGCCGCACAGCGGATATCCGCGGAAGAAATGGCACAGCGTGCCGCTGCGGAAGAGGCAATGCGCCTGGTAGCTGAGGAAGCTGCAAAACGTGCGGCCGCTGAGGAAGCGCAGAAGAGGGCGGCTGAGGAAGAGGCGGCAAATAAAGCAGCCGAAGAGGCGGCCAGAAGGGCAGCGGCAGAACAGAGGGCTGTGGAGGAAGCACAGCGGGAAGCTGCAAAACGTGCCGAGGAAGAGGCCAGAAAGCGTGCGGCAGCGGAAGAAGCCGCACAAAGAAAGGCTGCGGAGGAAGCTGCACAAAGAAAGGCAGCAGAAGAAGCAGCACAGCGTGCCGCAGCCGAAGAGGCGATGCGGCTTGCAGCTGAGGAAGCAGCACGCAGGGCAGCGGAAGAGGAAGAGAGAAAGCGTGCAGCTGCTGAAGAAGAAGCAAAACGGGCAGCAGAAGAAGCGAAGAGACGTGCAGCAGCTGAGGAGACGGCAAGACGTGCGGCGGCTGAAGAAGCGGCACGCAAGGCAGCTGAGGAAGCGGCAGTCCGCAGGGCGGAAGAGGAAGCCGTTGCACGTAAGGCTGCGGAAGAGGAAACTGCAAGAAAAGCTGAGGAAGAAGCAGCGCGCAGGGCTGCAATTGCAGAAGCTGCCATCCAGAGACTGGCACAGCAGGAAGCAGACAGAAGGGCTGCAGCTGCGGGAGAGACTTTGGAGAGGAATACAGCTGCTGAAACTGAAGAGAAAAAAGCTGCAAAAGAAAAAGAAAAGATGGCTATTGAAGAGATGGCAGCGCAGGCAATTGCTGCACAGTCTGCAGCAGCTGTTGAAGTGGCAGAGCAGAGGACAGAAGCTGAAGAGCCTGCAGCAAACCGCAGGACAGTGGAAGAATTTGCTGCCAAGGCACTTGCTGCACAGGCGCTTGTAACCCAGGCAGTTGCCGCACAGGGATTTGCAAAGCAGAATACTGCAGAGGAAATGCCGAAGCAGGAAAAAGCCATGGAGCAGAGCCTTGTTATGGAAGAGCAAAAGCACAGTGTCACAGAGAATCATATTCCGGAACAGGTTACTGTGATGGAAGAACCGGAGCACATAAAAGTGGAAGAAACACCAAAGGTTACCGTTACAGAAAGACCGGTACACAGAACAACAGAGGAAAGACCAAGACAGAGTCTTGTTGAGGAGGCAATGAAGCAGAGTATGCTTGAAGAGCTTTCAAAGCATGCGGCTGCAGAGCAGACCATGACCCGGCAGGAACCGGTTATTGAACCGGTGCCGATTCGGGAGACAGCGAAACTAATAAAGGAGGATCAGGAAATGGGTACAGAAGACGGAAAGGTATCAGTAGAAATCTTTAAAGAGAAGCTGGATAAACTGGTACTGTTAAAGAATTCCGGGCTGTTGTCAGAAGAAGAGTTTGCAGTGGAAAAAGCAAAACTGCTTGCTCAGGTATAAATTACATAATTTATGAGAGAACCCCTGAAATTCAGGGGTTCTTTTTTTGTAATGCAGGTTTCAGTTTTTATAGAATGCAATTGTATTTCCAGAGTCTGTCGGATATAATGGAGTAAAGAGAGGGGGGAAACATATGGATGCGTTAAGGAAAGAAGAGATTTATACAACAGACGATATTTATGCCCTGCCGGACGGGGAACGTGCGGAACTGGTTGACGGGCGGATATATTATATGGCTCCGCCAAATACCAGGCATCAGATGATAGTTTCTGATTTGCATTATCATATAAAGGACTATATTAAACGGAATAACGGGGAATGTGAAGTATTTCCGGCTCCGTTTGCCGTGTTTCTTAATGAAGACAATATCAACTATGTAGAGCCGGATATTTCCGTTATCTGTGACAAATCCAGGCTGGATGAAAGGGGATGCCATGGCGCGCCGGACTGGATTATCGAAATTGTATCTCCGGGAAGCAGGCAGATGGATTATTTTACAAAGCTGTTCAAATACCGCGCCGCAGCTGTCAGGGAATACTGGATTGTTGACCCTGCAAAAGAACTGGTTACAGTATACCGGTTTGAACAGGAAACCATGGACCAGTATTCCTTTGGGGAAGAAGTTCCGGCTGGAATTTATGGGGGATTTTCGATAAAGGTACAGTAAGATATATAAAAAGAAATAACAGTGGAAGCATCTGGAAAAATAAACACCCGGATGCTTTTTTGCTGCCGTCAAAAGATAAAGAAATTATAAATTGTTAGCACTCACCATTGACGAGTGCTAATTACAGTGCTATGATAAAAATGCAAAAAAGGAGAATGATAACTGATATAGCATATGCCATATCCATAGGGGAAATGGCTGCTGTTCCGGAAGGAGGGCATATAATGAATATTCAGAAATTCACACAAAAATCAATTGAAGCAATTAATGGCTGTGAAAAGCTTGCCTGCGATTACGGCAACCAGGAGATGGAGCAGGAACACCTGCTGGTATCCCTTTTAGAGCAGGAAGACGGGCTGATTCCCAAGCTGGTTGAAAAAATGGAAATCCAGCTGGAACATTTTACAGATAATGCAAAGAGAAAACTTGCCGCAAGGGTAAAGGTGTCCGGCGGCGAGCTGCGCGTGGGGCAGGCGTTAAACAACGTGCTGATTCATGCCGAGGATGAGGCGAAAGCGATGGGGGATGAGTATGTTTCCGTGGAGCATCTCTTCCTGGCACTTTTAAAATATCCGAATGCGGCGATGAAAGAGATGATTCGGGAATACGGACTGACCAGGGAGCGTTTCCTGCAGGCGCTTTCCACCGTGCGCGGAAACCAGCGCGTGACAAGCGATAACCCGGAGGCAACCTATGATACACTGGAAAAGTACGGGTATGACATGGTGGAACGTGCCATGCAGCAGAAGCTGGATCCGGTAATCGGCAGGGACGAGGAAATCCGTAACGTCATAAGGATTCTGTCGCGTAAAACAAAAAACAATCCGGTGTTAATCGGGGAACCGGGCGTCGGTAAGACTGCAGTCGTGGAAGGACTGGCACAGCGGATTGTAAAAGGCGATGTGCCGGAGAGCTTAAAAGATAAAAAACTGTTTGCACTGGATATGGGCGCGCTTGTCGCAGGAGCCAAATACCGCGGGGAGTTTGAGGAGCGGTTAAAAGCCGTGCTGGATGATATTAAACATTCCGACGGGCAGATTATACTGTTTATTGATGAGCTGCATACCATTGTGGGGGCAGGAAAAACGGACGGGGCAATGGACGCCGGGCAGCTGCTAAAGCCGATGCTGGCGCGCGGGGAACTGCACTGCGTGGGCGCAACCACACTGAACGAATACCGTGAATATATTGAAAAGGACGCTGCACTGGAACGCCGTTTCCAGCCGGTTCTGGTGGATGAACCAACGGTGGAGGATACCGTTTCCATTTTACGCGGACTCAAAGACCGGTATGAGGTGTTCCACGGGGTAAAGATTACGGACGCCGCGCTGGTGACGGCCGCCGTACTTTCCAACCGTTATATTTCCGACCGTTTCCTGCCGGATAAGGCAATTGACCTGGTGGACGAGGCGTGCGCCATGATTAAGACGGAACTTGATTCCATGCCGGCGGAACTGGACGAGTTAAACCGCAAGGTCATGCAGATGGAAATTGAGGAAGCGGCGCTGAAAAAAGAAACGGACAGACTGAGCATGGACCGCCTGGCAAACCTGCAGAAGGAACTTGCGGAATTAAAGGATGAACTAAACAGCAGGAAGGCAAAGTGGAACAGTGAAAAGGATGCCGTGGATTCTGTCAGCAGCCTGCGCGAAAAACTCCAGAATATCAATGCGGAAATAGAACAGGCAAAACAGAATTCCGATTATAACAGGGCGGCGGAGTTACAGTACGGGGAATTACCGAAACTGACAGAACAGATAGAAACAGAAGAAAGGAAATTAAAGGAGCGTGACCTTTCCCTTGTACATGAAAATGTGACGGATGAGGAAATCGCCCGGATTATTTCCCGCTGGACCGGTATTCCGGTGGCGAAGCTGAGTGAGAGTGAGCGGAATAAGACACTTCACCTGGATGAGGAACTGCACCGGCGTGTCATCGGGCAGGATGACGGTGTGACGAAGGTGACAGAAGCCATTATCCGTTCCAAAGCGGGAATCAAGGACCCGACCAAACCGATTGGTTCCTTCCTGTTTTTAGGTCCGACCGGCGTTGGAAAAACCGAGCTTGCGAAAGCGCTTGCGGAAAGCCTGTTTGATGACGAGTCAAACATGGTCCGTCTGGACATGAGCGAGTATATGGAGAAATACTCCGTTTCCCGCCTGATTGGGGCGCCTCCGGGATATGTGGGGTATGATGAGGGGGGCCAGCTGACGGAAGCTGTCAGAAGAAAGCCGTACTCGGTCGTACTGTTTGACGAGGTGGAAAAAGCGCATCCGGATGTGTTTAACGTACTGCTGCAGGTGCTGGACGACGGCAGGATTACCGATTCCCAGGGACGGACAGTGGATTTTAAAAATACAATTATAATCATGACCAGTAATCTTGGTTCCTCCTGCCTTCTGGAGGGCATCCAGGCAGACGGAAGCATTGCAGCGGAAGCAGAGCAGGCGGTTATGGAGGAAGTGCAGGGACATTTCCGTCCGGAATTTTTAAACCGCCTGGATGAAATCGTCATGTTCAAGCCTCTGGACCAGGCCTGCATTGGAAGTATTATCGGACTGCTTATGCAGGATTTGAACCGCAGACTTGCAGATAAGGAAATACGCGTCGAACTGACAGGGGAAGCGGAGGACTTTGTGGCAAAACACGGTTACGACCCGGTTTACGGTGCAAGGCCGTTAAAAAGGTTTTTGCAGAAGTATGTGGAAACACTCTCGGCAAAACTGATCCTGCAGGATGCGACAAGGGCCGGGGATACCATAGAAATAGGCGTATCAGACGGTTCGCTGGAAGCGCATGTAAAAGAAAATGCGAATTGATTTTTACGTTTTGCACAGTAAGAAATGAGGAAAGCAATTGTTTTCTGGCATAATGTGGAAATTGATAAAAATTCGATAAAAGGTGTTGTAAAGTGTCGGGAAATCATGTATTCTAAGAAAGATGAAATGAAGTTTCCGGCACTTATTTATGCAAATCACAGAATTTGATGCAGACATGGATTTATTTGATTATATGAGAGAACAGAATATGGAGACAGAATCCCCGCTTGCCTCGCGGCTGCGTCCAATGACGCTTGATGAAGTTGTCGGACAGCAGCATATCGTGGGAAAGGATAAACTGTTATACCGGGCGATTCAGGCAGACAAGCTAAGCTCCATTATTTTCTACGGTCCGCCGGGGACCGGAAAGACAACGCTGGCAAAGGTCATTGCAAATACCACAAGCGCCGCGTTTATGCAGATTAATGCGACGTCTTCCGGCAAAAAGGACATGGAGCATGTCGTGGAGGAAGCAAAGAACCACCAGGGAATGTACGGTAAAAAGACCATCCTTTTCATAGATGAGATTCACCGATTTAACAAAGCGCAGCAGGATTACCTGCTCCCTTTTGTGGAGGACGGCACCGTAATTCTGATTGGTGCGACAACCGAAAATCCTTATTTTGAAGTAAACCCGGCGCTGATTTCCCGGTCCATCATCTTTGAACTGGAGAAGCTTTCCGGGGAGGATTTAAAAACGCTGATTCTCCGTGCCGTAAACGATACGGAAAAGGGAATGGGTTCCTACCGGGCGCAGATAGACGAGGATGCGCTGGAGTTCCTTTCGGATGTGGCAAACGGGGACGCAAGGGCGGCGCTTACGGCAGTTGAGCTTGGCATTATGACGACAGAGCGGAGCGAGGACGGAATCATCCATATCACGCTTGACGTGGCGTCCGAATGTATCCAGAAGCGTGTGGTTTCCTACGATAAATCAGGGGATAACCACTATGACGTGGTATCGGCATTTATCAAAAGCATGCGCGGTTCGGATCCGGACGCTGCGGTGTATTACCTGGCACGGATGCTTTATGCCGGGGAGGATGTTAAGTTTATTGCAAGAAGGATTATGATACTGGCTTCGGAGGATATCGGAAATGCAGACCCGATGGCAATTACGGTTGCCGTGTCTGCGGCGCAGGCAGTCGAGCGGATCGGAATGCCGGAAGCACAGATTATCCTGGCACAGGCAGTGACATATATGGCGAGCGCGCCGAAAAGCAACTCGGCAGTGAATGCCATCAGTAAGGCAATGTCCGTTGTGGAAACCACGAGGACGCCCCCGGTTCCGCCGCATCTTATGGATGCGCATTACCAGTCGGCGGGGAAGCTGGGACACGGACTTGGTTATAAATATGCACACAATTATAAAAATCATTATGTGATGCAGCAGTATCTCCCGGACGGACTGACGGACCAGATTTTTTATGAACCGTCAGAAAACGGATACGAAGCAGAAATCCGTGAATATTATAAAAAGATAAAAGAGGATCCGGAATAACAGAGCTGGGATTACAGTCAAAAGGAGGGCATTATAAATGAAAACCTATCAGGAAATGAGCAGGGGCGAATTGTTAAAGGAAAAGGCAGCGCTTGAGGCTGCATTTGAAAAAATCAAGGCAAGAGGACTTGCGCTTGACATGTCAAGGGGAAAACCGGGAGCAGACCAGCTTGACCTCTCCATGGGGATACTGGACTGTCTGGATTCCAAAGCAGTGCTTGAAGCGGCTGACGGTACAGACCTGCGTAATTACGGCGTTGTGGACGGCATTTATGAAGCGAAAAAACTGATGGCGGACATGGTTGGAACAAAGCCGGAACATGTAATTGTTTATGGCAATTCCAGCCTGAATATTATGTATGACCAGGTTTCCAGGGCAGAAATTTTCGGTTACTGCGGAAGCACCCCGTGGTGCAGGCTGGATAAAGTAAAATTCCTCTGCCCGGTTCCGGGGTATGACAGACATTTTGCAATTATGGAGGACTTCGGCATTGAAATGATAAATATTCCGATGACCGAGGATGGTCCGGATATGGACCTTGTGGAAGAATATGTAAATCATGATCCTGCTGTAAAAGGAATCTGGTGCGTGCCGAAATATTCCAATCCGCAGGGAATTGTTTATTCCGATGAAACCGTACGTCGTTTTGCAGCACTGAAGCCGGCAGCGGAAGACTTCCGTATATTCTGGGATAACGCATATGCCGTACACCACCTTTACGATGATGACCGGGCAGAAATTTTAAATATTCTGGAAGAGTGTGAAAAAGCAGGAAACCCGGATATGGTATTCCAGTTCTGCTCCACCAGCAAGGTGACGTTTCCGGGAGCAGGTATTGCGGCAGTTTCCGCATCAAAAGCAAACCTGGATGATATCAGAAAGCATCTGACTCTGCAGACAATCGGTCATGACAAGATTAACCAGATGCGTCATGCGAAATTCTTCCCGGATGCAGACAGTGTCAGAAAGCATATGGCAGCGCAGGCAGAGATTATCCGCCCGAAATTTGAGCTTGTGGAGAAATACCTGAAAAAAGAGATTGCATCACACGGAATCGGCAGATGGGTAATCCCGAAGGGCGGTTACTTCCTTTCCTTTGAATCAGTGCCGGGCTGTGCGAAAAAAATCGTGGCAAAGTGCAAGGAAGCAGGAGTTGTTTTGACCGCTGCGGGTGCGCCGTTCCCTTATAAAAAAGATCCGGATGATTCTGTCATCCGTATTGCACCGACGTATCCTTCCATGGAAGAGCTTGAAGAAGCAGTTAAGGTGTTTGTGACTGTTGTCCGTATGGTGACAGTGGAAAAATTCGTGGAAGAGGAGTCTGACAGACAGTGCCAGAAAGGCGCTTGAAGAGAATAAAGGAGTCTGACTGATAAAGGATTCCCCGGTATAAAAAGACTGCTGCAAAGAAATTATTTTGCGGCAGTCTTTTTTGTAAGTTTGGTGTTTATCTGCTTTCTTTTTTGGATTCGCGGGCATTTGGCAGGCGGACGTAGACACGCTCAATGCGGTTCTGGTCCATGCGTTCAATGCGCAGCAGAATATTTTCCCTGGTCCGGATTATTTCGTTTTTCTCAGGCAGGTGGCCGAGCTGGTCCAGACAGTAGCCGCCCATGGTATCATAATCCTCTGAGACAAAGTTCACAGACAGTGCGTCGCAGACGTCATCCAGATTGGCGGAACCGCGGACATAAAACTCATATTCATTCACAGCAGTGATGTCATCCTCTTCATCCGCATCATACTCATCGCGGATATCCCCGACGATTTCCTCCAGCAGGTCCTCCAGCGTAACCAGTCCTGCCGTTGTTCCATATTCGTCAAGAACAATGGCGAGGGAAATGGAGGATTTGCGCATTTCAAGGAAAAGGTCCGCCGTGTTTTTGTGTTCAAATGTAAAGTACGGTTCGCGCATGATGGAATGCACGGAAAATTCCGCGGAATCATTTTGAAGAAGGAAATCCTTCATATTGATGATACCGATGACATTATCCGTTGTATCCTCATAAACCGGTATCCGCGTAAACATATCCTGTTTAAATACTTCAAGTACTTCCTGATAGCTGGCATCCGCCTGGACAAAGGTCATATCAATGCGCGGAATCATAATTTCCTTTGCTTCTGCATCACCGAAATCGAAAAGGTTGTGGATCATTGCCCGTTCCTCGTCTTCAATGACGCCGGATTCCTGGCTGACGTCCACAATGGTTCGCAGTTCCTCCTCGGTCATGACACGTCCTGCTTCTTTCGGGTCCACCCGCAGCAGAAACAGAAGTCCCATGGAAAGCTGGTTTACAATATAGATCAGCGGTGTAAATACTTTCATCAGAATACCGATAAAACCGGCAATGCGCAGCGCCAGCTGGTCTGCACGGATGGTTGCCATCGTTTTCGGGCTGACCTCACCGAAAATCAGAATCAGAAAGGTGAGGATTCCGGTTGCAATTCCTGCCCCGGCGCTTCCGAAATGCCTGAGGGCCAGGGAAGTGGAGAGGGAGGAAGCTGACAGATTGACAATGTTGTTTCCAATTAAGATGGCGGAAAGCATCTTTCCGGAATTATCCGTAACACGCAGCACCCGTTCGGCACGCCGGTCCCCGCTTTCTGCCAGGGTGCGCATCCGGATTTTGTTTACCGTAGTCAGGGCTGTTTCCGCCGAGGAAAAGAAGGCGGAAAGCAGCAGTAAAACCACTAAAATAATTAACTGTATCATATCACTGGGGTCCAAATATAATCACCTCTTTAATGTAATATACCTGCAAACTGGGATGCGATTTGCTCTTACTTAGTCTGCATCCGTACTGTAGTTTGGAGCTTCCTTGGTAATATGGATATCATGCGGATGGCTTTCACGGAGCGCCGCAGCTGAAATTTTAACGAATTTGCCGTTTTCCTTCAGGCTTTCGATATTCGGACAGCCGCAGTATCCCATACCGGAGCGGATGCCGCCGATTAACTGGAATACCGTATCCTCAAGGGTTCCCTTGTATGCCACACGGCCTTCCACGCCTTCCGGTACAAGCTTCTTTGCACCTTCCTGGAAATAGCGGTCCCTGCTTCCGTTTTCCATGGCGGCAATGGAGCCCATGCCGCGGTATACCTTGTATTTCCTGCCCTGGTATAATTCAAAGGTTCCCGGAGCCTCGTCGCAGCCTGCGAACATGGAGCCCATCATACATACGTTGGCTCCTGCCGCGATTGCCTTTGTCATGTCGCCGGAGTACTTGATACCGCCGTCTGCAATAATCGGGATACCTTTCTTTTTTGTGACCTCATAGCAGTCCATAATGGCGGAAATCTGCGGAACACCGATACCGGCAACCACACGGGTGGTACAGATGGAACCAGGTCCGATACCGACCTTGACTGCGTCTGCACCGGCGTCGATTAATGCAGCTGCGGCTTCCCCGGTTGCAATATTTCCTGCAATTACCTGTAAATCCGGATATTTTGTCTTGATGCGTTTGACAGCTTCTATAATGTTTCTGGAATGGCCGTGTGCGCTGTCCACAACAATAACGTCCACATGGACGGCAACAAGTGCGTCCACGCGCTCCATCATGTTTCCGGTGATTCCCACGCCGGCGCCGCAGAGCAGGCGTCCTTTTTCGTCCTTGGCGGAAAGCGGGTATTTAATCTGTTTTTCAATGTCTTTGATGGTAATCAGTCCCTTAAGGTTAAAATCCTTATCTACCAGCGGAAGTTTTTCTTTTCTGGCGCTGGCAAGAATTTTTTTGGCCTCATCAAGGGTGATGCCTTCCTGCGCGGTAATTAAGTTTTCACTTGTCATGGATTCTTTGATTTTTTTGGTGAAATCCGTTTCAAATTTCAGGTCACGGTTTGTAATGATACCAGCCAGTCGGCCGTTTTCGGTAATCGGTACGCCGGAAATACGGAATTTTGCCATCAGATTATCTGCATCCAGAAGGGTGTGTTCCGGTGAAAGGGAAAATGGATCGGTAATAACACCGTTTTCGGAACGTTTTACTTTATCGACTTCATCAGCCTGTGCTGCAACTGACATGTTTTTGTGGATAATACCAATTCCACCCTGCCTTGCCATTGCGATTGCCATTTTTGATTCTGTAACGGTATCCATCGCAGCACTCATCATAGGAATGTTCAGTTCGATTTTTTTTGTCAAATGTGTTTTCAGGTCAATCAGATTTGGGGTAACCTCAGAATACTGAGGAACAAGTAGAACGTCATCAAAAGTAATTCCGTCGCCGATAATAGTACCCATTTTTCTTTATCCTCTCTTTCTTTTTTCATGAAGTGTAACAATATAATTTTATAGATGATAGCAGAATAATGGAGACGTGTCAAGATGATTTTTCCTTTCAGTTTAAACGAAAAGGAAGATAAACCAACATATTCTAAATCTTTACATTTTTTTCCCAATGATGTAAAATAGACTTACTTGTATAATTTGGAATGGGGGTTATTACGGAAAAAAGGAGGGGGTATATGGAAAATGTAAGAATCAGGGGGACAGGCGTGTATATACCGGAACACAAGGTGTATAATGAAGAAATTAATGAACATTTTGAACAGATTGGTCTGGATGCAAGTCATCTTATGAATCATCTGGGAAGACGGAAGCGGTACTTTATTTCAGAAGACGAAGACGCCATCAGTATGTGCCGGAATGCGATTGACAACTGCGTAAAAAAGCACGGCATTCATCTTCAGGAAATCGAAATGCTTGTATTCTGCTCGGATACGCCGGAATATCTGACGCCTTCCAATGCGATTAAACTTGTGGGTCTGTACGGTGACGCCATGAAAAATGTAAATACTGCATTTGACATGAACTGCAACTGCACGGGTGTGGTTCTGGGAATGGACGTCGTGTCAAAATATATGAAAGGTTCCAGTATATCCCATGCGCTGGTGCTTGGATGCTTCTGTATCTCGCCCATTGCACAGTGGGGGGATACCGTGGTATATGCGAATTTTGCGGATGCTGCCGCATGTGTGGCGCTGGAAACGGCTGAGGAAGAAGAAAAAGGCGGATTTCTGGATACCAGAATGTACATAGATGCCAGTTCCCATGCATTTGTAACCTATCCAAAATGCGGAATGTCCAAAGTACCGCTGAAAAAAATTGAACCGAATGAAAAAAGGCTGGAATGGATTCCGTCTCCGGCAGACGACATGGTCAATGACATCGTCCGGGAAATCCGCTGTGTTCTGGACAGGAACGGGCTGACTGCGGATGAGATTGATTATTATATTTTTTCGCAGCTCAGCGATGCAGACAATATGGAAACGCTTAAGCTTTTGCAGGTGGAAGGAAATAAATACCACTATGTGGGGAGCGAATACGGTTATACAGGAAATACCTGTACAATTCTTTGTCTGAACCGCATGTGGGATTTATATGCACAGCCAGGAAATAAAATACTGATTGCCACCATTGGCGCAGGTTCCTCGGTCATTGTGCAGCTATATCAGTTCTAAAGAAAAGGAGAATCAACATGGAACAAAAAAACCAAACTGCGCTGGATGTATACATAAGTAAGGTATATAAGATTTCATTGCTTGCTATTACGATTACATGTCTGGTGGGAGGAGGATCCAGTACCATGGATCGTCTGTCCGGGTACTACCAGTATCTCCCGATTGGGCTCTTTATTTTCTGTGACCTTACGAATGTATTGTATGTGCTGATTGCAATCTGGTTTATAAAAACCGGGCTGGAGAATGGAATGGTAAAACCGGAAAAACTCAGGCAGAGCAAGATATTTCTGGTTGTCATTATGCTGGTGCAGTATAATGTACTTTTATATATCACACCGATTCGGGAATACTGGACATTTTCCTTTTTGTTTGTAATTGTGACCGCTCTGTTTCTGGATCCGAAGGTGGTGCTGGCTACAATTATCGAAGTTACGGTTTCGATGGTCATTTCATGGTTTGTAGACGGGGATACCTTTCTTCCTGTCCGGGATGAGACTTTTGGATCGGCGGTTATAAACCGTGTGCTCTGCGTAGTCCTTACCATGATATTTATTTACCTGCTCATACATATGGTTTCCCGCCACCTGGTTTCGGCGAAAAAGGATGAGATGGAAAAAAATAATGAAAGGGTGCAGAACGTACTTGGAAAAGTAACGCATATTACCGGAAAACTGGGAGACGCAAGCGAAGTGCTGGTAAGTACGGCGCAGTCCGAAAGTACTTCCACGGAAGAGCTTTCCGCCATCAGCGAAAACCTTCTGGAACGCAGTGAACAGATGATAGAAAAATCTGAGCAGAGCCAGGAGAATCTGATGAATCTGGAAGAGAGCAGCCGCAATATGGAACAGAAAATGAATGCGGTGAACAGTATTTCCCACCAGCTGGTGGAGATATCCGTGGCAAACGAGCAGTCTTTGAACCATCTGATGGGGATGAGCAAAGAGGTGGAAAGTTCCACAGGAAAAACCAGGGAAGTAACGGATAAGCTGCTGACGGAATCCGGGGAAATCGGAAAGACGCTGGATATTATTAATGAGATTGCGGAGTCCATAAACCTTCTTGCACTGAATGCGTCCATAGAAGCTGCGCGGGCAGGAGAGGCAGGACGCGGATTTGCCGTTGTTGCGCAGGAGGTTGGAACCCTGGCGGATAATACGAAGGAATCCCTGCAGGATGTCAGTGAGGTTGTAAACCGTGTGCAGGTTGGAACACGTAATGTTTCCGAGTATATCAGCAGAAATGTGGAGCAGCTTTTAAACCAGAATAAAGTCATTCAGGAAACCGTGGAAGGTGTCCGTACCATGATGGATCTTCTAAAGGAAGCTGTGAATGCGATTGAAGAGGCGGAAAAGCTCCGCGGAATTCAAAACAGCGTAATTCAGGGAACTGTAAAAATCAACGAGGACATTGCAGAACGCATCCATTCTGAAAACGAAGAGTTTTCCAATATTGCCAGCATGGTACAGAATAATTCCGAGGAAATTATTGCGCTGTCCGAGCAGGTGGAAACCATTAATTCCATGATAGAGGAAATGGAAGGACTGCTGGCGGGAGATTAAAACGGTATCATATTTATGAGAACAGGGCAAGGGAGCCGCACCATGGGCTTTCCCTGCCCGTTTTTCCGGTTAGAAAGGAGTGGCAATGGAGTTTCGTCCATGTATCGATATTCATAATGGAAAGGTCAAGCAGATTGTCGGCGGCAGCTTAAAGGATGAAGGCGACTTTGCCGATGAAAATTTTGTTTCCGTCCAGGATGCTGTTTTTTATGCAAATCTCTACCGCAGGAAGAAGCAGAAGGGCGGGCATATCATCTTATTAAATGCGCCGGAAAGCACATATTATGAGGAAACGAAACGGCAGGCGCTTCTTGCCCTGCAGGCATATCCGGGCGGACTGCAGGTCGGCGGGGGCATAACAGCAGACAATGCGGCGGAGTTTCTGGAACATGGCGCATCTGCAGTCATTGTTACGTCCTATGTGTTCCAGGATGGCAGAATTAATTATGAAAATCTGGAGAAACTAAAGAGCCTTGGCAGAAAGCATCTGGTGCTGGATCTTTCCTGCCGTTACAGAAGCGGTGCGGGGGAAGCCGGATATTATATAGTGACGGACCGCTGGCAGAAATTTACGGACGAACGGGTTACGCCGGAGCTTCTGGATGAACTGTCCGCATACTGCTCAGAATTTCTGGTTCATGCGGTGGATGTGGAAGGAAAGGCGGGCGGCATTGAAAAGCCGCTGGTACAGCTTCTCGGAGAATGGGGAAAGATTCCTGTTACTTATGCAGGCGGGGTACACAGCTTTCATGACCTGTCCAGTATTGCTGAGCTTGGAAAAGGGCGGCTGAATGTCACAATTGGAAGCGCGCTGGATTTGTTTGGAGGACCGATGCCCTATGGGGAGGTCATAGAATTTATAGACAGGCAGAACAAAGGCAGATGAAACAGGGACTGATGTAAAAAAGGAGGCATGGCTATGAGCAAATACACGAAGGAAGATATCTTCCGGATTGCAGAGGAGGAAGACGTGGAATTTATCCGTCTTCAGTTTACAGATATTTTCGGGACAATGAAAAACATGGCGGTTACGTCCAGCCAGCTGAAAAAAGCGCTGGATAACAGGTGCAGGTTTGACGGTTCTTCCATTGAAGGATATGTCAGGCTGGAGGAGGCTGACATGTACCTGCATCCGGACCTGGATACCTTTACGATTTTTCCGTGGAGGCCGCAGCAGGGCAAAGTGGCGCGGATTATCTGTGATGTGTATACCGCGGAAGGGAAGCCGTTTTCAGGGGATTCCCGCCATATTTTAAAGCAGCAGATCAAAAATGCTGCCGAAATGGGATATACTTTTAATGCGGGACCGGAATGTGAATTTTTCCTGTACCACCAGGATGAAAACGGGCAGCCGACCACCATTACCCATGAAAAAGCCGGTTATTTTGACCTTGGACCGGTGGACCTGGGGGAAAATGCAAGAAGGGATATGGTTCTGACGCTTGAGGGAATGGGATATGAAATCGAAGGTTCCCACCATGAGGTTTCACCCGCCCAGCATGAAATTGATTTCCGTTATGACGAGGCGCTTGCAACGGCTGACAATATTATGACATTCAAGCTGGCAGTGAAGACAATTGCAAAAAGGCACGGGCTGTTTGCAAGTTTTATGCCGAAGCCGAAATCCGGAATCAACGGTTCCGGCATGCACCTGAATATGTCGCTTTCAAAGGACGGACGCAATATATTTGACGACCCTGAGGGAGAGCTTGGGTTAAGTCCGGAGGCGTATTATTTTATCGGCGGACTGTTAAAGCATATGAAAGGAATGACCTTAATTTTAAATCCGCTTGTAAACTCCTATAAAAGGCTGATTCCGGGATATGAAGCGCCGAGCGATATCGGCTGGTCCGCCACAAGCTGCAGCCCGCTCGTGCGCGTGCCTATTTCCCGCGGGGAGGAGACGCGTCTGGAACTGCGCAGTCCGGACCCTTCTGCAAATCCATACCTTGCGCTTGCTGTCTGCCTTGCCGCCGGACTGGACGGAATCAGCAATAAAATTATGCCGCCTGCCGGACAGAAGGAAAATATCAGTCTGCTGGATGAAGAAACCAAACGGTTAAGGGGGATTGAATCGCTTCCGTCTGACCTGCATGAGGCGGTAAAAGAACTGAAAAAAGACAGTTTTGTGCAGGATACGCTGGGGGAACATATTACGAGGAAGTATATTGAGGCCAAGGAGGCGGAATGGGCACAGTACCGCTCACTGGTAACAGACTGGGAACTTGAGCAGTATCTGTACAAGATATAATATGGATACAGGGGATTAAACAGTGAGTAATCTTATAGTTGCCTTCCCGAAACAGGAAGTTGCACAGAATATGAAAAAGATACTGGCGCAGTCCGGCTATGCCGTGCAGGCAGTGTGTACGACCGGCGCCCAGGCGCTTGCCAGTGCAAATAACCTGGAACAGGGAATTTTAATCTGCGGATACCGCTTTGTGGATATGATGTATATGGAAATACATGAATATCTTGCACCCGGATTTCAGATGCTTCTGATTGCATCGGCAGCTGCCATCCGGGAACGGGAGGTGGATAACCTTGTCAGCCTGACCATGCCCATGAAAGTCCATGAACTTCTGCAGACGCTGGAGATGATGGAGGGGGAAATCCAAAGGCAGAAAAAACGGAAGAAACGAATGCCTGTGCAGCGTTCTGAAGAAGACAAAAAAATTATATGGGACGCCAAGGAGCTTTTAATGGAACGGAATGCTTTTTCCGAAGAGGAGGCGCACCGCTATATCCAGGAGCGCAGCATGGAGAGCGGAACCGGTCTGGTGGAAGTGTCGCAGATGATTTTAAGCGCGTTCCAGTAATTGTAATTTACAAATCGCATTGCGAAGCAAATGAATTTACGATTTGCTTCTGCATGTAAAGATTTAGAAAGAGAGGAAATAACAATGTTTCAGATTAACGAGAATTACCAGAAGCTGCCGGGCAGCTATCTGTTCAGCACCATTGCAAAGAAAGTAAGCGCCTACCAGGCGGCAAATCCTGACAAAAGCCTGATTCGCCTTGGCATCGGCGATGTTACCCAGCCGATTGCCCCGGCAATTATTGAGGCAATGCATAAAGCCGTGGATGAGATGGGACATGCCGAGACATTCCGCGGTTATGCGCCGGACCTGGGGTATGATTTCTTAAGAAAAGCCATTGTGGAAAATGATTATCAGGCAAAAGGCTGTGGAATTTCAGAGGATGAGGTGTTTGTTTCCGACGGGGCAAAAAGCGATTCTGCAAATATACAGGAGATTTTCGGGGAAAAGAACCGCATTGCGGTCTGCGACCCTGTGTACCCGGTTTATGTGGATTCCAATGTCATGGCGGGGAGAACCGGGACGTATGATGCCAAAACAGAGACATGGAGCGATGTCATATATATGCCGTGTACTGCGGAAAATAATTTTGTGCCGGAATTTCCGAAGGAAACACCGGATTTGATTTATCTGTGCCTGCCGAACAACCCGACCGGAACCACGCTGACAAAAGACCAGCTGCAGGAATGGGTGGACTATGCAAACAAAGCGGGCGCGGTCATTATCTATGATGCGGCATATGAAGCCTATATCAGCGAAACGGATGTGCCTCATTCCATTTATGAATGCGAGGGTGCAAAAACCTGTGCGATTGAGCTCCGCAGTTTTTCCAAAAATGCGGGATTTACCGGTGTGCGTCTGGGATTTACGGTCGTGCCGAAGGAATTAACATGCGGGGACGTTTCCTTAAACGCGATGTGGGCGCGCCGTCATGGAACCAAGTTTAACGGCGCTCCGTATATTGTACAGCGTGCCGGGGAAGCCGTTTATTCGGAAGCCGGAAAAGCGCAGCTGAAAGAGCAGGTTGCTTATTACATGAAAAATGCAAAGACCATCAAGGAGGGATTAAAGGAAAGCGGTTACACTGTTTTCGGCGGGGTAAATGCACCGTATATCTGGCTGAAAACCCCGAATCATATGTCTTCCTGGGATTTCTTTGACTATCTGCTGGAAAATGCAAATGTTGTCGGCACGCCGGGTTCAGGCTTTGGACCAAGCGGGGAAGGGTATTTCCGGCTGACGGCGTTTGGAAATTACGAAAACACCGTAAAGGCGCTGGAGAGAATCCGGGCGCTGTAGAATTATCCAAAAGTCTGGAAATCCTGTAAAGTTCTTGAAAAAACTGCCGATACAATATATAGTAGTAATAGGAGTATTGCCCTGTATTTGAATTTAAACGGATTTGGATTCAAAGCGAATTTATTTCAAGGAGGATGATAAGATGGGTGTAAACACAACAAACGGATTAACAACTCAGACCGGTACATATGCTTCCTATGATGCAGCCGCTGCCGCAAAGCCGGCAGAGAACGCTGCTTCCAAGGCAGAAGAAACTACCGGTAAGGATACTGCCGCAGTTTATGATAAAACTGACAGCTCTTCCTCAAAGGCAACTTATTCTGTAAACAAGATGAGTTCCGAAGACCGCGCAGCGCTTGTTGAGCAGATGAAGAACGACCAGCAGGCAAGACAGCAGCAGATGGCAGACATTGTACGCAAGATGATGGGCCAGCAGGCTGCTTCCTACGCAAATGCAAATGATATGTGGAGTTTCCTTGCAAAAGGTGACTTTACTGTGGATGCACAGACCAAACTGCAGGCGCAGAAGGATATTGCAGAGGATGGATACTACGGTATAAAGCAGACTTCTGAGCGTTTATTCGATTTTGCAAGCGCCCTTGCAGGGGATGATGTGGAAAAGATGAAGAAGATGCAGGAAGCAATGCAGAAAGGCTTTAAGCAGGCAACCGGGGCATGGGGAAAAGAGCTTCCGGATATCTGCCAGAAGACCATGGATGCAGCAAACAAGAAGTTTGAAGATTATTATGCTTCCAAGAAGACAGCAGAGACAGAAGAATAAATGAAACCACATGAAAACGGATTCCGTGAGGAATCCGTTTTTTTATGCACAGGGGTGCGTATGGAAATTAGCAGCTTTGCTGCACGCACCCCGCGCGGCGAGTAGGGAGAAGATGACTCTTCTCTACTCGATTTTGACTAAATCAGATATACAGATGCTTAAATCTTTATAAATGCATGCAGGAACATGGTCATCAAAGCTGTACTGCAGGGACTCTTTTTCAAATTCAAAATCAAAAACATTTACGATGCGCGTTCTGGGATTTACAATCCAGTATTCCCGCACACCGGCAGAGCGGTATTTGAACAGTTTTATTCCGTAGTCCATGCGTTCCGTACTTGGCGAAATAATTTCAATAATCCAGTCAGGCGCACCGTTGCAGCCCTTGTCATCCAGTTTGTCCTTGTCGCATATGACAGAGATATCAGGTTCCACGTAGGTTATGTCATCTGCATTCAGAAATACGGCAAATGGCGCCGGGAAAACTTCACAGATACCTTTCTTCTGGTCAATGTAATCAGAAATTTTTCTGGCGAGTGCAAAGGAAATTCTCTGGTGATTTGTATTTGGAGGAGCCATATTGTAAATCTGTCCGTTAATCAGTTCTGCACGCTGCCCTTCCGGCAGGGCGTAGATATCTTCGATGGTGTAAATTTTTTCCTGCGGTAATGCCATTGGTCTGCCCCTTTCCACTCATATTTCATGTTAATTATTTTATCATAATAAGCTGTTTATGACAACTTAGAACCGCAGATTTCCGGCAGATACGGCATGATATTTTAATCAAATCTTAATCAGTTACCCGATTGGAAATTAATATGGGAAACGTTATAATAACTTATGTAACAGTTTCGTACGGCTGCTGCAAAAATATCCCCGCCATGCGGGAGTATTATTTTTATGGGGAGAGTGTGAATATGTACAGCATTTTAATCTGTGATGATGAAAAGGATATTGTTTCCGCGCTGGAAATTTATTTAAAGAGCGACGGATACCATGTACTGAAAGCGTATAACGGCATGGAAGCGGTTGAAATGATGAAAAAGGAACAGGTGCACCTGGTTCTGATGGATATTATGATGCCGGAAATGGACGGGATTGAGGCAATGGTAAAAATCCGTGAGCTGTCAAATGTTCCGGTAATTCTTCTGACCGCAAAGGGAGAGGATACAGACAAAGTGCTTGGACTGACGGTGGGCGCAGATGATTATGTGACGAAGCCGTTTAATCCGGTCGAGCTGCAGGCAAGGGTGAAATCCCAGCTCAGGCGGTACATGCAGCTTGGAAGCGGGCAGGAGGTCAGGGAAAAGCTTAAGTCGGGAGGAATAGAAATTGATGACAAATCCAAGGAAGTATTTCTGGACGGCGAGCTGGTAAACCTGACACGCACGGAGTATGATATCTTAAAGTTTCTGATGGAGCATAAAGGAGAGGTGTTTTCGCCGGATGAAATCTATGAGGCAGTCTGGCATGACAGCGCTTATGGTGTGGAAAATACGGTGGCCGTGCATATCAGGCATCTCAGGGAAAAAATAGAGTATAATCCGGCGGAGCCGCGCTATTTAAAAGTGGTGTGGGGACGCGGATATAAACTGGAGGAGATTGAATGAAAGAAGAAAAAACTGTCAACACAGACAAGACGGAAGAAATGGAAACGAAAGAAGCTGTGGAAAATACAGAAGGGAAAAGGGAAAAAAGAACGGACAGACGGAAAAGGAGAAATCCGGTTCACTGCCGGTGGCTGAAAATACCTGCGTTTATCTTCTGTGTGCTTAGCGTTTTTGGCATGGCGTGCGGAGGTCTGGGAATGGCACTGTCATGGGGAAGCAGCGTTCGGGCTGATAATGTACAGACGGAAATTGAAGCGGTGATTCTGGAAGCATACGGGCAGATTCTGGTTCAGGATACCGGAATGCACGAAAATAATGAGATAAAAGAAGGGCTGGACGGACTGGATGGCGGAAGTATCCGTTATACAGTTACCAGTCTGGAAAAAGGGCAGAAAGAAAAGGTGCTTTATTCCAATGCTCCGGAGGTTGGCAGTGAAAACTGTATGATTACAGTATCACCGGAAGCTGGTGACTACCGGAGAGACTACAACACGGATTCATTTTACGGACTGCTTTCAAGCATATGCTTTTCCAGAGGCTATTATACGGGAAATGTAGTGTCCGCGGCGGAAATTGAAGAGTTTGTGTATGCAGGGGACAAAGGTCTGTTTTACTGCTATGCAGGGGGAAAGTATTTTCTGGTGCCGGAATTTTATCTGACGACTGTCGGCGAGCAGGATGATATGGAGTATTATTACCAGCTTACCGAAAAAGACGGAACGTATTTTTATGTATGCGAGGAGGCGGATGATAATCAGAGGGTTACCGATGAAACGGTGATAGATGCATGGATAAATGCCGGGCATTCCATCCGTTTTGCAGAGGATGATTTTGGTTTCAGGACTGTGGACAGCGGGGAATTTCCAGCGGATTCCGTAATGGTGTTTGGAAAAGACTATACAGACTGTAATATTGATGTGCATAATATGACATTTTGTTACCAGCCCACAGAGGATAAAAATGTATACTCCGTTTATCTGAGCCGCGGTGAGGTTTTGCCGGGAAAGACATTAAACAATGGCGTAAAGGATTATTTTGCGGAGGCGGAAAAATTCTCTGCCTTTGTTTCAGGAATTATGCGTTTTCACGGAGGTATTATAGTGGCGGCGCTTGCTGTTTTTGTTATCTGTTTCTGTTATCTTATGGCGGCAGCGGGAAAACGCGGGGAAGATGGCAGTGTAGTGCCTAATGTCTTTGACAAAATTCCGTTTGGAATATTTACCATGACTGCGGGAGGGGCATTTCTGCTGCTTGCAGCTGGTCTCTCTGCCGGAATAACGGAATATACGGAATTTATCAGTACATCCCCGGTGCTGTGTGTGGCGGGGATTACAGTTCTGACAGGCATCGGAATTGGTTACTGTATGAGTATTTCGGTAAGAATCAGGTCAAAAAATTTCTGGAGGTATACGGTTTTGTATTACCTGCTGCGTCCGCTTAAGGCGGCTGGAAATAAAATGCGCAGCAATGTGCCGTTATTTGTTAAGGGAATACTGGTTTTAACCGGAATATCCTTTGCTGAATTTCTGGTGCTTGCAACCGAGGATTTTGGGGCGGTGTTTGGATTCTTTTTCCTGTATAAGATTGTGGAATACCTGGTGTTCATTCATATATTATACCAGGCTGACCAGATTGACAAAGGTGCGATGCGAACTGCAGCAGGAAATTACAGTGTGCAGATTCCGACAAAAAATATGCTGTGGGAATTTAAACGGATTGCGGAAAATATCAACCATGTAAGCGACGGGATTTCCGTTGCGGTGGAGGAAAAAATGAAAAGCGAACGGTTTAAAACGGAGCTGATTACGAATGTTTCCCATGATATTAAAACGCCGCTGACATCCATCATCAATTATGTGGATTTAATCAAAAAAGAAGAAATCGAAAGTCCGGTTATGCAGGAATATGTGGAAGTACTGGACCGCCAGTCACAGAGGCTGAAAAAACTGATTGAGGACCTGATGGAGGCGTCCAAGGCGTCAACCGGAAATCTGCCGGTTCATATGGAACTGTGCGATGCGACGGTGATGCTGACACAGGTCATCGGCGAATTTAAGGAACGTGCGGAGGCAAACCAGCTGGAGCTTGTGGTGGAAAGTCCGAAACCGCCGGTAAACATTATGGCGGACGGCAGGCACTTGTGGCGGGTAATTGACAACCTGATGAGCAACATCTGCAAATATGCGATGCCGGGGACGCGGGTGTACATTAATCTGGAACAGTTCCACGGAATGGTCATTATGACGTTCCGCAATATTTCAAGGTCGAAGTTAAATATCAGCAGTGAGGAGCTGATGGAGCGTTTTGTGCGCGGCGACAGTTCAAGAAATACCGAAGGCAGCGGACTCGGGCTTTCCATTGCACAGAGCCTGACGGGGTTAATGGATGGAAATATGGCGGTACAGATTGACGGGGATCTGTTTAAGGCGATTGTAAGCTTTCGGGAAGCGGAAGGGGGAAGTCAAAAAGCCAGTGACGATCTATAAAACCTGATGACATTTTTCCGGATATGTGGTAGAATAGATAAAATCGTAAATACAATATCTTTTACAAAAAGAAGAGCAAAGATAAAGAAAGGAAATAAGCCGCAGGTATCGCAGATTATCATTCCTGCGGCATGGTACAAAAAGTGAAGATTATCATAGCCGGGGACGGGAAAGTCGGACTGACGCTGACACAGAGGCTGGCGCTGGAAGGACATGACCTGACCCTGATAGATTCCAACCAGCAGGTGCTGGATTCGAGTATCGAGCGGTATGATGTTATGGGCGTACAGGGAAACTGTGCGTCCATGCGCGTGCTGGAACAGGCGGATATCAGAAAAGCGGAGCTTTTAATTGCGGCAACCAGTGAGGATGAGATTAACCTCCTGTGCTGTATGACGGCGCAGGGACTGAATGCGAACCTGCATACGATTGCAAGAATCCGTAATCCTGAGTATTATGAACAGATTGTTACGATGAGGGACGTCTACAAGCTTTCCATGATGGTGAATCCGGAGAAACAGTCTGCCATGGAAATTGAGCGGCTGATCCGTTATCCGGGATTTCTGCAGAGGGATACGTTTGCAAAAAGCCGGGTGGAAATCGTGGAGCTTCGGCTGGATGAGACAAGCAGGCTCTGCGATGTAAAGCTGATGGATCTGGACAGCATTGTCAAATGCAAGGTACTGGTCTGTTTCGTAAGCCGCGATGGTGTTGTGGAAATACCCGACGGTAATTTTATCCTGCGAAAGGGCGACCGTATTTATGTGACTGCGACTTTTGAAAACCTGACAATCATGCTGAAAAGTCTTGGCATCATAACCCACAAGGCGGGACGTGTCATTATCTGCGGCGGCGGGCGGATTGGCTATTATCTTGCAGAACGTCTGGTGAAAACCGGTGTGGTTGTCCAGCTGATTGAGCAGAATGAGAAGCGGTGCATGGAGCTGGCGGAAAAGCTGCCGGGCGTATATGTGATTCACGGGGATGCAAGCAGCCAGTACCTGCTGGAGAGTGAGGGCATTAATTCCTGCGACGCTCTTGTGACAATGACCGGAATTGATGAAATGAATATGGTTATTTCACTGTATGCTCAGAAATGCGGCGTGCAGCAGGTCATTACAAAGGTCGGGCACAAGGAAATCAGCAGTATTTATGACGGACTGGGACTTGGCAGCATCATCTGCCCGAAGGAGCTTGTCTGCAGCAATATCCTGCGCTATGTGCGCGCCATGAAAAACAGTACGGGTGCGGCGGTTACCATTCACGGAATTGCAGAGGGACAGGCGGAAGCGCTTGAGTTTATTGTGGATGCGGAAACTGCAAACCAGGGAGTTCCGCTGCGTAATATCCATACCAGGCACGGTGCGCTGATTGTCTGTATCACGCATGGCTCCAGAACGGAGATTCCAAGTGGTAATTCTGTGTTTACGAAAGGGGATTCAGTCATTGTAGTGGTAAAAGGCGGAATGACGCTGCAGACGCTCAATGAACTGTTTGTGAGAGGCGGCTATGAATTATAAAATGATGGGAAAATTTCTTTCCCAGATTCTTTTTCTGGAAGCAGGCTTAATGCTTCCGGCGCTCTTTATCTGTATTGCAGAGCAGACGAAAAAGGCGGGGGCTGCGTTTGCGGCATCCATCGGGATTACTGTTGCGGTTGCCCTGGCACTGTACATAATCTGCAGAAAGGCGGAAAAGCGGTTTTATGCGCGCGAAGGCATGGTCTGCGTGGGAATCTGCTGGATGGCAATGAGTATTCTCGGATGCCTGCCGTTCTTTTTGTCCGGTGAGATTCCGAATTACCTGGATGCGCTGTTTGAAATTGTATCCGGTTTTACCACGACAGGGGCAACGATTCTGAAAGATGTGGAGGCGATGTCAGACGGTATGCTGTACTGGCGGAGCTTCAGCCACTGGCTGGGCGGTATGGGGGTTCTGGTATTTGTACTTGCGCTGTCCTCTTCCAAAGAGCAGGGCGGAGGTTTTACCATGCATCTGCTGCGCGCAGAAAGTCCGGGTCCCGATGTCGGCAAACTGGTACCAAAGATGCGTACCACGGCAAGAATCCTTTACATGATTTATATTCTGCTGACCGTATTAAACTTTATGTTTTTAATGCTTGGGGACATGCCGTTTTTTGAATCCGTATGTACGGCATTAGGTACGGCGGGAACAGGAGGATTCGGCGTCAAAAATGACAGTATTGCAGGCTACAGTCCTTATCTGCAGAATGTCTGCACAGTGTTCATGCTGCTGTTTGGAATTAATTTCAGCTGTTACTATATGCTTTTAATCAGGCAGGTTGCTGCTGTTCTTAAGGATGAGGAAATCAGGCTGTATATCGGGGTGGTACTTGCGAGTGTTACGCTGATTGTACTGAACATCAGGGGATGTTATGATACGCTGTCAGAAACCATCCGTCATGCATTTTTTCAGGTGGCGAGTATTATTACGACGACAGGATTTGCAACCACGGATTTTGACCTCTGGCCCAGCTTTTCCAAGGGGATTCTGTTTGTGCTGATGATTCTGGGAGCCTGCGCGGGCAGTACCGGAGGCGGTTTGAAATGCGGGCGCGCCCTGCTTCTGTTTAAGAGCATGAAGCGGAACACAAGGAGGGTACTAAATCCCAAGCGTGTGGAAGTGGTGCGTTTAAACGGACGGATGATCAGTGAGAAAGTCCTGGAAACCACGAATACCTATCTGGTTGCCTACGGCGTTATCGTAATTTTAAGTTTTCTGCTGGTTTCGGTTGACGGGTTTTCGCTTACCACCAATTTATCGGCGGTGTTAGCCTGCTTTAATAATATCGGGCCGGGATTTGAGTCAGTGGGACCGACCTGCAACTTTTCCATTTTTTCCGGGTTTTCCAAAGTAGTGCTTATTATTGACATGCTTGCGGGAAGGCTGGAAATTTTCCCGATGCTGCTTCTGGTTTCCCGAAGTACATGGCGTCACAGGTAAAAGGATTCCGTGGACATTATGATGGTGTTATATTTGGAAGTGTTTTCAGCAGTGAACAGTTTGTAATAGACTTCACACCTTTGTCATGATATACTTATATTGTAAGAATACAAGCCATAATTATAGAAAGCGGGTGAGTATATGACAGAAAAAGAGATGATCCAGAGAAATATTGAGGAATTTTCCAGGCTCCAGACATATATGCTGGCAACGGAAAAAGATTCCCCGGGTTATCAGCTTATGAAAGACCGTTATACAGAGCTGAAAGTTATTTTAAATTCTTTTGGTATCAATCTTATAGATATTGATAAAATAAAAGAATAATAGTTTACTAATCAAGCCACGGAAACAGACGGATGAAAGGACGTGGGCTGGAAATAATGAAATCGTAAAAAAACGGGCATACTGTAAATTCACAGTATGCCCGTCTTTTAATACAATTAGTTCCCATTAGTTTTCAGCAGAAAACTGTACAATATGGTCCCGCTGGAGCCGTATTGCAATATCGTGCACATTCATCCCGTTAATTTCAACCATATTGTCTACTGCATAGCCGCTGAAATTTATGATGTTGCCATCGTCATCTTTTATATGCATTTCAGAAGTGTTTTCAGTAGTGAGCAGTTCCCTGACAGCATCAAATGTTGTTGGTGTATACTCCACTGTAACAGTCAGGATATCATTTTCCGGCATACGGCCGTTAAACTCGCGGGTGTATTTTTTTATGGTTATTTTTTCTTTGTTTTTAAGGCTTAATAACATTTGCTCTTTCCTCCGTTGATAATTTGATAAGTTTTTTATATTCCTCTTCATTAATAATTTCCAGCGCCCATTCTTTCGGACAGTGCATATCAAACCACTGGTCTGTGTTATTTTTGCGGTACCAGCTGTTCCAGGCATAAACGTTGGCTAACGCCCTTGCCTTATGCATATCGCAGATATAGGTGCAGCGGCTGTCCGGCGTTCCGTTTTCCTGGTAATTATAGGCGCTGCACCAGCTGCAGCCTGCCGCGATGGGGCAGTTGAAGCATTCGTCCGAGGATTCCGTTCTGCGGTTAATCGCGTTTAAGCAGTCCACGCATTTTTTATCGCAGTCTGTCTGTGCAATACCGGTGTTCACATGCCCGATGCGAAGAGGCCTGACGCCGGCGCCCAGTGAACTTTCCATATACCGGATGCAGGGATACAGCCATCCGTCAGGGTCTGCGGCAAGCATACTTCCGGTACCGCCGCACCAGTTGTCAAGGTCTGTTTCCTCCATTGGCCGGAAATAGGTATCATTGAACAGCGCCATATAGTGCGTGTTAAATAAGTCGTGTTCAATCCAGTAATCTGCGATTTTTTTCAGCTGGCGGTAAAATTCCTTTGCGTGGTCCCTGGTCCATCCTTTTTCGTAAACCACATTTGCGTTTATGTCCTTATAGCCGAGGTTTACCATGTGGAGGATGGCGTCATAAAGATGCGGAAGGTTTTCCGGGGCAATGGTGATTTTGCTTCCCATGTAATACCCTCTGTTCATCCAGTCGTTTGCGCCATGCACGGCAATGTCATAGCTTCCGGTGCCGTCAGGAAAAACACGGCAGGAATCATGCAGCTGTTTGTTTCCGTCAATCGTGATGCTGAATGACAGGTTACGTTTCCATTTTTCCAGAAACCGCTGCACTTTAGGCTTGTCATATAACACACCGTTGGAACAGATGCTGATACAGAATTTTGTCGCCCACGGGTGGTGGAGCTTTATGGCTTTTTTGTAAAAGTAATCACAGATTCTGTCAATGAGTCCGACGCAGAGAAACGGTTCTCCGCCAATAAATTCAAGAATGATTCCGGGTGATGTTTTTACATCGATATAACCGCCCAGCCGTCTGTCTCCTTCAAGGAGCATGTCAATCAGTTTTTTTGCGGTTTCAAATTTCATTTTTCGGGTGCCCTTGTTTATCTGATAGCAGTAGGAACACTTCAGGTTGCATTCGTCCGTTACCTGGAATGTGACGGTGCGCGATAATGTTTTCTGTGGATTTTTTTCTGCATCTTCTGGTATTAGCTCAGGATATAACCGTGAAATCATATCCTGGAACTGCTCAAAATCTTTTACCATAATTTACTCCTTGACAATCACAATATGAACTTCCGGCTGCCTGAAATCTTCCAGGTTCCAGTTGTATAATTCAACCTCTCCGCTTTTTTCTTTTACTTTTTCATCCAGGAATTTTTCCAGGTCTTTTTTCGCTGTTTCGTAAGAAGCAGCCGCCTCTTCCAGCTCTGCGTGGTAGGACTGGAATGCCGGGCTCTTAAGTACTGCGTCATCGGATGAGTTTTTGGCTTCGTCAAATAAGCGGGTAATGATGCTTTTCCTTGTTTCGATATCGTAGGAAAGACGTTCTAAGTAGTCACATACTTCTTTGCTGATTTCGATATAATATTCTGTTTCTTTTTTCATTTTTTGTACCATGCCGCAGGTGTGACGCCATTCGGCGTCACAAAATAGGGACTGAAAAATTACCTGAAGCATTTATCCTTTCTTTTTATTTTTTAATCCTATCTAAGATGTATGGCAGGCTCCAAATGCCTGGCCTGTGCATGTCTGGTAACAGGTGGCGGAGCAGGTTGATGAGCAGGAGGACTGGCAGCCGCCGGAGCAGGAACTGCTGCATCCTCCGGAGCACCCGGAGGAGCATCCGCTGCCGCACCCGCTGCATCCGTAACATCCGCCGGAACATCCCTGGCATCCGCCGCTGCAGCTGCCGGAGCAGCCGCTGCATCCACCGGAACAGCTGCTGCTGCAGCCACTGCATCCGCCGGAACAACTGCTGCATCCACTGCAGCTGCCGCACCCGCTGCAGCCACTGCATCCGCCGGAACATCCGCTGCATCCGCCGCAGGAGGAGCAGGAGCCGCAGTTGGTTGAACATCCGGTACAGCCGTAACAGTCGGCACATCCGGAGCCGGATTTTTTGGTACAGGAACTGGAGCAGTTGCCTCCGCAGCCGCTGCATGTCCCCGAACACCCGCTGCAACCACTGCAGGAGGAACATCCGCTGCACGAAGAACAGCTGGTACATCCCTGGCATCCGCCGCATGAGGTACAGCCGCCGCTGCATCCGCTGCAGGAAGAGCAGCTGCTTCCGCACCCGCTGCAGCCTCCTCCGCAGCCGCCGCTGCACCCGCCGCAGGAAGAGCAGGACGAGGAACCGGAACTGCCGGAAGCACCGCTGCATCCATTACAGCCCGCGCCGCAGGTTCCCACACATAATCCGGTGCAGGCGCCCCGGCAGGAGGAGGTCGTTCCCGTAGGGGATTCCTTTGCCAGGTTATCAACATATGTAAGCAGTTCCGTATCAAATGCTGCCGGTACTGGGAAACCAGCGGCAGCGCCTTCAATGCTCAGGTCGCCTTTGTCCTTAATATTCAGCAAAGGTTCCATAATTTTTAGTCCCTGTTCGGCAAGGATGACGGTGTCTTTGGCAGGCTGTGTGACAAACTGGTATGTACTGCCGGCAAATTTGGTCAGTGAACCGTAATAGCACCTGCGGTTCATTTCCGCATTTACTTTTGTTTTTAATGCTTTTATTGTTTCTGAATTTAACACTTAAATATCACCCCCAGACTGCTTTTGTCGGCACCCAGGAAGTTCCGTTAAAATATTTCATGACACCGCCGGCGGATGTGTCAATCCATAAGATATTTGTTTTTTCCGGTGCAGCAGGAGCTGCGATAAAGGTGCCGATATTTTCAAGCGTATCGTTTATTTTGTCAAGTTCTTTTCTGACTGTTGTTTCCACATCTTCTTTTACACTGTTCCATGCTTCCTTTTCGGAATCCGTTACGAATCTGTGTTCAGAATCCTGGTCGATTGCTGCGGCAGGATGGGAATCGGGATGTGTATACACAGTTATCTCTGATTCATTGATTTTTAAATTTCCATTGATATCAGATGATTCTGTTTTTGTGGCATCAGCCCTTGCATGCAAAAGCTGTGAATGTTCATATGCCGTTTTTCCTTTGTCGCCATAATAAGCGGTTCCCGAAGTTTCCCCAAGTGACAGACCGGTACCGGTCGTAATGAACATACTGCCGGTCCACCGGTACTGCACGTTTGAGATGGTATCAAAATAAATGGTTGATTCTGACGGCGCGCATTCTTCGGTTTCCCCGGCGGGAATAAAACCGGCGGCAGTGAACGCCCCGGTTTCGTTTGCCGTAACACCCGTTGCCACGCCTTCGCATACATCATCAATATAGCCTGGAAGCTGGCATGCGGGGACAAGTCCGTTTTTATTTAATGTGGCGACACCGTTCGGGGAGCCTTTATCAGCAACCGGAATAAATCCATATCCGATAACGATATTTTCACAGGCAAGGGCGGCTTTATCTGCGCGTTCCTTTGCTGTTTCCGCATCTTCAATGGCGGCGTCAATACGCATCTTTCTTAAAGCTTCCGCGTCTTCCCGGTCCATTTCATTTGATTTTCTGAAACCTTCAAAAGCTTCGCGTACTTTTTCTGCACAGACCCTGAGTTTTTCGGAATTTACCCGTTCGTCCTCGCTGGCTGTACGGATGAATTCGTTTTCGAGTCTTTCAGTTTCATCGGCTTTCCGTAGTTCTTCATTGTCAAGACGGGTTTCCTCGTTGTCTGTGCGGTTGTTTTCAGAACAGATGCGTTCATGTTCTTTCCGGGTCCGTAATTCTTCATTGCTTTTGCGGATATCCTCGCCTGCAGTCCGTAATTCTTCTGATTTTCTGCGTGTTATTTCGGCTTCCTTCCGGTCCCGTTCAGCGGCAGTCCTGTCAGTTTCTGATTCAATTCTTATGTTTTCGCGGGATATCCGTTCTGTTTCGCTGGAAATGCGGTAATTTTCATTTGATTCACGGGTTTCTTCATTTTCCAGACGTTCCCGTTCCGAATGATTCCTTGTGATTTCATCTGACTGGCGTTCCCATTCAGTCTGTATGCGTGCCTCTTCATTTGCTGTTCTCTGTTTTTCAGAATGCTGGCGTTTTTCTTCGTTTATCAGGCGCAGCTTTTCCCTGACAATGCGCATTTTTTCATTGTCCTGCCGTTTATCTTCGGCAGTCGTGCGTGTCATTTCGTTGTCTTTTCTTATGTTTTCATTTATCCGCCTTGCATCTTCGGAGTCCGAGCGTTCATTTTCATGGATCATCCGCAAATTTTCATTCGATTTCCGGGTTTCCTCATTTTCCTTGCGTTCGTTTTCCTTCGTGGTTCTTTCAAGTTCACATGCGGTACGCAGCTGTTCCTGTTCGAGCCTTATGTTTTCATTTGTACGGCGTCTCTGTTCCATGCCAGCGCGTTTCTTTTCGGCATTATTTCGGAGAATTTCATTTTCCTTTCGGATTTCTTCGTTTGTGATCCGCCCGTCTTCGTTTCCGCTTCTCTGGTCGTCCAGAAGCTGTCTGGCTTCTTCATGTTTACTGCGTAAAATTTCATTTTCCGCACGTATTTTTTCTGACTCCATGCGCTGGTTTTCATAAGCGGTACGTGTATCCTCGTTACTTTTTCGTACTTCTTCATTGGATAAGCGCACGGTTTCAGAATCATTCCGTGCGGCTTCGGTTAATTCCCTAAGATGTTCGCCGGACGTTCTGGCATTTTCGTTTTCCATTCTGGTTTTTTCATTTGCCACACGGATTTCTTCTTCGGAAATTCGTGTGTTTTCATGGAAAATCCGGATTTCCTCATTGGATGTCCGGTCCTTTTCGGAATCTGCGCGGTATGTTTCATTTTTTTCACGCAGGGCTTCGTTTGATTTTCTGGTTTCTTCGCCTGATTCACGGAGACGCTCATTCGTTAAGCGTTCGTTCTCATTTGCAGTACGTATTTCCTCTGATGTATCCCTGAGATGTTCGGATTCGGTACGCCGTTTTTCATTTGCTTCCCGAATTTCTTCGGTTTCCTGGCGTATTATTTCATTACCGAGCCTGGCATTTTCATTTTCCGTCCGGATATTTTCGGTATTCATCCGTTCTTCTTCAGCAAGAATCCGGTCGTTTTCATTGTCCTTTCTGGTTTCCTCGTTGTCAGCAACCTGAAACTCCAGTGAGAGCATTGCGTCCACGCGCTTCTTTTCGTTTGCAATCACATCAAGCAGCGCACTGAATTCTTCGGAATCTGTAATACGCTCTTCCGGGTACGGGCTTGGCTTGATAATTAAATCAAACGTCATTGTTGCCAGTACGCCTGCTTCTTCAAGGTCAAGGATATTTAATTCGGCATGGGCAACGCCGGGGGCATGTACCATACTTTCACTGATGCTTACCAGAATCATTCCGTTGTCAAGGATTTCACAGGAATCATAAACGGCCCTGTTGTCAGGGGTAAGCATTTTTATATTGCATCTGCTGCACTGATTGCTTACGGGAAAAAATCTGCCGTTTTCCGTGCATTTTACCATAATAAAACGGCTGTTTTTTTCGTACTGTTTTACAAGGATACTCTGTGAATTGTCCCGGCATAAATCCGTGACCAGGTTTTGAGTATTTTGCAGACTCATTTGATTCATTCACCGTCCTTCCATAAAAATATGCCGGTACAGAATTGTTTTTTTTGTACCGGCAGTAAAAAGTATTTATTGTGGTTTTTAGATATTTTTCTGTTGTTCAGACAGTAACATGTCTTCATATTTTTGCAGTTCTTCCTGCCTGGTTATATTTAATGTGTTTCGCACGATGGAATGGATTTCATCTATCACCGGCATAAGCAGGGAAGGGTGCAGGTTTGATACTTTTATGGCAGACATGATATTGTCTGCAAGTTCTGTCTGTGCGACAGTCACTGGTTTTTGAATCTGGTTAATTTCAGCCATTTTTATCTCCTGTAATAATTTTATATGTTTCGGGATTAACTGCAGTTACAGCTCTTAATGGAAGAAACTGTGGAGCGGAGGGAGGATATTGCGTCTTTTAATCCTGCAATGTCGGTGGAATTTTTGTCTATTTGGTTTTCATATTCTTTAAAATCAATTCCATTAATATATAGTTTGTTTTTTATGTAAATATCATCCTTAACGTAAATTCCGCTTCTGCCATCTTCCAGATCCATGTCTCCGTTCCATTGTGCAATGAAGGAAGATAAACTGTGATTTTTTACATCAACAATTTTAAATTTATTGAATATATCCAGATACCTGCAGTCATCAATTCCAATATAGCTCAGATGCCGCAACCTTAATGCTTTCCCGTTAATTCGGTATTTTCTTTCCTCATCCAGAAAGACAGTCCCGTTTTTTATCAGTACATCGCTTGTAATTCCATCCTCATCACCGGTACTTTTGATGGTTCCGCCAATAATGTCAGTTCCCATAATAGTTCCGCCGTTTATATCTGTGCCGTTAATTGTACCGGCAGTAATGGTGGCGCTTTCAATATCAGAACTGTACAGATATGAACTGTATATGCTGGTACCATATATATTTGAGCTGTGAATGGAGCTGCTTCTGATATCAAGACTGTTTCCATGCAGTGTCGTCCCGTCATACGACAGCCCTCCGCCTGCAAAAGAAAATGTCCCTTTATTTAAATCAAGATGGGTTCCTGAAGAAGGAGAGTAGTTACTGGAATAAATATCCCCTCCGATTATCTGTGAACCATAGATGTATGCAGCCTGGCAGAATCTGGCTGAGATTCCGTATCCGGTACTGGTGGTAAAACCATTTCCATTGTAATAGGTGTATTCGTGTTTTCCAAGTCCAAGTGATACACTCTTCCAGTTGTCTTCCGTAAATGCCAGGATGTTATGTGTGAAGAGCAGCTGCTCATCACTGTAGTCATCTGAAATATCATCATATTCCCGTGCAAGCAGCCCGTGTTTTCCGTATGAAATTTCCTCGCGGTCGTTATTTTTTATATGAACCAGCGTGCTGCTTAATCCGTTTTTGACCCAGTCGTCGATATGGTTTTCTGCGTGACTGCCTTTTTCCGCCTGCTTACTGATATATGAATAGCTGGAAGCAATGGTCTGTGCAGAGTGCAGGATACTTTCCGTATCTGTCACGGAATCCCTTATTTTTGTTACATCAGAAAAGTCAACACTGATGGTATTGATATCAGAAAATGAAATTTCATATCTGATAAGCCGCAGTTTATAAATGCATCCGTCTGCACGGACACGCAGCCAGTTGCCGATTTCAAATTTATCCAGCAGGGGTTCAAATTCCGGAATCAGCAGTAAATCATGCAGTGTCGAGGAAATGGAGTGCTGCCTTGTGGCGGATTTCAGAAGCTCTTTTTGTGCAGTTTCAAGAAATTCTTCTGCACGCTTTATGATTTCCTGGTCTTTCAGCCCGTCGGAAATATAGTTTTCATTCTGGTATACGTCTTCGCGTCTGTAGCAGCAGAACAGACGGTAGAAATCTTCTCCGATGTATGTTTCAAAATTTAATCTGCGCTGGATTTCCTGCTGCTTTTGAACCGCATTTTCATATTTATTTTCCCATTCATCAATCACGTACTGCCGTTTGTCAATTTCATCCTGACATGCCTGCAGCTTACGGTAATATGGAAGATAGCAGGAAGCGTACATTTTTGAATCCGGCGCTGCCTGGTTCAGCTGCATCAGGCAGTCCAGTGCGCTTTGGATTGCGTCATAAAATGACTGTAGTCTGTTTAACCCGTAATAGGTCAGGGAATTTTTAAAGGTATCCGGATTACGGATGTCCAGCACGTCAAAAACAGAGCCGTCTTCATCAGCGTCCGCAATGGTTTTTCTGATTTTCTGGCTGACAAAATTTTCATAATTGTCATAAACTTTTACAGTGACGGGGTCTGAATATACGATGTCATCCTTATCAGAATTATTTGTCACTGTAAAATTTCCGGTCCAGCAGCCATAATGGCTGCCGTCTGAATCCACTCCCTGATAGGCATAGCTGTATGTATTAATTTCCAGTTTTACATAGCCTGTTTTTACATATACTTTTGCATAGTTTTTAAGGGCGGTTTCAACGGCGGCACGGCTTGTGGAAGCGGAGCAGTTTAAGAGTCCCAGCGGGCTTAAATTATGTTCGGTAAGTTTTAATGCTTCTGTGGATGCGTTTACCGGGGCATGTTCTTTTGCCGGCATCATGGTATGGCGGTAATAATAAACTTTTTCACTGGATTCATATATTTCGTCAATTAATTTCTGGTATTCATCCTTATAAGAATCATACAATAAATCATACTGGTTTATTTTTTCCGCGAGTTCGGCCGGCATATCCGCTTTCTGTTCGTTTGTAATGCAGTAAATGTAATCCGTGCCGTTCATGTTTAAAAGACGGGCGGCGGCAGTTATGATTTCATCACCGGCAGAAAGTTTAAAACAGTTTTTTACGGATTCTGTGTCGGTTGTAAAATGAACGGAATCCGTCAGGTTTTCCCTGTCTATAAAAATTCCGGTGTCTTCCCCGTAATGCCTGATGTTTGTGCCATGGCACTCCGGGCAGGTATAAGTGAGATTTCCATATTCGTCTGTATGTGTAAAATCCGCAATATCGTTGCTGTGTCCGCAGTCTTTATTCTGGCAGACTGCATACAGGTCATATACCGATATGCTTCTGTCCCTGCTGTCAAAGTAAAAGATGCAGTGGAACTGTTCGGCACATTCGCCGACCAGGAAATGATAGATGCTTTCATTATCCACGCTGAAGCTTCTTTGTATTTTTGACAGACTTGCGTCCACATGCCTGATTTTATAATTTGCTGCCTTTGACAGGATTCTGTTTAATAAAGACGCATCCGGGTTATCCATATTGTAAAAGGTGGTTACTTCATAGTTTTCCCTGGAAATGTCGTCCTCTGTGTTTATCTCTGTCTGGTACAGTTTTATCTGGGATAATTCTGCTTCGCAAAGGGATGTGCCGGTTACGGTTTTTTTTATGGAAGAAGAGTCTTCTGTTGTTACATATATTTCAAAGTATACATCAAGCTCCTTTACCCATAAAAGTTTTAAGTCTGTAACCGTATCCCATAAAACTTCGCTCATCCCGTTCAGCGTCTGATAAATGTCAAAGGATATTTCGTGTCCGCCCGTGGAACGGCTGTACACAAACGTATTCATGTCAACATTATTTAATACGCCGAGTTTGTCATAGTTCCGGTTTGCCAGAACAAACGTCAGGTCTTTCATGTTTTTACTGATATTTACCAGTGTCTGGCTGTTCATTAAATCACCCCAATCTTTGCAATGGGAGAGTAGGAAAACGATATCCTGCATTTCAGTGATACGGTAAAAATATTATTTGAAAAGGCATCGTTTTCATCACACTCGTCATATTTGTTAATAACTCTCAGGAAATGATAATTGAAATCATTATACAGACCAGGGTGTTCCCGGTCAGATTTTATCATCCGGTATTTACAGTTCAAGGTAATGGTTTCGCCGGATATGCAGTTATTGATTACAACATCCTCATCATCCATGGAATTGCGGATTGTCAGACAGCCGTCCTCAAGTATTTCTATTTCCACACAGTCCGGGTAAATATACCCGGACTCGTCTGACTGGTCATATAAAATATATTCGCCGTATATGCTGCTTTTGGTATCTGCGTCAGTGACAGAAGCGGGAAGCTCCCTGGAAAAATCCATCGTATGGTGAATCGGCTCATAATAGCCGAACGGGGCGTCTGAAGTAAAATCCAGGGACATTCCTGTGATTTGTCCGGACATTACAATTGGCCTGACATTAAAAGAACCATTGTAATAAATATTCGCAAACTCGCCGTCCTCATAAATCATTCTGAATTTATGAAATTTTTTCTGGTTCAGCCATCTGATTATTTTAATGGTTTCGTCGTCTGTAAAATACATCCGCCCGCTGTCATTGCAGGCAGATTTGCAGATTTCCAGGTGTGTGGAATAAGCATCTTCATACCCGCTGCTTAACAGCCTGAATTTATTTGAATTATTTTCACTGCCGTCGTTAAGCGTATGAAATTTTATCTGGTTTCCAATATCTTTTTCTTCTTTGTCGTCACTGCTTAACATACAGCAGATAATACACCCGTATTCCGAGAGCCTTCGTCCGTTATATTCAAAGTCAGTGCAGTTCATGATATCACCTCCTGATGCCAGAGGTTATCTGGTTTATTTTTGTGCGGCGGATATCTTTTTTGTATTTACTGGTCAGCCTGTGCATTTCTTTCACTGACCGGGTATAGGCTTCCTTAATGTCCCTGCATTCGCTGGTAAGTTTTTCATATTCCTTAATGGATGCTTCCAGGGACAACAGCAGTTCATCCGCCAGATCCCTGCTGTCATTTTTTATGCCGTTTTTTACATCCGGCAGCCCGTTCAGCTGTTCGGTTCTTTTTTTCAGTTCTTTGTTTTCGGTTTCCAGTAATTTTATTTTACCGGATAGAATTTCTATTTTTCTCTTGTTTTTCATTTTTTCCTTCCCTGTGTTATACCCTGAATTTATTGAATGAGTTTCTTCCAAGTGCATTCCCAAGGGTCATGCTCTGGATTACTTTTTCAAAATGTCTGTCCTTTGACAGTTCGGAAACAAATTCATCGTAGTTTTTTACGTTTGGAAGCGTAATGTCCACGTTTACATTGTCAAAGTTATTCTGTCCTGTTCTGACGTCAGGGGTAACCGGTGTATGTTTTGGCTTCATAACGTCAATAACAGGGGAAAAATCCATAAAGGCATCCCTGATGGTACTCATTTTTTCCGTTGAAAAGCTTGTCTCGCCTGTCCGTACAGGAACAAAGCTTTCCCCGCGTTTGGAACCGTTCTTTGAATCCTGGGAGACAGAGACTGCCCTGCTGGTGAATGTACCGGACGTCTTTTGGGAAGCGGAAGAGGAGCCCGTGTGTTTCACAGAACTGGTATTTTTTTTGTTTCCTGCATTTTTTACAGCGTCCGGGCTGATGCTGCTGACAAGGGATTCCCATTCGCTGTTCTGCTGCATTGCAGAGAGGAAATTGCGTATTTCCACCAGCGTGCTGTTTACGGATGTAAGCTGTGTGTGAAAGCTGTCCCCGTATACGGCAACAACGCTGCTGTCAGTATCCCAGATACGCTGCATTTCATCCGTAAGCAGGTAACCGACGTCATTTCCAACCTTTTCAAGGGTGTTATGGATATCTGCGGCATTTGCGTTGGCGGATGATATGACTTCCGAAACCAGACCGTCAGTGTTGTCGAGGCGCTGGTTTACCCATTCCTTAACATCATCAGTCAGCTTGTCCAGTACCTGGTCCTGGTCGCTTCTCCACTGGTCGTATTCACTTTCTTCCAGCTCGCTGCGCGCTTCCTCCAGTTTAAGGGTAATCTGCTGTAATTTTGCCTTTGCCTCCTCGGAATCGTCGCCCTGGACGGAAAGTTTTTGTTTTTCAAGGTTCAGAACATTTTTCGCCTGATCCGAAATTTTCTTTTCATAGTCGTATAAATTTTTCTCGGAATCAAGTAATTCCTTCCGTTTGTCAACAATTTTCTGCAGGGCGTCGAGCATTACGTCGTATCCGTCAGAAACAAGGCTTCTGATGGACTGTTTTTCGCTTTCCGCATTCCGGATGGCTTCCTGCTGTGCGTTTATTAATTCCTGTCTGCGTTCAGCAAGCACAGTGTTGTACGGGTCACTGGCAAGTTCTCTGCTGATTTTTCTGATTTCCTCTGCATAGTCATCCGCCTGCGCCATATAGGTGTTGTAACTGACTGCGTGCAGTCCTGCGGCAGCGTTTGCATATGCTGTCCACTGGCCGTTGTCCTCATCAAACAGTTTTTTGTTTTCCATCAGTTCTGACAAAAAGCCCGCCTCATTCTGAATCTGTGAAATCCGCTCCTGCATACGGTCAAAGGCGTCCCATTCAAGCTGCCGGAGCTGGTTTTTGTATTCAGTCATGGAGGTGGTTGTCTGTATGATTGCATTATCAACCTCATTAATAGCTTCCAGCATTTCATACCATGACGTGGTGCCTTCCGCAGTGCTGCCGTCTTTCAGCCCTTTGTCCATCTGTTTCTGCAGGGCGTCCCGTTCTTTCTTCAACTGCGCAAGGTTTTTGGCTTCCTGGCTGATAAGCTGATTGTAATAGGTTTTACTTACCACATACCCTTTTGCTTCCAGCTGTTCCATTCGGGAATTGATAATATCCATTTTGCCTTCAATGAAACCGATTTTATTTTCATATTCAGCGGCGATGTTGTCAAATTCCTCTTTTGTCAGGTCGCGGAGCTGCTTTTCGAGTTCAGCCCTAAGCTTTGATTCTTCAACTTTGTCGTGGTTTAGTCTGGCAATTTTTATCTGGTATTTATAGGAATCCTCCAGGTACTGTTTTTGTTTTTCCAGATGCCTGTTCTGTTCTTTGTAATTACCCTCGTCAAGTTCTGCGTGCGCCTTGGATCTGTCGAGTTTTGCCTCGGCGTTATCAACATAAAGCTGGTATTTTTCTTCCTCGGATTCCCTTTTTTGTTTTTCCAGCTCTTCGGTCTGCTTCTGCAAATCTTTGTACTTGTCGTAGTAGTCCTTGTACTTATTGATTTTGTCGGCAGTTTCCTGGCTGTAGTCCCTGATGCTGTAGTTTCCCTCGCGGACTTTCTTTTTCAGGTCTTTGTCTTTTTTCCTGTCTTCGGAAAGCTTTATTTTGTCAGCACGTTTTTTGTACTGCTTAGCGGCTTTTTCCGATGCGTTTAAAAGGGCAGTGGTTTCCTTGATCTGTTTGTCAAGGTTCTTTGCTTTCTTTTTTACGGAAAAAAGGTTTTCAAATTTTGCTTTTGTGGCGTCTAGTTTTTTCTGTAAAATGGTGAGTCTGCGGTCGATCCAGTCGATGGAGGTTTTGGTTTCCTTTGACTTCAGCTGAGAATCCGGTCCTTTTCCGTTCCCTTTAGGTGAAATGCCGTTACCCACAGTGGGGGTATTTACTTTCGGCATGTTTATTTCTATCGGGTTAGTACTAAGGCTGTTAATAAAGCTCTTGTATGACTCAAGAGCCGCAGCTTCCGGCATGCCGTGTTCCACCGCACCCTGCAGATGCTCGGCATAGGAGGCAATCCTTGCAGCCTGGGCAGAAGTAAGGTATGCACTTGCAAGTGCTGACAGCGCGGAAATCTTGCCGTTGACATCCAGGGACTGGTTGCCGAACACCTGCTCCTGTGCAACAAGCTGGAATATACGCATTCTTAAGAACTCAGATGCTTCTCCCTCCGAAAGCAGTGTCTGGGCATTGCTGATGGCAGCTGCCTGTTCTGCAGCATCTACACCAATCAGATTATATTTTGAATCAGCCAGCAGGATTGTGGCATATTCCTGTGCGCGTATTGTATTTTCAAGTTCATGCTCAACAACTTCGCGCGCATTTGAAATGCCCATGTTTGCAAGCTGTGTAATATAGTAATCCTGGTTTTCCTCATTCAGGTTTGAAAGGAAGTTACTGCTGTTTACATATTCGGATGCCAGACGGTTTGCGGCTTTCCGGCAATCTTTCATGGAGGATTCGCTGCTTCCGAGAAGCTGTTCAAATTCCTCCCATGATTCCAGCCCCTTTATTTCAGCGGAAAAGCCGTTTAGCGTATCTGCATCGACATACCGGCCTGACTTTTTTGTGCCAAGGGCGGAGGATATGCTGGAAATTCCTTTTTTCATGGATGCAAGCTGATTTGAGGATGAAACGAGTTTGTTAATCCACTGTATGGTTTCCGGGAGGGATTCGTTGATTCTGCCAAGGAATGTGTCTGCACCGGCGGTTTCGTGGAAGGTTTTCTCGGTGAGACGTCCGGCTTCTGCAAGGGCTAAGAGGTCCTCGCGGGTGCTTCTTAGTTCATTGTTGTCGGTGGTTTTTAAATTGTTCCATTCTTCCGGGAGGGATGAAACGGTGGTTTCAAAGTTTAATGATGAACTTTGAATTTCCTTAATCTTAGTAATCAGTTCATCCCAAGATAGGAGAGCACCATCTGGAACTTCTACTTGTTCTGCTGCAATATGCAGTTCTTCAAGTGTGAGTTCTCCAACTTTGTCATCAGATTTATCTTGGAGTTTGGATTTAACGTTGTTGATAAGTGGTTGTGTATCTGAATCGTCAAGACCAAGTCTTGCTTTTAGCTCGATAGGATCTTCTTCAATGGCTGTAGCAATAGCAGTAGTATAAGAATCAACAGCAGTTTTGATTTTGACAACTGGCATATTAGAAGTATCCAATGTAAATAGTTTTTTAAGAGAGTCTTGTACTTCCTTATTGTCAGATATAGAATTAATTAATTTTACAACATATGCACCCACATCTTCTTTGGAAGAAAATTCATTGGCAATATTTTCACTAATACTATTTACAAGCAAAGAAACTGCAGTTTTTGATTGTTCATCTAATTTTTCATAATCAGGATTTGTCATTAAATATGCATTTGCTAATGTTTGCATATTTTTTAGCTGAGAATCAATTTCTGCATTATATGTTTGTATTGTTGCTTGTGCTGAATACTTAACTTGTGCTAAATCTTTTGCCGTTATTTCAGACCATCTTGGTGCGTGAGTCAATTCTTCAAATCCAGAAGATTTTAATGCATCTTGAATTTTATCACTGTTCCAAATGTTTTCATATTCTTTATAAAGCTGGTTATATGTTTCTCTGAATTCGTCTGGTGTTAATGCACCAGTAAGTTTTGTAATGATTTCTATAGCATCTTTTGCACCAGCTTCACCATCAATATATGAAGATGTCTTTGATAAGAATGATTCATTTCCATGAACCTGATTTTGGTAATTTGTTATTATGTCGTTACCATCACTGTCGTTACCAGAAACAATAAGTAAATTATATGCTTCTTTCTGTGTTTCTTTATAAGTATCACGCAGTTCTTCAACATTCCCCTTTAATGACAAAATAGCATTACCTTCGTCGGTATATCCAGTTATCATAGTAGGAAACATATCAGCAATTTGATTTACTATATCATTATATTCTGCATATTCATCCGCAGTTAAAGAGACATTTTCACCAAGGGCATTTACACCTTTTGATAATTTCTCATATCTTGAAGCAAGAGACTCAATAGTTTGTGCGTTTGAATTTGCTTCAAAAATGGTCGAATTATATGTTTCTAATAAAGCGTCCGTTCTTTCCTTTACTTCTTCTACAGAATCAGTCAATGCATCATATGTTTTAACCAATCCAAATATTGCAGTACCACCAAGTATAGCCCATCCTATAGGGTTTGTAACTAACCATGTTCCTAATGCCTTTATATTTGCCCATATAGATGCTGTTAGTAAATCAAAAGAAATCGTAGCACCAGCATTTACACCTGTTATTCCTAATGTCCCAGCAATAACACCAGCATCACTTGCAGACAAAGTTCCATTAGCAACAGCTTCATTAATTTTAGCAGCAGTTACTTTAATTGTTGCATTTTCTTCAAATTCTTTTTGTGTAATTAAACCAGAATTGATTAGTAGTGCTTCTGCATCAGCTTTGCTATTTAGCTCTTTTGCTAATTTTTCAGATAATTGAGCAGTTGTCAATTGTTTTTCAACATTCAATAATCCTGCAGCGGATAATACTTGTTCAGTCTGTGCTATAGAAAGATTTTTTGTTGATAAAACTAATAATGCTTGTTCTTTTGATAGTCCTGATATAGCAGTCTTTAATGAATTAAGACTATTCGCATTTAATAATCCAGTTGCTCCGTTTGCCCATACTTCTACATTAGAAATTCTATTTATGATTGATTGAACATTTTGTAAATCATTTATAAATGTTTTAAATATCATACTATAATAATTCGTGATATGTGGATTATCACTTTTGACAATGTGGAGTTGTCAATGCTTAATTGTGGAGATTAAGCGTTTTCAATGTGTGGAGCATTGAATTTTAATATAGAAAATGTTATAATCAATTTTAAAATAGCGTCTATAAAGGAGAAAGCATGAAATCTATTAAAACAAAACTAATCTTATTATTTGTAATGATTTTTTTTACATTTACTGCATGTGGAACTGAATCTTCCGAAAGTAAAATCATTTCAAATGCAAAAGAAATAATTGATGCAGATTTATCTGATGACATCTCTATAAATAAGTGTCTATATAATGAAGGCGAAAATGCTGTATATTTAAAATTTTATTCATTTGGGCATGGTAACGATGAAGCTATTATATTTTTAGATAATAACTCCGTTTTTTATGAAAGTATAAATTCAACAATAGAAGATGATGATTATGATAAACAAATTGAATATGGCGACTATGCAGTTTTAATGTATCAATTAACTGTTAATGGTGGTGATGAAAAATGGGTAGAGATAGAATTACAAAGTAATTAGTGCAATTTAACCACATCCTTTCAAGAATTATATAAGTGTTTACACACAAAAGAGAGCATTGTATTTCAAATGCTCTCTTGTCTATATAAAATTATCCTGATAAATTTTGTACCATTCTTAATACACATTTATCATTATATTTTTTGAGAAAACATAGATCAAAAAGCATTTTACGACTATTGTTCTTTATCAATTTAGTAAAATATATCAGAAGAAAAAATTGAAAATTACATAAATGGAATTTCACAAGATTTTGGTGATGATTTTCAAATTTCAAACAAAATTACTCATGTGAGCAGTATGTTAAAAGAAGATATCGAAATGTGTGAGGATGATGCAAAAATATATATTCAAATTATCCTTAACTTTCAAATGGTGGTAAATCAAATTTGTTAATATCTACAACGTTACAATTGAAATGACAATAGAAGGGAAATATCAAGAGAGAAAAGATAATGTTGAATTTGTAATAGTAAAAATTGATAATTGCTACTATTTTTCACATATCCTAAATCAAATTATGAGTGAATCTATAAACTTTTAAGTTGTGTTATATCATGAGTTTTCATATGTTTTTGTTAATAATCTTATCCTGCAGTATGCCCTGGTTGAAAAATTCCTGGTAGCCATCAAGTGTACTTTTTGTTTTTGCAGTCTGCTCTGATATTGCGTTAATATAGGAATCATCAAGTCCCATATCCTTTGCAAGGTCCCTGATGTTCTGCATTTGGGTATAAATATCAGTAAGGTTTCCTGACAGGGTAAAGGTATTGTACACCCGACCGTTTGCAACATTACTGGTAATTTCTGCACCAAAATCTTTCCGGAGGATTTCAGCGAATTTATCATATTGTTTATAATTTTTATCATTAAATTTTGGAACAATATCAAAGCTGACATCCGTGTTTTCCATTTCCTTCTGCATACGTTCATAATTGTTTGAACTTCCGCTCCAGAAATTGGCCCATGCATCTCCAAATTTTTCCGTCCATTTACGGTCCGGGTCATAATTGAATTTGTCAACAGTTTCATTCCACTAAAGCTGTGTCAGTGAATCAAGGGCATCCGTCTGTCCGTTTACCGCATCAGTGACAAGCTGGACAGCTTCGGCTTCACTGCCGAATTTTTCTATCATTTCATTCTGGATGGAAAGCAGCTGCTGACGGGCATTGTATGTTTCTTCGTAAGAAGAGGAGCCGTCATTGATTACAGTATATAAGTCGGCAATTTTTGTTTTGTACCCGTCAATGTCTGACTGGGTGGAAGAAAACTGGGTGCTTAATTCTTTTGCTGATTCCTGCAGGCGGCTGGATGCTGTGACGCAGGCGGATATTACAGAAATAACTTCTGAAATTGCCCACATGGCAAGCATGTTTCCGGCTGTTGCAAGTGCACTAATGGCGAATTTGCCTGCTTTGGCAGAAATTGTTAATTTTTCATTATTAGCTATTGCAGTTTTAGCGTAAGCATTATATCCTTCAAATGATGCAGGAACTTGTTTTTGCATACAATCTATAAGATAAGCTCTCATAGTTTTATCTGTAACACCAATTCGGTTGCACCACTTAGTTAAAGTTGCTATTGATTGAGAACCACTTTTATTAAAATATTCAAAAAAACTTTTTGCGTTTTTTACTGGAAAAGCAGAAGCGAAGTCCGCTTCTTTAATTAACTTGATTTCTTCTAATTTTATAGGAGCAACCAAAGCAGTTTTTAACGCTTTCTTAAACCCACTTATTCCTTTACCAGCATTATTGAACGATTCGCTTATTTGTTTACCCCAATCGGCAAAATTTCTTTGATTAAACCCTAATTTATTACTTAAACCATCTAATTTTGTTTCATATGTTTTGAATATCGTGCTATTGATTTAAATATAATAAAATATACTTAGAACGTTGTAGAAACATTCTTATTTGGTAATGTGGAGTTATCTATTTACTATTTAAATGGTTTATGGTAAAATAAATATAGTTTAATTAAAGGGAGTTTTTATTATGAGTATACCAATGGCAATATGTCCAAAATGTGCATGGTTCAAAGGAAGAAGAAAGTGTGATTTTTGTAATATACAAATGATTATCACTGATACAACCATTGATGAAATAATGGATATGTCAGAAAAACAGGAAAAAGAACTAATAAATTATTACATTGAAACTTTGATTAAAGATACTTATGATCCGAAGGCGAGAGAGCATCGAGAAATTTGTGAAGAAAATGAGCCATCTTTATGGGCAGATTATGTTCCTGAATCATCAGCAAAATGTCCTACTTGTCAATCAACTAATATTCAAAAAATAGGAACAGGTGAGAGAGTAGTATCTATTGCTACATTTGGGATATTTAGTAAGAAAATTAATAAGTGTTTCAAATGTAATAATTGTGGATACACATGGTAAATTTATACGATTTACAAAAGAGGAGATGTTCAACTATAGGGTTAATAATACTAATATTTATTATATTATTTATCGCATAAGTAATGATGATTCTTTGTGATTTAAAGAAATTGGTAAAGTGAAATTATACATAGGGTTAATGCATTATTGCATATGTGCCATTGGTAGTATTGATAGTTATAATTAGCATTATTAAAAAATAACCGTAAAAATAATTTTACTAATTAGTACAGCTAATGATAGCTAAGTTGATTATTAAAGCGTGTAGAAAAGATTGAAAATTCAAATTATTGACATCAACTTCAGCTTTAATTATTATTAATATTATATTTTGATTTTAGCATATTGTGGAAATATATTACATTTGTACTCATAATAAAAAATAGGAGTGATTAATTATGATTTATGAGAGAATATTCTATATGTGTCCTAAATGTAATCAGGGGCATTTTTAATAAGGCAGAAGATTATTCCTCTATTTGTCTTAGATGTAATGTTGAAATGGTGTATATGGGAAGTGAATTCATTTCAACAGAAAAAGAAGAAAAAGAAAAAGCTAAATGGAATAGAATAATGTCTCAACCTGTATCATGTCCTTATTGTAATTCAGTGAATACATCTAAAATTTCGACAACGTCTAAAGTAATTAATACAGCTATTTTCGGGATTTTTGGAACGAAGAGACATAAGCATTGGCACTGTAATACATGTAACAGTGATTTTTAAATTATTGCGCTAAACTAAAATGATAACATCTCAACCTAATAAGATATAATTTTAGGAGGAAACGAGGTATTTTTCATACATAAATAAACCACCGGCAAAGCCGGTGGTTCTGCTTACATATACTCCAGTATTTCCAAATAAAACTTCCTGAACTGTTCTATTTTCTTCATGTCTGATTTAGAGCATTTATGTTTAAGTGTTTCTCTGTTGGTTTTGCTTATTAACTGCAGATTACTACCATTTATAATGTCACAAAATTTTGTTAAGTCGTCTTTCTGATCAAATGTATATCCCAGATTAGAAAAAAACGCATATTTTATAGTGTAATCGAAATCTATATCAACGCTGGTTTGATGAGAAAAAATTTTTCCTTTTGAAGATTTTATTTCTATTGAATCTGGCTGTGTATACCCTGAATTACTATATTCCAAAGCAGAGATATAAAATTTGGGGGTGATTTCTTTATTATCAGCATACAAAAAAACAGCTATATTATACATATATAAGGAATCATTGGACTCATCATAGTCTAAAAATTTTTTAAGATTAACAGCTATCATGTCATAAGCTTCATTCTCCATAACTCCAAGTTTATCATAATCACTATTTTTCAGGATCTTCTTTACTAATGACTTTAGTTCCTTGTAAGTATACGCCTTTTTCACAATAACCTTGATTGCATCCCTGGAACAGTTGCCGCTTGAATCTGTAGCACTGTATTGAACCGTATATACACCTGTTTTTGACATGTCCAATTCAGATTCATCGGCATCTACCTTTATTTTTTCTCCCGAATTATCGGAGCAGTCTATGTAGCTGTCTGAATTAAATTCGTCGTTCTGGTATAGTGTAACTGTCTGTTCTTTAAGGGATAATTCAGGCGGTTCATGATCACTGACCTTGACGATATAATTCTTTTTTACATCTTTTTTTCCGTTTGTAATGGTGGTTTCAAGAGTATATGAGCCAATTTTATTTGAATTAAAAGAATCGGCATTGTTAAATCCTATTGAAACTCCTTCTTCGCAGGAAAAAAGATCAGATAAATTTACATTTGAACCGACTTCGATTTCTGTTTTTAGTTGGGTAACTTTATCCTCCAATTTTAGACTGCATCCGTTTAAAAAAATCACGTAAATAAAAATTAAAGATAAAAATAAAAATTTTTTCATAACTTTCTTTAGATCCATCGTGTAAAGTTTATTCATATTTGTCACCTGACCTTTCTGTAATATTTTTAATTATACGTTATTTTTTAACTGTTTCAACAATATTATCAATAATAAGAGTTATAGTTAGTATTGAGGGGGCTGATGCGACAAATAAAATAAGAGATAACAGTATAAGAAAGTTTATATAAATTTTTCTCCGTTTCTTCCACCTACGGCTAGGAGAACTCCTTGCATTATTCTGTTTCTTCCCATTTACGAATCCATAAACAGCTGCTATTAAGAAACAGAAGAGCAGCATTACTCTTTACGGTTTTTTACCCAGTCACGGGGCAGACCGAAAACTGCGTATGGAGTACCTTTTACAAGCCGTTTATGACTCAAAATCGTTTATACTCTCTGAACACACCCATTAAAAATAATAGGTTCCGTTGCTGATAGCCGATTTAGCTTTACAGTTCTATGTAACGCCCGGCACTTGGGGATTGCTCCCGTGCCCAAATAACCTTCATTTCTGAATTTGACTTTTCCTGCCGTTACCGGCACCCTTTCGGGATACATTCACGCTCACCGTTTCCAGTCACGTTGTAGTGGGTTATTTTATTTATACGGTATTTTTATTCTTTCTTTCCAGCACTGGCGCATAGCAGACGCCAATTACGATTTATTTTAAAACCTCCGCGGACTGACGAAATCCGCGCATTCCTGCCCTTGAAATGCTTATTCCTGAATTTCTTGGGCAAAAAGGGCATATTCAAAACAAAATGAAAGGGACGCACTCGCGTCCTTTACCGAGGTTATTGATTCCTGCAAACAGTCCCACGCCTGCTCCAATTGCTCCCAACGGAGTCAATACATCCGTAAGTTTCACAGCACCCTGCACCAGACTGTTTAATACATTTACACCGGTCTTTAAAGTATCCGATGCCGCAAAGCTGTTCACCAGCTCAGTCCAGGAGTTGGACAGTCTGTTAAGGGAACCGGATAAGTTTTCTGCATTTTCACTGGAAGCTGCAAGAGCAGAGCCGGCGCCCTGGGAATAATCCACGAGCATCCTGTCAAACATGTCCATGTTTTCAAGCAGCGCTCCAAGATGATTGGCATGGGCGTCCTGTCCAATGTTTGTTAATATTTCTGTGCGCAGCGGGGCATTCTCGTCCAGCCGGGAAAATGCCGCTGCAAGATCCCTTAAAATATCAATCGGGCTGCGAAGCTTTTCGGCGCCATTTACCATTTTGGTCATGGAAATGTTTGCAGCGTTCAGGGTATCTGTAATTTTATCCGATGATACATTCTGCAGATTGTCAAGAATTGCTTTGACTGCGTTTCCCACTTCACTGCCGTTAAGCTCTGTTACCGCGCCAAGCGTTCCAATCATAGCAGAAAGCTCTTCAATGGAAACCCTGTAACCGGAAGCAGTGGTTCCTGCTTCGGTCATGGCGGCTGCCATATCAGCCATTGCAATGCTGTTTCTGCTGGTTATGCTGTTCTGCCCGTCAAGAATGGCGTTTAATTTCTCTGCTTCGCCGTTTAACTGATATGCAGCATTTGTTGCAAGAATATAACTGCTTGCAAGTTCGCCGTCCATACCGCCTGCCGACTGTGCAAGCAGTGACTGTTCCGCCATGGCGGCGCCTTTTCTGCCGGAAAAACCCAGACGTTCTATTTCCTGAACGGCACGAAGATATTCGCCTGCGGTTCTGCCATATTTGCTGGCAGTATCGTAAGCATCCATACCCAGCTGTTTTAACTGCCGGGACGTCATACTGGATGTTTGGCTGATTTCGGTCAGGATACTGTCAAGCTCCCTGATTTCGGAAACGGCTTCCCTTGTTTTTGATATTAAAAGCATTACGCCGGAATTGAGGGATAAACAGTCGCTGAAGCTTTGTGCCGCCTGCGAAACCTGTTCTTTTAATGATGCAGCAAGTCTGCCCAGACTACGCATGGAGTTTTCAGTTTCTTTTAATTCGTTGTCCATACACATGCCTCCATTCTTTATTTTTTATATACATTTAACCGGAAAAAGTCTGGCTTTCTTTGTCCTTTTCGGTCACTGCATCCGCAATATAACCGATAATTTTCTTTTCAATTTCTTCCGGATGTTTGACAAGCTCATCAAACAGCCGGTCAATAAACTGCCATACCATCAGCTTGTATTTTATTGCTTTTGCCTTCATCATATAATATCTGATTAGTGTAACCATAAAATTTTCCTCCTGCATATCTTAATCAGTTTCATGTAATTCCCTCATCGCCGGTTCCACGATAGAATGGATAAATCCATTGCCGCCGCGTTTTTCATAGTCGTCAAACAAATCCCAGAAGGCGTCTTTTTCAAGCCTTGACCATCTGCCGGCGTCTTTGTATTTGTTGTAATACCTCACCAGACTGTCCTTTAATTCCTTAAGTTTGGTTTCGTTTTCTTTTTTCTGCATAGTTCCCAGCGTGTCTGCAATGCCGTTTACGGTCCGGGTAAGCTGTGATAGTTCCAGCCGGATGGTTTCATTTTGTTTCACAGACTCGTCGTACTGTTTCTGCAGCGCTTTAAGGCCCTGTGATGTCTGGATTAAAAATTCGTGGTCTTTTCTGGATTTTTTCGTCCATTTTGTTTCAAGGCCTGTCTTTTTTACAACCCATTCAATTAATGATACACATGCCTTAAAGCCTGCCAGTATGGAGAAGACCGCAATGAACACGTATGAGAAGTTTATATCTGTCAGTGCTGTAATTTCATTCATTGTCCGTCTCCTTTTAAACTTTTTTTGCATTTTTGTCCGGTTTGGATGATTTCTTTTTGGTGCTGCTGGCGGTGCCTGAAAACTTTTTCAAAAAACTGTTCCATTTGGAACTGTCTTTTCCATACCACCCGTTCCAGCCGGGACAGTGTTTTCCATTTACATCGAAATGCCGGAAGACGCGGGACAAGGGAATATTATATTTTTTCATTAATTTTTTTCCCAGTGCAACCGCATTATTGACTGTTGATGCGGAAATTGCACCGTTGTCGGAACACATTTCTATCGAAATGCTGTTTGCATTTGTGATTTTTCCGTACATGCTGCCGCCTCCGGTTGCCTTGCAGTCGCTGTATTTTTTACCTCCGACGGAATATGCAACTGTCAGGTCGGGGACGGACTGGTAAACGCTTGTGCGGTCCACAAAATAATGCGCAGATGCTTTTACCACATTGTTTTTAAAATAGTTTGCATTTGATTTTGCCTTGTCAGTTTTATTGGCGGTAAAGTGATAGACAAGATATTTAATAGAAGAGGAGCGGCGTGTTCCGCCATGGTTTCTCCTGTCGGCAGGCAGCGAGTATTTTGTATATGCCATATGATTCTCCTTTGTTTATGATTTTTTTGCCATATTTACAGAGGATTCAACAGCGAGGCGTAACCACTGGTCGAATGAGCCGTATAAATCACATATAATATTTTTGGATTTTACTGCAATCATATTTGACGCCGCGGAATATGCCTTGTCAAATGCCTCTTTCTGTGCCGTTTTGTCAAATTCCCCTTTGTTCTTTAACGTATCCGTATAGGTCTGGTTGACATAAAGCACTGCGTCCATAACGGAGGCAAGGGCTTCTTTCATGATATGGTTCAGATTCTCATTTTCTGTGGCGTCTGCAGCCGCATGGCTTTCCCGGATTTTGGATTTCAAAAGGCTGACAATATAGGTTGTAACAACCGGTAAAATAACGGTAAGGACAATATTTAATACGTAGTTGGTTAATTCTGAAAATTCCATAATTCCTCCTGTATGCTTAGCTTGAAAGCTGATTCATATACCTTAATGTTTCCACACATTTTTTCAGGTTTTCGGATACATAATCCAGTTCTTCTTTTGTTTCTTTTCCGCTGAATGTCATTCGGATACAGCTGTGGATGTCCCGTTTATCCATACCAATGGCAGACAGTGCGGCGGAAGCGGTTAAATTCCCGCTGGTGCAGGCGGAGCCGGTACTGACCTGGATTCCGCTCTGGTCCAGCAGAATCATCAGCGCTTCTCCCTCAACCCCTTTAAAACACATGTATAAATTATGGGGAAGTCTGTTTTGGGATTCAATGGATGCGCCCACCAGATAACTGTCCGCAATACTGTTTATTATGCGTTCATATAAATAGTCCCTGTTAGCCGAAGAAACAGCAGAGTAGTCGTAATGTTCAATTGCTTTTCCCAATGAGGCGATTCCGGTTAAATTTTCTGTTCCCCCGATAAGCCCGCGTTCCTGCGTGCCATATACCAGAGGCTCAAGTTTTATGGATTCTTTTTTGTATAAAACGCCGCAGCCCTTTAATCCTCCGAGCTTATGGGCTGAAAATCCAATCATATCTGCTTTTGTTTTTTTAGTATCAATGGGAATTGCCGGAATGCTGCCGGTGCAGTCAAGATACACCGTGCCATGATAGAAATGCACCAGGTCAGTAATGGCGTTAATGTCCTGTATGGTGCCGATTTCTGAGCTGGCATGGCCGATAATGATAAATGGATTTATACATCCTTTGTCCAGCCGTTTCTTTAAATCATCAAGGTCAATAAAACCTTTGTCATCCACATGTAATGAATGCGCATTTTTGCAGTTTTCTGCACAGGCTAAGATGGATTTATGCGCGGTGGGAGAGTAAAAAACGGTGCAGTTATGTTTTTTATCATATCCCTGGACTGCCAGGGTATTGCTGGCGGCGCCTCCGCAGGTAAAATAAATGTCATCAGGGTCTGCATTAATAAATTCTGCAGTTGTCCGGCGTGTATTTTCGATCAGCTGTCTTGCGGGTTCTCCCGCCGAATGAAGGGAAGAGGGATTTCCCCATAAATCCAGAATGGAAATTAAATATGTTTTCATTGATTCAGACAGCGGCGCAGTTGCAGCATAATCCAGATAGATTTTTTGTGTGTTTGTCATATGTTCTCCTGTGTTCCCCGGTTCTGTTTTAAGGAATCACGGTAAGCAATGGTGTCTTTTATGTACTTTTTGGCGCATTTTTTTGAACATGCAAAGTTACGCCAGTGAAACATATCACTGTGCGGCTGGCATGTGGCGCATGGGTCGAAAAGTTTACCGCATACACGGCAGGAAATCTTTTTAGGTTCCGCCATATCCGGCCTCCTTATAAAACAGTGGATGGCGGACGCCATCCACTGGAAGTTTGTTTTTAGTCAAATAATACGAAGTCCCAGAGGTCGCTCTTTCCGGTACAGAGATTCGGCATGGAAGTAAATTCAAAACCAAGCGTGGCAGGCTCAGAACCGCCGGCAAGGTCAAACGTACCGTTAAAGTCCGCACGGTCGATAATAAACTGTCCATGGAACAGATTGTCACAGCCGTCCTGGCAGGTTACGTCGATAAATAACTGCAGTGTCTTGCTGTAGTTGTTTGCATCATTGGAAATTTTCTTTCCTTCCACTTCTGTGTTGTAGAAGGTAATAACCTCTGTGCCGTCTGCAACATCACCGGCAAAGAAAGTAACCTCTTTTGTGGCAGGGTCATAGGAAAATTCGCCCGTCTTCGGTGCTGTTCCTGTCTGGACCAGCTTTTTACCGCCGGAAATGTAAGCATTATTTGTATCCCTGATGTAAATTGTCCCGATTTCATTTCCAGCTGTACCGGCTGCTGTTTCTGTGGTGGTTCCCTGATCAGAAGTTACGGTAAACGTATCTGTGTATCTGACCATATGCTTACCGTCTTCAATTTCTGCGCCGAGCATAGCCGCCAGTGCACCGCCGGATAACATACCGTTTGTCCCCTTGCCGGTAACCTTTTTATTCTTTTTTAAGGAACTGATGATTCTGCCGCCCCTGCCGGTGATATCAGCCTTTTCCTCCTCATGGGATAATGTAAAATCACTCAGTTCGTCAAGAATCATATCAAGGCTTCCATTCGCCCTGTCAAAACCTGTCACCTGGTCGTAAGATGTAATTGTAAACTTATCAATATTCATTGAATGTCCTCCTGTTATTTTAATTTGTTAGTATTTATCTGGTATCCAGGAAAGTGCATTTTTGTCACCCAGTCTGGATACATCAACAGTACCGGCATAAACACCGATCATCATATTATCGAATGCTATTTTATGCTGGATCTGCCGGAAACTTTGGTTAAATTTATAGATGGATAAATCCATGCATGACTCATAATTGTAGGGAAATTCACTTGTATTCACAAGCGAGACTACAAGCTTTTCCAGATACGGCTCATATGGTTTCCTGGAATTTCGCTTTCTTTTTCTGCGTTCTTTTTCCAGGAGATATTTTCGTGCCGACTCATTTCCCGGCCGGTATGTCACTTTTTCCAGAAGGTTGATTTTCCGGATGGTATCAGCCAGTTCCAGATAGGTTTTTTCGTTGATTTCCATGTCGTTGCCCGGACTGTACAGAAGCTCCCGCTGGCTGTTATCTTTGTATATGTCAAAATCAGACATATCCAGATTGCCAAACAGCAGCGACAGGTCTGATTTTGCGAATGCCGGGAAAATTATTTTGAATAATTCGTAGTCTGTGATTGCTGTAAAATCAATACCCATATCATCCAGCTCGACCATATACTGAAATGTGCCTGCGGTAAAAGCGGATATCATACTGTAATAGGTGCGTTCATCCTCCAGTATTTCCCCAACAGTGGGAATCCGTATGGAGAGTCTGGTATCCAAAATGGTAATAGAAGATAGTTTCAGTAAGCTTTTTTTGTTTTCCATAATTTATGAATACCCCTGTGTGCTTCCTGTCAGTTTTTTCACATATGGTTCCTGTTCCAGATACTTCATGTCAGGATTATAATCAAAGAAAACGTCAAATTTTCTCTTGAAATTCGGGTCTGAAGACCCGCGTTTCATTTTTTCACACCATTCATCAAAAGAACGGGTTATATAATGCCTGATTTTCGCATCGGAATAAAGATGAATATTTCCGCCCCGGCTTTCATGAAACACATCCTGGTAAGCAGAAAGATGGTCTTTAAAATCGGTGTTTACTGCGCGCTCACTTTCGTCCATTCCCATTGCAAGATGCACATACATATATTTTGTTCTGTGCGGCTGTATAAAAACTTTTCCCCATAAGCCGAACGGGTCCGTAAATGGTCTGGTAAATAGTGATTTCATGCTGGCATACCGCTTGTTTAACCTGCCGTTTGCATTATAACTTTCCCATGGAATCCATACGCAGAAATGGTTCTCGTACTTTTTCAGGAAGTCATGCACGGAGTTTTCTTTTATATCAACAAATTCATCTGTATCAAAAAAACCAATCCACCGTGATTCTCTGCCGTAATGGGAAAGACAGTTTTCATAGCATTCATACTGCATGTTCTTTTTGTAATCTGTAAACGGTATCACCGTGCACATATTGTCAAAATGTCCGTGGTCAATCATATGAATGGTCTGTTTAATAGGAATTTTTGATTTATTGTCATAGATATAAAAGTGCTGGATTCCAATGCTTTCATAGTGTTTCAGCCACTCTTCAAGGTAATCGTTTTCATCTTTAATTAAAAGACATACGGATGCATAATACTTAAAGCTGTTAGCGCTGATAAATCTGCTGCATTTTTCTTTATACAGAGCATGCTTTTGGTTCTGGATATGTATCTGCATTTCCAGAATCTCTTTCTGGATTCTGGAAATTTCCCTGGTGCATTTCCGCACCAGTTTTTGAACGCAGCGGACTTTTTTAAAATCCCGGAAAATCATATGGCAGACTGCATACGTTGAAATCCGGGACTGTAAATTCCTTAACTGTACCATTTTCCGGCGGATTTCCGCCAGTGTTTTTATTCCGGGATTTTGGAAGTCGGTACGGACGATATTCCCATCTGAAAAGGAATATTGATTAATAAGCCCGGTCATACTGCTGATTTTATGTTTTACCGGAATAAGGTCGTCATTATTGATAACTGTCTGGTTGTGTTCAGAAAACAGACAGTCACAGTCTGAAACAACACCCTGGATTCTTTTGGTAAAATCATCAGTCAAAAGAGAGGTTTTTCTTTTTCCGGTGATTTCGCAGGTTTCACTGCTTTTTTCCGGACTGTATCCGTAAACTGCATTTAAAAAGCACGGACAAAAATAATATGACCGGCTGTCAAAGATTTCATTTTCGGAACTGGTATATAAATAATAGTACCCATCGTAAATTTTCAGCTGCTGACTGGTAATATCAGCTTTTACAAACAGGTTAAATGAAATTTTTCTTTGATTTTTTCCGGTATTTGTTATGATGTTGAAACTGTGTTCGTATCCAAGGCATTCACCGGAAGAGTCCAGCAGCAAAAACTGCCTGTCCAGAATACCAAAATGCAAAAATCCCGCTGCGGCTTCGTCACTGTTAAAGCATTCAATTTCCATGGTAACAATATTCGTTTTTGGATTGGAATACTTATAAAATACTGGAAAGGGAATGGACAGCAGTAATCCGGTTTCATCAGAATCAACAGTGCGCATACATATAATTTCTCTGTTTAAAGTATTCATTTTATCTCACCAGTTATTTGAAAAATATTTCGATTACATTTGGGGATACACGCTTCATTACTTTGAATACCGGCGTCAGAAATGAATGTTCCAAAGCCTGGGCGGATGTGGCAGTCCCGGAATCTGCGACTTTACAGTATCCGTCCGGAACACAGGTGCCGTCATCATAAACCCTTAATATTCCAAGCATTCCAACAGTATCCCATTCAGGACGGTCTGACCTTGGAATATAAATCAGACTGTCATCATAATTTTCGTTTAATACATAAGAATGCCCGCTGTCATTGCGGACCAGCCGGCCAAATTCATCGGTCTTATATTTCTGTACCCATTCATCAAAATCATGGTTGCCGATTACGGAAGGATTTCCGCTGACGATACCGCAGATAAAATCCCCCTGGTTTGCAATCTGTATTTTATCAAATGAGAGGGTAACGAATTTGCCAACACGGTCTTCGCCGCCGGGATTTTTGTCTTTCCATTCAAGATATTCCGCATAGTCGGCATTGTTTGACCGGAAGGAACCGTGTGCATCAACGTTTCCGTTGTAATAGATGCGGAATGCATCGCTTTCCCTTTCGATTGTGCCGTTTCCGATTTGAAATGCAAGACCAGCAGTCCCGAAGGTATATCCGTGATAACCATCGTAGCCCGATGAATTATAGTGTCCGATAGTCAGCATATTGTTGTACTCTGCAAGATCGTTTCCAATTTTGCAGAAGTATGAATCTGGCATACCTTTTAGATTAAGGTTGTGGCATTTTAGGGCAGCTGTATCTACATCTTTGGTAAAGATGCTATTCCAGCGTTTTTCCCCGCTTCCCAGATCATACAAATCATTATTTGCGGGAACATTTGTCTCATTGTTTTTTAATACATTTGAAAGTGACGGGATATCAGGCCGATTGCTTAAATCACTGTAATCGCCGGAAAATGCAACCGGATTAAGGTCAGAAAACCACCGTTTTATTTTGGCGAATAAAGTTTTTAAGCTGTCACCTGAGCTTAACTGCTGGCGGTTACCAGCCTCGTCAAACTCAACAGTTATTTTTGTATCTTCAAATTTCTGCTGCATAATACCGCTCCTTTACAGAGTGCAGTTTAATACAAGCGAGTCATTTTTACTTATTTTGTCATTAAGTGCGGCAGTAACAGCCTTATTTGAAACCGCATTTTCACTCGTTTCTGATAATTCAGAATCGATTGCCGGCTTGTTCTTAATAAAAGATACGCTTGTATCATCTGTTTCGTTCCAGTCGGCCTGGACAGGTTCATAAACCTTTACATCCGTGCCGTTAATTTTGATATAACCGTTCGTTTCAGAAGCAGTTACGATTTCGGAGGCAGAAATTTCCACATAGGAAGTGCCGCTCCAGCGGTAAGTTTTATTGGTTTTTGTATCAACATAAATCTTGTCCTTTTCGCCGGTTTCCCCTGCATTGTCAATGCCATCCACTTCCACAACATCATCAACGAAAGACGGAAGCTGTGAAGCAGGTACTTTGCCGGACGCATCCAGTGATGCAACACCCTCTGCAACGCCGACTTTTGCGCTGTCCACAGGGGTATATCCGACTGCCTTAATAATTTCTGCCGCCGTTAAATCATCGGCGATATACGGAAGCTCTTTAAACAGTTTGTTACCGTCACCGATTTTCATTTTTACCCTGCCTTCGGCTGTAAATTCAAGACAGGGAGTCCCCCTGACGGGGACGTTTGTTTCGTTCTGCCATTCGGCAGTTGTTTTGTTTAATAATACAATTCTTGCATTTACTGTTGTCATTGTTATTCTCCTTTGTGTAAAGAATATGTTACAGGATTCCTTTGATTATCTTTACATTTTCATCAAGAACGCCGCATATCATAGTTTCCGTCTCGTCCATTGTTCCAATAATTTCCGAGTTTTTATACTGGTCTATATTTATCATCTGTTCTTTTTCATATTCTATAAAGATAATAAAGTCTACTTTTTTTGATGCAAATTCTCTTAAGAGATTCTGCACACTCGTTTTTTTGATTTCATCATTTTCTGAATATGTTATACTTCTGGCGTTTTTATCCAATATGCCGTTGATAAAGATGCTGTCTGCAACTGATTTGTTATATAATAAGACCTTTGCCATACTGTCACTTCTCTACTGGTTTATGATGTAAAATACTAGGAGACAGGTTCAGAAGCATCTTCTTTTACAGGCAGCTCTTCATTGTCCTCGGTAAGTATAATCAGATTGATTCTGTCACCGGCAAATTTGTCCAGCAGATCCTGGACAGTGACAGTTAATGCCTCGTCGTTTTCAGAGTATGTGATTTCTGTTGCGTCCTCATTTAAAATTCCCTTGATGGAAATTCTTTCTGTCGTCTGTTTTGAATATCTTAATACCTTTGCCATTTGAAAATTCCTCCTTATAATTGTGTGTTTTTATAGTTGCATTTGCAGGTCTGAAAAAAGAACAGGCGGCGGTACCGCCGGAACAGCAGTACCACTGTCTGTATGAGAAATGATGGTATGAAATAAAATGAAGTGTTGTTAAAAAGAAAAATTCTTATCCATACAATAATTTGTGTTTGTTTTTGATTTCTTTTCTGAAGCGTTTGCTGAATTCCGCATTTAACTTTAATACAGAATCAATATTTGAAATGCCCAGATGTGAAACAAACTGCTCGTGAGGGATAAAACTGGAGGATATTTTCAGACCCGGAAATAATTTTATTTCAACGTTGTTATTGCCGTCTCCGAATTTATCCTTTACCACATCCCCCAGAGCGTTCAGAATATTTGAAATATCGTCAGCGGAGCATCCGGTTTCGTGATGAATCATATCAATCACGTATTTCTGGTTGTAATATTTCTTTTCTTCCTGTATGGCAGTACCTCCTTTGATAACAGCTGTAGAGCCTGTCCTCTCCTGTGTAAAATAAAAATGTTCCTGGAATCTAGGAACTGGCTGGGACTAGATTTCCGAATTTACCCTGATTTTTGCAATTTTATATCCGGTTCCGAACAGTTTGATATCATTTCCGCCGCTTTCCAGCTGTTCCAGTTCGGATGCCGAATGAAGGACCGCCTTGTTAAAGCTGTCATTTCCGCAGAGGAATAAAATCTGTAAGAGCGTATTCTTAATCTGGGAATTATCTTTTTCCTCAACCGAACAGAGCAGTCTGTACAGTGTGGAAAATCCAATTGTTTCCGAATTAATATCATAAACGAGATTTTGATACAGCTGCTTTGACCGTTCAAATTTTTCCTCTTTGCCCATATCAGATGCAAATATTTTTTTCCGTTCAGAAATAAATTGATTTATTACCGAATATATTCTGTTAATCTGTTTCTGGTTCACAGCGGATGTTCTAAAAAGCGACTTATCCAATATCGTAACAAAGGCAAGCCAGTCCTTTTTGTATGGATTCTTAATTCTGAACCCGTTAATGGCAGTCTGCAGATAGTCCATGGAAGTATGGTACTTACAATAATTCTTTTTTTCGGGATTGTAATATCCTTTCTGCTTTGAAATATGGGAAAAGAAATGCGGCATTTTCTTTTTGTCATATTCGTCGCGAAACTCTGCTTTGTACTTTTCCCTGATTTTATCAAGTTCCCGGCTGTTGTCGATGTCAAATTCCTTTTTTGCCTTGTCAATTTCAATGCCCGACATGACGTCCAGCTGGCAGATATCATAATACAGATGACGGATTTCCTTATAAGAATACCCATGGTACAATTTATCCCATAAGAGGGAATTGAGTTCCTGGGACAGATTGATGATTTCACCGATTTTATTTACGGAAGTTTTAATGTCAAGGTCAGCCTGTTCTTCCGGTGTATAATATCTCGTTACCTTTTTTGCCGTTACAAATGATGTCGGGGTTTTGAAAGTATGGTAATTTCTCCTTGCTGCCTTTATAAGGATTTCATTATCCGTAAGCAGAACGGTATCACTGTCAAAATCGCTTCCTGAAAGTCTTTGTAATACGTTTTCTCCAATAGAGTTAATGCATACAATCTCATCAGTCAGGTTTAGATAGCGGTCGATTAACTGGTTTTCTTTGTTTTCAGCGAGCCAGATATTACCCATGGTGACGTGGGGGCTTCTCGAACCCAGCAGCGTTTTATCGTATTCAAACCTTGTATTATGTATATTTCCAACGCCAATCTGGCTTTCTCCTTCAAACATTCCAACAGCCTGCTGTAACATTTCAACTGGGTTTCCCAGAAGGGTAGAGTAGTTTCCGTTTACATATACATGCCCGTTTTTCAGGTTTTTATAGTAGGATGCCAGTAAATCATGCAGAAATTCCTGGTAATATTTTGTCCTGGCAAAATTCTCATTGACACACATCAGATGGTAAACAACATCATTTTTGTCCAGCATCGGGCGTTCCATCAGTGTCACGTCGTTCAGGTCCGGATACCTGATATAATACCTTACCACCGCCGGATAATCCCTGAGCAGCTGTGCAAATTCAAATGATTCCTGCAAAAACTCCTTTATTTCCTCTTTGGAAAGCTGCAGGGTATTAATCAGCTGGTAGTGCGTCTGTACCAGTCTGCCGCCAAAAAAGTGTGTTTTCTTGTCATATTTTACAACACCAAACTCAGGATACAGATGGTCCAGCCATCGGTCAAGGGAACCAAACTTCAGATACTTGATACTGCTTGGCGTGGTAATCAGCTTTACGTCTTCAATCCTTTCGGCCCTCGTTTTTCCGTTCAGTTGGGATATTTCTGTAATCCCGTTATCCTTAAACCACTGCTGGATATTGCAGTTAAAACAGCAGGATTTAAACATAAGGTTTCGTAACAGAACCATTCCATGGCAGTCATATTCACCCAGCAGGGACACATCAATCAGTGACTGTCCGTCCCAGATACTGTTTTTTATTTCGCAGTTTTTCTCAGAAGTGGCAAGCCAGCCGTCTTCATTATGTGTTTCCACGACATCTTCACAGAATACACTTTCATAATCATCAACCAGCAGAATATTTTCCGGCGCAATCGGAATCGTACCGATTATACTGCTTGACGTCAGTGCAATATAACTTTCGTATGCAGCCAGATCCACTTCATCCCCGTTTTTCAGGGATATCCCTGCCGAACTGAACTTTAATACCGGTTTAAGTAAATCCTCTTTGATAAACAGACATTTGCCAACGCGGGCGGAGCCGGATGAACGTTTCATTCTGCAGTACTTTACGCCGTTACAGATAAAACCGTTCCTGTACAGTTCTTTGCGCAAATCAGCATTGGTTTTCAATGTTTTTGGCTCTTTTACTTTTTTATACTGTTTTTGAATCTCCCCGTCTGTGGTGTTTATTTCCGCGTCTTCTGTATGGAAATATTCCGGCAGTCCGGAAACGGGAGACTGGACACAGCAGCCGGTCTGAATCCCCACGATTTCGCCATTTTCATTGCATGCAATACAGTCGTTAAATGTAAGGGTTCTGTAATCATACCCGTATTTTACAAAAGTATTTCTGCTCATCTGGTTCCATTCCTTTACGGAATATTTGAATGTCAGGTTGATTACGTTTGTTGTATAGGAATGATTTTTTATTTGAAAGGAAAAATCATTTCGCCGGTACTTTTTCCGGTATATTTTCTTCAGTTCCATTAAATCAAGACTGAAATCAAGTGTGTTAATAAATTTCCGTAAATTGTACTGCCCATCTTTGAGTTTTAAATTATATCCATCCGGATTGCCGGCAATATAGTGTTCGGATAAATAAATATCCTTTGCGTCAATGGATGGTATGTAAATTCCTTTATTCTGCATATTTTTTTTCCTCCATATGTTCTGCTTCATATTCCGGCTGGCTGTTACTTATTTTAATGTTTCTGTTTTCAATGTTCTTTTTACACTGCAGATCAAATGCAAAGTCCCTCAAAATGCGGTCTGCCATGGAGGAACCGTTTCTGCTGGTAATCCCGTTGTAATCGGTATTAAAATCCGAATAATAAATGATTCCTCCAAAGGTTGAACTGTCCGGTCTGGAATTATTGGTTCTGATAATTGTTTTTCTCATGTGTACTGAATCTTCTCCTTTGTGTTTATAAATTTTTATCTGTTGTTTTCCCTGTCATAAACTTCTCCTTTCTTGATGGGAAAGGAGTGCAGGTTTTATTTATGACGGTCATATTATGTATTTCTTCATTTGTGCCGGGCGGTTTCTGGAATTTATTACAGGTTTTTTGAATGTCAGATAAAAACTTAAAAGGAATTTGCATATCAAAAATGATATTTATTTTATGGAAAGAAATTGACTGGGAGCATTCAGGAACATGATATGTTTCAGACATATTGTATAGAACAAATGTTCGGAAAAAGTTGTTGACAAACGGGAACGCGTGTTCTATACTTGTTATTACACAAAACAAATAAGACCTATCCTCAATCGCTGTTGGCGCAGCATCGGACAGGTCTTATAAATACTAACTGAGCAGAATCGCCCATAGATATATTATTACATATTTTAAAATAATGTCAAGTAGTAAAATCAAGCGGTTCTGCACAATTTCCAGAATAAAATAACTATCTATAAAAAACAAATTATCAGAGAGGTGCATAATATGGAACGGATTTTAAGAGATTATTATCAGAATAACGCAAAAAAACTTCACAGAACAGTGGACAAAATACTGTTAAAATACGGAGGGATATCAGATAAGGATTTGGATGACTTTTATTCCCTGGCCAATGAAGTGTTTGTGGAAGTTATGGGAAAATTCGATGATTCACAGTCTTTTGATGCTTTTTTGTATTCCTGTCTGTCAAACAGGATAAAGACGGAGATAACACGGAGAAACCGTGAAAAGCGAAAGGCTGACAGAATGTCAGTTCCGATAGATACGCCCGTTGGGGAGGATGGGGATTTAACATTAACAGATCTGATTGCAGATGATTTTATTATTGAACAGGAATTAATAGAGAAAAAGGAGAATGGATTCAGCAGGGGGGTGCTGGCATATCTCGACAGGCTGTCAGACCTTCAGAAGGAGGTGCTGCGGCTTAATATGGCGGGCTATCTTCCGGGGGAAGTCCGGGAAGAATTACATATTAGCGCAAAGCAGTATGAGGACTGTTACGCCGCAATCCGGTCATACAGAAATGTACAGTTAATCTTTGTAAATGAATAACAGGAGGAATAAGAAATGGCAAGACCCAGAAAACAAACATACACGATGGAAATGTACCTGAAAAAAATACAGAGTAAAAAAATTTGTAATGATGCAGACGTCCAGAGAAATTTTGTGTGGAAAAAAGAACATATTAATGAGCTGATAGCCACAGTGCTTACGGATGATTATATACCGCCCATTATTCTGGGCGAGGAAGAGGATTCCCAGCTGCATATCGTGGATGGCGGATGCAGAAGTGCGGCGTTAATGGTTTTCAGATATGGAAACTATAAGATTACATCTTCAATAGAAAATTCTGTTATTCATTATAAAAAAAGGGTTTCCGGTAAAGAAGGAAATACAGTATGGGAAGAAGCGGTGTTTGATATAAAAAATAAAACTTATGAAAAGCTTCCGGAAGAATTAAAGGAAAAATTTGATGAATACCAGATTGAAACAGTCATTCATGAGTCCTGCAACAGCTCAAAAATATCAAAGTATATTAAACGTTATAATAACCATGTATCCATGAATACAGACCAGAAAGCATTTACATATATAGATAAATTTGCCGGGCGCATACATAAAATATCAGACAGCAGGTTTTTTACGGACTGTACCAGTTATTCTGAAAGTGACAAGGTAAAAGGCGCCGTTGAAAGAATGATTGTTGAGTCTGTTATGTGCATGAATCATTTTGATAACTGGAAAACGCAGGCTAAGACAGCATGTAAATATCTGAATGAAAATGCAGCAGAAAATGAATTTGAAATGCTGGCAGAATATGTGAACAGACTGGAAAATATTATTACAGATGATATTAAAGATATATTCAATAAAAAAGATTCTTTTATTTTTTTAACGCTTTTTGACAAATTCTCAAAACTTGGAGCAGAAGATAAAAAATTCGCAGAATTTCTCCGAAAATTTAAGAACGCATTCAGGGAGGTTAAAAAGAATAAAAACGGGTTACTGTTTGATGAAATCGACAAAGACCTGGGTACAAAGGACAGGCAGGTGATTGCTGCCAAGCTGGAAATGCTTGAAGGATTGATGAAAGAGTTTTTACACATGGAAGGAGAAGAACACGGACAAATAACAGAAACAGAAGCCTTTATCGCAGAGAATCTTAATATGGATGTGGAAATGGTTAAAGCGGATATGGATTTCTATAATGAGTCGCTGGAACTATTGCTGGAAAATACGGTAAGAATTGATTCCGGGCTGCGCCATGAACAAAACCGTCCGTCCCTGCTGGCAATGATGGCATATTCCTATAAGAATGATGTTGATCTGGATGAATGGCTGACAGAATATGCAGAAAGGAATAACAGCTATCATCCTGACCAGAAAAAGAACTTTTTACATATGAAAGATGATTTAAAAAAGTTTCAAAAAAATAAAAACAGAAGAATCGCGTAAAAGGAGCAGTTCTGTAAAAATGTGTTTTATCTGTGAAACGGACTTTACACCCTCCATGCGGTCTGCTATACTTAAAGTGTAGAAGAGGGTCTGGATGTGAAAGAAAGCAGGTGACCGTATGTCTGAAAAAGAAATGCTTAAAATTTCTGTTGAAGAGTTTTCAAGGGTTCAGGACTGGATGGAGCTGGCAGAAAAGGATTCAGCAATATATAAATCTTTAAAGAAAAGGTATCTGGATTTAAAAGTAATCCTGACATCATCCGGTGTGAATCTTACGGAAATTGACAGAATAAAAGAGTAACAGCCAACAGATAAAACTATAAAAATAATCTTCAGGGCAGGGTGAAAGTCCCTACCGGTGGTAAAGCCCACGAGCCCTGTCGTATTTCCGCAGGAAAAACGACCTGCGCACATCGCTTCCGCGAAGCGGAATCTGCCTGCGCTGTCGTACCCCAAGGGGGTATGACCTAAAATGTGCTCCTTCCCGCAGGAAATACGACAGCGCATGATTCGGTGAAATTCCGGAGCCGACAGTATAGTCTGGATGAAAGAAGATGTAAAACCAAGGCAGAAATGCCTTTATCGCTCTGGGATTTTTTTCCGGAGCTTTTTATTTCCGGAAATTTGCAGGCAGATTCCCCTGATACAGAAATGGAGATGATAAAATTTGAAAGATGAAGAATACATGCGCCTTGCCATCGGCCTTGCAAAAAAGGGCTGCGGTTTTGTTTCCCCGAACCCGATGGTCGGGGCAGTGATTGTCAGGGACGGGGAAATTATCGGACAGGGCTGGCATGAGAAATACGGACAGCCCCATGCCGAGAGGAACGCGCTTTTATCCTGCACGAAATCACCGAAAGGCGCAGTCATGTATGTGACGCTTGAGCCCTGCTGTCATCACGGCAAACAGCCGCCCTGTGTGGATGCCATCCTGGAAGCGGAAATTGCGCGGGTGGTAGTCGGTTCCGCCGACCCGAATCCGCTTGTGGCTGGAAACGGAATCCGGATACTAAAAGAACATGGCGTGGAAGTAACGGAGAATGTCCTGCGAAAAGAGTGCGACAGTATCAATCCGGTATTTTTCCATTATATACAGACAAAGCGTCCGTATGTGGTGATGAAATATGCCATGACGCTGGACGGAAAAATTGCAGCATTTACCGGTCTGTCCAAATGGATTACAGGGGAAGCTGCAAGGGAGCATGTACAGACACAGAGGCACCGTTTTTCGGCAATCATGGCAGGTGTGAAAACGGTGCTGGCAGATGATCCGCTGTTAACCTGCCGGATGCCCGGCGGGAGAAACCCGGTCCGTATTATCTGTGACAGCAGACTGCGTACCCCGTTATCCTCGCAGCTTGTAAAAACCGCAGGGCAGGTGCGGACAATTTTTGCCACCTGTAATACGGACGGGAACATGCATAAAGAATTTACCGGGCGCGGATGTGAAATACTTGTTATGAAAGAAAAGGACGGGCGGCCGGACTTAAATGACCTGATGGCAAAGCTTGGGGAAATGCAGATTGACAGTATACTGCTGGAAGGGGGAGGAACCTTAAACTGGTCTGCGCTGGAAACAGGTATTGTAAATTACGTTCAGGCTTACATTGCGCCTAAGATATTCGGCGGTGCGTCTGCAAAAAGCCCGGTGGGCGGAACAGGATTTGCGTCTCCGTCAGAAGCTGTTTTACTGAAAAACAGTAAAATGACGCGGCTTGGGGAAGACTATCTGCTGGAGGGGGAGGTGGATGATGTTTACAGGAATCGTTGAAGAAGTTGGGATTGTAAAAGGCATAAAAAAAGGGACGGATTCCGCAGTGCTTGCCATACAGGCAAAAAAAGTACTGGAAGATATTCACATGGGAGACAGCATCGCAGTAAACGGAGTCTGTTTAACCGTAATAAATTTTTCCGGAAATGAATTTTGTGCAGACGTCATGCATGAAACCTTAGACCGCTCCTCCCTCAGGGAGGCAAAGCCTGGAACTGCCGTCAATTTAGAACGCGCCATGCCGGTAAACGGGCGGTTCGGCGGACATATCGTGGCTGGACATGTGGACGGTACCGGAGTGGTTACTGCAATTGAAAAAGACGATAATGCAGTCTGGTTTACGCTTCGCGCAGAGCCGTCCATACTCCGGTATATCGTGGAAAAGGGTTCCATTGCGATAGACGGCATCAGCCTGACCGTGGCAAAGGTAAACACGGAAACCTTTTCCGTGTCGCTGATTCCGCATACGGTTTCCCATACTGCGCTGGCAGATAAACGCGTGGGCGACAGGATGAACCTGGAAAATGACATAATTGGAAAATACGTGGAAAAGCTTATGCTCCCGCAGGAAACGAAAAAAACAAATTCCATCACAAAGGAATTTTTATTACAAAACGGATTCTGAAACAGGGATAGAAAAGGAGGAAACTATGGCAGAATATAACACCGTTGAGGAAGCCCTGGAGGATTTGCGAAACGGAAAAATCATTATGGTAACGGATGACAAAGACCGCGAAAACGAAGGCGATTTCATCTGTGCTGCAGAATTTGCAACAACCGAAAATATTAATTTTATGGCGGTTCACGGCAAAGGATTAATCTGTATGCCAATGGCAAAGGAATTTGTAAAAAAACTGCATTTCCCGCAGATGGTGGAGGAAAACACGGATAACCATGAAACGGCGTTTACCGTATCTGTGGATTATGTGGAAACGACGACCGGGATTTCCGCCGCCGAACGTTCCATGACTGCCATGCGCTGTGTCGCAGAGGATGCAAAGCCGGAGGATTTCAGAAGACCGGGGCATATGTTCCCGCTTCTTGCAAAAGAAAACGGCGTACTGGAACGAAACGGACATACGGAGGCGACCGTGGATTTATGCCGTCTGGCAGGTTTAAAGCCGTGCGGGTTATGCTGTGAAATCATGCGTGAGGACGGTACGATGATGCGTACAGAGGAGCTGTATGGGCTTGCAAAAAAATGGGATATGAAATTCATTACCATTGAGGATCTGCAGAATTACCGTAAATGCCATGACAGGCTGGTGGAGCGTGTGACGGAAACCAGGATGCCGACCAAATACGGTGAATTTACAGCATACGGTTTTGTAAACCGGATGAACGGGGAACACCATGTGGCGCTGGTAAAAGGGGATATCGGGGATGGAAAGGATGTGCTCTGCCGTGTGCATTCGGAATGCCTGACCGGGGATACCTTTGGTTCCCTTCGCTGTGACTGCGGGGAGCAGTTTGCAGCAGCAATGACACAGATTGAGAAAGAGGGACGCGGGATTCTGCTTTATATGCGCCAGGAGGGACGCGGCATCGGACTGATTAACAAGCTGCGCGCTTATGAACTTCAGGAACAGGGCATGGACACGCTGGATGCAAACCTGGCGCTTGGATTCCGTGCCGATGAGCGGGAGTATTATATCGGGGCGCAGATTTTAAGGGACCTGGGAGCAAAAAGCATCAGGCTTCTTACCAATAATCCGGATAAAATTTACCAGTTAAACGGGTTTGGACTGGAAATCACGGAGCGTGTGCCGATTGAAATCAGCGCGACGAAATACGACCTGTATTATTTAAAAACAAAGCATGAGCGCATGGGACATATGCTGAATGTATGATGCAGTTATGGTGCTTTGGACCCGAACCCGGAAAATGACAGGATATCTAATTAAGAAAGTGAGGATAAAATAATGAAAAAATTTGAAGGAAACCTGGTATCATCTGATATCAAAATTGGAATTGTCTGTGCAAGATTTAATGAATTTATCACATCAAAGCTGTTAAGCGGTGCGATGGACGGACTGCTCAGACATGACGTAAAAGAGGAGGACATATCCGTCGCATGGGTGCCGGGAGCATTTGAGATTCCGCTGGTTGCCTCAAAGATGGCGCAGAGCAGAAAATACGATGCGGTCATCTGTCTTGGCGCAGTAATCCGCGGAAGCACCTCGCATTATGACTATGTCTGCAATGAAGTGTCAAAAGGAATTGCAAGTGTGTCATTATCCACAGGTGTTCCCGTAATGTTCGGCGTCGTTACCACGGAAAATATTGAACAGGCAATTGAGCGTGCCGGAACCAAGGCTGGCAACAAAGGTTATGACTGCGCGCTCGGCGCCATTGAGATGGTGAACCTGCTTCGTGAAATGGAGGCATAAAAAACATGAATGAATTACTTCTGCTCGGACAAATTGTACTGTTTTACGGTATGGTTGTGCTTGCCTACCGTCTGTTTGGGGAAAAGGGGCTGTTCTGCTGGACGGTTATGGCAACCATTCTTGCAAATATCGAAGTGCTGATACAGATAAGGGCTTTCGGGATGGATATGACCCTGGGAAATATTCTGTTTGCGAGTACCTTTCTGGTAACGGATGTGCTCAGTGAAACGGAGGGAAAAAAGAATGCGAAAAAAGCGGTATGGGCTGGAATTGCGGCGTCCATTGCTTTTATATTTATTTCCCAGAGCTGGCTTTTGTTTACGCCGAATAAATACGATTTTGCCATGCCTTCGTTTCAGGCGATATTTTCCAATACACCGCGTTTAATTATTGCCAGTTTTCTGGTTTATGCGATTGTGCAGCAGTTTGATGTATGGGCATACCATAAATGGTGGGCGTTTACCACAAAGGCGTTTGGGGACAATCATAAATTTCTGTGGCTCAGAAATAATGGTTCGACCTTAATTTCACAGTTTTTAAATGCTGTTCTTTATACGGTTTTTGCGTTTTACGGTATGATGCCAACGGAGTCACTGCCAGGACTGGTGTGGGCAAGCTATGTGATTTTTATTTTTACCAGCCTGCTTGATACCCCGGCAGTATACATATGCCGGTGGATGAAAGAAAAAAAGCTGATACCGGAGGAATAAAAATGGGAATACCCCAGATACGCTACAGTAAAATTACGGATAAAAACAAAAGGGAAATTTGCCTGTTAAAGGGATTTCACTGTGCATGGGGAAAATGCGCGTTCTGCGATTATACTGATGACAACGGAGAGCGTGCGGAGGAAGCCGCCATGGTGGAATTGAACCGTCAGGTATTCAAAGAGGTTACGGGTGAGTTTGGGGCACTGGAGGTTATTAATTCCGGCAGCTGCTTTGAACTGCCGTCTGCAACAGTGGATGATACAGCCATACTGATCCGGGAAAAAAAGATAAAGCATCTGTTTCTGGAATGCCACTGGATGTACAGAAACCGTCTGGAAGAGATGCGGAAAAAAATGCAGACAGCAGTCATATTTAAAATCGGTGTGGAAACATTTGACAATGTATTCCGGGAGCAGATTCTGAACAAGCATGCAGATTTCCGGTCACCCGAAGAAGTGGCAGAGTATTTTGATTCTCCCTGCCTTATGGTTGGAATCCAGGGTCAGACCAGACAGATGATTGATTATGACATTTCTGCGCTGAAAAAATATTTTAAGCGCGGTACCATAAATGTATATAACAATAATACGACAGACATCAGGCGGGATGAAGCGCTTGTACAGTGGTTTTTAAAGGAATACCGCTGGCTTATGGACGATCCTTCCGTTGAAGTGCTGTATGAAATCACGGATTTCGGGGTCGGCTGAAAAACAAAATAATATTATGATAGAAAGGGTGCAGGCTGCATATCATGCAGCTGTAAAGAATTCAGGTGGTTAATATGGAATCAAATAAGTCACGGGGGAATTTTACAGGAAAACTGGGGTTTGTCCTTGCCGCCGCAGGAAGTGCAGTGGGACTGGGAAATATCTGGAGGTTTCCTTATCTGGCGGCAAAGGACGGCGGCGGGCTGTTTATTTTCTGCTATATCATACTGGCGCTTACCTTTGGATTTGCGCTGCTTACCACAGAAATTGCCATTGGGCGTAAAACTGCACAGAGTCCGCTGACCGCATACGGGGTCATTCATCCGAAATGGAAGGGACTCGGGGTGCTGGCAAGCCTTGTGCCGGTGATTATCCTGCCTTATTACGGGGCAATCGGGGGATGGGTGTTAAAATACCTTGTAATTTTCCTGACCGGAAAAGGTGCAGATGCCGTGGAAGACAGTTATTTTACCAGCTTTATTTCCGAACAGACCAGTCCGGTCATTTTTATGGTGATTTTTATGGTGATAGGCGCCGTGATTGTGTTCGGCGGAGTTGACGGGGGAATTGAACGTGCAAGCAAATTTATCATGCCCCTGCTTTTAGTACTGATTATCGGAATTGCGGTTTATGCACTGACAATCAGCCATACCGACGGTTCCGGTGTAGACAGAAGCGGGCTGGACGGACTTAAAATTTACCTGCTTCCGAATTTTGAAGGAGTAACGTTAAAGCAGTTTTTTGTTGTCATCATGGACGCGCTTGGACAGCTGTTTTTCTCCATCAGTGTTGCAATGGGAATTATGGTTGCATACGGCTCCTATGTGAAAAAAGATGTAAACCTTATGCAGTCCATTAACCAGATTGAACTTTTTGACACCGTGGTTGCGCTGCTTGCAGGACTGATGATTGTTCCGGCAGTTTATGTATTTATGGGAACCGAAGGCATGTCCGGCGGACCGGGACTGATGTTTATTTCCCTGCCCAAGATTTTTCATGCCATGGGAAAAGTAGGGACTGTAATCGGAGTGCTGTTTTTTGTCATGGTTTCATTTGCCGCGGTCACTTCGGTGGTATCCATTATGGAAGCCATCGTTTCCGGTCTTGTGGATAAATTTCATCTTTCCAGAAAAAAGAGTGCGGCGATTGTTACGGCTTACGGATTAATTGGCGGAACAATTGTCTGCTTTGGCTATAATCATCTGTATTTTGAATTAAAACTGCCAAATGGTACAACGGGGCAGCTTCTGGATGTCATGGATTACATCAGCAATAACTGTCTGATGCCGCTCGTTGCACTTTTAACCTGTATTCTGATTGGCTGGGTGGTGAAGCCAAAGACAGTGATTGACGAAGTGACCCTGGGCGGATATAAGTTTGGACGCAGACATCTGTATATTGCAATGATAACAGTGATTGCGCCGGTGCTTTTGTTTCTGCTGCTGCTTCAGTCATTTGGAATCCTGCATTCATAACATAAAAGGTGCATCTGCATCATAAACGGTATAAAAACCATCTGTACACAGCATCTTTTTTACAGTATAATTGTCAGGATATCAAAAATAAGAAGTAAGAAGGGAGAAACGAAATGAAAAGAAAGATTACAGCAATGGCACTTGTTTTTGCAATGGTACTTGGTATTTTCGCAGGTGTAACACCTGTGACAGCTTCGGCGGAAGAAATACCTGCACTGACAGTGAAGTATGCAAAGACCATGGAGGAACTGGAGGCAGCCGTGGAGATTGGATATACCGAAACGGCTGAATTTCCGGCGATAGAAGGCTTTACTGTGGATAAAAGCACGAAGACCGTGAAGGTGGAGGTTCCTTACGACAGTCTGTTATGCTTTGACATGTTACTGACAGAGGAAGGAAACGGAGCATCATGGGGATACCTGAAGATATATTCCAACCAGGTGCTTTCCGGCCAGATATATGACAGCGGTATGATTAGCTGCGGCAGGGGAACGCCGGAATCAGAACGTGCCAGCATGTTCCTGAAAAAAGGTACCTATTATGCAAAAATGGAGCTGCACCGTAACAACTACTTTGATGAAACTACAAAAATCAAAGCAGATTTATGCGTTACCGGAATCAAAAAAACAGATGCTTTTACGGTATCCGCTAAGGAAAAACCAGCCGGAAAATATGAGCTTTCCCTCACAAATAACCTTGGAAGCATGGTGAAGCAGGTCTTTTATAAAAAGGGTTCATTTGCAGAAAAAGACAAATACGACTCAGCGTTAAAAGAGCTGGCAGTGGACGCAGAGTCCGTAACTGTTAAAACTCCGGGAAAATACTCGGTTGTCATCTGTCTGGAGGGAACTGTTTCATGGGACATCAGTGAAGAGCACCATAACTTTGCAGTATATACGGTTAATGTAAAATCAAGCGACAAAACAAAACCGGTGGTAAGCGGAGTAAAAAACGGAAAGACCTATCACAGGGCAGTAACCATTAAGTTTTCTGACAAGGGTTCAGGGATTAAATCTGCAAAATTAAACGGAAAAAATATTAAATCCGGTAAAAAGGTATCCCGTAACGGCTCCTATACACTGGTGGTTACGGACAATGCAGGAAATAAAACAACAGTGAAGTTTAAAATAAAGAAATAACAGTTATAAATAAAAAACAATGAAAAATTCCCTCTGGGTGCTGATGCATCCGGGGGGATTTTTTATGATATATTTCATGATATACAAAATGAAAAAGGGGGCAGTTTAATGAGCCGTCAGAAAGACTGGGAGGAATATGAAAATTTTTTACGGGATGAGGAACTGGCAGAGGGAACAATCCGTATTTACCTGCGCCAGGCAAAACTTCTGACAGAGGAGCTTCACGGAGAGCCTCTGACAAAGGAATGGATGCTTTTATACAGGGACAGAATGGAGAGAAAAAAATTTTCGGATGCAACGCTGAATCTTCATATTATTGCACTGAACCGGTATCTGAAATATATTTCCAGGGAGGACTGTATGCTTAAAACACGAAAAATCCAGAAACAGCGGAATCTGGAAAATGTTTTATCAAGGGAGGAATACCAGACCATGCTCCGGTGTGCGAGGGGAACCGGGCGTATGAAATATTATTATATTATGAAAACAATGGCATCCACTGGAATCCGTGTCAGTGAGCTTATGTATTTTACCGTGGAATCCATTGGAAAAAACCATATATATGTAAGAAATAAGGGAAAAAGCAGGGATATATACCTGCCCGGCAGAATACAGAAGGAACTGGCAGGCTACTGTAGTCTGGCAGGCATCCGTGAAGGAATTATTTTCCGGGGAAACGGACCGCGGGGAATTACGCGGGAGGCAGTGTACCAGATGATGCAGCGGATGGCGGCGGAGGCAGGCATTCCGAGACAGAAGGTACATCCGCACAGTTTCCGCCATCTGTTTGCAAGGACTTATATGGATTATTATGGAAATATAGCAGAACTTGCGGATATACTTGGACATTCGAGTCTGGAGACTACAAGGATTTATACAGCATGTTCTGTGGATGAAAAAAGAAAACGCATGGAAGAACTGGGATTTTAGTATATAGTAAGGATTAATCCGGGAATGAAACAGTTGCAATCATTCGGTTCATGATATAAAATATTTAATACAGTATGATGTACATCTATTCAGGAGGAAACACTGGTAATGAAAGGGAAAAAAACAATACAGGAAGTTTTTTATGTGTTAGCCCTGCTGGCTGCAATTGTTGGTTTGTTTTTCTGGTATACGCTTCAGAACAGCAGCCGCATGGAGGAACGCAATAAAAATTATGCCGCGGACTCGGCAAGAATTAAGGCACGGCAGGTGGATGAAGAACTCAGCAATGCACTCAGCCGGATAAATACATATGCATATTTTGTTGGAGAAGGACTGGATGAGCCTTTCGTAACAGTCCAGATGCTAAAAAAAATGGAAGAAAATTCACAGTATGATGCACTGCTGTTTACGGATCTTGACGGTAAGGATTATTCTTCTGACGGAAGGACGTCTGATGTGACGGAACGTGGTTTTTATAAGGAGGGGATTCAGGGGAACAGCGGTATTGAAATTATATATGATTCCCATTTCTATTCGGAAACGATGGTGTGTTTTTATGCACCGGTCCGGTACAATGGCAAAATTACAGGTGTGCTTCGCGGAGCATTTCTGGCGGAGAAATATCTGGAGAGCATGCTTGAGACCACATATTTTGGTGAAGATGCCCAGGTGTTTTTTTGTGCCGGGGACGGCAGGGTGATTGCCAGTTCCAGTCATGAATCCTATGAGAAAAATCTGTTTGACGTACTTGAAACATACGATGTTAATGATGATGAGACTGCAAAAAAAATAAAAGAAATTTTTAAAAATGGCGGTGAAGGAACATTTATCTGCAAAAATTCCGCAAAGATTGATAATATCAGTGCCATAAATTTTTCAGGGAACGAGTATGTGCTTATCCAGGCATTTCCGGAGAAAGTGACACGGAGAATGATCCGGGAGGAAAACCTGATTGGGACGCAGCTGGAAGTCATGATGCTTGCATTATTTGTGGTCTATATTATTTCCCTGATTATCCGCGCAAACCGTGAAAAGAAATTACTGGAAAAAGAAAACCGCGAAATGGGTTATATAATTGACGGTGTAAATACGCTGTTTCCGCGTTATTCCATGGTGGATTTTGAAACTGACACTTACCAGTACCTGCAGGGTACAAGACCGGAAAACCCGGATGTGGCGGTCAGGGGTAATTACAGGGACCTGATTATATATCTGAGTTCCATTATGATAGAGGAAGAGGAGCGGAAAGAGTTCTGTTCCATCATGGACAAGGATGCCATTATCAAGGCGATGGCGGAGAATAATGATATGCGCTTTGAGTGCCATGTTATGCGCCGCGGACATCCGGAGTGGGAACATGTCAATATTATATGCCTGGAGCGGAAGAACGGACAGGTAAGCAAGATTTTGTTTATCCGTCAGAATATTACGGAAGTGAAGGAAAAAGAGCTGCGCATCCAGGCGGAAAAGTCCCTTGCAGACCGCAAGGAGCGGCAGTACCGGATTGCAATTACCACAAATGCGTTTTCCACATTTGAGTTTAATCTGTCAAAGGACCTGATTGAAAATGACGTAACAGGCACTACTGGCGGCAGCAGATTTTCACTGCTGGAGAAAGCGGGGCTTAAGGCACCTTGCAGGGCGTCTGAATGCTTTGAAAAGTGGAAGGCGTTTATTCTGGAGGAGTCGCTGGAGGAGTATGAAACAAAAGTAAACACAGAATACTTAAAGCAGTGTTTTGAGAATGGAGACTCAGAAGTTGTTGCGGACTACTGGGGCAGCGGTTCAGAAGGACGGCAGATGTGCATCCGGCAGTCTTTTATTATGACAAGGGATTATGACACCGGCGATATTATGGTTATGGTCGTGTCAAAGGATATTACGGAGCAGGTAAGCAGGCAGAGGGAACAGACGCAGGCACTGCAGGATGCGCTGATGCAGGCGCAGCATGCAAACCGTGCAAAAACCACGTTTCTTTCCAATATGTCCCATGACATCCGTACACCGATGAATGCGATTATTGGATTTACAACAATCGCAGTCAGCCACATTGACAATAAAAACCAGGTTCATGACTGTCTGCAGAAGGTTCTGTCTTCGAGCAACCATCTGCTCAGCCTGATTAACGACATTCTTGACATGAGCAGGATTGAAAGCGGAAAGGTGCAGATTAAGGAGCAGGAGTGCAACATTTCCGAACTGATGCACAACCTGGTAAATATTATCCAGCCGCAGGTAAAGGCAAAGCAGCTTGAAATGTTTATTGATACGTTTGAGGTTGCCAATGAAGATGTGATAGCGGATTCCCTGAAACTGAACCAGGTATTTATTAATCTGTTAAGCAATGCCGTGAAATACACGCCTGCCGGCGGTACCATTACATTCCGGATTATGCAGAAAACAACATTCCGGCACGGATACGGGGATTATGTGTTTATCATCAAGGATAACGGAATGGGGATGTCAGAGGACTTTGTCGGGCATATTTTTGAACCGTTTGAACGGGAAGTAACGACTACCCAGAGCGGTATCCAGGGAACCGGACTTGGCATGGCAATTACAAAGAACATCATTGAGATGATGAACGGCAATATTATTGTGGAAAGCGAGCCGGGAAAGGGAAGCACATTTACGGTCGAGCTTTCCCTGAAGCTTCAGGACATTGAAAAAAATGCAGAACAGATTAAGGAACTGGAAGGACTGCGCGCCCTGGTTGTGGATGATGATTTCAACACCTGCGAAAGCGTCAGCAAAATGCTAAAAAAGATCGGGCTGCGTTCTGAATGGACCACTTCCGGAAGGGAGGCGGCATACCGTGCAAAGATTGCGCATGAGGAAGGCGATGCCTACCATACCTATATTGTTGACTGGCAGATGCCGGAAACCAGCGGGGTGGAAACAGCGAGAAGAATCCGCAGCGCAGTTGGAAATGATGCGCCGATTATTATTTTAACCGCTTACGAATGGACCGATATTGAAGAAGAGGCAAGGGCTGCAGGAGTAACTGCCTTTTGTGCAAAGCCTTTGTTTATGTCTGATTTAAAATCAGTGCTGCTTGCCGCCAATAACCTGAATGACAAGGTGGAACAGGCAGCAGCATGGACGCTGGCGGATTTCACCGGTAAACGGGTTCTGGTGGTGGAAGATATCGAGTTAAACCGTGAGATAGCAGAAGTGATTCTGACAGAAGCAGGATTTTCTGTTGAGTCAGCGCCGGACGGAACCGATGCGGTTGCCATGGTGGAACAGTCAGAGGAATACTATTATGACGCCATTTTAATGGATGTACAGATGCCGATTATGAATGGCTATGAAGCAACGCGTACCATCCGTAATATGAAACGGAAGGATGTTGCCGAGATGCCGATTATCGCGATGACTGCCAATGCACTGGAGGAGGACAAAGAAGCCGCCATCAAACATGGCATGAATGCCCATATTGCAAAGCCGCTGGATATTGAAGTGTTTATATCGGTGCTGAAGAAATTTCTTGGATAAGGAGCGTGAACCAGAACCAGATGGAAAATAATTTAACATCGGGAAGTGTATTTAAAAACATCGTATATTTTTCACTTCCCTATCTCTTATCCTATTTTTTACAGACACTGTACGGAATGGCGGACCTGTTCATTATCGGGCGGTTTCACGGAGTGGACAGCATAACCGCCGTTTCGGTGGGCAGCCAGGTTATGCATATGCTGACGGTTATGATTGTCGGGCTGGCTATGGGTTCGACAGTTATGATCGGGCAGGCGGTCGGTGCAAAGCGGATAAAGGAAGCAGCGGAAACCACAGGGAACACGGTTACGCTGTTTTTGTTTGTATCCATTGCAGCCACAATCCTGCTGCTTGCGTTTGTAAAGCCGATTGTCGGGATAATGTCCACGCCTGCGGAAGCAGTGGAGGGCACGGGAAGCTATCTCACCATTTGTTTTCTGGGGATTCCTTTTATTACGGCATATAACATAATCAGTTCAGTTTTCCGCGGACTGGGGGATTCCAGAAGCCCCATGTATTTTATCGCGGTGGCATGCGCTGCCAATATTGCGCTGGACTATCTCTTTATCGGCGCACTGCATCTTGGTCCTGCGGGGGCTGCGCTGGGGACGGTACTGTCACAGACAGTCAGCGTGATTGTTGCCCTGACTGTAATGTTTAAAAGAAAAACAGGACTGGCCCTGCAGAAAAACGATTTGAAACCGAAACGCAGCATTCTGGAAAAGATTTTAAAAATCGGAATCCCGGTAGCGCTGCAGGACGGATTTATACAGGTTTCTTTTATCATAGTAACTGTAATAGTAAACCGCAGGGGCATTTCTGATGCTGCAGCAGTCGGCATTGTTGAAAAAATAATCGGCATGCTGTTTCTTGTTCCGTCATCCATGCTTTCTGCGGTTTCTGCGCTGTCCGCACAGAATATCGGGGCCGCAAAGCATGGGCGGGCACTGCTTACCCTGCGTTATGGCATAATGATTGCCGCAGGTTTTGGGATGATTGCAACAGCTGTCATACAGTTTTCGGCAGAGCCGGTCATCGGTATCTTTACCAGGGAAAAGGATATGGAAGTGATTTTACTGGGAAGCCAGTATATCAGGGGATACATATGGGACTGCATATTTGCAGGCGTACATTTCTGCTTCAGCGGGTATTTCTGCGCATATGGAAAATCGGGAATTTCATTTCTGCATAACGCGCTTTCGATTGTTCTTGTAAGGATTCCGGGTGCGTATTTAGCTTCGGAATTTTTTGCCGATACCCTGTTTCCAATGGGGCTTGCAGCGGCGGGCGGTTCGCTGCTGTCTGTCATTGTTTGTGTCATTGCATTCTGGTATTTTCGCAGGAGGTTATAGCCAAAACCTATAACCTCCTGTAGTTTTTTTTAATTAGACAAAAGCTAATAAAGAGAGTAATATAAACCTATCAACCGAATAGGTAATTGAAAAGGAGGATATGAAAATGAAGAAGAAAATACTTGCAGCATTATTAACCCTTGGAGTAGCAGGAGGACTGCTGGCAGGCTGCAGTAATACAACAGCTGCCACGGCAGATAAAAAAACACAGGTGACAAAGGAAGATTCCGAAAAGGAACTGGAAAAGATTACGGTGGGTGCAAGCGTTACCCCTCATGCAGAGATATTAAATTCCGTTTCCGAAAAGCTGAAAGAGCAGGGCTACGAGCTGGAAGTGGTCGAATATAACGACTACGTGATTCCAAATACAGCGCTGGAGAGCGGGGAACTGGATGCGAATTTTATCCAGCATCTGCCGTATCTGGAGGATTTTAATAAGGAAAACAATACACACATTGTAAGCGTCGCGGATATCCATTACGAGCCGTTCGGCATTTATGCAGGAAAATCCGACAGTCTGGAAAACTTAGCGGACAATGCGGTCATAGCAGTTCCGAACGATACAACAAATGAAGCGAGGGCGCTGCTGCTGTTGCAGGATGAAGGACTGATTAAGCTAAAGGAAGATGCCGGAATTACGGCAACCGTAACAGACATTGTGGAAAATCCGAAGAACCTTGAAATAAAAGAACTGGAAGCAGCGCAGCTTCCGGGTGCGCTGCAGGATGTGGACGCAGCCGCCATCAATGCCAATTATGCAATCGGGGCAGGCTTAAAGCTTAAGGATGCGCTGGCGGTGGAAAAAGCGGATTCCCTGGCGGCACAGACCTATGCAAATATTATTGCGGTCAAAGAAGGCAGCGAAAACGATGCAAAGATAAAGGCACTGGTTGACGCGGTGAAGTCTGATGAGGTAAAGAAGTTTATTGAGGAAAAATACGAAGGGGCAGTTGTTCCTGTATTTTAAGATGATTTGAAAAAGGAGAAAGCAGAATGATTCGCCTGGAACATATAACAAAGGAATTTTCCTCGAAAAACAAAAAAGTGACGGCGGTAAACGACGTAAGTTTACATATAAAAAAGGGGGAAATCTACGGTATAATCGGATTTTCAGGCGCAGGAAAATCCACACTGGTCCGGTGTATCAATCTGCTGGAAATGCCGACGGCAGGCAGGGTTTACTATAATCACAAAGAGCTGACGTCTGCCGGCGAAAAGGAACTGCGCACTGCTAGGCAAAAGATGGGAATGATTTTCCAGCAGTTTAATTTACTGGAGCAGAGAAGCGTACTGGAAAATATCTGCTATCCCCTGGAACTGGCAAAGATGCCGAAAAAAGAGCGGACATCACGCGCAAAGGAGCTTCTTGCGCTGGTGGATATGGAAGAAAAGGCAAAGGCATATCCGTCCCAGCTGTCCGGCGGACAGAAACAGAGGACTGCCATTGCAAGGGCGCTGGCAACAAATCCCAGCGTACTGCTGTGTGATGAGGCAACCAGCGCACTGGATCCGATTACCACGCGTTCCATCCTGGCTCTTTTGAAAAAAATCAATGAAACGCTTGGTGTGACAATTGTTATTATTTCGCATGAAATGCGGGTAGTGGAGCAAATCTGTGACCGTGTTTCGGTGATGAGCAATGGGGTGATACAGGAATCCGGCGAGGTAAAAGAGGTCTTTTTAAATCCGAAATCAGAAACGGCAAGGCGGCTGATTCTGCCGGATAAGGATGAAGCCGGTTCAGACGCTGGGAGAAACCGCATACGGATTGCCTTTGACGGACAGTCGTCGTTTGAACCGGTGATAGCCACACTGGTACTGGAATGTAATACAAAGGTAAATATTCTGGGTGCAAATACAGAAAATATCGGCGGCAGGGCATACGGGCAGATGTTAATCGAACTGCCGGAGGATGAGGAAAAGAAAAACCTTGTCCGGGACTTTTTAAAAAGAAATCAGATACATTTTGAGGAAGGAGGAAACGGCGCATGAATCAGCAGATGATAGAATTACTGGCAAACGGAATAAAGGAAACATTATATATGACAGTTGTATCCACAGTGATTGCCTATCTGGCAGGCATTCCGCTGGGTGTTGTCAGCTTTGTGACCGACAGGCAGGGAATCTGCAGAAACAGGGTAATACATTTTATTGTGGGAATTTTTATCAATCTGGTACGGTCCGTACCGTTTCTGATTTTACTGGTGGCAATTATACCGTTTACCAGGCTGGTAGTGGGAACCATGATTGGTTCAACCGCAACGATTGTCCCGCTGGTAGTGGCAGCCGCGCCTTATGTGGCAAGAATGGTGGAATCTTCCTTAAAGGAGGTTAATCCCGGCGTGGTGGAGGCGGCAGTGTCCATGGGTTCTACCCGGTTCCAGATTATATATAAGGTTCTGCTGCCGGAAGCTGCGCCATCCCTTCTGGTGGGTTCCCTGATTTCCATGGCAACCATACTTGGATATTCCGCCATGGCGGGATTTGTAGGAGGCGGCGGTCTGGGGGCGATTGCCATCAATTATGGATATTACCGTTACCAGACGGATATTATGTTAATTACGGTGGCGTTTCTCGTACTGATTGTCCAGCTGTTTCAGGAAGTGGGAATACGGATTGTCAGCCGCATTGATAAAAGAAGCTGATATCTGATGCCGTGGCCGCTGGAATGGCATAGGTTCGCAAAACCGAAGTTGTGGGTTCGAGTCCCTCCGGTATCATTAAAAAGAGGTAACTGTTATGTGTGAATTATTTGGAGTAAATACTTCCGGGAAAATACAGCTGAATGATCTGCTCTCCGTGTTTTTTTCGCACGGCGTCAGGCATCCCCACGGATGGGGAATGGCGTTTTTTGAAAAAAACACGGTACGGATTGAAAAACAGGCAGTGGAAGCAGAAAAAAGTGCAAAATTAAAAGAATATCTAAGCAGTCCCATTTATGCAGATCATATGATTGCACATATCCGTCTGGCAACAAAGGGAAACATGGAATACGAAAACTGCCATCCCTTTGTCAGGAAAGATTCCTCCGGGCGTGTATGGACACTGGCGCACAACGGAACCATATTTGAGGGGAAAGCAACGGATCCGTATTTTTATAAGCAGGAGGGACAGACTGACAGTGAACGCATTTTATATTTCCTGACAGACAGGATAAACAAATACCAGGGTAAAAACGCTCATTCGCCGGATGCAGAAACACGGTTTTACCTGCTTGATGAAATCATCCGTGAAATTGCACCGGAAAATAAACTCAACCTGTTAATCTGCGACGGAGAGTATTTTTACGTCCACACGAACTGTAACAACGGACTGCATGTAACAGAAAGAAACGGAGGATTTGTTTTTTCCACGGTTCCGCTGGATGGAGGGGAATGGAAACCGCTTCCGGTAAACACGCTGCTGGCATATAAGGGCGGGAAGCTGGTAAAAAGAGGAACAGACCACGGATTTACTTATGTGGAGGACCCGGAAAAAATGAAAATGCTTTTTCTGGATTATTCAAGACTGTAGGAGGAAAACGATGTTACTTAATGATTCATATATGAAAAAACATATAAGGGACGGCATGTTCGGACTGGAAAAAGAAAGCCTGCGGGTACTGGGGGACGGTACATTTGCCCATACCAGGCATCCGTTTGAAAATCATGATTCCGTTGTCAGGGATTTCTGTGAGAACCAGACGGAAATCAATACCCGCGTGCATACAACGGCAGCTGCTGCCGTGCAGGAACTGAAAGAGCATAATACGATGATACAGAAGACCTTAAAGAATCTTTCCGAACGGGAATATCTCTGGCCGTTTTCCAATCCGCCTTATATCAGAAATGAAAATGACATTCCGGTTGCCGCTTTCGGAGGACCGGAACAGTTTAAGACACGTTACCGGGATTATTTATCGGATAAGTACGGGAGATATAAAATGACATTCTGCGGCATCCATGTGAATTTTTCTTTTTCCGAGGAGCTGCTGCGCCACGGCTTTCAGATTCAGGGCGGTAAGAATTTTTCGGATTATAAGAACCGGATATATTTAAAACTGGCGGAAAACCTTGCCATCTATGGATGGATACTGACCGCAGTTACTGCGGCAAGCCCGCTGCTGGACAGTTCCTTTGTGGAAAAGGGCGTTTGCGGTTCGGATGTTTTTATGGGACTGGCGTCGGTACGCTGCAGCGAGCTGGGATACTGGAACGATTTTGCCCCGTTGTTCGATTACCGTAGTATCGGAGCCTATGCGGACAGTATCAAAAGCTATGTGGACAACGGCCTGTTAAAAGCGCCGTCAGAGCTGTATTATCCAGTCCGGCTGAAACCGGCGGGGGATAATACCCTGGATTCCCTGAAAACAGACGGCGTCAGCCATATCGAGCTGCGGATGTTTGACTTAAACCCGCTGCGTCCAGAGGGGCTTGAGGTGAAGGACGTGCTGTTTGCGCAGCTGTTGATGATATGGCTCCTGTGCAAACCGCAGGAAAAATTTGCCGTAAAGCACCAGGTGCAGGCGGTGCAGAATTTTAAGAATGCGGCGCATTATGATTTAAAGACTGTTAAAATCGCGCTGCCGGACGGCAGTATCTGTTCCGTGGCGCAGGCGGCGGTAAACATGATAGACGCCATGAAAACATTTTTCCGGGAAAACGGAATTGATACCGCAGACATCCTGGATTTTGAATACCGTAAATTTGAGGACGCCGACAACCGTTATGCATGGAAAATTCGAAAACAGTTTCAGGGCGGATTTGTGAAAAAGGGCATGGAGCTTGCAAAGGCAAGGCAGGAGGAATGCGCAAAGGAAAAGACTTTTTTTGACAGTCTTGCCTGCTGAATTGAGGAAAAGGAGACCATTATGTCAAGGGAAATAGAAACAAGATGCCTTCATCTGGAGGAGGATGAAGGGAAAAATGAAAATTACGGGGCCATCAGCTATCCGATTTACCAGACCGCGACCTATGCCCATCCGGGCGTAGGAAAAAGCACGGGCTATGATTACACCAGACTGCAGAATCCGACCAGGGAGCATCTGGAAAAAGTGGTGGCGTCGCTGGAAAACGGCACGGATGCATTTGCGCTGTCAACCGGAATGGCAGCAGTTTCCCTGCTGATGGAGCTGTTTCATCCGGGTGACCACCTGATTGTGGATTCTGATTTATACGGCGGAAGCATCCGGCTGTTTCAGAACGTATCCGAAAAAAACGGGATTACGTTTTCCAGTATTGACTGTTGTAAGGACGACGTGGAAGCATACATAAATGAAAATACAAAGGCGGTTTATATTGAAACGCCGACCAATCCGATGATGAATGTGACCGATATTAAAGCGCTTTCGAAAATTTCAAAAAAACACGGACTGCTTCTTATCGTGGACAATACGTTTCTTTCCCCGTATTTTCAGAATCCGCTGACGCTTGGCGCGGACATTGTGCTGCACAGCGGTTCAAAATACTTAGGCGGGCATAATGACACGCTGGCGGGATTTCTTGTAACGGACCGGGAGGATATCAGTGAACAGCTTCGTTTTCTCATTAAAACGACCGGGGCGGGACTGGCGCCGTTTGACTGTTTTCTGATTCTGCGCGGTATCAAAACACTGGGAATCCGGATGGACCGGGCACAGGAAAATGCGGTAAAAATCGCAGACTGGCTGAACCGGCAAAAGGCGGTGACAAAGGTCATTTATCCGGGACTGCCGGAACATCCCGGCTATCACATTATGAGAAAACAGGCGCGCGGCTTCGGGGCAATGCTGACGTTTCAGGTGGAGAGCAGGGAGTTTGCGCTTGCGGTTCTGGAAAAGGTCAGAATGATAAAATTTGCGGAAAGCCTTGGCGGTGTGGAAACGCTTTTAACCTACCCGGTCACGCAGACGCATGCGGACGTTCCGCCGGAAATTCTGGCGAAAAACGGAATTACTGACAGCACCTTAAGACTTTCGGTGGGGATTGAAAACTGTAAGGATTTACTGGAGGAATTAGGGCAGGTGTTTGCTGAAGTTGAGGAGGAATTGCATGGCAGAGAGAAATCTTGATTTTGATACGGTCATAAACCGGAGGAATACAAAGTGTCTGAAATATGATTTTGCAAAGGCACGGGGCATGCCGGAGGATGTGCTGCCGATGTGGGTGGCGGACATGGACTTTAAAACTTCATCTTATGTGGAGGATGCGCTTGTAAAATGTGCATGTTACGGAATTTTTGGCTACAGTGAAGCACAGAATGGGTACTTTGAAAGCGTAAGGGCATGGATGAAAAACCACCACGGCTGGGACGTGCAGGAAAAGTGGCTGTTAAAGACGCCGGGCGTCGTATTTTCCCTGGCAATGGCGGTAAAGGCTTATACCAGGCCGGGGGATGCCGTAATGGTCCAGCAGCCGGTCTATTACCCGTTTTCGGAAGTGACAGAGGATAACGGACGGAAACTGGTAAGCAGCGATTTATATCTGGGTGAGGATGGCAGGTACCATATTGATTTTGAGGATTTTGAAAGAAAAATCAAAGAGGAGAACGTCCGGCTGTTTTTACTGTGCAGTCCGCATAACCCGGCGGGAAGGGTGTGGACAAAAGAAGAGCTGCTGCGGCTTGGGGATATCTGCGTAACATACGGGGTCGTGGTTGTCAGTGATGAAATCCACCATGATTTTATTTTCCAGGGAAAACACCATGTGTTTGCCGGATTAAAAAAAGAGTATGAAGACATCAGTATCACCTGTACCTCGCCGAGCAAGACGTTTAATCTGGCGGGAATGCAGCTTTCCAATATTTTTATTCCCAATCCCAGGTTAAGGCGGATGTTTAAAAAGGAGCTGGACAAAGCAGGCGTCAGCCAGCCCGGTCTTATGGGACTGGTGGCGTGTGAGGCGGCATATGAAAACGGGGAGGAATGGTATCGCGCCATGCTTTCTTACATAAAAGAAAATATCGAATTTACCAGAAGCTTTGTAAAGGAGCATATGCAAAATGTCACCATGGGTGAGCATGAAGCGACGTATCTCGTCTGGCTGGACTTTAACGGTCTGGGACTGGAGACAGAAGAGCTTGACCGCCGTATCATTCATGAGGCGAAGCTGTGGCTGGACAGCGGCAGGATATTCGGGGCATGCGGAAGGGGATTCCAGAGAATCAATGTGGCGTGTCCGAAAAGTGTGTTAAAAGAGGCGCTGGAACGGCTGGCGCAGATGACAGGAAAAATAAGAGAGGAGAAAAGACGATGAAGAATTTTAAAAAATGGACAGGAATTGGGCTGGCACTGGCATTAGCATTAACAGGGAGTCTGGCAGGCTGCGGAAATAAAGCCGCTGTCGTGGATAAAGAGAATCCGGCAAAAGGAACGGAGAGTAAGGAAATATTCCGGACGCTGGATGAAATTAAAGAGGACGGAACCATAAACATTGGTGTGTTTTCCGATAAAAATCCGTTTGGCTATGTGGATGAAAACGGGGATTACAAAGGCTATGATGTTTATTTTGCCGACAGACTGGCGGAGGACTTAGGAGTAAAAGTAAATTACGTTTCCACTGAGGCGGCAAACCGGATTGAGTATTTACAGACCGGGAAAGTGGATATGATTCTTGCAAACTTTACGGTAACGGATGAGCGCAGGGAAGAGGTGGATTTCGCCAGTCCGTACATGAATGTGGCGCTTGGCGTGGTAAGCCGGAATGACAATGTGGTAAAAAGCCTGGACGAACTGGGAGCTGATGATAAAATAATTGTCATTTCCGGTACCACGGCGGAAACCTGGCTGACCAGAAATTACCCGGATATTCTGCTGCAGAAATTTGATTCCTACGCAACCGCAAAGGAGGCGTTTGAAAACGGAACCGGTATTGCATGGGCAAATGACAACACCGAAGTAATTGCATTTTCGTTACAGAATGACGGATACACGGTGGGGATTCCAAGCCTTGGCAGCAATGATACGATTGCCCCGGCAGTGACGAAAGGAAATACCACGCTGCTGGAGTGGATAAACGAAGATATGGAAAAGCTTGGGAAAGAGCAGTTTTTCCGCAAAGACTATGAGGAAACCCTTGCCGGAACATACGGTGATGAATACAAAGACACCCTTGTGGTCGAAGGCGTGCAGCAGTAAAAAGCAGGAAAGAGGTGCAGCGGTGGATTTTACATACATAGAAAACGTACTGCCATTATACAGGCGTGCAGCAGTTTTAACCGTGCGGCTGGGCATGGAAGGGATTTTTCTGGCAGTCATTACCGGTCTGTTCTGTGCGCTGGTGCTGTACGAAAAAATTCCCATCCTGCGGCAGATAGTGACAGTCTATATCGAGGTCAGCCGCAACACCCCTCTTCTCGTCCAGCTGTTTTTCATTTATTACGGACTGCCGAAAACGGGGCTGGCGCTGACGCCGGAGGTCTGCGGGGTGGCAGGTCTGGCGTTTCTGGGCGGCGGCTATATGGCGGAGGCATTCCGCAGCGGTCTGGAAGGCGTGGAAAACATCCAGAGGGAGAGCGCATACAGTCTTGGAATGAGCAGGGCGCAGACCATGCGGTATATCGTGCTGCCGCAGGCGGTTTCCACCAGTATTCCGGCATTTGTGGCGAATGTTATTTTTCTTCTCAAGGAAACCAGCGTATTTTCTGCTATCAGTCTGATGGATTTAATGTTTACCGCAAAGGATCTGATCGGGCTTTATTATAAGACTACAGAGAGTCTGGCGCTTTTAGTGGTGTTTTACCTGATGATTCTTCTGCCGGTATCCATTGCGGGGGCAGTTTTAGAAAGGAAGGTGCGTTATGCCGGATTTGGGACTTGAGGTTTTGTTTAAGGGAAGTAATTTTATCCGTCTTCTGGGCGGGCTGTTTACAGCGGTAAAAATCAGTCTGGTTTCCATTGCCGTCAGCATACCGCTGGGGATTCTTCTTGGAATTTTAATGACGCGGAAAAATATCGCGGTACGGTTTTTCACAAAGCTTTATCTGGAATTTATCCGCATTATGCCTCAGCTTGTGCTTTTGTTTCTGGTATTTTTCGGGACAACCAGAAGCATGGGCTGGAATCTGCCGGGAGAGGGAGCGTCCATGATAGTGTTTGTTCTCTGGGGAACCGCGGAAATGGGGGATCTGGTAAGGGGTGCGCTTGTAAGCATTCCAAAGCACCAGTATGAGAGCAGCCAGGCGCTGGGCTTTCGCCGGGGACAGATATATTTTTATATTATTTTACCGCAGACACTCCGCAGGCTCATGCCGTTATCCATAAATCTGATTACGCGCATGATTAAGACCACCAGCCTGATACTGATGATTGGCGTTGTGGAGGTGCTTAAGGTCGGGCAGCAGATGATTGAGGCGAACCGTATGACAAGTCCCAATGCTGCGTTTGGCGTTTTTTTCGTAATTTTTATTCTTTATTTTATCATCTGCTGGCCGTTCAGTGCGGCGGCAGGAAAACTGGAAAAGAAATGGAGTTAGACATGGCAGAACCAGTACTGGAACTAAAAAATGTAAATAAAAAATTTGAAGACCAGGTCATTTTTGAAAATTTTAACCTGAGCGTAAACGAGGGGGAAGCGGTGGTAATCGTCGGACCGAGCGGCTGCGGAAAAAGCACGCTGCTAAGGTGCATGAACGGACTGGAGGAAATACAGTCCGGGGAAATTCTGGTTGATGGAAAAAACGCATCCGCGGGCAGCAGCCAGAAGATTGGCATGGTGTTCCAGAGCTACGACCTTTTCCCGCATCTGCGGGTGCTGGATAATATTACGCTGGCGCCGTTGCGGGTGCAGAAAAGAAAAAAAGAGGAAGTAAAAACAGAAGCCATGGAGCTGTTAAAAAAGGTGGGGCTGGAAGATAAGGCGCAGAGCTATCCGAGACAGCTTTCCGGAGGACAGAAGCAGCGGGCGGCGATTGTCCGTGCGCTGATCCTGCATCCGGAAATCCTGCTGTTTGACGAGGTGACCGCCGCGCTTGACCCGGAAATGGTAAGGGAAGTGCTGGATGTGATTCTAGGTCTGGCAAAGCAGGGGAAAACCATGCTGATTGTCACACATGAAATGCAGTTTGCCAGGGCGGTCGCAGACCGGATTATCTTTATTGACAAAGGAAAAATTGCAGAGGAAGGAACGGCAGAGGAATTTTTCGAGCATCCAAAAACGGAACGCGCAAAAAAATTTTTAAATGTGTTTTCATTTGATAATATCAGGTAAGCTTATTTTCCGCCAGTTCCTCTAAGGAAATGCCATAAAAAAAATCGTGCGACAGCTGGTTGAATTTCTTCCACATGCGGATGGTAGGGCAGGCGTCCTCCCTGTCGCAGCTTTTGGCTTCCGGCAGCAGGCAGGCGACGGGAGCGAGCTGTTCGCCGACGGCTTCTAAGATTTCCCCCACGGAATAATCAGAAGCGCTGCGGGTAAGCTGATAGCCGCCGCCTTTTCCGCGCAGTCCCTGAATCAGTTTGCGTTTCACCAGTTCTTTTATAATAATTTCCATATATTTTTCAGAGATTTCCTGCCGTTTTGCAATATCTTTAAGCGGCGTGTAGGTTTCCGGTTCCTGCTTTGCCAGATCTGTCATCAGGCGCAGGGCATATCTTCCTCTTGTTGAAATCATAATATTCCTCCTGTCGGGCAGCAGTCTGTCCGTATGTTTAAGTATAGCCTTTGGGCAGGAAAAAATCAATACCTATAAACCTATTGACTTGATAGGTTTATAGTGCTAGAATGATTTTGGAAATTGTCATACATCTCATTGATGTTTACGGGCAGGAGGAAAGATTGTAAAATGACGCTTACACAGTTAAAATACGCAGTATGTGCAGCCGGGGAAAATTCCTTTAATGATGCGGCAAAAAAGCTTTTTATTTCACAGCCGAGTCTCTCAGGTGCGATTGCCACCCTGGAAAAAGAAGTGGAAATCCAGATTTTCCATAAAACCAAAACGGGTATTTCGCTGACGGCGGAGGGCGAGGAATTTATCGGATATGCCAGGCAGGTGCTGGAACAGTACGAGCTTCTGGATGCAAAGTATATCAGCAAAAAGGAAACAAAAAAGAGATTCAGCGTGTCCATGCAGCACTATACATTTGCGGTCCAGGCGTTTATCGAAACCATCAAAAAGTACGGGATGGAACATTACGAATTTGAAATTTACGAGGACATTACCTATACGGTTATTGAAAATGTCAGAAACTGCAAATCGGAGCTTGGAATTTTATACCTGAATGATTTTAACAGGCAGGTGCTGCAGAAGCTGTTTACAGAATACCGTCTGGAATTTCATCCGCTGTTTGACTGCGGACTGTATGTGTATATGTCAAAAAATCATCCGCTGGCAGAGAAAAAACAGATTAAGCTGGATGAGCTGATGGAGTACCCCTGCCTGTCCTTTGCCCAGGGGTCGCATAATTCTTTTTACTTTGCAGAGGAGGTTTTAAGTACTGTTCCTTATAAAAAAATAATAAAAGCCAGCGACCGGGCAACGCTGTTAAATTTAATGACCGGGATAGACGGATACACCATCTGCTCAGGGATTATCTGCGAGGAATTAAACGGCACGGAATATGTTGCGGTACGGCTGGATTCGGAAGAAAAAATGACGATTGGATACCTGGTAAGAAAGGACATGCATATCAGCGAAACAGGAGCTGATTACCTGGCTTCATTAGGAAGGTTTAAGGATAAGGCGATGTTGTAGGAGGAAATTTTTATGGGAAAATTTATATACCTGGATCATGCGGCAACCACGCAGACCAGCGAGGAAGTGGTAAACGCCATGCTGCCGTTTTTCAGTGAAAAATACGGAAACCCTTCTGCTTTTTACGGCTTTGCCGGGGAAGCGGAAAAAGCGGTAAGTTATGCCAGAAAGCAGGCGGCGGCTTTGATTCATGCGAACCCGGAGGAAATATATTTTACGGGCGGCGGAAGCGAGTCGGACAACTGGGCGCTCAAGGCAGCGGCGGAAGCGTATGCGGACAAGGGAAAACATATTATCACCAGTAAAATCGAACACCATGCGATTCTGCATACCTGCGAATATTTACAGAAGAAAGGATATGAAATCACATATCTGGATGTGGACAGTGACGGGAAAATTTCACTGGAGGAATTAGAAGCTGCCATCCGGGAGGATACCATACTGATATCGGTTATGATGGCAAATAATGAAGTCGGAACCATTGAAGAAGTGGCAAAAATCGGAAAAACAGCAAGGGAACACGGCGTGCTGTTTCATACCGATGCGGTGCAGGCATACGGGCATATTCCGGTTGATGTGGAGGAAATGAATATTGACATGCTTTCCGCAAGCGGACACAAATTCCACGGTCCAAAGGGCGTCGGGATTTTATATATTAAAAAAGGGGTAAAAATCCGTTCGTTGATCCATGGCGGGGCGCAGGAGAGAAACAGGCGTGCCGGAACACTGAATGTACCGGGGATTGTCGGCTTTGGCAAAGCTTCGGAAACCGCAGGAAAAACCATGGAGGAAAACATAAAAAAAGAAACTGTTTTAAGGGACCATCTGATCAAGCGGGTGCTGGAGGAAATTCCGTATTCCCGGTTAAACGGGCATAAAACAGACAGGCTTCCCGGCAATGCGAATTTCTGTTTCCGGTTTATCGAAGGGGAATCCATGTTAATTCTGCTGGAACAGCTTGGCATCTGTGCTTCCAGCGGTTCGGCATGTACCTCAGGCGCACTCGACCCGTCGCATGTGCTGCTGGCGCTTGGACTGCCGCATGAGATTGCACATGGTTCCCTGCGGCTGACACTGTCCGCGGAAACCACAAAGGAAGATCTTGATTTTGTGGTGGACGAGTTAAAGAAAATTATTGAACGGCTGCGTCATATGTCGCCGCTTTACGAGGACTTTTTAAAGAAAGAAAATAAGGAATAAACGGGAGGTTTGTGATGTACAGCGAAAAAGTAATGGACCATTTTAATCATCCGAGAAATGTTGGTGAAATTGAAAACGCCAGCGGCGTGGGAACTGTGGGAAATGCAAAGTGCGGGGATATCATGCGGATGTACTTTGATATTGATGAGCAGGGCGTAATACAGGATGTGAAATTCAAAACATTTGGCTGCGGTGCAGCAGTGGCAACAAGCAGCATGGCAACGGAGCTGGTAAAGGGAAAGACCGTGCAGGAAGCGTTAAAGGTCACAAACCAGGCGGTGATGGAGGCGCTGGACGGACTGCCGCCTGTCAAGGTCCACTGTTCCCTTCTGGCGGAGGAGGCGATTCATGCGGCTTTGTGGGATTATGCAAAAAAGAATAATCTGGTCATTGAGGGGCTGGAAAAGCCGGTGAATGATATTGCGGAGATTGTGGAGGAAGAGGAGTACTGACAGTTTTTACGCTGATTTTGCATTCCGGATAATATCCTTAAATTTTTGTATATCCTCCAGATAACAGTTTGAACTGTTTCATTGTTTTTGTTCCCTTCGTGTAAATGAGTTATCACAATCAAAAGAAAGTGGTAGAATTTTGCCATGGAGCAATCGTGTTACAGAGTGTATATTTACTTTGTAAGTAGCCATACATAGCAAAAACCACCCTTGTACTTTGGACGGTTAAGGGTGGCTTTGCTATTCTAACAACTGGTCAACCCCTTGTGGGCGGTTGCTCCTTTTTTAATCAGATTAGATCATGTTTGAGTTAGTGTGTAAAGGCATTTTCCGGTCTTTTCCACGACAAACGCATGAATGTATTTCATATCAAAACCTATATAACCAGTATTTTTTATAAATTTATAATCTGCTCTAGATGTTTTTCTGGATTTGTACCGATTGCATACCTTTTCTTTTTCAAACTTAAAGGTTTGCTTCCTGCCTCTGTCAGTTTTAATTATTCAGTGACAGTTTCCTCATGATATTCAGGTTATACGCTGCCTGTTTCTCTGCCATATGGTTTCCATCCTTCCGAAACGTTACATCCAGATGCCAGTGGTAGCCCTCTGCCATCCAGTGTCCCCGTACCGCCCGCGTTGCTTCTTCTACACGCTTCTGACCCAGACAAAGCCTTTTTTCATCCACAGCGATCACAATATGGTTGGCTTTCTGGTTTTTGCCGCCATTGCCTCTTTGGGTTTTCCCATCAATTGCAAGAATCCTTTTTATTTTGTTCCCCTCATCGCTGTTTAACATTTCATTCCGCTGTTTCTGAAAATTTTCCAAAAATTCCGAAGGCACGATTGCAAAAACCCTTTGGATTGTGTCATGGGAAGGTATCCCGTTTGGAAGTTCCAGGTAATTGCGCAGAACCTTTTTTCTGTCTTATATCTGTCACCGTACTTACATAATCTAAAAGTGCTTTCATAAACAAATCCATCCTTATTTCTTTGATTATACCAGAAATTGGATATTTTGTTAATAATTCATTCAGGCGTTTGTCGTGTTGTACCATGCGGTTTTTCTTGCGTGACGGAATAATCACTGATATACTAAATGGAAACATATAAAACTCTAGGAGGCATGCCAATGGGAATTTATTTGAATCCGGGGAATAAAAGTTTCCGGGAATCTATCCGGTCAGAAATTTATGTGGACAAGACGGGATTAATCGCATACACAAATCAGTATATAAATACTAATGAAAAATTTATCTGTGTTAGCAGGCCGCGGCGTTTTGGCAAATCCATGACACTTGGGATGCTTGCAGCATATTACAGTTGCGGCTGTGATTCTGTGGATTTATTCAGGGGATGTAAAATAGAAAATCATAAAACTTTTCAGGAATATCTGAACCGGTATGATGTGATTTCTTTGAACATGCAGCAGTTTTTAAGTGAATCTGCTTCAGGGAAAGTGACAGATTACCTGGAACAGGAGGTGCTTGAGGAAATCAGGGAGAAATACGGGGAATTTCTAATACAGCAGGATATAGGACTGTCTGCGGCGCTAAGGAGGATATATGCAAAAACGGGCAGGGAGTTTATTATTTTAATAGATGAATGGGACTGTGTGATGCGTGAAAAGAAAGAGGAAGAAGAACTGCAGAAGCAGTATCTTGATTTTTTGCGTAATCTTTTAAAGGACAGGGAATATGTGGCGCTCGTTTACATGACAGGTATTCTTCCGGTCAAAAAATACGGTTCACATTCTGCACTGAATATGTTTCTGGAATATTCAATGACGGACCAGAAAGTGATGGAGGAATACACTGGTTTTACGGAAACGGAGGTACAAAAACTGTGCAGGCAGTATGGGATGGATTTTGCAGAAACAGAAAGCTGGTATGATGGGTATCTGTTTCGGAAGTATAAGCATATTTATAATCCAAGGTCTGTTGTGGAAGCAATGAGATGCAGACATTTTTCAAGTTACTGGACCAATACAGAAACTTACGAAGCCCTGAAAATCTATATGGATATGGATTTTGGCGGACTCAGGGAAAATATTGTGCGAATGCTTGGCGGCGGATGCGTCAGGGTAAATACGAGAAGTTTCCAGAATGATATGTGTAGTCTTAAAACGAAGGATGATGTTCTTACTCTGTTAGTCCATCTGGGATATCTGGGATATGATTCTGATACAGAAGAAGTATTCATTCCAAATAAGGAGATTACCAGAGAGTTTGAAAATGCCATGAGTGTAGGCGGATGGCCGGAGGTTATAAGGGTTTTAAATGCATCAGAAAAACTGCTGGAGGACACACTGCTTTGTGATGAAAGAAATGTCGCCGCAGCGCTTGACCGGGCACATACAGATGTAGCTTCCATACTGACCTATAATGATGAAAATTCACTTGCCTGTTCCATTGGTCTTGCATACTACAGCGCAAGAAAAGACTACAGGCTTATCCGGGAGATGCCGTCAGGTCATGGGTTTGCTGATGTGGTTTTTCTGCCGTTGGCGGGAAAACCGGCACTTGTGGTGGAACTGAAATATGACAAATCTGCCAGTGCTGCAATACAGCAAATTCTGGACAGACGGTATATGCAGGTTTTTGACGGGTATACAGGTGAAGTTCTGCTTGTTGGGATTAATTATGATAGGAATACTAAAAAGCATCAGTGCAAAATTAAGAAGATAAAGATGTAAAACAGTTTCTGGTAAATAAAAGTCCTATAGGGTATCTGGTATACTGCAGGGCTGTATTTCACGCATTCTCACAGTTTCCCATGTTTCATCCGGAAAATCAAAAACCAGCTCGGATTTTCCGGATGAATCAAGAAAAATTAATTAAATGTGGAAAAATTGAAAAATAATAATAAATGTTGTATAATATATTGGAAAAAGGATGAAATTTTTTGAAAAGTAATACAAAGAGGGCAATAAATTATGGCAGAATATGAAGAAAAATTATTTCCTTCCACTGGTGATGTTATATGGATTCCCAAAGATGATAATGGAATTTCTCTTATTAATGAGTTTATTGTAAAAAATTATTACAAGAATTATTCATTATCATTGTATGACTCAATAACATCAAAAACAATGGAAATAAGTGCTGATATTAGCGATTTTGTAGATGTTGTAACGTTTGTTATGAATGTAGAGCATTCTATAATTAATTTTATGGGAGTAAATTCTATAAGTAGCAGTTATGTTATTGGTTTAGATTTTACAAGAGGTCGTTTTGAATTTGGCATATATGAATATAGAAATAAGCAGTTAAAGAGGGTATAGTAATGAAAATTGGGGATACATCAGGATGTCTTGAGATTATTGGAGACAATATTACAGCAAATAATGAGATGGCCGATATAATAAAAAAATTAGCCAGAAGTGAATGGAATAAGTATGATAAATGGAAGGATATTTTTGATAACGAAAGTTTTCAGAATTATTATGAGTTATCAGAAGCAGAGAATGTGAAATTTAATGAAAAAGCTTCTATGCCAGAATCTTTTGTTTCGAAGTATCTAGAAAAAAATCTTGATAGGGCGTATTTCTTTATTCGTAAATTACCTTGTTTATATCATAAAAAACGTCCAAATACAGAATTTGATTGTGTTAAGGGGTTAAAAATAAATTCAATGTATAAGGTTAAATGCCAAATTTGTGGCAGAATTCACTATATGGATGATAAGAGTTTTAGCTGTGTTGCATGGCGTTCTTGTATTGGTGCAGAGTGTTTAGCGTGCACACTTGATGAAGATAATGCACCTAATTATGAGGAGAGTTTGTATAATTGGGAGCAAGACAGCTTGTTATTGCAAAATATGGATGCTCAGTTAGCAAGAGTTGAGGATATTTCTACGCCTTTGCCTTATTATGGTGGAAAAATAGATTGGTCTCATGATTATTTGTTAATATCATATATATCTGATATTCATTTATTGCATCATTTAAAATGTTTTGATAATAGCGCTAAAAGGATGATTGACCAGATAGTAGATCAATTATATGAATCAATGAATGAACAAAAGTCTGGTATTATTGTTTTTGCAGGTGATATTTCATCAAAAAAAGATATAACATTAGAGTTTTACAAATTATTTGTAAAGAAACATAATTTTGAGAAGTTCAAAGCATTTAAGTCAGAATTAAATTTACTTAAAACTAAGAAAAAAAATTTGCCTCTGGAAAAAATAAAGTATGAAAACAAACTGAAAAGTCTGGAAATTTATTTGGTTATTTTTAAAAATCAGTTAGCACAATGGTTTGATTTTAAATTTATCGATAATTATAAAAAACGATATTGTCCTAATTTATCATTGGATGAAGTTATTGGAAATTATAAAATGGTAAAAAGTTATAAAGAAAAACATTTGCCTATAGCGGCAGAGAATGTATTGGATGAGTTAGCAGAGGTTGCCCGAAATTATTCTAAATACGAGTATAGGATAAAAAAAATTGAGCAAGAAATTATAAATATTAGTAATAAGACTATTGAATATGAAAAGATATATAAGAAGAAAATTGATGATATTTGTTTAATTGATTATAACCATGAATTACTTAGTGATATAAAAGATGTATATGTAGTTCTTGGGAATCATGAATATATGGATTTTCCTAATGTGGATTCTTGTGTCTCCTTTTATACTTCGGAGTTGAAAAACTTGAGGATAATGTTATTGCATAATAATTTTATTCGCAAAAATAAATATTTGGTATATGGTGGAACTGGATTTGCAAAGTATGACGAAAAATGGAATGCAAATAATACTAGTACAACATTGCTTAAATAATAATGAATAAATGTTGCTTTTTTATTGTA